>JBAZAY010000033.1:0-35831 GCA_041671725.1 Gallionella sp. | reverse complement strand
GCCTGGCTCAAAGACACGCTGGAAAAACTGCCCGTCTGGACCATGCGGCGCATCGACGAACTCCTGCCGATCAAACCTGCTGCATAAACTGGTTCACCTGAACAGATGGGATGGTAGGACGGATACCATGCTTCTCATATGGTCGCTACGTCTATTCGCGCTGCTACTTGCCCCAGCAATAGCTTTGGCGATTCTCCGGTATTGGCTCGCCGCCGCGATCTATTTGGCCGTTCTCGTCATTGCAGTATGGCAATTCTATTCGGCCAAAGCCGAAGATGTTGAACGCGCTGTCGAGCATCAGGCCCCCGTCCGCGCCTTCTTGAGACGTATCCTTCACTGGGCGCTTCGCGTGCTCCTCGTAGTGGTCTCTCTTGCTAGCTTAACGTTTTTATTGCCCTCCTCCTCGACTCTCGTTACGCTGCTAATGGAGCAGTGGAACCGATCCACCCATGACGTTTCCAACCTACCTCCTACGTCGCAAGGAGGGAGCAGTAAAGGCGTGACCAGTACGACTGCAACGCAACCCGCACTATCAAGTGCACCAGCGGCATCAGCGTGTAAGTTTAAGCGTCACAACGGAGGGAGGCTAGGCGCTTATTTGCAGGCTCCGCACCTTTGCCGGCTGGACAACGCCGTCATGGGAAAATTGACCAAGATCAACTTTTTTGTGAACAACCTACCAAGCGGCCGAGTCGTCCCATGTGACGGCAAGTCGCCTGGGTGGTATTTCGCTAAAGGAAGTCTTGCACTCACACAGCTAAGAGCCCCTGGCTGCGCGGTAATCGAGGTCAAATCTGGGGTCGTGATGCTAGATATTTTAGAGGGCAGGCATGACTTGCCGCCCGACGGAAGGCAGTTTGCAGGCCACCTTCCCCCTGAGTGCGATAAAGTCGGCACAGGTCTATACGAACTCAAGCAAGGCAGCATATGCCACATAAATGAGCCCACGCGTCAATTCGACGGAATGGCTGGAGATCTCAAGTGGCAAGTTGCGCCATGTAGTAATGTCGAAAAACGCCGCGATCAGCTGATGCACGAGTCCCGAGAGACTTACGAACTGTTATCCACCAACCAATGCGCGGTTTTTTGGGTATTCTTCGACGCGACTCTTCCCGAGGGAACTAACAGGATTGTCTTTCGCAATCGCTAACGAATGAAAGGGACTTCCCCGTCCCGAAGGTGCGGTGAAGTTGCCGCAAACGGCCTCAAAAGTGCCAAGATGGAAAGTGTCGTTTTCATCTAAACCGTCAGGAGGGGAAAAGTCATGAGCATTATCACCGTGGGTATCGATCTCGCCAAGAATATTTTTGCCGTGCATGGGGTGAACGAGGCTGGCAAGCCTGAACTGGTCAAGCCGAAAGTCCCGCGCGACCAATTGTTGCCGTTGATCGCCAATCTGCCGCCGTGCCTGATTGGCATGGAAGCGTGCACTGGCGCGCATCACTGGGCACGGCTGTTCCGACAGCACGGTCACACCGTGCGACTGATCGCGCCTAAATTCGTTACTCCGTACCGGATGAGCGGTAAACGTGGCAAGAACGATGCGGCGGATGCCGCCGCGATCTGCGAAGCCGTCACCCGCCCGCAGATGCGCTTCGTGCCGATCAAGGACGAACACCAGCAAGCCACGCTTACCCTGCACCGTACCCGGCAAGGTTTCGTCGAAGAACGCACGGCCCTATACAACCGGATACGCGGTTTGATCGCCGAATTCGGCATCGTCCTGCCGCAAAAGTCGAACGGTTGCGCCACGAGATCGGCGCCCATCTGGAAGACTTGCCCGGCTGGGCCAACCGTTGCGTGGGCGACATGCTGGCACATGCTGACCGGCTGGACGAGCGCATCCACGAATACGACCATGCCATTGCCGAGATCGCACGGGAAGACGTACGCTGCCGACGCCTGATGCAACTGCCCGGCATCGGAGCTGTCAGCGCGACTGCGCTGGTGTCCAGCATAGGCCAGGGTCATGATTTCGATCATGGTCGCCAGTTGGCGAGAAGGAGGCAGAAGTGCGTCGATTACTGGCAACACTATAATGTTGGAAGATCGAAGCGGGCTTGAGATTACGGGTTTGAAGGTAGGCCCATAAATGATTTGTTGGTATGAGCTAGGACAGCCTGCCAGCTAATCTCCTCCTGATCGGGATTTGTGTAGAATAAGGTCTGTTGAAAAGTGGAATGTTGCCATGAAGAAAATAGACGCCGTAAAGGAACTGGAGTCCCGTGCCAAGGATGCGTATCAGGCCTGGTTGATCGCCGAAGCGCAGGCGGGCGAAGCCTACAGTGAAGGAAAACCCACCTCGACGCACGAGCAGGTAATGGGTGAGTTTGAGCGTGTGATAGAACGCGATGCGAAGAAAGCGGCTTGAATATCTTGCATCGGCTCGCCGCGATCTGAGGCGTATTGCCGAGTACTACATCGAAACAGCGGGAGCCGCTGTTACCGCCCAGATCGGCAGTGAAATCGGCAAAACTATCCTGCAAATTGCTGAACAGCCGGAGATAGGCCGCAAGCTTGAAACCGCCCCCTACCGGCAACTTGTTGTCAGTCAATATCCATTTGTTATCCTCTACAGGTTAACCCCCACTGCGGCAAGAATTATTCGAGTCCTGCATCAATCGCAGAAAAAACCACGTTAGGTGGTTACAAAATCAACTGGAAGTATTGGGGGAGACTTGATTCGTTTTTCCGGGGGCAGGGCTAGTCGCGTTATTGAGTCCCATGTAATTCAGTCAATGTGATACAGCAGTCGTTGCTGGAGGCAGTCGCTGTCGCCCGCCTGATATTCGCCGCAGATCATCGGGCGTATCTCGTAAATCGTGCACAGCATGGTTTTTCTGTCCAATGCCGCGCACCAGCCGTCGTCCAGACGCGCCATGACCCATCCGCCCCACTGATCCTGTTCTGTTAATTCGACTGGTATGTCATCGTCGCCCATCAGCATCACCTCCAGCCGGCAGCAGCAGGCCTTGCACGTGGCGCAGGTAATAACAGGGCTATCGCTTGTATCGTCTGTGTTCATCTGCTGACCGCGCCTGTAAAGCGTGTGTTTATAGGGTGTGGACATGGAAATGTCAAACATCGGATACAGGCCCGATATGACCGTGCAACATTTAGATGGGATAATGTCGCATGAAAAATAAATCACCTGCTGCCGCGAAGGGGCGTGCGGCACCTGCCGAAAAAGTCAGTTTGCATCCGCGCAATCCGCATCGCGGCCGCTATGACTTCAAGCGGCTCATCGCAGCCAGTCCCGAGCTGGCGGCATTTGTGTCGCCCAATGCCTATGGCGATGAGTCCATCGATTTCGCCGATCCGGCTGCCGTCAGGGCACTTAACCGTGCGTTGTTAATCGATAGCTACGGCATTAACGGATGGGATATACCGGCGCAGTATCTTTGCCCGCCCATCCCGGGCCGTGCTGATTATCTGCATTATCTGGCCGATTTGCTGGCCGGGAGCAATGGCGGTGTTGTACCTGCCGGTGCATCGATACGGGCGCTCGATATCGGCACAGGCGCGAACTGTATCTATCCGCTGATCGGCCATCGTTCTTATGGCTGGCAGTTTGTCGGCAGCGACATCGATCCGCAGGCCATAGCCAACGCGCAACGCATCCTGGATGCAAACCCTGTATTGAACGGTGTAATCGAGTTGCGTTTGCAGCCGTCACGGCAGGCCATATTTAATGGCGTAGTGCGGCCGGATGAGGCGTTCGATTTCACCATGTGTAATCCGCCTTTTCACTCGTCGCTGGCTGAAGCCAATGAAGGCACGCAGCGCAAATGGAAGAATTTAGGCCGTGATGCCGCCAAAAAACCTGCGCTGAATTTCGGCGGGCAGGGCGCGGAGCTGTGGTGTCATGGCGGCGAGGAGGCTTTCGTGTGCCGCATGATAGAAGAGAGCGTGGGGGTTCGCAGCCTGTGGTTCACCACGCTGATTTCCAAGTCTGCCAGCCTGCCTGGTGTTTATCGCGCGCTGAAAAAGGCGGCTGTGACAGATTACAGAACAATCGAGATGGCGCAGGGGCAGAAGAAGAGCCGGATCGTGGCCTGGACTTTCACGCAACAACTTGGGGCGTAGCTCCTTAGTTGTGCGGGGAATCAATGATTGCAATAGCTTTTGCTATTAGCAAGAATTGAGTTGTTTCACCAGACCCTTGCGGTCTTGCGCTCTAAATTCATAAGGCAGGCGTGGTGCATGGCGCGATGGAAGTAATAATTGAGGGGCGGGCTATGCCCGGTAATGCCGATTCGTGCATCGTATTTATATAGTCAAAATACATATTGACCGTTGCTCTGTGTAGGGGTAGGGTCCGAGCTAGAGATTTGGTGCGAAACAGGTCTGACCCTGCTGTGTAATGACTGCATATTGCCTTGATAATCCGAGTCGGCCCCTGATTTGTGGTTTCTAATTTTCGCTGAGCTCATGGCTTAAGGCCGGTGATTGGTGGAGGGCATGAAATGAACACATTGAAATTATCGGTCCTGATGATTTTATTAGCTGCAACATCATCTGCATGGGCCAGGGGCGGGTATATCTATGAGTATGCCGGGGATGTGAAGGTGGCGGTGGCGGGCGGCGTTCCCCTGCCGGCAACGAACAGTATGCCGCTGGAGGACAATACGACGGTCACGACAGGGGAGAGGAGCCGCGCCGTGCTGAAATTCGAAGACGGGCAGTTAATTGTTCTCAGGTCCAATTCTTCTTTCCGGATAAATAAATATCAATACAATGCTGAACGCGTCGAGAACAGCAATATTTTCTTTTCATTATTGAAAGGCGGCTTGCGTGCCGTTACCGGGCTGATTGGTGAGCGTAACAAGCAAGCTTTTAAATTGTCGACACCGAATGCGACCATAGGGATACGCGGCACCGACTTTATGGTGGAATTGCAGGCAGAAATCGAGGCCATGCTGGGGCAGGTGACTCAAGGTTCGGTGAGCATGCAAACGGCAAACAGTGCGAGGCAGTTCAATGCAGGGCAGACCGGTTTAGTGGCTTCGCCTTCGGCAACCCCCGTGTTAACTTCTGTGCCGCAAACCACTTTTCTGCAAACACAGTCCACCCCGATTCCATCCAACAATCCTGCTCCAACTCCTGTTGCGGGTACAGCTCCTCCTCCACCGACCGCACAGGCATTGACTGCGATAGCTCAGGCTATTAGCGCCAAGTTTCCGGGGGTAACGCCGGCGGATTTGGCTCAAGCCATGATTCTGGTCGGAATTCAGCCATCTGTCGTAACCGTCGGTATCATCAGTTTTGCGCCGCAAGCCGCAGTTTCCGTAACAACAGCAGCGGTCAATGCCGCACCAGATCAGGCCGCCGAGATCACGACTGCTGCGGTAACGACAGCTCCTGATCAGGCGGCTGCGATCACGGCTGCTGCGATCACGGCGGCACCAGATCAGGCGGTCGCTATAACAACGGCAGCGGTAATTGCCGCCCCGGATCAGGTGGATGCGATCACGAATGCAGCGGTAACGGCAGCCCCGGGTCAGACTGCTGAAATATTGAATGCAGTTCAACAAGCTTTGCCAAGCCGATCGGGTCCGGCCGCGCCTGGACAGGGGGCGCCTGCTACATCGAACAGTACTATTCCCGTTAGTCGAAGTTAAACTGTGTGTCTTGCCCCGGTATCTGTCATATGTGCCGGGGAGGCAACAGCCTGTTAAGTTCAGGACAGATTTCGCAGTGTAGACTGGCCGAATGGTCTGCTGTCGAATCGGCTTATATAGCAATTACATAAATAAATTCAATTGGTTGCTAGCAATGTCAGGCGAGCTGTCGGTTGTTCGTTATGTGCGGCTGGGATCAACGTGAGCAATTTGAGTCGGGCAGGCAGGGCCCCTCTGCTATCATATTGCCATGCTCAATATACTAAACATGACCTATCTGCAGGGCGGCGCACCGCTGTTCCAGCAGGCGAATTTGCAGGCGTTCGCCAATCAGCGCATCGGACTGGTTGGCAAAAACGGTTGCGGTAAATCCACCCTGTTCCGCCTGATACGCGGAGAACTCCAGCCTGAAAGCGGCGAAGTCTCGCTGCAAAGCGGCAAGACGCTGGCCTATGTCGAGCAGGAAATCGCCAACTCCGACCAGACGGCGATGGAATTCGTGCTCGACGGCGATGTCCAGTTGCGCATCCTGGAGAAAATTCTGGCGCAGGCGACGCATGACACGGCGTGGTTTGAAGCGCAGCAGCACTTCGAGGCGATTGACGGTTACGGTGCGAAGGCACGTGCCGCGCAACTGCTGAGCGGACTGGGCTTCGATACTGACGGTCTGGAACGACAGGTTGCCAGTTTCTCAGGCGGTTGGCGCATGCGCCTCAATCTGGCACGGGCACTGATGCACCGGGCCGATTTGCTGCTGCTCGATGAACCCACCAACCACCTCGATCTGGAAGCGATCCTCTGGCTTGAACAGTATCTGGCACGCTACCCCGGCAGCATATTGCTGGTCTCGCATGACAGGGAGTTTCTCAATGCCACCGTCAACCGCATCGCGCACGTCCACGATTGCGTCATCGACAGCTATGCAGGTGACTACGATGATTTCGAGCGTGCCCGTGCCGAGAAAATTGCTCAACAAAATCAGGCATTTCAGGCTCAACAGGCAAAAATCGCGCATCTCGAAGACTTTGTTCGCCGCTTTCGGGCACAGGCCACCAAGGCCCGTCAGGCGCAAAGCCGCGTCAAGGCGCTGGAGCGACTCACGCGCATCGCCGCCGTTCATGTCACAGATGGTCATTTTGAGCTTGAGATCGAAGCGCCCGAACGCAGTCCCGATCTGCTGATGCGACTGGATGGCATGGGTTTCGCCTATGGCGAGAAAAAACTGTTCCAGAACGTCAATATGGTGCTGCGCGCCGGTGCGCGCATCGCCTTGCTGGGGCCGAACGGTGCCGGTAAATCTACACTGATCAAACTGCTGGTGGGCGAACTTCAGCCCACCTCTGGCCGTCTGGACATCACGCCGGACATCCGCATCGGTTACTTCGCCCAGCATCAGCTGGAAAACCTCGACAGTAATGCCACCCCGCTGCAGCATATGGAGCGGATAGCGCCCAAGGAAACGACCTTGGCACTGCGCACCTTTCTCGGTCGCTTCGGTCTGGCCGGCAACAGTGAGGACAGACCGGTGGCAAGCTTTTCCGGCGGCGAAAAAAGCCGGCTGGCGCTCGCCTTGTTGGCCTGGCAAAAGCCCCATCTGCTGCTGCTCGACGAACCCACCAACCACCTCGATCTGGATATGCGCGATGCGCTCACGCTGGCGCTGGAAGAATACCAGGGCGCGGTGGTGATCGTCTCCCATGACCGTAGCCTGATTCGTGCGGTGGCGGATGAATTGTGGCTGGTGGCCGACGGTGAAGCCCGCTTGTTTGACGGCGATCTGGAAGACTACAAGAGCTGGATAGAATCACGCCGCCCGCGTGAAACTGTGCAAGCCAAACCCGAAAAGCTATCTCAACCCGTGCTGCCTAAGCCGAACAAAAAAGCGCTGCAATCGAAGCGGAACAAGCTGGAGGCCGAGTTGAACAAGGCGCAAACCGAGCTGACCGAGATCAACCGTCAGCTAGGCGATCCGGCTACCTACAGCGATTGCAGCGGCGATTTCATAGCGAAGCTCAATGCCCGGCGCGAAATTGTGCAGGCAAAAGTCGATGAGCTGGAGGAGAGTTGGCTGGAACTGGAAATGGCGTTGGAAGAGTAAAAGGCAGGATGCATGCCGCAAGGGCATTCCCACGAAACAACGGAGCTACAGCTCCTGTTTCTGATCAATGACTACAAGTGATTTATCGCTTAGCAGGAATTGAGTTGTTATATCAGTGAAGGATTAAGCAGGGTCGGCAAACCACTTTGGGTTTTCTGTATCCCATATCCTGCATCTGGGCTTTGTCATTGTCTGTTCGATGTGGTTTAATCACGCCCATGAAATTTTCCTGCAAAAACGTTGCCCTGATCGGTAAGCACAAGTCGCCCGAAGTGGCAGCACCCTTGTTGCGTTTGGCGGAATTTTTGACGGCCCGAGGTTTGCATGTGGTGGTGGACAGCCTGACCGCCGAGCATCTCAAAGATAATCCTTATCCCGCGATGACGCTGGAGGAAATGGCGGCGGTGGCTGACCTGGCGATCGTGATCGGCGGTGACGGCACGATGCTGAACATCGCGCGCACCTTCTCGCCGCATCATGTGCCGCTGATCGGGGTGAATCAGGGGCGGCTGGGGTTTCTTACCGATCTTACGCTGGAAAATATGCTGGAGAGCATCGCCGCGATGCTCGATGGAAAGTTCATCACCGAGCGACGCTTGTTGTTGTCGGTGCAGGTGTTGAGGGGCGAGGAGGAGGTGTTCAGCGGCCTGGCCTTCAACGAAGTGGTGGTGCATCGCAGCAATATCAGCAGCATGGTCGAATTCGAGGTGCGCATCGATGGCCAGTATTTATACAATCAGCGTGCAGACGGCTTGATCGTCTCCACGCCTACCGGCTCGACGGCTTACGCGATGTCGGCGGGCGGGCCTATCCTGCATCCGGGCCTGGATGTGCTGGAACTGGTGCCGATCTGCCCGCATACCCTGAGCAATCGACCGATTGTGGTGAATAGTTCATCGGTGCTGGAAATTTTGATGCATCGCACCGGCGATATTCGGGTGCGTCTGGATAGTCATACTAATTTCGATATGCAGTTGCACGACAAGATTATCGTCACACGCCATCCCGATCACGCCCATCTGCTGCATCCGGTGGGACATAGCTATTACCATACGCTGCGTGAAAAGTTGCTTTGGAATCAAGCCCTCTAACTTCCTGAATCAAATATAAATGCTGAAATTTTTAAGCATCCGAGATTTTGTCATTGTATCAAGCCTGGAATTGGAATTTCGTGCCGGGTTTACCGCGCTGACCGGCGAGACAGGTGCCGGAAAATCCATTCTGATCGACGCGTTGCTGCTGGCACTCGGCGAACGGGGCGATGCAACCATGGTGCGTAACGGTTGCGAGCGCGCCGAAATTACGGCGGAGTTTGACGTTGGCGCGCAGCCGCATTTGCAAGACTGGCTGAAGACGCAAGAGCTGGAAGGGGATGAGGGCGTGTGTCTGATGCGACGCCTGCTGGATGCGGGTGGACGTTCGCGCGGCTTTATCAACGGGCGCAGCGCCACCTTGCAGCAGATGCGCGAAGTGGGCGAGCAGTTACTCAATATTCACGGTCAGCATGCTCACCAATCCTTGCTGCGTCCTGAAGCGCAACGCGTGTTGCTGGATGATTACGCCGGTTTACAAATAAATGCCGCAGAAGTTGCGGCAAACTTTCGCGAATGGCAGGCATTGGTGCGCCTTCGGATCGATCTGAGCGAAAATTCACAGGCAATCGCTGCCGAGCGCGAGTTGCTGTTGTTTCAGCGTGGCGAGCTGGAGGCGTTGGCGTTCAATGCGGCAGACTGGGAGACATTGCAGGCGGACTACTCGCGTCTGGCTAATGCAGCGAGTTTGCTGGAGACCGCAGCGATTGGCATTGAAATGCTGAGCGAGTCTGATTCCGCCTGTCTGGCGCAGATCAATGGTCTGATGACCCGTCTGCGGGATGGTATCGTGCATGATGCAAGTCTGGGAGAGCCGCTGCGTCTGCTGGAGTCAGCGCAGGCGGAATTGCAGGAGGCGGTGTACAGCTTGCGTCATTATCAGCAGCGTCTGGATGCGGACCCTCAGCAGCTTGTTGAAAAAGAACAGCGTATTCAATATGTTATGGATATTTCGCGCAAGTATCGAGTCCAGCCGGAACGTCTGGGTGAAGTGCAGCAGCAGATCGTGATGCGATTGGCTGAATTGGGCGGTGACATCGATCTGGCCGCTGCTGCGTTACAGGAAAAAGCCGCGCAGCAACGCTATCTGGATAGCGCCAAGTCGTTGAGCAGTGGCAGGCAGCTGGCCGCAGATAAGCTTTCGCAACAAATTACCGCCGCGATGCAGAAGCTGGCGATGCAGGGCGGCAGCTTTGGCGTGGCGTTGTTGCCATTGGCTGAGGGCAATGCGCATGGGCTGGAGGCGATTGAGTTTCAGGTTGCCGCCAATCCGGGGGTGCCGACACGCAGTCTGGCGAAGGTAGCCTCGGGGGGTGAATTGTCGCGCATCAGCCTGGCGATGCAGGTTGCCACGAGTCAGATAGCCTCGGTCCCTACGCTGATTTTCGATGAGGTGGACAGCGGTATCGGCGGGCGCGTAGCCGAAATCGTAGGTCTTCTGCTCAAACAGTTGGGGCGGGATTATCAGGTGTTGTGCGTCACCCATCTGCCGCAAGTGGCTGCGATGGCTGACTGGCAGTGGCAAGTGAGCAAGGCGGTGACAGACGGCATTACGCTGAGCAGCATTGAGGTGCTCGAAGAAGCTCAGCGTATCGAAGAAATCGCACGCATGCTGGGCGGCGTGACCATTACCGATACCACCCGCCGACATGCGGCGGAGATGCTGGGCGTGGCGGCTTGAGGTATCATGCGGCAGATTTTTGAAATTACGAGACTGAAAACCATGCGCTTTAAAATAATTGTGTTATCCCTGTTGCTGGCCTCATGCAGCGCTGTACCTTCGCTGGCACCCTATAAAATGGACATCCGTCAGGGGAATTTCGTGACAGCGGAAATGCGCGACAAGATTAAGCTTGGCATGTCGCGCGCACAAGTGCGTTATGCGCTGGGTACGCCCATGATCAGCGATGTATTTCACGGCAACCGCTGGGATTATGTGTATCGTTTGGAGCACGGCCGTGAACTAATCGAGCAGCAACGCCTGACGCTGTATTTTGAGGGCGACAATCTGGCGCGCATCGATGACAGCGGCCTGCATGTGAAGGACGCACCTATAGCGCCGGAAGACAAATAACCAAAACAGTTTTCCGCAGATTACGCAGATTATCCGGGATTAAACATGAGGTTGGAGCCAGGACTCATGTGCTGGCCTGGTAATTTACATTGTAATTTTTAATCTGTGTGAATCTGTTTAATCAGCGGATTAAAAAGGGTTAAATAAATGAACAAAATTAAAATCGCCATTGCCGGCAGTAGCGGGCGGATGGGCAAGGTATTACTGGAATGTGTTGCGCAGGCCGATGATCTGGTATTGCATGCGGCGCTGGAACACGCCGGCAGTGAGATGTTGGGACGCGATGCCGGAGAATTGGCGGGCAGGGCCTGCGGCGTGAAAATCAGCGCCGATGTGGAAGCCGCACTGCAAGGCGCCGATGTGCTGATCGACTTCACCCGTCCGGAAGGCACGCTGCTTCACCTGGAAGTTTGCCGCAAACTGGGTGTGAACATGGTGATAGGCACCACGGGTTTTAACGCGCAGCAAAAGGCGCAACTGGGTGCGGCGGCACAGGATGTCGGCATCGTGTTCGCCCCCAATATGAGCGTAGGTGTGAATCTGGTGTTCAAGCTGCTGGAAACGGCGTCGCGCGTCTTGTCCGAAGGTTACGACATCGAGATCATCGAGGCGCACCACAGGCATAAAGTGGATGCCCCATCCGGTACCGCATTGGGTCTGGGCGAAGTGGTTGCGCGTACACTGGGGCGCGATCTGGCGGAATGCGCCGTTTATGGTCGCGAAGGTGTGACGGGCGAGCGCGATCCTTCCACGATCGGCTTTGCCACCGTGCGCGGCGGCGACATCGTAGGCGACCATACCGTGCTGTATGCGGGTATCGGCGAGCGCATCGAAATCACCCATAAAGCCAGCAGCAGAGCTACTTTTGCACTGGGTGCGCTGCGTGCCGCGCGCTATCTGGCAGCCAATCCGGCGGGTATGTACGACATGCAGGATGTGCTGAATCTGAAGTAGGCGCCCAGTTTAATTCAACCTGGCAAAGCAAGTCTCACGCGGAGATACGGAGAATGCATAGTAAAATCAAAATGTTGCTTTTCAATATGCGAATAGCAAACGGGAGCCGGCAGAATTAACAGCTTCACCTTAAATTTATTAATGTCTCCGCGCCTCCGCGTGGGCAGCTGGGGTTATAAGAATCAATGATCAAAAAATTTCTCAAACGCGTTTTCCGCAGGTCGGCTAAAGTCAAAACGGTCGGCCGCGCGCAGGTAATTCCATTCGCCGTGCACGGCGTTCCACGCGAGCAGATCAGCTACGGCGCAAAACGCGTGACAGATGGCCTGCAGGCCGCAGGTTTCAAGGCTTATGTGGTGGGCGGTGCGGTGCGCGACCTGCTGCTGAACAAGGTTCCGAAGGATTTCGATGTGGCAACGGATGCCACGCCTGAAGAAGTCAAACGCGTGTTCAGGCGTTCACGCATCATCGGCCGGCGTTTCCGTCTGGTGCATGTGATGTTTGGCGAAGAACTGGTCGAGGTCGCCACCTTCCGCTGCATGATCGAAACAGAGGATGCACAAACCGACGAACATGGCAGGTTATTGCGCGACAATGAATTCGGCGATCAGGAGCAGGATGCAGCGCGGCGCGACTTCACCGCCAACGCCTTGTTTTACGACCCTACGACTCAGGAAATCTATGATTATCACCGGGGTTATCAGGATACCCGGGATGGTGTGTTGCGTATCATAGGCGACCCGCTGGTGCGCTACCGTGAAGATCCGGTACGCATGTTGCGCGCGGTGCGGCTGTCGGCCAAGCTGGGCATCCATCTGGATGCGGCGACCGCAGCACCGATTGCACAGATGAAGTCGCTGCTGGATAACGTGCCTGAGGCACGCATGCTCGATGAGGTGCTGAAGATGCTGTTGTCCGGGCATTCGGTCGAGTGCATACAGCAGTTGCGCAAGATGGAGTTGCATCATGGTCTGCTGCCGTTGCTGGATGTGATCATGGAGCAGCCGACGGGCGAGAAATTCATCATGCTGGCGCTGAAAAATACCGATGAGCGACTCAGTCAGGAAAAGTCGGTATCCCCTGCCTTTTTGTTTGCAGCCTTGCTATGGCATGAGGTGCTGGCCGCCTGGAATCAGCTGGTAGCCCAAGGGGAACGTCCGGTCGGCGCGATGTACATCGCCATGGATGAGGTGTTGGCGCGTCAGAAGAAAAAGCTGGCCATTCCGCACCGTCACGATGCGGTGATGAAGGAAATCTGGTTGTTGCAGCAGCGCTTCGATCAGCGTGCAGGACAGCGTCCGTACCGTTTGCTGGAGCAGCCGCGTTTCCGTGCCGGCTTCGACTTTTTACTGCTGCGTTGTGCGAGCAATGAAGTGGATAACGAGCTGGGGCTCTGGTGGGATGAATTTCAGGATGCGTCTGAGGCACGCCGTCAGGAAATGCTGCGGCCGGAAGCGTTGGGCACGGGTGCTAAAAAACGTCGCCGCAAGCCGCGCAAAAAACCGGCCGTAGCGAGTGAATCTGCCGGCCAAGGTACTGATGGCCGGGTGCCTGAGTGACGCTGCACGTCGGTTTTATAGCGCTGGGCAGCAATCTGGGCGAGTCGAGCGAACAGTTGCGGCTTGCCCTGGCGGATATCGATCGGTTGCCCGGCACGCGCCTGCTGGCGTGTTCATCAATGTATCGCAGCGCACCGGTCGGTTTTCTTGATCAGCCCGATTTCGTCAATGCGGTGGCCAAGATCGAGACCAGTTTAACGCCGCAAGCCTTGCTCGCCGCCTTGCTGAATATCGAACAGCGTCACGGCCGGGAGCGGGCTTTTCATAATGCGCCGCGCACGCTGGATCTGGATGTGTTGTTGTACGATGACTTGCGGATACATGAGCCGGGTCTGACGATTCCACATCCACAGATGCATCTGCGTGCGTTCGTTTTGCTGCCGTTGCTGGAGATCGCGCCGGACTGTGCCATCCCTGACGTGGGTTCGGCGGAGCGCGCCATGCAGGGATGTCTGGATCAGGTGCTGGAAAAACTGGCAGACCAGGTACTTAATTGATAATTGACGATTGATGATTGTCATCAGCTACCAAATATCCATTGTCATTTATCCACTGTCATTTATCCATTATCCATTGTTCATTATTAAAACATGCGTACTACGTTGACCGCGCTGAATGCCATGCACAGTCGTAGCGAGAAAATCGCCATGCTGACCTGTTATGACGCGAGTTTCGCCGCCCTGCTCGAAGCGCAGGGCGTGGATGTGCTGCTGGTGGGCGATTCGTTAGGGATGGTGTTGCAGGGGCATGATTCCACCTTGCCTGTCACACTGGATGACATGGTTTATCACACTGCGTGCGTGGCGCGCGGTGCAAAGCAGGCATTCATCATCAGCGACATGCCGTTCGGCACCTCCCAAGTCAGTCCGGAAAAAACCTTTGAGCATGCTGCCCGATTGATGGCGGCGGGTGCGCAGATGGTCAAGCTGGAAGGCGGTTCGGCAATGACAGGCACCGTGCGTTTTCTGACCTCGCGCGGCATTCCGGTTTGTGCACACATTGGTCTCACGCCGCAATCGGTGCATCAATTGGGCGGATATCGCGTGCAGGGCAGGGAATCTGCTGCAGCACAGCAGTTGCTGGAAGATGCGGTGGCGCTCGAGCAGGCCGGGGCGGGTATGGTTGTGCTGGAAATGGTTCCTGCCTTGCTGGCGGCTGAAGTGACCGCGCAACTGACTATCCCGACGATCGGTATCGGTGCGGGCGCGTCCTGTTCCGGCCAGGTGCTGGTGCTGTACGACATGCTGGACATCTATCCGGGCAAGAAGGCGCGCTTCGTGAAGAATTACATGCAGGGTGCGGCTTCCATCAGCGACGCGGTGAGCCTGTATGTCGCCGAGGTAAAAAACGGTAATTTCCCAATGCAGGAGCACGGATTCTGATGCAGATTATTTCGACTGTGGCCCAGTTGCGCGCGCGCCTTGGCTGTGAACGCGCCATCGCCTTTGTGCCGACCATGGGCAACCTGCATGAGGGCCATCTTAATCTGATGCGCCTTGCTCGGGAGCACGGCGATTGCGTGGTGGCGAGTATCTTTGTCAATCCCTTGCAGTTCGGGCCGAACGAGGATTTCGACCAGTATCCGCGCACGCTTGATGCCGATTGCGCGAAGTTGCAGGGCCTGGTGGATGTGGTGTTTGCGCCTTCTGTCAGTGAGATGTACCCGGTGCCGCAGACCGTGTTTGTCGAGCCGCCGCCGGTAGCCAATGAATTGTGTGGCGCGGCCCGTCCCGGGCATTTTCGTGGCATGGCGACAGTGGTGCTGAAGCTGCTGAACATCGTGCAGCCGCAAACCGCGCTGTTCGGCAAGAAAGATTACCAGCAACTGCACATCATACGGCAATTGGTAACCCAGCTTAATCTGCCTGTGGGTATTATTGGCGGTGAAACGGTGCGGGCAAAAGATGGTCTTGCACTGAGTTCCCGCAACCAGTATCTGACTGACGCCGAGCGCAACGAGGCCGTCTTCCTGTCCCGGACCTTGCAAACCATGCGTCAGGACCTGTTGCAGGGGGATTGCGACTTTACCTTATTGCAGCAGCAGGCCGTTAAGGCACTGTCTGACAGGGGATGGTCTGTGGATTATGTGGCGATACGCAACCAGTCTGATTTGCAACCTGCAAGCGGCGGGCAGCGAGATCTGGTGATTTTGGCTGCGGCACGTCTGGGTAAAACCCGTTTGCTGGATAACGTCGAAGTTAGTGTCGGTGAGTGAGTCGTTCCTGAACACGAATTAAGTGAAGCGCCTCTTTGTGAGCGATCGTGTCATGAGCCGTCTTCGATGCTTGATCGTGCTATCCGTGTTGTCTCTCGTCTGTCGAAAGAATAATGCAGTTTCGGCTATCAATTACGACACGGTTATGTCAAATACCCGCATCAGCGGGCATTTGACATGTTCAACCTGATTCGGCTTGATTAGAACGTGTAGCCGATACCAATAGACGCGACCGGGTAGTAACGGAAGTTTTTCAGCGAGTTATTAAGGTCTGCATTGGCTTGCGCAAGACTGGCCGCAGTTACGCCGCCGGTTGCGGTAACATTAGAGCGCGGAGTTCCCTGGAACATTACACCAATATCGCTTGCAAAGGAAAACCCGGTATCCTTTGGTGAGCTGCCCCAGCCAATTCCAACATACGGTACGACTTTAGCGAAAACAACCGTGGAAGAAGCCGTTGCTCCGGCATAAAATGTACCGCCGACGGTAACTCCGCCAGCGGCAGGTACTGCATTCAAAGAAAACTTATTATTGTTGTACATCAAGCCGCCGCTGACACGGAAACTGCCGGCCATAGGATGCCAGTCAGCCAATGCGGCTAGCGAGCCCAGGTTTAATTTGCCGCTGTAATTGGTGCCATTCGAGCTTTTGTTAACGTTGTAGCTGAATGTATTGAAGCCCAGGCGCGCATCGATAGAGTCGGTCACAGGGAATGCAGCGTCAATACCGAAGCCTAGCGTGGATATTTTTGCCGCGACTGTCGTATCAGCCCATGCTGCAGCAGGAGAAAAAGCCAGGGCGGCCATGATTATCGCAATTTTTTTCAATTGATTACTCCAAAGATAAAGTTAAATTTCTGGCCTAGGGTGAATATTGAGCAATGAATTCTAACTTGGAATTCCACTCGTTTAACAGCAATCTGCTAAAGAGAGTGGGGGGCTTAAAATTGCCATTGATAACCTTCAGAGTGAATGCGAATGATCGAATGATGTCGGCGCGGCTTGAATGCAGGGGATGTGCAATATCGGGGTGGTTGTTCATAAGCCAGTCTGTTGTTTTCTAATCTATTGATTAATATTATATTTATTGCCTGCGGTTGATGTCGCCGCGAAAATCGCTTCATGAATTGTGCTTTTTTCTCTATTTACATGCGCGACATCAGATATATAATCCCGCCCCCATTTGAAAGGTAGTCTCCTTATGCAAAGAATCATGCTGAAAGCCAAGTTGCACCGGGTGCATGTCACGCACGCCGAGCTGCACTATGAAGGCTCTTGCGCGATAGACGATAATTTGCTGGAGGCGGCCGATATCAGGGAATATCAGCAGATCGATATTTACAATGTCACCAATGGTGAGCGATTTACGACTTATGCGATACGCGCGCAACGGGGATCCGGCATCATCTCCGTAAATGGTGCGGCGGCACACAAAGCCAATCCGGGGGATATTCTGATTATTGCAACTTACGCGATGTACTCCGAGCTGGAGTTGCAAGCATTCCATCCGCAATTGGTTTACGTAAATGAGGCTAATTGCATCGTTGCAAAACGGGATGAAATTCCGGTGCAAGCGGCATAAAAGGCGGTAATCAGGTTTTTTGTTGGATTGTTACATTGACCGGAAGCGCGTTCGCAGGTAGCATTGCACAACTTTAAAAGATAAGCGGAATGATTACGATGCGTCGGAAACTTGTAGTCGGAAATTGGAAAATGTATGGTCGCCTGGCGCGTAATCAGGCATTGCTGCAAGGAGTTCTCGACGGTGTTCGTGAATTGCGCAACGCGGATTATGCGGTCTGTGTTCCCTATCCATATCTGGCGCAGGCGCAATCCATGTTGCACGGCAGTAATGTAGCCTGGGGGGCGCAGAATTTAAGTCCTCAGGAAGAGGGCGCTTTCACTGGCGCAGTAGCACCGGGTATGTTGGTTGATTTTGGTTGCAGCTACGTGATTATCGGTCATTCCGAGCGTCGCGGTTTGTTTCACGAAAGCAACGAGATTGCATCCGCAAAATTTGAAGCAGCGCAAAAAGCGGGTTTGACACCGATTTTCTGTGTAGGTGAGACGCTGGCCGAGCGTGAGTCGGGTGTCACTGAGCAGGTTGTGGCAACTCAGCTGGATGCGGTGCTGACGCGCTTCGGAGCGAAAGCGCTGGTCAAGGCGGTAATTGCATACGAGCCTGTCTGGGCGATCGGTACGGGCAAGACGGCGAGTCCGGATCAGGCGCAAGCGGTGCATGCGTTCATCCGTCAGCGTGTGGCAGCACAAGATGCTGAGGTGGCGCAGGGTTTGTGTCTGCTTTACGGCGGTAGTGTAAAAGCGGCGAATGCTGCAGAGCTTTTTGGTATGCCGGATATTGACGGTGGTCTGATCGGCGGTGCTTCACTGGTGTCTGATGATTTCGTGGCAATTTGCAGGGCAGCGCAATAATTTTTAAGTAGTCTGGAGTGGTGCGTGGAAACAATAGTTTGGGTATTTCATCTGGTGACGGCAATTGCATTGTGCGGTCTGGTGTTGGTGCAGCATGGTAAGGGCGCTGATATGGGCGCAGCGTTTGGTACCGGTTCCGCTGGCAGTCTGTTTGGCTCCGGTGGTTCTGCGAACTTCCTGAGTCGGAGTACGGCGGTGGCGGCGGCTGTGTTTTTTGTCACCAGTTTAACGCTGACTTATCTATATTCTCATCCTGCACAGCAGTCCGGTGTAATGGATAGAGTCAATGCTAATGCAGTGAAGCCGGCTGCAACGGCTCCGGTGGATAATTCGAAATCCAAAGAAATTCCAAAGTAATACGTAATTACGTAATTGCGAAGTTGTAAGTGAGATATGCGGTTGTGGTGGAATTGGTAGACACGCAAGCTTGAGGTGCTTGTGCCCGTAAGGGCGTGGGAGTTCGAGTCTCCCCATCCGCACCAGTTAAAAATGTTTTTGCTTTTGAAATGTATCTGTTTTGAATGCTAAAACATGTTGTAAATATAATAATAAATAAAAGAATCAAGTTGATACCTGTCGTAATGGCAGCCTGCAATCGATTATAAATCGACCTGATTTGACTCTGCGAGTTGGATTACGGTTCGAGTACAGAGGGGGGAAGCTCAATGTTGGAAAACTATTTTCCGGTACTGTTGTTCATCTGTGTTGGTTTGGCTTTTGGTGTGGTTCCGATATTGCTGGGCAGGTTGGCCGCTCCGCATCGTCCTGATAGTAAAAAACTGTCTCCCTATGAATGTGGCTTTGAGGCCTTTGAAGATGCGCGCATGAAGTTTGATGTGCGCTACTACCTCGTCGCCATTCTATTCATTCTGTTCGATCTCGAAATTGCTTTTCTCTTTCCCTGGGCGATTGTGCTCAAGGAGGTCGGCATGTTCGGTTACGTTTCCATGATGATCTTTTTGGCTATCCTCGTGGTTGGTTTTGTCTATGAGTGGATGAAAGGAGCCTTGGAATGGGAATAGAAGGCATTCTGGAGAAGGGCGTCGTTACGACGACACTCGACACCATTATCAATTACACGCGAACCGGTTCGCTCTGGCCGATGACCTTTGGTCTGGCCTGTTGCGCGGTAGAAATGATGCAGGCGGGTGCCTCACGTTACGATCTGGATCGTTTCGGTATCGTGTTTCGTCCCAGTCCGCGTCAGTCTGACGTAATGATCGTGGCAGGCACCCTGTGCAACAAGATGGCGCCTGCGTTGCGCAAAGTTTACGATCAGATGTCCGAGCCGCGCTGGGTAATCTCGATGGGTTCATGCGCAAACGGTGGTGGTTATTACCATTACTCCTACTCGGTTGTGCGCGGCTGCGACCGCATCGTGCCAGTCGATATTTACGTGCCGGGTTGTCCACCGACTGCCGAGGCTTTGCTCTACGGCCTGATTCAATTGCAGAACAAGATCAAGCGCACCAATACAATCGCGCGCTAGGGTGAGTTATGACGACCGATATAAAATCATTGCGTGAAGAGCTGGAAGGTTTGTTTGCTGACCAGTTGGTAAGCGTGCAAGAGCGACTGGGTGAGACGACCGTCGTGGTCAAGGCGGCTGACATGTTGCAGGTGTTGACGCAGATGCGCGATGCGGAAGGGCTGCTTTTTTCCCAGGTAACCGATCTGTGCGGCATGGATTATTCTGAATATGGTGACGGAGCTTGGGATGGCCGTCGCTTTGCTGTTGTTTATCAGTTGCTGTCGGTGGTTCATAACCGGCGCTTGCGTGTACGCGTGTTCGCCGAAGAAGATGATTTTCCTGTGCTGGCGTCCGTTGTGTCGATCTGGTCGGGAGCGAACTGGTATGAGCGTGAAGCGTTCGATCTGTTTGGCATTATTTTCACAGGACACCCGGATTTGCGCCGCATCCTGACCGATTATGGTTTTGTCGGCAATCCGTTCCGCAAGGACTTCCCGCTCTCCGGTCACGTTGAAATGCGCTATGACCCGGAACAGCAGCGTGTGGTGTATCAGCCGGTCACGGTTGAGCCGCGCGAAGTGACACCGCGCATCATGCGCGAAGAAACCTACGGCTGTAATTAAGGACGCGCTCATGCCTGAAATTAAAAATTACACGATGAACTTTGGCCCGCAGCATCCTGCTGCGCACGGTGTGTTGCGTCTGGTGCTGGAGCTCGATGGTGAAGTGATCGTCCGTGCCGATCCGCATATCGGACTGTTGCATCGCGCGACTGAAAAACTGGCCGAACATAAAACATATTTACAATCAGTACCATACATGGATCGGCTCGATTACGTATCGATGATGTGTAACGAGCATGCCTATGTCCAGGCGATTGAAAAAATGGCCGGTATCGAAGTGCCGTTGCGGGCACAATATATCCGCGTCATGTTTGACGAAATCACCCGGATTCTGAATCACCTGATGTGGCTGGGCGCGCACGGTCTGGATATCGGTGCGATGACCGTCTTCCTTTATTGCTTCCGCGAACGCGAAGATCTGATGGATGCTTACGAGGCTGTGTCCGGTGCGCGTATGCATGCCGCTTACTACCGTCCGGGTGGCGTATATCGCGATCTGCCTGAGAGCATGCCTCAATATGAGGCATCAAAAATACACAACGCGGCAGCCGTCAAAAAAATGAACCAGAATCGCCAGGGTTCGTTACTCGATTTTCTGGAAGATTTTACGCGCCGTTTCCCGACCTATGTGGATGAGTATGAAACGCTGCTGACCGACAACCGTATCTGGAAGCAGCGTACCGTTGGAATCGGTGTGGTGTCCCCTGAGCGCGCGCTGGCGCTGGGCATGACAGGTCCGATGTTGCGTGGCTCTGGCGTCGAGTGGGATTTGCGCAAGAAGCAGCCCTATGCCGCGTATGACAAGCTGGATTTCGATATTCCGGTTGGCGTGAACGGCGATTCTTATGACCGCTATCTGGTGCGCGTAGAAGAAATGCGGCAGTCCAACCGCATCATCAAACAGTGCATTAGCTGGTTGCGAGCCAATCCCGGCCCTGTGATGACCAGCAATCATAAGTATGCCCCTCCTGGTCGCGAATCCATGAAGCAGAACATGGAAGAGCTGATTCATCACTTCAAGCTGTTCACCGAAGGGATGCATGTAGCCGAAGGCGAGGCGTATGCGGCGGTTGAGCATCCAAAGGGTGAATTCGGAATTTATATGGTATCCGATGGTGCCAATAAACCTTATCGTTTGAAGATTCGTGCACCGGGTTTCCCTCATCTGGCAGCGCTGGATGAAATGGCGCGTGGTCACATGATTGCCGACGTGGTGACCATCATCGGTACGCAGGACATCGTTTTTGGAGAGATAGACCGATAATGTTATCCGCAAATATACAAGATCAAATTAACCGCGAGTTAAAGAAATACCCGGTAGATCAAAAGCAGTCTGCTGTGATGTCCGCGCTGCGTTTCGTGCAAGACGAAAAAGGCTGGATTGCAACTGAGGACATGGCTGACATAGCCGCATTTCTCGGTATGCCGCAAATGGCGGTTTACGAGGTTGCTACCTTCTACCACATGTATAACCTCAAGCCGATGGGCAAAACCACACTGACCGTGTGTACCAATCTGTCCTGCACGCTGTGCGGCGCGGAGGACACGGTGGCGTATCTCAAGTCAAAACTGGGTATTGGTTTTGGCGAAGTGACTGCAGACGGTAAATATGGCATGCGCGAAGGCGAGTGCATGGGCGCCTGCAAAGATGCACCTTTGTTGACCATCAACAACAAGAAGCTTTGCGGTCGTTTAACACACGAAAAGATTGATCAAATCTTGGCAGAATTGGATAAGTCATGAGAGGTCCGGTCACCCAAACCACGATGGATTTCGACCAGCCGTGGACACTAGAAAATTATCTCAAAGTCGGTGGTTATCAGGCATTGCGCAAGGTGCTCACAGAGCAGATGTCGCCGGATGCGATCATTGCTGAAGTCAAGCTGTCTGCCTTGCGCGGTCGCGGTGGCGCGGGTTTTCCGACCGGTCTGAAGTGGAGCTTCATGCCGCGCAATTTTGCCGGCGACAAGTACATCGTCTGTAACTCGGATGAAGGCGAGCCGGGTACTTGCAAAGACTGGGACATCATGTTGTACAACCCGCACCTGCTGATCGAAGGCATGGCGATTGCGGCTTACACCATGAATGTAAAGACCGGTTACAACTACATACACGGCGAAATCTTCGAAGCGTACGAGCGCATGGAAGAAGCGTGCGAACTGGCTCGTGCTGCCGGTTTCCTCGGTGACAAGATTCTGGGGACGGATTTCAGTTTCGATCTGCACAATCATCTGGGCTACGGCGCTTACATCTGCGGCGAAGAAACCGCGTTGCTGGAGTCCATCGAAGGCAAGAAGGGGCAGCCACGTTTCAAGCCCCCTTTCCCCGCGAGCTTCGGTCTGTACGGCAAGCCGACCACGATCAACAACACCGAAACCTTCGCCAGTATTCCTTACATCATCAACAACGGTGGCAAGGCATTTCTGGAACTGGGCAAACCCAACAACGGCGGAACGAAATTGTTTTCCGTATCGGGGCACGTGAACAATCCGGGCAATTTCGAGGTGCCTATGGGTACTCCATTTGCCAAACTGCTGGAAATGGCAGGCGGAGTGCGTCACGGGCACAAACTCAAGGCGGTGATCCCAGGTGGATCGTCGATGCCGGTTTTGCCGGGTGAGATCATGATGGATCTGACCATGGACTATGACTCAATTCAGAAGGCAGGATCGGGTCTGGGCAGCGGTGCTGTGATCGTGATGGATGAAACGGTCTGTATGGTGCGTGCGCTGGAGCGACTGTCCTATTTCTATCACGAAGAGTCATGCGGTCAATGTACACCGTGCCGTGAAGGTACCGGCTGGCTGTATCGCATCGTGCATCGTATCGAACATGGTCAGGGACGTCCGGAAGATCTGGATTTGTTGTTGAGTGTCGGCGAAAACATTGCCGGTCGTACCATTTGTGCATTGGGTGAGGCCGCTGTCTGGCCGGTGCAAGGTATGCTCAAGAATTTCAGAGCGGAATTTGAATATCACATCGAACACAAGCGGTGCTTGGTTTAGCTGACGGGTTAGGTGCGCAATGATCAACATTGAAATTGATGGCAAGTTAGTTGAAACCCAAAGGGGTTCCACGGTGATGGACGCGGCACATAAAGCCGGTGTCTACATCCCACATTTTTGCTACCACAAAAAACTGTCTATTTCGGCTAACTGCCGGATGTGTCTGGTCGAAGTGGAGAAGGCGCCCAAGCCGTTGCCGGCTTGTGCTACGCCGGCCGCCGACGGTATGAAGGTGCATACCCACTCCGAAATGGCAGTCAAGGCACAAAAAGGCGTGATGGAATTTTTGCTGATCAATCACCCGCTGGATTGCCCTATCTGCGATCAGGGTGGCGAATGTCAGTTGCAGGATATTGCGATGGGTTACGGTGGCGGCGCGTCGCGCTATACCGAAGAAAAACGCGTCGTAAATCCAAAAGAGATTGGCGAGCTGATTTCTACCAACGAGATGAGCCGCTGCATTCAATGTACGCGTTGCGTGCGCTTTGGTCAGGAAATTTCCGGCATCATGGAACTGGGTATGGCCAACCGTTCCGAACAGGCTCAGATCATGAGCTTCGTTAACAGTTCGGTGGACTCAGAGTTGTCCGGCAACATGATCGACTTGTGCCCGGTCGGTGCATTGACCAGCAAACCTTTCCGCTACACAGCACGCAGCTGGGAGTTGTCACGCCGCAAATCTGTTAGCCCGCACGACGGGCTGGGTTCTAACTTGGCGATTCATGTTAAAAATCAAAAGGTTGCCAGGGTTGTGCCGGTCGAAAATGAAGCGATCAATGAATGCTGGATTTCTGACAAGGACCGCTTTAGTTACGAAGGTTTAAATTCTGCTGATCGCCTGACCAAGCCGATGATCAAGCAGGATAACAAGTGGATCGAGGTTGAATGGGCTGCTGCGCTGGAATATGTGGCCAACGGGCTGCGCCAGTTAGGGCGCAGTGCGGGTAGCGAACAGATCGCGGCGCTTGCCACGGCGCACTCAACTTTTGAGGAACTGTATCTGTTGCAAAAACTGATGCGCGGTTTGGGTAGCGGCAATGTCGATTTCCGTCTGCGCCAGTCCGATTTCAGCGCCGATGGTAAACAGGCGGGTAGTCCGTGGTTAGGCATGCCTGTTGCTGACATCAATGCTTGCGACCGATTCCTGATCGTGGGTAGTTTCCTGCGCAAGGACCAGCCATTGCTTGCCCAACGTATTCGTCAGGCTGTCAAGCACGGTGCAGAGGCCAGCGTGGTGCATTCGGCAGATGACGATTTACTGATGCCTGTTGCCAACAAGGCTATCGTAACACCAGGCCAACTGGTGAATACGCTGGCGCAAATACTTAAGGCGCTTGCTGCTGAGAAACAGGCAACGTTGTCCGCTGAAGCCCAGCTTGCCGTTGCGTCGGTAACTGTTTTTGATTCGGCAACAAAAATTGCCAGGAGTCTGGCGGGCGGCAAGCAGGTGGCAATATTGCTGGGTAATTTTGCGCAGCAGCATCCGCAAGCGGCGCAGATCGCCAGCCTTGGCGAACAAATCGCTGCATTGAGCGATGCCAAATTCGGTTTCCTGGGCGAAGCTGCCAACAGCGTAGGCGGTTATCTTGCCGGCGCTGTGCCATTTGCAGGATCTGTGCATGGCATGAACGCCGCGCAGATGCTGGAAAAACCACGCAAGGCTTACCTGTTACTCAACGTTGAACCTGAGCTTGATATGCATAATCCGCAGCTGGCGATGGGTGCGATGAAATCCGCCGATATGGTGGTTTGTCTGTCTGCCTTCAAGCATCACGGGATGGATTACGCAGATGTAATGCTGCCGATCACGCCATTCACCGAAACGTCGGGTACCTTCGTCAATACCGAAGGTCGTGCGCAAAGTTTCAAGGGCGCAGTGAAGCCGCTGGGAGATGCGCGTCCGGCATGGAAGGTGTTGCGTGTATTGGGCAATCTGATGGATGTCGCGGGTTTTGATTATGACTCCAGTGAAGCGGTGCGCGATGAAGGTCTGAATACGGCTACTATCGCAGACAAACTGAACAATCGCATTGACGGGATCAAGCTGGACGTTGCAGTTGCCAGTAACGGTTTGCAGCGTGTAAGTGACGTGCCGATTTATGCTGCTGACGCGCTGGTGCGCCGTGCTACCGCGTTGCAGAAAACTCATGATGCCGCAGTGCCGGTCGCGATGTTGCACAGCAGTGAGCTGCAAAAACTCGGTTTGAATTCGGGCGATACGGTCCGTGTCACGCAGGGCAGTGCAAGTGTTCAGTTGACGGCGCAAGCCAATGACGGGTTGTCTCTTGGCACCGTACGTGTTGCGGCAGGCCATCCTGCTACCGCTCAGCTTGGTGCAATGTTTGGAACGATCACAGTGGAGCGTGCATGATGGAATGGCTACAACCCATACAAAACCTGCTAGGCTCAGCCTGGTTGCCAATCTGGACTGCGGTCAAGATTATGCTGATTGTCGCACCGTTAATGGGTGCAGTTGCCTATCTGACGCTGGCTGAACGCAAGGTAATCGGCTGGATGCAAATCCGTATCGGCCCGAATCGGGTCGGTTATTTCGGCCTGTTGCAACCACTGGCGGACGGTCTCAAGCTGTTCATGAAAGAAATTATCGTACCTACCGGTTCGAATAAATTTCTGTTCGTGATTGCCCCTATCATGGTGTTGATGCCTGCTCTGGCAGCCTGGGCGGTTGTGCCATTCAATGCAGAACTGGTCCTGTCGAACGCCAATGCCGGGCTGTTGTATATCCTGGCAATGACATCTCTGGGCGTATACGGTGTGATCATCGCGGGTTGGGCATCGAACTCCAAGTATGCTTTTTTGGGCTGTCTGCGTTCGGCAGCCCAGATCGTGTCCTACGAAATTGCGATGGGTTTTGCGCTTGTCACCGTGCTGATGGCGGCGCAAAGTCTGAATCTGGG
This sequence comes from Gallionella sp., assembly GCA_041671725.1. Lineage (GTDB taxonomy): Bacteria > Pseudomonadota > Gammaproteobacteria > Burkholderiales > Gallionellaceae > Gallionella. Next base: position 9,770 of record JBAZAY010000033.1, on the reverse strand, counting down.
CGAGATCGTCAAAGGCCAGCATGGCAACTATGGCATGCTCAACTGGTACATTATTCCCCTGTTCCCGATGTTCATCGTCTATCTGATTTCAGGTGTGGCCGAAACCAACCGCGCTCCGTTTGACGTGGCCGAAGGTGAATCAGAAATCGTCGCCGGTTTTCACGTGGAATACTCAGGTATGGCCTTTGCGCTGTTCTTCCTGGGCGAATATGCAAACATGATTCTGGTAGCCTTCCTGACTTCGATCATGTTCCTCGGTGGCTGGCTGTCACCCGTGCCTTTTCTGCCGGACAGCATCGTATGGATGTTGGGCAAGGTCGCCTTCGTACTGTTCCTGTTCCTGTGGTTCCGTGCAACCTTCCCGCGTTATCGCTATGACCAGTTGATGCGTCTGGGCTGGAAGGTGTTTATCCCGGTATCGCTGATCTGGGTGGTGGTAGTGGGTGCGTGGATGCAAACCTCCTATTGGCTGTGGTAGGGTCGTGATTAATCACGCTCGCACGAGGATATAAAATGGATAAAATCAAAGAATTCTTTAAGACTTTTCTGCTTATCGAATTGCTCAAAGGGATGGCGCTGACCGGACGTTACATGTTCGCTCGCAAGATCACCGTGCAATTCCCGGAAGAGAAAACCCCGCAGAGCTTTCGCTTTCGCGGCCTGCATGCACAGCGTCGCTATGCAAATGGCGAGGAACGTTGCATCGGCTGTAAGTTATGTGAAGCCGTCTGTCCGGCGCTTGCCATCAAAATTGAAGTGGCGGAACGCGAAGACGGTACCCGCCGCACTACGCAGTACGACATCGATCTGACCAAGTGCATCTTCTGCGGTTTCTGCGAAGAATCCTGCCCGGTGGATGCGATTGTCGAGACGCGTATTTTTGAGTATCACGGAGAGAAGCGCGGCGACTTGTATTACACCAAGCCGATGTTATTGGCGGTAGGCGACAAGCACGAAGCGCAAATTGCCAAAGACCGTTCTGCAGATGCGAAGTACAGATAAAAACCGTTTCCAGTTTTCAGTTTCCGGTTTCCGGTTAACTGTAAACGGCAAACTGTAAACAGTGTTTTAAGGGGTGAATTCATGAGTTTTTTCGATGTGGTTTTTTATCTGTTTGCAACGATTACCGTTCTGGCGGGTGTCGGCGTGGTAGTTGCACGCAATCCTGTTCATGCAGCGTTGTTTCTGGTGCTGGCCTTCTGTAGTTCGGCTGGTATCTGGATGCTGCTTGAAGCCGAGTTTCTGGCGATCACGCTGGTCCTGGTTTATGTCGGCGCGGTGATGGTGTTGTTCCTGTTCGTGGTGATGATGCTGGATATCAATCTGGTTAAACTGCGTGAAGGATTCTGGCGCTGGTTCCCGTTCGGCGCTTTGCTTGCCGGCCTGATGGTTTTCGAGATGATCTGGGTGCTGGGTTCCCGTCAGACTGCTGATGTATCAAAAGCGATTGTTCATGCCGCCGACTACAGCAATACCAAGGAACTGGGGCGTCTGATCTACACGCAATACGTCTACCCGTTTGAAATCGCCGCAGTGATTCTGCTGGTGGCGATGGTAGCCGCTATTGCGCTTACGTTGCGTCGCAGGGCAGGTGTCAAGTCGCAAAACGTGGCTGACCAGGTCAAGGCTAAAAAAGCGGATCGCCTGCGTATTGTCAGCATGCAGTCTGAACCTAAAGTTTCGAGTAAGTAAGTTGGGCGTCGGGCTGGTGCCTGACCTGCAAGTTAATAAAGGGAGCGAAAATTAAAACATGGTAACCCTCTCACATTATCTGGTGTTTAGCGCGGTGTTGTTTGCCATCAGCGTGGTAGGCATCTTTCTGAATCGCAAGAATGTGATCATCTTGTTGATGTCCATTGAGCTGATGCTGCTGGCCGTGAATACTAACTTTGTCGCTTTCTCGCATTATCTCAACGATACCGCCGGGCAAGTGTTCGTGTTTTTTATCTTGACCGTAGCTGCTGCAGAAGCTGCAATCGGACTTGCGATTCTGGTGGTGCTGTTCCGCAATTTGCGCACGATTAACGTTGATGATCTCGGCAGTTTGAAAGGCTGATGTAATGGATATTCAAACCTATTACCTGTTAGTGCCGCTGGCACCTTTGTTTGGTGCAATCGCAGCGGGCCTGTTTGGCAAGTGGCTCGGTCGTACCATGACGCATCGTCTTACCATCGCGATGGTCGGCGTATCGCTGTTCTCCGCTATACAAATCTTTCAGGATGTCATGGCTGGACATACCTTCAATGGCCCGGTCTACACCTGGCTGACTTCAGGTGATACCAGCTTCCATATCGGCTTCCTGATTGACCGTTTGACTGTCACCATGATGCTGGTGGTAACAAGTGTTTCACTGATGGTGCATATTTACACCATCGGTTACATGTCGGAAGACGCAGGCTATCAACGTTTCTTCAGCTACATCTCGCTGTTTACTTTCTCCATGCTGATGCTGGTGATGGCTAACAACTTCATGCAACTGTTTTTCGGCTGGGAAGCAGTGGGTCTGGTTTCATACCTGCTGATCGGATTCTGGTACACAAGGCCTACCGCCATTTATGCCAACCTGAAAGCCTTTCTTGTCAACCGTGTAGGTGACTTCGGTTTCCTGCTGGGTATCGGCCTGGTGTTGATGGTATTCGGTACGCTTGATTACGCTGCCGTGTTCGCCAATGTGGCGAGCCACGCGGATGATGTGGCCCCGATTGCAGGCATGTCGGTCAATCTGTTGACCGCAATCTGTATCCTGCTGTTTATCGGCGCGATGGGCAAGTCGGCACAGTTCCCGTTGCATGTCTGGCTGCCGGATTCGATGGAAGGCCCGACACCGATCTCCGCACTGATCCACGCGGCAACTATGGTTACGGCCGGTATCTTCATGGTGGCACGCATGTCGCCTATGTTTGAGTTGTCTGATACCGCGTTGTCTTTCGTGATGATCATCGGTGCAATCACCGCTTTGTTCATGGGCTTCCTCGGCATCATCCAGAACGACATCAAGCGTGTGATCGCTTACTCCACGCTGTCGCAATTAGGCTATATGACCGTTGCACTCGGCGCATCCGCTTATCCGGTGGCAATTTTCCATCTGATGACGCACGCGTTCTTCAAGGCGCTGCTGTTCCTGGGTGCAGGTAGCGTGATTATCGGCATGCACCATGATCAGGATATCCGCAACATGGGCGGACTGCGCAAGTACATGCCTATCACCTGGATCACTTCGCTGATCGGTTCGCTGGCATTGATCGGCACACCGTTCTTCTCGGGTTTTTATTCCAAGGACAGCATCATCGAAGCGGTGGAAATGTCACATCTGGCAGGTTCCGGTTTCGCCTATTTTGCAGTGGTAGCCGGCGTGTTTGTTACAGCGTTCTATTCCTTCCGCATGTACTTCCTGGTGTTCCACGGTGAAGAGCGTTTCGGCAAGGCGCATCATGCCGAGGCGCATCATAAGGATCATCATGATGTGCTTCATGACGCCAATGCTGAAGTTCACGAAGCGCACGAAGGCGATCACGATGACGAGGAAGTCTCGGCTGATCACCATCACGGTCTGGCCCCTGGTCAGAAGCCCCATGAAACTCCATGGGTGGTATGGCTGCCGCTGGTTATGCTGGCGATCCCTTCGGTAATCATCGGTTATATCGCAATCGAACCAATGCTGTTTGGTGGCTACTTCAAGGATGCTATTTACATCGGTGAAAACCACGAGGTCATGAAGGAGCTGCATGAAGAATTCCACGGTGCATTTGCCATGGCGCTGCATTCACTGACTAGCCTGCCTCTGTGGTTGGCGATTGCCGGTGTGGCTAGTTCCGCATTCTTCTATCTCAAGCGCCCTGATATTCCGGCCGCGATTCAGAAGCGTTTTCAGTGGATTTATACCTTGCTGGACAACAAGTATTACTTCGACCGCTTCAACGACTGGTTCTATGCCGGTGGTGCGCGTGGTCTGAGTAGCTTCCTGGGCAAGTTCGGTGACAAATTCCTGATCGATGGCCTGATGGTAAATGGTACTGCCGGTCTGGTAGGCAGGATTTCCGGTGTGGTGCGTAAATTGCAGTCAGGCTATATCTATCATTACGCATTTACCATGATAGTTGGCGTGTTCATCTTGTTGACGATACGAAACTGGTTTGCATGACCTTGTCTCTCTGAACTGAGAGTGTCCATCCGGCCGACAAGCCGGCTCTGGACAGGTTTATAGGATATTAAAGCGAAGGAAACACAGCATGATTTTTGGACTACCTGTTATTAGCGTTACGATCTGGTTGCCGATACTGTTCGGTATTCTGGTTCTGGCAACCGGCGACGATAAAAATGCGCCGCTGGCTCGTCTTCTGGCTCTGGTCGGAAGTGTGCTGGGTTGTCTGGTTACCATTCCGCTGTATACCGGTTTTGATACCACGACCAGCAACATGCAGTTTGTCGAGCTGCACGACTGGATCCAGCGCTTCAATATTCACTACCATCTGGGTGTAGATGGCATATCGATGCTGTTCGTACTGCTGAACAGTTTCTTTACCGTTATCGTGGTCATGGCCGGCTGGAAGGTGATCGAGAAACGCGTTGCGCAATACATGGCGGCGTTTCTTATCATGTCGGGTATCGTCAACGGCGTGTTTGCGGCGCTTGATTCCATCCTGTTCTACGTATTCTGGGAAGCGATGCTGATCCCGATGTTCATTATCATCGGTGTCTGGGGAGGCCCGAACCGCATTTATGCGACCATGAAGTTCTTCCTGTATACCTTGCTGGGTTCGCTGCTGATGCTGGTTGCGCTGATCTACCTGTACAACCTCACCGGTGGCAGTTTCGCGATCCTGGATTTCCATCGCGTGGCCATTCCGATGTCCGCACAGATTCTGATCTTCATCGCTTTTTTCTTCGCTTTCGCGGTCAAAGTGCCGATGTTCCCGGTGCATACCTGGTTGCCGGATGCGCACGTTGAAGCACCTACAGGCGGTTCTGTGGTGCTGGCGGCAATCATGCTGAAGGTGGGCGCTTACGGATTCCTGCGTTTCTCGATGCCGATTACGCCGGATGCGAGTCACAAGCTGGCTGGTGTGATGATTGCACTGTCGCTGATCGCGATTGTGTACATCGGTCTGGTTGCATTGATGCAATCAGACATGAAGAAGCTGGTAGCTTACTCGTCCATTTCGCACATGGGATTCGTCACGCTAGGCCTGTTCATCTTTAACGCCTATGGCATGGAAGGCGCGCTGCTGCAAATGCTCTCGCACGGCTTCGTCGCAGGCGCGTTGTTCCTGTGTATCGGCGTGCTGTATGACCGCGTGCATTCACGACAAATCAAGGATTACGGTGGCGTGGTCAACAAGATGCCGGTTTTTGCCGCGTTCTTCATGTTGTTCGCGATGGCCAACAGCGGTTTGCCGGGAACCAGCGCTTTCGTAGGTGAATTCATGGTGGTGATGGGCACGATCAAGGTTAACTTCTGGTATGCCTTTGCAGCGGCAACCACGTTGATATTCGGTGCAGCTTACACGCTGTGGATGTACAAGCGGGTGATTTTCGGTGCAGTGACCAATCATCACGTTGAAGAGTTGACCGACATTAATGCACGTGAAATCCTGATCATGACGATACTGGCTATTTTTGTGCTGGGCATGGGGGTTTATCCGCTGCCTTTCAGCGAAATCATGCATGCGTCTGTGAATGATTTGCTGGTGCATGTTGCTCATTCCAAGCTGCCAATTTAAAGGCAATTGTTAATTGTTAATTGTCAATTATCAATTAGTTACTACGTCTTACGACTGATTTTGAGGTTAATATGAATTTGTTGGCTAATCTGATCCCCGCCGCTGCGGAAATTTTCTTGCTTGCGATGGTCTGCTTTATTTTGATCGCAGATCTTATGCTGACTAAAAGCGGCAAAATTTTTACCTACCTGCTTGTTCAGCTGACGTTGCTCGGCTGCTCGATCATCACGGTTGGCACGCATGAGAATTCGGTAGTTTATGCATTCAATGGCATGTACGTGGACGATCTGATGTCGGATGTGCTGAAAATGCTGAGCTACCTGGGTATGTCGATGGTGCTGGTGTATTCCCGTCAATACCTGATGCTGCGCGGCTTGTTTACCGGTGAATTCATGGTGCTGGCCTTGTTTGCGTTGCTTGGCATGAACGTGATGATTTCCGCCAACCACTTCCTGACACTGTATCTCGGCCTCGAATTGTTGTCGCTGAGCCTGTATGCGATGGTTGCCTTGCAACGTGATTCTGCGATTGCGACGGAAGCCGCGATGAAGTACTTCGTATTGGGCGCACTTGCATCCGGTTTGTTGCTGTACGGTATGTCCATGCTGTACGGTGCAACCGGTTCGCTGGAACTGGGCGCTATTTCCAATGCCATTGCGCACGGCGTACAAAACAAGTCCTTGCTGGCCTTTGGACTGGTGTTCATCGTCTCGGGGCTGGCGTTTAAGCTGGGCGTGGTTCCTTTCCATATGTGGGTGCCTGATGTCTATCACGGTGCACCTACTGCGATGACCATGCTGATTGGTTCTGTGCCGAAGTTGGCGGCTTTTGCCTTCGCTACGCGCATCCTGGTTGAAGGTCTGCAATCTCTGGAGCATGACTGGGCAGGGATGCTGATCATTCTGGCTATCGCCTCGATGGCGCTCGGTAATTTGTCAGCGATTGCGCAAACCAATATCAAGCGCATGTTCGCTTACTCGACTATCACTCACATGGGCTTTATGTTGCTGGGACTGATCAGTGGCGGAATCGAAGGTTATGGCTCTGCGATGTTCTATACCGTGGTTTATATGCTGATGTCGCTGGGCGCATTCGGCATGATCATGCTGCTGTCTCGTGCAGGCTTCGAGGCCGACACACTCAATGACTTCAAGGGACTCAATCAACGCAGCCCATGGCTGGCTTTCATGATGATGTTGCTGATGCTGTCCATGGCCGGTATCCCGCCAACGGTGGGCTTCTACGCCAAGTTCTCGGTGCTCAATTCCATCATTCAAACCGGTCACACCTGGCTGGCTGTCGTAGCGGTGATGTTCTCGCTGATCGGTGCGTTCTACTACTTGCGTATCATTAAACTGATGTATTTCGATGCGCCTGAAAGTCATGCACCCATTTCTGTCGGCTCGGATACAGGTCTGTTGATTTCTCTCAATGGACTGGGCGTCTTGTTCCTGGGGCTGATGCCTGGCACGTTGATGTCAATATGTGCAGTTTCGGTACAGCAATCGTTGCTGTTGCATTAATCCTGTAAAAGGCGATTGTTCGCAGATTAAACAGATTATGAAAGATTCTAAAAGCGATAACGATCGGATTCGGCAAGCCGGTATGTTGATTGCTTATTCGTTTGGTCTTTAAATCTGTGCAACGGTTTTAGCAGGGATGAGGCACTGTGTGGCTCAACTCGCAGAATCTGCGTAATCTGTGGATTAAAAGGTTATTAGCTTATACACGATCAAGTTGACCGATACTCCCGCTGCGTGCGGGAGTTTTCATTTCTGGAGATGCAAATGGATTTGCATGAAAGCTGTATTGATTCAAGTGTGGTGTATGACGGCTGTTTGTTGCATGTCAAAAAAGACACCGTGCGTCTGCCAGACGGCGGCACCAGTACCCGTGAATACATCACGCATCCCGGTGCCGTTGCGGTGCTGGCGTTGCAAGATAACGGCAATCTGATCATGGAACGTCAATACCGTTACGCAGCAGGACGCGACTTTTTCGAAATTCCAGCCGGTAAAATTGATCATGGCGAAGATACGCTGCTTACCGGTCAACGCGAATTGCTGGAGGAGACCGGCTACGTCGCGAATGAGTGGACGCATCTGACCACAACGTATCCATGCATCGGTTATGGCGATGAGCGTATCGAATACTATCTTGCACGCGGTCTGACTCAGCAACAGCGGAAGCTCGATGATGGCGAGTTTCTGGAGATTTTTGAATTGTCCCTGTCTGATGCGATAGAGTGGATACGTCTGGGCAAGATTAACGACAGCAAGACTATCATCGGGATTTTCTGGCTGGAAAAACATCTCAGGGACTGGCTGGTTTGAGTTGTTGCACTGTTCTGGTGCATCGCTGCGTATTTTCTGCTTAGAGCGCACCAATTTGGGTTGTCTCTCAATCTTTCTGCCGGATGCTTATTAATATTTAGTTATTTATCAATATGTTACAAAACTGGCGCAATTCTTGCGTCGTATTAATTTTTTGTATGATAAGTGACACAACTGTAAGATAAGTGACAATAGGGGATGGTATGGAAAATTTGCAAACTAGTAATGACGTTTTATTTATTCTGCTCGGTGCGATCATGGTATTGGCCATGCACGCGGGCTTTGCCTTTCTTGAACTTGGCACGGTGCGCAAGAAAAATCAGGTGAACGCGCTGGTCAAGATTCTCAGCGATTTCGCGATCTCCACCCTGGCCTATTTCTTCATCGGTTATGTCATCGCTTATGGTGTGAACTTTTTCACCGGTGCCGATGAACTCGTTCAGAAAAGTGGTTATGAATTAGTCAAGTTCTTCTTTTTATTGACTTTTGCTGCCGCGATCCCGGCTATCGTCTCCGGCGGTATCGCAGAGCGCGCCAAGTTTCACCCGCAAATGGCAGCGACTTTCATGCTGGTCGGATTCGTCTATCCTTTTTTTGAAGGAATCGCATGGAATCACCGTTTCGGCATTCAGGACTGGCTACATAGTGCTTTTGGTGCTGAGTTCCATGACTTCGCAGGTTCCGTGGTGGTGCATGCGGTGGGCGGCTGGATCGGGCTGGCTGCTGTGCTGTTGCTTGGTGCGCGTCGTGGACGTTACAACAAGGAAGGGCGAGTCTCGGCGCATCCACCCTCCAGTATTCCTTTTCTCGCATTGGGTGCCTGGATACTCACGGTAGGCTGGTTCGGTTTCAATGTGATGTCGGCGCAAACTATCAGTAACATCAGTGGCCTGGTCGCGGTTAATTCGCTGATGGCGATGGTGGGCGGTACGCTCGCCGCATTGTTCGCGGGCAAAAACGATCCCGGTTTCGTGCATAACGGTCCGCTGGCAGGGCTGGTTGCCGTGTGTGCAGGTTCTGATCTGATGCACCCGATTGGTGCGTTGGTGGTGGGCGCAGTGGCAGGTGGCATGTTTGTAGTGATGTTTACCCTGACACAGAATCGCTGGAAGATCGATGATGTGCTGGGCGTGTGGCCGCTGCACGGTTTGTGCGGTGCATGGGGCGGCATAGCTGCGGGTATTTTCGGTCTCAAGGCATTTGGCGGCATAGGCGGCGTGAGCTTCATGTCGCAGTTAATCGGTACACTAATGGGCGTCGGCATCGCCTTTGCGGGCGGCTATCTTGTGTACGGGACAATCAAGAGATTCGTCGGGATTCGTCTGGATGCAGAGGAAGAGTTTAACGGCGCGGACTTGAGCATACATAAGATCAGCGCAACGCCGGAGCGCGAATCGGGCTGGTAAAAGTGATTGTTTCGTGACAATAAAGTCTTGAATGGCAGTAGTTTTTGACTAAACTATAAAAATAAAACGGCGACTGGGCTTTTATAGCCCTGTCGCCGTTTTTGCGTCAGCTAACCACCGGACAAAGGTGGGTTACTCGGTCAGGCTGTGGTTTACACACTCACCGCACGCATCCTGTCAATTTTCTCGATAACAGCCTGATAGAGATCATGGTCGGAATCGGGGTTATTGCGGTCTGGATGGTGGGCACTACGGATCTTTTTCAGTTTAGTCATACAGTCTGGCAGGTCATGTACTTTGGTCACCCGGT
>JBAZAY010000032.1:0-36097 GCA_041671725.1 Gallionella sp. | reverse complement strand
TCTTCCGATCTACGGGCCATCAGGTGTTTACCACGGTACATGCCAACAATGCGACCGATGTCATTGGACGATTCATGCACATGGGGGTCGATCCTTACAGTTTTGTTTCAGCCTTGAACGGCATCGTGGCGCAACGCCTGATTCGGGTGAGCTGCACACAATGCGCCACAGACGTTCAGCCAGACGGACAACTGCTGGCCGATTCCGGCATCACAAAAGAACAGGCCGCATCGATGAATTTCCGTGCCGGGCGTGGTTGCGGACATTGCCACGGCACCGGCTTCAAGGGGCGCAAGTCCATCGCCGAGATTCTCTACCTGAACGACCAAATCCGTGAACTCATCACGGCTCGTCAGCCTAGCCGACTTATCCGCGAGGCGGCCAGCCAAAACGGTACACGCTTTCTGCGCGAATCTGCCCTCGACCTGGTGAAAAGGGGCGAAACAACTTTACAGGAGATCAATCGTGTCACTTTTGTCTCTTAGCGAACTGTGCATCATCATCTATCCTGATCAACTTGCGCTGCTTAACGTTGCGTACAAGCCAACGCTGCGTGGTTTAAAGCGCCGTGTTCATGCTCAGAACAACATTCCCTGTGAGGCCGCTGTTGAGGGCGATATGCCATGGAGTTGCGCCATCAGGACGCTGGCGACTTCGTTGCCACTCTTTGCCCGGCGCAACATGAAGGTAACCGTAATTCTCTCCAACCAATTCATGCACTACGTCCTTGTTCCATGGTACGACAAGTTGGGCGGTGAAAAAGAGGAAATGGCTTATGCCCGGCATTGCTTCGGAGAGGTGTACGGCGATGCTGCCGATGCGTGGGAGTTGCGCTTGAGCCCGGACAAGGCAGGCGTTCCAGCGCTTGCCAGTGCGGTTGACAAGGATTTTCTGGATGTACTGCGCGGATTGCTGGTGCATGCGGGTGTGAAGATCAAGTCGATCCAGCCTCACCTGATGGCGGCGCACAACATTAGCCGTACCAGCCTGCAAGGACGTAGCGCGTGGCTGGCGCTGCTGGAGCCGGGCAATCTTTGCCTTGCCATGTTACAAAAAGGCCAGTGGACATGGATGAGAAAAATGCGCATCGGCGAAGCATGGCACGAAGAACTGCCAACGATACTGGCGCGGGAGGAATGCCTGACAGGCACTGATGCGACGGTGAATGAGGTGCTGTTGTGGGCGCCCCATCTCGGGTTTGAGGACGGCATGATTCCGGCAAGCAGACGATGGAAATTCCAGCATTTGAAAGCCAGCCAGAAATACGGCTTCGGGATGGAACATGACGTGCTGTCGGGCACGGCGGTGGGTTCGTGATGGTGCAGCTTCGTCTCGACTACCAGCGCGGCATACAGCCTTTCCCCTGGGCGGGTGCTGTTCTGCTCGTCTCGGCCTTGACGGTGTTGACACTGGTTGGTGTTTACTACCGTGAACTTGCCGCAAAGACTGTTTCCTGGGAAGCAAAGGTCAGGAAGACCGCAACACAAGATCAGCGGCTAACAGGTCCGCAGACAAGTCAACGCGGGACGACTAATACAGCGCTTACCGCGCTGGAAATCAAACATGCCAACGAAGTGCTGCAACAGCTCACCTTGCCGTGGGGAAAATTATTTCAGGCAATTGAGTCGTCATCAGATAAGCAAGTAGCCCTGCTGGCGATGGACCCGGATGCGGAGAAACATGTGGTGAAAATCAGCGGTGAAGCAAAAAACATCGCTGCGGTGCTGGACTATATAAAGAGGCTGGCGGCGCAGGAGGTGTTCAGCAGCGTTTATTTGCAGAGCCACCAGATTCAGCAGCTGGACCCGGAAAAACCGGTGCGTTTCGTGTTGCTCGCTGCCTGGAAGGTGTCGCCATGAAGAAATTTCTCAGCAGTCGCTTACCAACCGGTTTGCGCCGGATTATCAAAAACAAGGCGAAGCTGATGCAAGCTGGTGGCGAATCAGGCCACTCCTGGCTTGCGAAAATGTCAGCAAGCCCGTACTGGACGAGGCGGCGCTGGATACACCTGTTCGGCTGGCCCGGTGCGGCGGGAATCGGCTTGCTGATTGCGTGTCTGGCATTTTATTTTGCGGCCATCCGCCCGGCGCAACTCAGGCTGGATACGGCGCGCCAGAGTGCCATCGAACTCCAGAAACATGGCAGGCATAACGCATCCGCCAACAACCAGCCGCCGGGGGCACAACTTGCCGAGTTTTACCGGACATTTCCCGATGAAAAAAACCTGCTGCCATGGATAGAGAAGATTTTTACCCTGGCGCACGATCAAGGGATCAGTCTGGATCAGGGCGAATACAAGTTAAGCAGCGACAAGGTCGGTAAACTGATGCGTTTCCAGATGTCCCTGCCAATCAAGGGTGAGTATCCGCAAATACGAAAATATCTTGACAGCCTGCTGGCGGAAATACCTGTCGTCTCGCTGGAGCATTTGCAACTCGAGCGCCAGAAAGTCGGTGACCCGGCGTTGGAAGCCAAGATCAGGCTTGCACTTTATATGGAGCAGAAACCATGAAATGGCATGCATGGAGTAAATGGCCCTTGCTTGGCGTGGCGGTCACAGCTGTCGTGCTGGCAGCCCCTTCCGATCACACTCATTCCGTCGATGGCCAAAAAGACGTGGAATCAACTGCCCCTGGCAATGTGCAACAAGTTGCGCGAGCTACGCAGCAACAGCCGGCAGTGACGCAAGAAAAGCCGGCGAATCAGGCGGATCAACATATGAACCGGGTGGAACTGGAACGCTTGAAACGGGAAAATCCGGACGTTGCAGCGGCAGAAAAGACGGAGGTTGCCAATGCGTTCAATGTTGTTTCCTGGTATGAGCCGCCCCCGCCACCCCCGCCGGCGCCTGTGGTGGCACCTGAACCCATCGTGCCAACAGCGCCGCCGATGCCGTTTACCTATTTTGGCCGCTATGAAAATCCACCGAGCAGGATCGTGATGCTGGCCAGGAATGAACAAATATACACCGTCTCGGAAGGCGACGTGATAGACGAAACTTATCGCGTTGAACACATCACCGACGGCTCGGTAGCTCTCGTTTATCTGCCGCTAGGCACAATTCAATCAATCAGCATGAGGGCGAAATGAAAATCGAAAATCACGCTTTGCCGCAGAAGAATCATCACAGGATGGTATGCATGAGTCAGTTTGCCATAGCGTTCCGACGGAGAACGGTGTTGCTGATGGTTGGGGTCATGCTGGTCGGATGTACCGCAGGTGAACGGTTGCATAAGGACGGTATGGCGCTGTTGAATGAAGGTGAAACCGAGCAAGGATTGGCGAAGCTGCAAGAGGCCGTTAAAGTCGACCCGGATAATGTGTCATACCGGATCGCACTGACGCGGAACCGTGCACAGACGATCAGTCGAATGTTGATGTTAGGTAATAACGAACGAGTCGCTGGACATCCAGAGGCGTCGCGTGCGGCATATCAGCGGGTGTTAAAGATCGATCCAAATAACATGCTTGCCAAGGGCGGTCTCGCTGCACTGAAAATGGACGGGCGACACAATGTGATACTTGATAAGGTGAAAAATCTCGTTAAAAAAGGCGATATGGCCGCTGCGCGCGATGCCCTCAATCCGGTCTTGCTGGAGAATCCCAGGCATGAGGAAGCGCTGGCACTGCAGCGTAAGCTCGACGAGCTGATAGCCAAAGAACAGTCGGCAGGCCCAGCGTTGATGGTGAAGTTCAAAAAACCGGTAACACTGCAATTCCGTGATGCTAATTTGAAGATGGTGTTCGAAGCGCTGTCGCGCACCAGTGGCATCAACGTCATGCTGGACAAAGATGTGAAGCCGGATCTCAAGACTTCGATCTTCGTCAAGGACGTATCGGTGGAAGACGCAATAAATCTGATCATGCTGCAAAACCAGCTGGAGAAAAATATTATCAGCGAAAATACCGTGTTCATCTATCCGAGTACGCCGGAAAAAATAAAGAATTACCGTAACCTTAAGGTCAGGAGTTTTCACCTCACAAATGCCGATCCCAAGCAGATGCTGACGATGCTTAAAACGCTGCTAAAAACCAAAGACATCTTTATCCATGAAAAAACCAACTCCATTGTCATGCGCGACACGCCGGAGGCCGTCCGTCTGGCGGAAAGAATGATCGCTGACCAGGATATTGCCGAGCCTGAGGTTATGATGGAAGTGGAGGTGCTTGAGGTTAACCGGACTCGCGCAACCAACCTCGGCATTCAGTGGCCTACCGGGGTGACGCTTACCGCCGTTGGCAATGCGGTGCTGCCGGGAGCGGCTGCTGGCACGGCAGGCGCTGCATCCCAGACGCTTAACGGCCTGAGACATCTTAATGGTAATAATATTATTGTCAGTCCCCAATTGAGTGTCACGCTCAATGCATTGCTCACCGACTCCGACACCAATATCCTCGCCAGTCCGCGCATCCGGGCACGCAACCGGGAGAAGGCCAAGATCATGATCGGCGACCGTGTGCCGGTTATCACCAATGCTGTAACCCCGGTTTCGACGGGCACGCCGGTCGTGACCGGCAACGTGCAATATCTGGACGTGGGTTTAAAGCTGGATGTTGAACCTGACATTCACCTAGACGGAGAAGTCGCAATCAGGATCAACCTGGAGGTGAGTTCCATTGTCAAGGAAGTCCCGAATGTGCAATCCGGCACGCTGGCTTACCAGATCGGCACGCGCAATGCTTCGACGCTGCTGCAATTAAAGGATGGTGAAACGCAAATTCTCGCCGGTCTCATTGACAATGAGGGGCGCGAGAACGCAAACAAGGTGCCGGGTCTTGGCCAAATGCCAATGTTGGGGCGTTTGTTCTCCAATCATGCGACTAATGACACAAAAACTGAAATCATTCTTTCCATTACGCCTCACATTGTCGGCAGGTTACGCGTTACCGATGCACGGGAAATGGAATACTGGTCCGGCACAGAGGGAACCTTGCGCGACAGTTCATTGACGTTGAAACCCGTCAATGCCACTAACGCTCCGGCTGCTGCAGCCGCAGTTTCTGGACAGCCGGCATCTCCTCAACAGCTACCTGTTCCTGCATTAACACCCGCACCGATGCAAGTGCCGATACCCGTACCTGACCAGGCTCAAGCTCCTGCACCAGTGCCGGAACCAGTACCGACACCAGTACCAGTACCGGCTCCGGCTCCGGCTGTGGCAGCTGCAGCGGCTGGTGCAGCACCGAAATCGCAGATCACGGTAAGCCAGGTTGTGCCGAGTGGAACAGGCTTATAGGGTGCTCGCACCGTATTTCATTGCGATGACTGAATGATCATGGGGGTGAATGATTATGAAAAATTACTGGCGACAAGGGGGATTTACCCTCATCGAACTCGCGATCACGGTGGCTATTGTGTCCTTGCTGACAACAATTGCATTGCCCATGGCGGAATTGACGGTGAAGCGCAATCACGAGTACGAACTGCACCTGGCGCTACGGGAAATTCGCAACGCATTGGATGCTTACAAGCGTGCCGTGGATGAGGGCCGCATCGCCACAGCAATAGGTAAATCAGGCTACCCGCCGTCATTGAAAGTTATGGTGGAAGGCGTGACCGATGAGCGTAGCCCTGACCGCAATGGAAAAATTTATTTCCTGCGGCGGATTCCACGGGATCCGATGTTTCCCGACCCGGCTACTGCAGATGAGGAGACCTGGGGCAAGCGTAGTTATGCGAGTGGTGCCGAGGCGCCATCGGCGGGCGATGACGTGTTTGATGTCTATTCGCTCGCGCCAGATATCGGTCTGAACGGTATTTCCTACAAAAATTGGTGATGAGGAGCTATCAGAGATGTTAAGCCATAAGCGTGAAGGTTTTACCCTGGTCGAGTTGATGGTGGTCATGGCGATTATCGCCATGCTGCTGACCATTGCAAGTCCCCGCTATTTCAACGGCGTGGACAAATCTAAAGAGGCGGTGCTGCATGAGAACCTCGCACAGACCAGACAGGCTTTGGACAAATATTTTAGTGACAACGGAAAGTATCCCGATGCGCTCGACGAACTCGTCAGCAATAAATATTTGCGCAGCTTGCCTGTGGATCCGATCACCGATAGCGCTACAACATGGACCATCGTTCCACCTGATGCGTCGGCAAAGGGCGCGGTATTCGATATTAGAAGCGGAGCGCCCGGAGCCGGGCGCGATGGTTCAGCATACCAGGATTGGTAAGGTGTTTCTTAAACTTTGGCAGAAAAACAGTATGGGAAACTTTACAGAACGCAATTTTCGGCGAGGTCGCGAGCATGGCTTTACCTACATTGCCCTGCTCATCTTTGTTGCCATCATGGGCGTGCTGCTCGCCACCACGGGTAAGGTCTGGAGTACGGTAATGAAGCGTGAAAAGGAACAGGAACTCATTTTTGTCGGGGGCCAGTTTCGTAATGCGATCAGCATGTACTACAAGAACTCGAATGGGCAGACTGCTCGCTATCCGATGAGTCTGGAAGATTTGCTCAAAGATCCGCGTTACCCGGACACGCGGCGATATCTGAGAAAAATTTACCTTGACCCGGTAAGCAATAGCATGGAGTGGGGCCTGGTCAAGGGGCCGAATGGAGAGATTTTCGGGGTGCATAGTTTGTCTGTAGAAGAGCCGATAAAGAAAAGCAATTTCAGTCTTGCCGATCATGAATTCGAAGGAAAAACGCAATATTCGGATTGGCTGTTCATGTTTGCGGTGAAGGCGGGGGCGGTACCTCAGGCACCGGTTAGCCAAGTTCCAACACCGCAGGTGCCGCTCAGGCAGGTTCCTGTAAGGTAAGGTTTAATTTTTTTAACATAACACTCGCATAGCGAGTCTTCCCGAGGTAATTATGAACGAAAAACAACGCATTATGATCGTCGAAGACCATACGCTGCTCAGAGCCGGGCTACGGGCATTGTTGTTACAGGATCCCGAGATAGAAATTGTCGGTGAATCGGATAATGGCCGCGATGCAATCCGACTCGTCGGGAAGTTGAAGCCGCATCTGGTCATCATGGATCTGAGTATGCCAGGCATGAATGGCATCGAAGCGACTCGGAGCATCAAGCGGCAGTTTCCAGACACCAAGGTGCTGGTGTTGACTCTCCACAAGACAGAAGAGTACATCCATGAAAGTCTTGGGGCAGGTGCGAATGGCTACATCCTCAAGGATGCAACACACGATGAATTACGCGTTGCGGTACGCAGTATATTGAACGGCAAGACTTACTTGAGTCCGGATATTTCCGCGAAAGTAATCAATGGCTATCTGGGGGCCTCTGGTAGTCCATCCGGTGGAGTCAGTCCCTGGGATACGTTGACCAACCGGGAGCGTGAAGTCATGAAGCTTGTAGCCGAAGGTCGCCCCAACAAATATGTCGCCGAATACCTTAGTCTGAGCGTAAAAACGGTTGAGAAACACCGCTCAAACCTGATGAGGAAACTCGATCTGCACAACTCATCAACCTTGACCGCCTATGCGATAGACAAAGGATTGGTGCAAATGAGCAGTCCTTTGTAGCTGCAGCAAGCTCGTAAATTCTCTGATGGGTTGTCGGTGCTCAACACCGACTGACCATTCTACGCAACATTGCATGACCTTGATCTGGGTCGTTGAATGCCATGGTCAGGCAACGTTTAAAAGACAGCGGTGTTGGTCAAGAAAAATTGCGCAAGCGGGAAATTTTCAGCACGCGCCAATCAATCGGGAGTAAGGATGCAGAACTTATCGCCAGAAAACTTAATCAGCACGTTGCACGGTAATCTGCAATCACTGTGCGCGAAGAATAGTAAGTTCGCCAGCACGGACACACCAACGACACACTATAAACCGATGAGAAGCGCCTTTCATGGCTTTGCCATGGCCAGCCCGGCAATATTTTTACTTGGGCTATTTTGTTTATATCCGGCCTGTGCGGACATCTATAGCTATACAGATAACAACGGCACGGTTTATCTTAGCAATGCGCCGGAAACTAAACGTTATCAGGTGCTGGTTGCAGCGTCCGTCGAACAGCAAAAAGCATCGCCATTTCTTCAGACAAAGCACGGTTATTCGGGTGTTGCCGGAAAGGTTGTAAGAAAGATTCAATATAATCAGATAGTTGAAGACGTTGCGCGCACCTATGGTATGGATAGCGCATTGCTTCATGCCGTCATCTCGGTTGAGTCAAACTACAATCCGAAAGCCGTCTCGAAGAAGGGGGCGTCCGGGTTGATGCAACTCATGCCAGGCATTGCAAGGCATTATGGCGTTGTTGATATGCTTGATCCTGTGCAAAATCTCCATGGCGGTGCGAAGTACTTGCGCGATATGCTGCTTCTGTTCAATAACGATGTAAGCCTTGCCGTTGCCGCATACAATGCAGGCGAAACCGCAGTCGTACGCTACGGTAACCGTATCCCGCCCTTTCAGGAAACCATGAATTACGTGCCTAAGGTATTGAATTTCTACCGGAAATACCAGGCAGATCGGCCACATCCTGCCAATGTCCTGAACGTTTCGGCGATATTGCTCCCGCCCATACCTGATGGACATGCTCTCCCCGGTGCGGGTGCAGCCAACATCAATGCCCTTGCGCCACGCAAATATCTCTAGCGGTCAAGCCTGACCTGTATAAATCGATCCTGGCGAAGCGGGACAGGGCAGGTAAGTCAGGTTGTCAAAGTGTTATTTCCTGATACTGCCCAAAAGTAGCGTCAACCTTTAAAATTATTTTTAATCCATGAAACGATTCTTGCATAAGCCACTACTTATGCGAGAACCATTTCGTGGACAACTGCTTTTTCCAGGTTAATTTTACGTCACCCCTGGAAGACTATTTTTCGCGAAAGCTCAGTTTGCTCGACCAACCCTAATCCTTGGCAACCCCACCGATAGATCCAACTTCCTTAAATCGTTTTACTGCGAGCCACCTGAACTCGTCGTGGATTCCTGCTTTCGCCACCGTAATGGAAGCACCCCCACGTAGCTTGGTTATAGACTGGTTGCTTGGTCAGTTTGGTGCGCAGCGCAACGATGCACTCAAGGGCTATCGTCAATTCGTGATGTCAGTTAAGGATTTACCCGGTCCGCTTGAAGAAATGCGTCACCAGTTGCTGCTGGGCAATGACGCGTTTGTGGCACGACACCGGCGGGTCAAAGATTCAGAAATGTTGCGAGAGGTATCTAAAACCCATCGAAGAACACAGGTCTTGACGCTGGACGAGTATCAGTTGCGCTTCATTGAATAAAGGCGAAGGTTGAATGCCGGTGTTGGCAGATGCAGTGTCAACACCGGCGATATAACACTTAAGGCGCGACTACGGTATTTGAAGGCCCGGCGTACGCAGAATTAATTCCAGCTCCAGCATTCGCCATGACCTGATAACGGTAGGAACGCCCTCTGTTCAGCCTGGTATTATTCTTGAACGTGGTGATGTTTGCGCCGACGGCACCGACGGTGCCCCATGCTCCGCAGGCTGTTAATGCCGTGTTCATCTGACAACTTTGAATTGTATAACCCGTCACGATTGCAGGACTGGCTGTCCAGTTCACCGTGATCGAACGAGAGCCAACTGTGCCCGCTACTGCTGTTACACCGCTTGGTGCTGCAGGTAGAGATTTTGCTGCGATGGTATTAGATGGCAATGAATTACCCATCGCGTTGTAAGCCATGACCTGGTACGAGTAAGTGATGCCCAGCACCTGTTTAGTATCGACCCAACTTGTCGCGTTGGCAGGCACCCTGGCTACTTCGGCAAATGCAGCGTTGCCACTGGCGCGTTGCACGATGAATCCGACTTCGTTTTTCGGATTGGCCAGCGTCGTGGCAACACCCGCAGGGGTTGGGTCTGTCCAGGTCAACGTTCCTGCGTTTTGGGCCAGGTTGGCTGGCGTATCCGGCGTTGTCACGATGGGCTTGTATACAATAGGACGCATAAAGTCATCTTCCGAATGGCCCAGAATGGCAGAGTTCCAGACATATTCGTTGTCATAATTTGTCATTACATTGGTGGTCGTTGTGAGAAGTCGCGTACTCGGAGGTGTATCCGTGGGAAGTGTCATCACCCCCGGGTCAATGATGAAGCCCAAGTTGGAACCTGCGACACCCAACGCCACCGATGGATCCTGCGCGCGTAAACTCTGTGGCAGCCCGAATGGTATCGACGGGCGCCTGGCTCTCATCGCAATCACGACATCTTCCAGGGGATTCAGCCTGAGGGTATCTTTCCAGCCTACTTCGTTGGACGCAGGCGCCTTCACTGTGCCGTCCCAACCCACGCGGTTAATCAGTTGCACGTCAACAAAATCGAAGTGCATCGAGTTGGACCAGAAGCCGTTATCCACGATTTTCCAGACTTGAGTATCGCTGTCACCGATAATCTCAGTCGGCGAATCAATATAAGACAATGGGACAGTAGTCTGAATTGCCTGGCTGCCCAGGTGAAGTTCTACGCCGCCCGTCGAATTGTACCGGCCGTAAGTATCAAACAACTCTTGTTCGGCTTTGGTGCGTACAGGGATCGATTGCGAATTGGAGGTTATAACGGTCGCCTGTGCGCCGGCACCCGATGTCCCGGAAATAGCTGCAATTGCCGATGCACCTGTACCGGCACCACCGGCGCCATCCGCGATCGTGATGGAGGGTACAGAGGTATAACCTGTACCTGGATTAGTGATTGTGATGCCTGTCACTACACCAGGTCCGAACTCGAGTGGAACTGTCGCCGATGCGTTTTTACCGGTGGCATCCGCGATCGTGATGGATGGTACAGACGTATAACCTGTACCTGTATTTGTGACAGTGATGCCTGTCACGGCCCCCGCTGTTGCGCCGACTATCGCTTTCGCCGATGCACCAGTGCCTGTACCACCGGCGATATCCGAGATCGTGACAGACGGTGCAGACGTATAACCAGAACCCCCGGTAACTGTGATGCCGGTGACGGTGCCTGCTGTCGGCGAGACTGTCGCTGTTGCAATTGCACCTGTACCGGTGGCATCCGTGATCGTGACAGATGGTGCAGACGTATAACCAGAACCCCCGGTAAATGTGATGCCGGTCACGGAACCTGCTGCCGGTAAGACTGTCGCTGTCGCCGTTGCTGTCGTAGGGCCTGAGTGACGAGTAGGGCCATCCGTAATTGTGATGCGCGGTGCAGTCGTATAGCCTGAACCCACATTTTTGATTGCGATGCCGGTTACCGCACCGGTCCCGTCTATGGTCGCGGTCGCGGTAGCGCCGGTACCATTGCCATCCACCGGAATAATGTTAACAGTCGGAGTTTTATATTTTAAACCTCCCTTCGTTACCGTGATGCTGTTAACCGGCGAGGTGCCGACTGTCGCTGTCGCGGTTGCTCCAGTGCCTCCACCCCCGCTAATAGTAACTGTCGGAGCCAGGTATCCTGTACCGCCACTCGACATCGCGATGCTGCTAACCGGCGAGGTGCCAACTATCGCGGTACCTGTTGCACCCGCGCCACCACCGCCGGAAATAGTCACCGTCGGAGCCGTATATCCTGCACCGCCACTCACCATCGCAACGCTGGAAACCGGCGTGCTGCCAACTGTTGCGGTAGCTGCCGCACCGGTGCCACCACCGCCGGAAATAGTTACCGTCGGAGCCGTATATCCTGAACCGCCGTTCAGCACGGTAACGATACTGGAAACTGGCGAAGCGGTGCTTGCGGTGGCTGTAGCTCCAGTTCCTCCTCCCGTAATGGTAACGGTCGGGGCCGTATATCCTGAACCACTATTCGCCAGGCCGATGTTTGAAATTACCCCTGAGTTCGTTGTAGGCGTAAACGTGATGCTAGGAGCACAGGTATATCCGGGATATCCAAGAGGATTAACGAGATTGACGGCCGTCACCTGGTGTGTCGTTGCATTGACGACTGCGGTAGCTTCCGCTGATGGCACACCCGCCGGCAGGCATGCTCCATTATTAAAGTTAACAATCGGCGCGGACATATAGCCGCCACCCGAACCCGGGATTGCATTTCCTATTATCGTTCCTCCTGGTGTTCTTGTACCCCCTGAAGTTATCAGGCTCAGGCCAGTAATGGTCATGGTGCCGGTTGTTGTGAAATTCAGGTTAGGTTGAGCGATTGAGCCTGTGGCGACGTGTGCATAGGTATCCGCATCATTTGTTTTAAATGCGGCGTTATAAGCCGATTGCGGAACAATCGGGGCCGGTTGGGATGCAGCATAGGCTGCGGGCAACGCGGTCAACAAGGCATTTGCATTGAAAGTACCGGTGGCTGCCACCGGGGCAGCATTCACCTTGATTTGCATCATGGTGCGGGTGTTTGGACCATAACCCGGCTTGGTACCATAAGTACCACCTGTACTTGTCAGGTCGGGGGCACCGGTGTAATAGTCAACACGCGGATCGTTGAACGGGACTGGTGCGGGTGCATCGTTGTAAAGAATCAGGGTTTGACCGGCATATGCGGAGAAATCGACGATCACATCCGAGCGTTCGGCAGGGCCCAGCAACAGGCCGTAGCCGTAGATGTTCATTACGGTAATGCTGCGACGATTTTGCTCATAGGTGACAGGTTGTGATGGAATATCCACCGGGAGCGGCAGCAAGCCACCGTCGTTACCAATGGCAATAAAGTCCGGGCCGACTGCCGTTGGATCCGGTACGCCACTGATGCGGCCATCTGATGGCCAGGCACGCGTGGGGCCGGAAAAAGCTATGCTCGGCTGGAGTTGCGGGAGGGTAGGGTACTGACACAGGCAAGTCGGGTCATACGCCAGCCCAGCGCCTGTGTTAGAGGGGGTTAGCGGATTGCCGGCAGCATCTGCCATTGCAGGTACCATCTTGACTTCGGTATTTGCGAAGTAAAGTTGATTGCCATTGGCATCAACAATGGGATTGCCATTTTGATCAAGCTGAGGTGCTTTTGCTGTCGTGTCTGCCTTGTACAACCCCAGATTAATATAACGGTCATTACTGGCGTTCAGAATGCGGAAACGATAAGCCTTGGGATCCACTGTCAATGTTGGATAGGCTGTGCCGTTAATCAGGGGGGTATCCTCGTATGCTTCCGGCGTGAAGCTTGCATTGCCATAACTGCCCGATGGTAGCGGTTGAGTTGCAGTAAAGATCGGCCAGAACCAGGGGCCATACTCCCAACGACCCACCGGGTTGACGCCGCTCATCGAATTCGGATCCTGATTAGTTTCATATACATGCGGGAACCACAGGTCTCCCGGTTGCCCCCAATGGAGGGTGTCCCATTTGGCATCTTGTTGGGCGATGTTTGCAGGCACGAAGGTTTTGTCTTCGATGATCAGGGGAATCTGGTCGGCAGGAATAGCGCCGCTCGCTATGAGTCCTTGCTCTGTTGTATCGGTAATAAAGTAACCCGCTTCGAGACCCGCATAAGCGTTAAGGCGCGTTAGGCCGGATGTGCGATCCTGATAGAACATGAAGCGAGAACTCTGCGTGTTCGGAAAATACAGGGTAGAAGAACCTGCGCCAGGATCAGTCATATCAGGTACGTTTTTCGCGCTGACCCCTTTACCCAGGCCCGCAGCATAAGCTGCCGTCTCACCCGCCGGGGCAACCCATTGGTGGGGAGAACCCGCGCTGATCCATGGCGATTGTCCACCGACCAAATGAATCTCGGCACGGTTTTGGCTGTAACTGGTAACACCATCAGGCCCCAGTCCTGCCCCCGTGATTGTCGTATCCACCGGGATAAACAGTCCGCCTCCTACAGGCAGATAGTTGGTGAATTTGACACGCACTGCCGTGCCACTGGTCGCTTGAATAATAGGACCCAAGTGGTGAGGGTTGTCATAGGCGAAAACCTGAACCCCTTTTGTATCCAGAACCGGCGAACCGTTGGGATAAGTCAGCGCAATATGTTTGCCCGGATTGTTTGCCGTGGATAATTGCACATAGCCGCGCAGGTGGGTTGCCTTGACCAGGTCGCTATGCATTTTTTCTGAATATTCAATGGCCGCAATTTCGTAATAATCATCAGTCGTCTTGATACCGGTTGCGGGATTGGTCCAATTCTTTTCCGGGACGGCTACCGGGATGTATTGTCCCAGATTGTTTGCTCCTGCCGGGGAGCCGACAGGCGCATTGGGTGTTGTGTATGTGGTAACGCCTGGAATGCCAGGTAGCGTATCAACAAATTTGCGAAGTGCCTTGCCCGTATCAGCTACCACCGGAAGTCCGGTAGCCAAGCCAGTTACGGGATCAAGTGCAGGAACAGTTTGGCCTGTGGCAGGATCAAGGTAAGGGACCGGGCCAGCAGGGCTATTGGCGTAATAGGTTTTTACCATAACCGGGGTGTTGCTTGCATTGACGCCGGTGCCCCAGCCTGAACCGGCATGCGCCACGTTAGCCGGTAATTGAGATGACATCGCGAGTACGATAGACGCAGTAATTGGATTTAGCTTGAAAGAATTATGTTGGGCTTTCTTCACGATGTCTTTGCTCCCTGATAAGTTTAACCACCCGATGATTCAGTAACTGTCGACAATTTTTCAGACAGTTTCCAGTTCTTGCATTGACATATTTCACATTACATCGCTGAAACAATTTGATTCGTGCTGTGTGTCCATTCAGGCAACTGAATGGCAATTCACAAGCAGTACGTTGTTGTGGAATGACTGTAAGAGAAAGGCCAGTGAAAAACAGTGGGGGAAACACCGTATTCGTTTTGAGGTAACTACGTATTCCGGACTTCATCAGCTTCAGGAGGGGCATTGGGAATATCTAATCTGAAGAAGAATGAATCAGTAAATCGGATGAAGTTCAAGGAGCCGGGTGAAGTCCAGCGTTTAAAAAAACGCTGATCAGATTATCCGTTCGCCCTGAGCTTGTTGAAGGGTGTATGTAACTACTTGATTATTTTAAATTTATCCGATCATGGTTCGACAGGCTCGCCACGAACGGATTAAATCATCTTCCTTAAGGATCATGGAACAATCCAGTCGGATTCGGCAATCAACTTATCGCCATTGCCATCAGCAAACCGTACAATGTACCCGCCTTTAGAGGCAAAACGCTGCTCTGGCCCTAAACTCAAATGCGGATAAATGGTCGTGCCATGACTTGTGTTGGCCATACCTGGCCGGTTTGCAATTTGTAACCTCTCGCCTTCCGCAGCCGTCAGTGTTCCGTGTTTTCTTTCCAGGTCGCCTGGTCGCCCCAACGCCGCACGATCTCTTGTTTCCTGTTCTGCCTTGCTGCCTTCTCGTTTGCTTAACATGGTTTCGGCACGTTCCAACAGATAATCGCGGTGAATGTTATCCAACATCTCTGCAAGCGTATCGGTCAGAAAATTTAAAGCAAAAAATGATTCTGATTGCATCGCTTCGTCAACCAGGGGCAGTTTCTTAATATTGAGCCACGCATGAAAATAGGCCAAATTCGCTGCGCGCTTTTCCGGCAATTCATAGGGATAAACCAACCGTGAACGAACCTTCCAGTCCGCTGACAATGGCGCATGTTCTGCTTTGGCAAGCACGGCGGAAAAATAGCTATTTCCAAATACAGGCTTGATTTTACTCAATATTTCTATTTCATCTGGCTGCAGCCACAACATCACAGCATCATTGGGTTTGATTTTTCCCAAGGCTTTATTCAATGCGTCAACAGTCGCCATGTCTGTGCGCAAAATGCGATTTTCGACCGAGATTTTCGAGTTCGCAAGCGCATGTGAAAGTTCATGCGAGGCCGCGCCCCCCACGTCATCGTCGTGATAGATCTGCACTACGTGTTGCGGCGGTACCGCCTGATCCAACAAGTGTCGTGCCAGGACATCCGCTTCGAGCATGACACCGCCTGAAAAATAGAACGAATACTGAGACTGCGTTATCACCGGTAAATCGACACTTGGGAACCAACAGGGAACTTGCTCACGTTCGCAGAAGTCATGCACAGGCTGCCAGGTGGAGTTCGTTAATCCTGAGACCAACGCAAAGACAGGCTGGCTGCGATAACGTGCCGCTAACTGCTCGCCCCAGGTTTCCTGAGCACCTTGCAGCTCCCATACATCCAATGTCCAGTTACGCTCAGTTCCCAATACTAACTCTGCCGCTGAAGTCATGTGACGACGTGCGGCACCTGGTTTCGACGCAATGACAGTGCTGCCGTTTTTTTGATGGAAGATGGTGCGCATCATGTCAATCAACACGCGGCGCCGCACGGGATCGACATCAGGGGTAATTACCATGGCAAAGCGAATGCTGCTTTCGGTAACACCGGGCGACCAATGCGACGATAGCTGCTTAAGATAAGCCGTTAACGCTTTGAGCTCCGATTCGCTCATGTTATATCGTGGCATGGCCACATTCATTTGCTGATCACGGTTATTTGTGCCGTGAAGAATCGCATTCGCTAAAGATGCATCGGTATAAGGATCGTGAGCCTGGTTGAAGCGTTTGCTTACACGTGGATCCATCGTCGCCAGTTGTTTATCCTTGCCCGTCGCAAACAGAAAATTTCCGGTAATCGGTGGTACCTGAATATCACCTTCAACTTGCCCCATTCCGCTACGACGATGGCAGTTTACGCAGGCAACTGAAGCGCCTGAAACCATCGTGTTTCCAAAGCGGGTACCTGTCAATGCAGCGCCGGAAGGAAGAATGCCTTCGAGATAGATACGACGACCTAGCTCTATCTCATCGGCAACGGGGGTTGCAATACTCTGGGTGGACGCTGAAACTGATAACAAAAGACTCAGCGTGAATCTTAATATAAAAGTCGCTCTTATCCGTCTGAATCGAGTCTTTGCCAGCGAAAGAAATCCGTTTCTATTATCAATCTGGGTAGTTTTCATTTTGTCCTAACATCAGGCGTTGATCTAATTAGTGGCAAGAATTTCCATGTCATAAATCAGTACGGCATTCGGACCAACACCCCGATCACCCCGATCACCGTAGGCGAGTTGCGGAGGAACAACAATCTGCCACTTTGAGCCAGTGGTCATCAGCTTGATTGCTTCCTTCAAGCCAGGTAATAGCCCCGTCACATTTAGTGTAACGGGTTGCTTGGCATCGGATTCATCAAACACAGTTCCGTCGATGAGCGTACCCTGATAACGACACAGCAGCACGCTGTTTTCAGTCGGATTTTTGCCTTTACCCTCCCTCAAAATTTTGTACTGCACCCCGCTCGGCAGACTGACCATATTTTGTCTTGCCTTGTTGGTTGCAAGAAAATCGTCTCCCTGTTGCCTGTTAACCTTAGACAGTGCTGCTTTGTCCACAGCGACTTTTTGCCTCAGACTCATCCTGCCGCCCTTGGGAATTTGCGCGCCGCCAGCATCAATTGCTGATTCGCTCGGTATATCAACATGAGCAGGCTCCTGCATTTCTGACGTCGAGGCACCAGGCTGGTCGTCTATCGTCTGTGTATTATTAATTTCGGCCGCCCCCTCGGCATTCTCGACGTAGGCTGTATTGCTCTGATCTGCCGAATTGGACACATCTGATTCAGCCGGTTTTATATCTGTGGTTTGCATACTCGCATCTGCTGCAGCAGATGTTTCACTCTGATCAAATGAAAGCTCAATTGATTCCTGTCCGTTATCCTGCTCCGCAAAGGCTATTTGACAGGTCAGCGGTATGCTTGCTCCCAACGCAATAACAATGACTGCCCGACGCATTTTTGAAAAATTAGCCATGGTGCTATCCTTTTCTGGTAGTTGTAAAAACTGCGACCTAGTACGTTTTATCTGGATCAGGTGAAATTATTTAAGGCGATCTGATCCCGATAATCGTGCAACTGGTCGTCCGCTGTAGCGAAACCATAGTGCTGCTGCGGCCCAGTTTATCTTTAAAAAATTAGCCATGGCGATATCCTTTGCTGGTATTTTAAAAACTGCGGTTTGGTGCGCTGTTACTGGTTCGGGCGAAATGATTTGAGGGAGATCAGGGCTCGGTAATCCTGCAGCAGGTCGCCTGCCGTAGCGAAACCATTGATGCGTAACCAGGGTTGTCCGGGGGCTGCACGCAAGAAAGTTACCGGGGGTTGGTCCATCTTATCGCCACGGTAAACGTCGAAGGCCTGCTGCACCGCGATGCTTGCCGCTGCCGTGCCGGTGTAGAAATTCCACTCTGGCCCGGCTCCATACTTGCTGGCATATTTCCTCAGCACTGGCGGAGTATCTTGTTCAGGATCAATCGAAATCGAAACTATGTGCACCTTGTCCCGTTCGCTGCCGAGTTCATCCTGAATCCCTGAGAATGTGCGGCTGATCACCGGGCAGATGGTGGTACAGGAAGTAAAGATAAAATTCATGATTACCGGACGCCCATCGTTCAGTTCTTCTGTGAGAAAAACGCTCTTGCCGTCATCCCGCACCAGTTTGACCTTGGGCAGTTCGTAGTGCTCCATCGAGTGTTTTGTCTCATCTGTCATCATGTGCTGATGATGGGCATGCGGATCGTCAGTATTCATCATGCGGGAGTGGTTGGAGTGGTGTTCGCTTGAATCGTTAGCCCATGCTGAATGCGCCGGGGCTATCATTCCGATTGCCGCGAGCATTACCGCAGCGGTCAATGGTAGTTTTTCACTTTTCATATAAACCTCTCGGAGTTGGACAAGATGCAGAGTAATACTTCATCGAATTGTTTACGCCAAACAAACGATGTTCGAAACCGGTTGCACGCGTGTCGCTAATTTCCGCCGCAGCATGACAATTCATTGGAGAAATATTCGCGTGGAGTAAATGTAAGAGATGGGACTGTTAAAAGCAGTGGGTGAAACACTGTATTTTGCCTGAGTAGATTACTTATTTTGTACGGCTTTTGTACGGCAGAAAATGCTGACTGGCAGCGATAACCATCTACTGTGCAGGTCTGCGGAGATTTACGTAATTCAGTGGCGTAAACCCCTGGCTATGCAGGGGGAATACGCAGGTCTGCTTGCTAGCCTTGCTGCCTTCGCGTTGGTTGCACATGTTTTGGCCCGTTTAAAGAATATCAAGGCAGGCGGAACACTCTTGAACGATGCACTATTTATTTGATGGTAATAATTTCCATTTCATAAATCAGCACGGCATTCGGACCAATAACCCGATTGCCCCGATCACCGTAGCCCAGTTGCGGAGGAACGACAATCTGCCATTTTGAACCTGTGCTCATAAGTTTGACGGCTTCTTTCAATCCCGGCAAAAGCCCAATTACATTAAGTGTTGCGGGCTTTTTGGCATCGGATTTTTCAAAGACGGTTCCATCAATGAGCCCACCCTGATAACGGCACAGTATTACGCTGGCTTCAGTCGGCTTCTTCTTGCCTTTACCTGCAATCAGGATTTTGTACTGTACACCGCTTGGCAGGCTGACAACACCCTGCCTGGCTTTGTTAGCGGCAAGGAAATCGTTGCCTGTCTGTTGGTTACTTTCCGACAATGCAGCCTTGGCCAATTCGTGTTTTTGTTTCGGGCTCATTTTCCCACCCTTGAGAACCCTCTCTCTATTGGCATCCCCAGGAGACACTGCCGGCGTTTCGGCTTGAGCAGTTGTATTTACATCTGCCCCTGTAGTATCCGTCTGCTCATCTATCGCCTGTGCATCAATTACCACTGATTGCTCGGCACTTGCTTGCAAAGCAAACAACCCGAGGCTAAACAGCATTAGCCATTTAAGATTCATTATCAATTTCCTTTAGTAAAGGTGCAGTATCTAATTGCAATGTGGTTGAAAATATTTCTAACTTACTGTTTTATAAGTGTTTTAATGTCTATTTGGTTATGGTGGCTGCGTTAATAGTTCTGTGCTGGTAAGGATGATCTGCTTTGCTGTGGTTAGTACAGCCATTGGAACGTAGGAATAATCTGCCACAGCTATCCCGACGGTGAAAACGGCACCAAATAAGGCCACCGCTATTACAAATTCTATAAAGCAGATGCAAGCATTTGATAAAACAATTTTAAAGTATCGCATACTACTTTTCCTTGTTTTGTAAATACAATTGCTTAATGCCAACAGTACGCCAACGAAAATTATTCGATCGCCATCAGCGCAACTTCAAAGATGAGTGCTTCATTCGGTCCGATGTCACTGCCGGCCCCTCGCTCGCCGTAAGCCAACTGGGGAGGAATGACAATCTGCCATTTGGAACCGGTTGGCATTAGTTTTAATGCTTCCTTCCAGCCTGCAATCAGCGCAGAGAGTTTAAATTTGGCAGGGTGATCGGGTTCGGTCGCATCAAATTCCATACCGTCGATCCGAGTCCCACGGTAATTGACTTGTACCATGCTGGAATCGACAGGCTTACTGCCATCACCCGCCTTGATAATCTTGTATTGAACCCCGCTTGGCAGAACGACAACCCCCTCTTTTGTCTTGTTCTCAGACAAAAAAGCATCTGCTTTTTTCTTGTTAACTTCCATTGCTTGTTGCCGGGTCACCTTGGCATGCAGCGAGATTTCACTCTGATAGGAGTTCAACACGCCGCGCCATTCCTTGTCAGACAGGAGCAAATGCTCTCCTGCAAGCGAGCTTTTTAAACCCTGAATCAAATAATTCAGGTCAACATCCGTGTCCTCCCTCTTTAAATTTTTTCCTATGCTCACGCCTATGCTATAACTCAGCATATCCTTCTTGGTTTTAAGAGGGGCTGCCTCTTCGGCTCCTGCTTGCGTAACCATAACTACCAAACCACATAACACTATCCATTTAGATTTCATCATTCCTCCTCATGTAAAAATTTTGCCTGCATTTGCGCGGACTCTGAAATTTATAAGCAACCACTTGGCAACCGTTAACCTGCGGCGGAAGGTGCTATGGTGCTACTACCGCAGCTGAAGTTATTGCCGCAGAATTACCAATATTGCTAGTTGCCAGAAGCGTGAAACTATAGGAGTTGCCGGTAGCTAATCCAGTCAAGGTGGCACCTGTCGATGTCGGACCAAACGTATGGCTAACGGGTCCAGTCGCACCGGCCCAGGAAAGTGCCAGGCCGCTCACGTTATTTACGTTCAATGGATTATTTGCCCAAGTTAACGTAATAGTCCCGGGATTGGTTCCAGACTTTGCAGTAAAGGCGACCGGGGCATAAGCAACGCCATTGTACAAACTGGTCGAAGCCGCTGACGCTCCCCCAGCTCCCACTGCTACAACGCTTACCTTGCTGTTTGACGCCGCAGTAAGCGTTAGCGTTGCAGGGGGTACTAGAGAGGTGGCTGTGCGATAAGTTTTAGCAGGTGAGCCATAGGTCACTAAATAGCTAGTGGCGCCAGCAACTGCATTCCAGCTCAACGTCACTGTACCGTTAGCATTCAGCGTCTGCGTCAATCCTGTCGGTACCGCCGGTGCCGCTGATACTACAGGTACTGCCGCTGCCGCAGCTGTTACTGCCGCTGTTACCGCTGCCGTGTTCGATGCCGTGTTCGCAGCTGCGGTGGCTGCTTTTGCTGCCACCGTTATGGCGCAAGTGCCGCAGTTGACAGTAGTTGATTGACCCGTAGCAGAATTACCCGCAGCATTGTAGGCAACCACCGTATATTGCGATGCGTTTGCCGAGGTTACGGTTCCTGTCGTATCCGTCCAGTTTGTTACATTGGCTGGCACACTAGCTATAGTGCTGGTCGTACCAGCTACCGTCCGTTGTACATAGAAGCCAATTTCATTCTTCGGGCTGCTTGTCGGAGCAGGATAAGCTGCATTGGTACCTGCAGTTGGAATACCTTGAGCATCCTGACCACCCCAAGGCGTTGGATCTGTCCAGGAGACCGTACTGCCAGCGATACTCACCTGGCCCGGTGCATCAGGCACTGTCACATTTGGATGGAATATGAATGGGCGCATGAAGTCATTTTCTTCGTGACCCAGAATGTGGCAGTGCCACACATATTCGTTGTCAAAGTCCGTGAACTGGTTGGAATACAACGTGGTTGGAACGTTGGTTGAGACACCGTTCACCAGTTGAGTCTGGAACGTCGGTGCAAAGCCTGTCAATTGATCAATTTGGGTAAAGCCCAATTGGGAACCAACGGCTTGCGATGGGTCCAGCGCGCGCTGACTTTTTGGCAGGCCGAATGGCGTCGCCGGGTGTACCGCTTTCACCGCAACGTAGACGTCCTCCAGGGGATTCATCCTGAGCGTTTCCTTCCAGCCTAATTCGTTAGCTTCGGGCGGCTTGATCACTCCGGCCCAGTCGACGCGGTTGATTACCTGTACGTTGACCAGGTGGAAGTGCACCGGGTGCGAGTCCACACCGTTGTGGGTGATTTTCCAGATCTGGGTTTCGCCATCCTTGATGGCATCCATGTTCTCGATCGGTGCATCAATGTAGGCCAGTGGAACCGTGGTCGCAACGATCGCGCTGGAGTACGGGAGCTCTACAGCCAGCGTTGCATTCATCCTTCCATATACCGGATCAAACAACTCCTGAATGGCTTTATTGATTACATGTATTCTTTTTGCCGCCGGTGATGTCAAAATTGATGCGGACGCGTTTGTGGCAGCCCCTCCACCCGACAAAGTGATGGCTGGCACGGAGGTATACCCTGAACCAGGATTTGTGATTGTAATACCCGTAACGGTCCCTTTGCTTGCACCTGCAGTACTAATTGTTGCAGTTGCCGTCGCACCAGAACCGCCTCCTCCGCTAATGGTTACTGTCGGGGCTTTCGTATAACCCGCACCGGGATTCGTAATTTGTACACCGCTGCCTGGCGTGATCAGACCGGTTGCCGGGTCGACAACGCCAATATCAACAAAACCGGGGATAGGCCAGCTAAAGGCCGGCGCAGATTTCGATCCGGTAAATATCCTTCCATAGTTATCAGTATTAGTGGTACCAAATGCAGCGTTGTAAGCCGATTCCGGGACGATAGGCGCAGGTTGTGACGCTGCATAGGCAACTGGTAAGGCCGCCGCCAATGCAGCCGTGTTGAACCGGGCCGCAGGCGTGACGTTATTCACCTTGATTTGCATGATGGTACGGGTGTTCGGACCATAACCTGCCTGGGTGTTGTATGCGCCACCTCCTCCGGTATGGTCACCGTTGCCGGTGAAATAATCAACGCGCGGATCGAATCCCGGCATAGGCGCGGGCGCATCATTGTAAACAATCAGGGTTTGGCCTGCGTACTTGGAGAAGTCGATGATCACATCCGCACGTTCGGCCGGCGCCAACAGCAGGTCATGTTTCAATACGCTGGATATGGTTATGCTGCGTACATTCTGGTCATAGGTGACAGGTTGTGATGGCAAGATTACCGGGGCAGGCAGCAAACCGCCTTCGTTACCGATTTGAATGATATCGGGTCCTGCTGTGGCGGGATCAGGTACACCACCTGCACGGCCATCGGTTGGCCATTTGGCCGGGAAGCCGGGGGTAGGTGTCGCCGGAACCATCCTGACTTCGGTACAAGCAGCCAAGGCTCCCGTCTGACCGGCGGCGAGAGGACTAATCGCCGGCTTCGCGTTGCCGGTATCGCAGACCTTGCCATTCGCGTCTACCGCCTGATAAAGCCCCAGGTTAAACACACGGTCATTACCGACGCTCAAAATACGGAAACGATAGGCTTTGGGATCCACTGTCAGTGTTGGATAGGCTTGACCATTCACCACGGCCGTGTCCATGAATGCTTCCGGTGTGGTGGTTGCATCGCCATAATTACCCGATGGCAGTGAGTATTGCGCAGGAAACACCGGCCAGAACCAGGGGCCCCAGTCCCAACGCCCAACCGGGCTGGTGCCGTCGAGCGAATTCGGATCCTGATTGGGCTCATACACATGCGGAAACCACAAGTCACCCGGTTGCCCCCAATGGGTCAAGTTCCACTTGGCATCTTGTGATTGAGTGACTTGCGTGGCTACGCCTTTAATGTTCACAGTTCCGCCGGCAGGGCCGATGTTATTTGGCACAAAGGTCTTGTCCTGGATGATCAGTGGAATTCCGATACCAAGCAGTGTATTGGGAATGACTCCGCTCGAGACCAGCCCCTGTTCAACCGGGTCGGTAATCACGTACCCAGCAGCGAGACCCGCATACACGTTAAGTCTGGTCAGAGCGGAAGTGTGGTCATGAAAGAACATCAGGCGGGCGCTCAGGTTGTTCGGAAAATACAGTGTGGCCGAGCCGGGACCTGGATCGGGCATGTCAGGCACATTCTGTGTGGAGTCGCCTCTGCCCACCCCGTTCGGATGAGTAGCATCCTTTACCGTGTAAGAGATATCACCTGCTGGAGCCACCCATTGATGCGGGGTGCCATCACTGATCCACGGTGTATCACCGCCGTGCCAGTGTATTTCAGCACGGTTTTGAGAAAATTTAATTGGCTTGCCATTCTGATCAAGAATCGGCAGGCCTGCTGCATCTACAATTGGGCCGCCACCTGCAATGTGCTCATCTACTGGCAGGGGTATTTCACCCCCATTGGGAGTGCCGACAGCTAACCCGGCGGCATCGGTGTAGGGCAAGTAATTGGTGTATTTAATCCGTACCGCTGTGCCTTTTGATGCAACGACGATCGGACCCATATAGTGCGGCTGATGAACCGCGAAAACCTGTTTCCCTGTTGCATCCACAATCGGCTGTCCATTGGGATATTTGAGCGCAATGTGATCGCTTTTTAAGCCAGCGGCATCAGCCAGACCTGCTGCAATGGCCGGAGTTTCGATCTGCACATAGCCACGCAAGCTGGTCGCCTTGGGCAGGTCACTGTGCATTTGTTGGGTATAGGCAACGATCGCAATTTCGTAATAGTCATCTGTAGTTTGCGTGTTGGTCAGAGGATTAAACCATTTCTCCGTGATCGCCAGTGGGATACCTGCTCCCGTAACTCCAGCCAGGGGATCAACAAATTTGCGTAAGGCAGTACCCGTATCAACCGTTGCCAGTGGATCATAGGTATGAGTGGTGGTATTAAACGCTGGCTGCACACCTTGAGGGCTGCTGGCGTAATACGTCGGTATATTGATCGTTGCGCCAGAGATATCAGTGTTTGTTCCATATCCTCCGTTGGCATACGCCACGTCTGCCGAGAATTGTGAGGCTATCGCGAGCACGATCGATACGGTGATCTGATTTAGCTTGAAAGACTTACGTTGGGCTTTCTTCACGATTTATTTGCTCCCTGATAAATTTAACCACTCGATCACTCAATAACTATCAATATTTTTTAGATAGTTTCCAGTTTTTGCACTCACAAATTACATGGCAGAAACAGTTTGGTGCATGCTGTGACGTCCTTTTCGCCGCCGAATGGCAACTCATTGGAGGAATATTTGCATGGTGTAAATGTAAGAGATGGAGGCAGTTAAACGCAGTGGGTGAAACACTGTATTTGTTCTAAAGTAACTACGTATTTTTAACTTCACATAGCGATTGTTGAGTCGAAATGCTTATCGAATTATGAGACTACTAACCGAATAATTAACAAAAGGAAAAACGATTAAGAAGCTGATTGTGATGGCTGCGGTACTGATGGCAGGATGTACCATCGTTAAAGGCAGCAACGGCAAGACTTCCGCCCTGAAGGGGGATAAAATCAGTTGCCCCGGGTCGGCTCACGATTTTATCGGTCCCTTTGAGGGTTCAGCTAATAAACCCCCGGTTTTGCCGAAGGTAATTTAACTGGTGGGGTTAGCGCTCACTTAGCGATTCGGACATGGTCTTGGTAATCGGCTTGGTCAGGTATTTCAAAACAGAATTACTCCCCGTCTTGATTTCAACCGTGGCGGTCATGCCAGGCTGAATTTCGATGCGATCGGCCGCGCGTCCGTCAAAGTTCTTGCCCCGGGCCTTAACCTGCACACGATAAAAAGGTTTTTCACTGGCACTGCGGTTTTCATCGCTCAGCGTATCGGCGCTGATAAAGGTAACCTCTCCCTGCAATGTTCCGTAAATCGTATAGTCATACGCATCCAGTTTGATCGAGACGGGTAATCCCGGCTTCACAAAACCGACATCAGTAGGACTTACTTTCGCCTCGATCAGCAGGTCATCGTCAACCGGAACAATCTGCATGACTTCTTCGCCAGGACGCGCCACACCTCCACGGGTGGTGATGCGCACGTTGCGCACCACACCGTCCATCGGTGAGGTGCTGACGGTATGATCCAATTGATCCTTGCGCTGAGCGAGAACCTGAAGTACGCCGTCGAGTTCTTCCTGTGCCTTGGATAATTCAGTTTGGCTATCCTGCATGTATTTGTTGCGTCGATTGGTTATCTGCCCCTGAATTTCAGCAACCTGGCGTTGGAGTTTAAGCACGTCAGTCTTGCTGACATCGCCTGCTTTGAGCAGTGGTAAATTGATATCCAGTTCGGTTGTGACCAGTGTTAACAACTTCTGCAGCGATTCGATTTCACCATTTACTGCTGACTGGCGTTTCTTGAATAACGTCTCATGATTGGTGCGCATTTCAGGATAGTCTTTAAGTTCTGGGGGAAACTTCAGCGGCCCGCCAAAAACTTCCGCATTGAGTCGGGCAACTGCCGCCTTCAGGGAGGCGGCCTTGGCTTGCGTTTCAAGGTACGAGGCTTCGGATTTTGTTTTGTCGAAGCGAACCAGAGGCTGTCCTCGTGTAACGTGAGTGCCTTCCTTGACCAGCATTTCCTCGACAACGCCACCATCTGGCGCTTGGATAATCTGGTTGCGGGAACTGGCAATCACTTGTGCCTGCGCACGGGTGATCTGGTCGATATTTGCCCAGGCGCTCCAGGCTACAAATCCGCCAACGGCGAATGCGCTGCTTAAAACCAGGATGCGGCTTGAGCTGTGTGTTGTATGTGTCATGATTTGATACCTCAAGTTGGTTATGCAGCAAGAATTTGATTCATGTGGCACTTGCAAGGCGAGTCCTTGCCGCCCTCGCACGCGTGCGCGGGAGGGCCGGGGAGGCGACAGGGAAGCCGGCATGGCTGGTTTGCAACTGATTGCCCACGGGGTAATCTTCCTGCGATGGATCGTTTGCAACATCAGGGGTGGCATGTTCGCCGTGCCCGTCTGGAGCAGTGCCCTCGACATGGGTTTGGCCTGACAATTTGGCTAATACCAGATCGCGCGGGCCATCAATTATGAATTTGCCGTTCTGGATGACTAGCAGGCGGTCGATGATGGGCAGCAGCGCGGTTTTATGGGTGGCAATCAGCAAGGTTGCGCCGTTCGCAGCGAGTTTACCCAGCAAAGCAACGACACGGGCTTCGGTCACCGCATCCATCGAGGCGGTCGGCTCATCGAGTATGAAAACGGCTGGTTTTGCCAGTACCATCCGCGTGAAACTGATCAATTGTATTTGCCCTCCGGATATGCCTCGCCCTCCTTCGGTGATAGGGAGTGCCAGTCCATTCGGGTGATTGGTGATGAGATCGATCAATCCGGTTTCGCGTGCAGTTTCCAAAATGACCTCGTCGCCTGGGTCGGGCAAGCCTTGCAATAAATTTTCCCGCAAGGTGCCGCTGATCAGGCGCATATCCTGCGGCAAATAAGCAATGGCTTCGCGCAGGATTTTGGGGGCAACCATCGTCATATCCAGGTCACCCAGAAATACCCGCCCCTCAGATGGGCGGTAGAGGCCGGACGCCATCTTGAGCAAGGTGCTTTTGCCTGAACCGATCGTCCCCAGAATACCCACCCGTTCTCCTGGCTTGATTTCCAGTTTGGCGATTTCCAGTGCAATCCGATCCCGTTTGCCATAACAAAACCGTGCCTGATCGAAGCGTATGCTTTTTTCAATCAAACCGGGAATCATGCCGCTTGTCACGTCATCCAGTTCATTGGGCATGGCAATCAGGCTGTCCAATCCATCCGCCGCCACTTTTGCCTGTGCAATTTGAATCATAATGGCAGGCAGTTGTGTGATGGGCATGAGCGCCCGGTTGCTGATAATGGAGCAGGCAATCAATGCGCCCATGGTGAGGATATTTTCCGTGACCAGATAAGCGCCCAGCGCGATCATTCCGATATAACCCAGCTGTTGTAATGCCACCGTTATATGCTGTGACAGGGTGGAATAATGGCGGACCTTTTCATCGGATGCCCCGGCTTCCGCAACCAGTTGATTCCAGCGCGCCTGTAATTTCCATTCGGCACCGTTAGCTTTGAGTGACTCTGCACCGTCTATGGATTCAACCAGCAAACCCGCCTTGCGGTTGGACTGGCCCTGATTATCTTTTGTGCTGCGGATAATTTGCCGCTGAAATACCACGCCCGCGACGAGCGCGATGGGAAGCAGCAGCAGGGGGATAGCCGCCATCCAGCCACCGATCATTAGAATCACCAAAATGAAGAGCAGCGCGAAAGGAACATCAGTCAGCACAAAGATGGTCGTAGAGCTGAGCACCCCGCGAATCAACTCAAAGCCACGTATCTGCGAGGCAAGCGTGCCAACGGATGGTGGGCGGCTCTCCAGACGAACGCCTAGCGCACGCTTGAAGAACCACTCGGACAGTTCCGCATCAATGTGGGTTGCCGTTTTATCCAGCGCATGACTGCGCACGTGCTTGAGCAGCAGCTCCAGCATGACCATGAAAAATACGCCAGCGGACAGCACAAACAGCGTTGAAAAGCTGCGATTAGGAATCACCCGGTCATAGACCTGCATACTGTAGAGTGAAGTTGATAATGTCAGTACATTCACCAGGAAAGTGGCAAGCAATGCTTCGGCAAAAATTGACCGCCGTTTAAAAATGGATCGCCAGACCAGGTTGGAGGATTTTTGCTTTATTTCCTTGTTGGCACCTTTGTCCGGGATCGACACGCATTCACTATCTGCGAGATGGCTGACCGACAGTTTTTCTCCAGACGCATTTTGCGCTGCCCAGCTGCCGTCGGCGTTTTGTGACACAACCACCAGCCAGCCTAATTCCGAGTGGTGTGCGACAAAAGGACAATCCTCCTGACGTGGGGTCGGTAAGGCTTGGGGTGTCCGGCGCAGCCTGCCTGCTTGCCATGCACTTACAAAAGCTGACGTGGCCTGTCCTGATGTAATGTCGCCTATGCCTGTCGCTTTGACGATGTCATCAAGATGGGCGCGTGATACAGCCTGGCCGGAGAGTCTGGCTGCATACTCGATGAAACTCATTGGGATTGCGGGGTTATAGTTCATTTTAGGGCACCAGGTTAGAGTTAAATTTTCCGGTCAACACAATTAGTCGTAAGCTGGCCGCTGACATCTGTGCGCCGGCATCGGCAACCAACAATTCGGATTGGCTTGCTTCGCGCACCGAGTTCAGTACGTCTAGCCAGGACTTCCTGCCTGTGGTGTATTGGCGCGTATAGGATTCAAAAACCTCTTTAGAACTTGAACTGGCTTTCGATGCATTCGAAAGTCGGGCGCGTGAAGCCACCATGTCGTCCCAATCGAGAGCAACTTGCTGCTGCAAATCCCTGGCAGCGCTTTCATGTGCCTGCCTTGCTGCATCAAGTTTGGCAATCGCGCCATCGACTCCCGCAACAGAGGAAAACCCGGCACCGAATTGGGCTTCCAGCGTAAGCATTAGCCTGTCATAGTTCACGCGAAATCCTTGCTGAATAAAGCCATTTTGCTTTTCATAACGCACCGCCAGTTGCGGAAAATAAGCCGACCTTTTTGAGTCGATATCAGCAGCAGCTGCATCCACTTCAAAAGCGAGCCGTGCAAGAACAGGAGAATTGTCCATGGCCCGCTTGATCGCCTCTTCCTTGTTCGGAGGCAGCAAGGATTCATTGATCGCAATAGCCGAAGTTGTCGTTACTTGAGCACCTGCCAGTTGCGACAATTGAGTAAACGAATTCGACAAGGACTGAGTTGCCACCGATTGATCATTTTCCGCTTGAAACAAGCGCGAGTTCGCCAGCTCCTTGTCTACCGCTGGACTCGCTTCCAGCTCGACGCGTCGGCTGATCATCTTCAATAAGAGTTCGTGTTGTTTGGTGTTTTCAACGCTTACTCCCTGTCGTGTTTTCCAGCGTTCAGCTTCAGCGTAAGCGTTGACAACCTTGATCAAAATATCCTGCCCGGTCTCGGCTACGGCCTTGGTCGAGGCGTTATGGCGGGATTGGGCCGAGGCTATTCCAGCAGTGATGCGCCCTCCCGTCCAGATCGGCTGCTGCAAGCTAAGCTGAGTAAACTGCTGCCCGCGGCTGTCAGTGTTGGTCGAGATTCCAGGTGTAGGGAACCGTTGCCATTCTGCGGCACTCACGTCGGCTTGCGCTGCAGTTGCCGCAGACCGTTTGCTTAATACCGCCGGATGACTGAACACTGCCTGTTGGGCAAGCTGTTCCAGCGACCAGGTTTGAGCATTTGCCGAAGCACTCATGCCGAATGCCGCAACAACACAAACAGCGCAGCAAACATGGGAAAATCGTTTAATAGACATTCGTCGCCTTTACAGAACAGATATGCAGTTAAAAGTACTCATCACGGAACGGTGTTGCTGCCATAACAACACCGTCTATCCTGTGCCGGGATAGTTCAGCCGACCAGGAAACTGTGGCCATTTTGCAAGGAGAGTGTTGTTGCCCCCGCACCAAAACCTACATGCAGCGTTTCAGCCACGTTGTTTACGTTGTTAAAATAAGTCAGCACTCCGCCGCTGTAGTTATACTGGCCTGCGCCCGTAACAAGCGCCGCAGTAGTTTGAGGCGTTGTCAGCCCGGCTACCGCTGCATCGATGTTGATATGATCGCCTCCTAATAAGCCATTAATGGTTGAACCTCCGGCGCCTTGCGTGGCATCCTGCACAAATGTTTCAACGTTTGAGCCGGCTGTGATCACATGATTGCCGGTGCCGGCTAAATGGATTGTGGTCTCTCCTGATGTGCCCATATTGACGGTATATGCGCCATTGCTGGTACCGCCGAGAATCAGCGTGCCATTCCCTCCAAAAGTGTGCGCCGTTCCGAGATTTGCAATCGTTGTGTCATTAATAGCGATAGAGTCGGAAGCGTTTAGCAGTACAGTACCCGCCATGAAATTTGTAAACTGGCTTGAGTTAAGGGCGAGGGTTGCTGCCACTGCGGTTCCGCCAACATCTACTTGGGTCGCGTGTTGAACGGTAGCCAAATCCACATTGCCCGTCGTCAATGCAGTCGCAAGAGCCGCCGACGTATCGCTGAGCGTACCGTGCACTGCAGCCACCCCGTTTGCTACATCAATCGCGTACATCTGGGCAACCGTTGCGGTATCAGTTACGGTTGCATCTATGCCGGCAAATATCCAGCCGGCTGTGTTTGCCGACAGGGTTGCGGCAGTATCGGCCACAGACGTGTAGCTAAAGCCTACGTTGGCATTAATCGCTGTCAATTGGGCAATCGATCCTGCATCGGTTACGGTTACCGTTCGAGGGAGGTGGCGGTCAAAAAGGTGCCTGATCCCAGGTTGCTTGCCACATCCGCCGCCAGGTTTGCGGCAGTATCGGATATCATTGTGCAGGCCACGCCAGGGTTGGCGGCATGTATCGTTGTCAGTTGCGCAAGCGTTGCTGCATCAGTTATCGTCACGGCTGGCGCTGCGCCAACTATCACAGCACCTGCTGTTACCAAGTTGGCTGCGGTGTCATGAATCGCAGTTGGAACGGTCAGTGCGTTCAGGGTATGCAGAGAGCCGGCTTGTGCGGCGGTGATGAACGCGTCTGTCGCAACGACGCTAGTCGCTGCAGTCACTGTTGTCGCGTTGCCTGCCAGCAGCAGGTTGGCGGCTGTGTCATGGATAGCGGTCGGGGCGGTCAGCGCATTCAGGGCATGCAGAGAGCCGGCCTGTGCGGTGGTAACGAACGCATCTGTTGCAACGACGCCGGTCGCAGCTGTTACCGCCGCGCCGGCTGCAATCAGGCTAGTGGCTGTGTCATGAATGACGTAGCTCGCCAGTGCATTCTGAGTATGCAGAGCGCTGGCCTGTGCGGCGATGATGAACGCATCCGTTGCAACGACGCCGGTTGCAGCTGTCACTGCTGCGCCGGCTGCAGTCAGGCTGGCGGCTGTGTCATGAATGACGTAGCTCGCCAGTGCATTTTGGGTATGCAGCGTGCTGGCTTGTGCGGCGGTAATGAACGCGTCTGTTGCAACGACGCTAGTTGCAGCTGTTACCGCTGCGCCGGCTGCAATCAGGTTAGCGGCTGTGTCATGAATGACGTAGCTCGCCCGCGCATTCTGGGTATGCAGAGTGGTGGCCTGTGCTGCGGTGACGAACGCGTCCGTTGCAACGACGCCAGTCGCAGCTGTCACGGCTGCCGTGTTGCCAGCCAGCAGCAGGTTGACAGCCGTGTCATGAATTGCAGTCGGAGCGGCCAGCGCATTCAGTGTATGCAGGGAACTGGCCTGTGCGGCGGTAATGAAGGCATCCGTTACAGCGACGCTGCTCGCGGCCGCCACTGTTGTCGCGTTGCCAGCCAGCAGCAGGTTGGCAGCTGTGTCATGGATTACGGTCGGGGCAGTCAACGCATTCAGGGCATGCAAAGTGCCGGCCTGTGCGGTGGTGACGAACGCATCCGTTGCTACGACGCCTGTCGCAGATGTGACCGCTGCGCCGGCTGCAATTAGGCTAGCGGCTGTGTCATGAATAACGTAGCTCGCTAGTGTATTCTGGGTGTGCAGAGAACTGGCTTGTGCGGCGGTGACGAACGCATCCGTTGCAACGACGCCGGTCGCAGCTGTGACCGTTGCGCCGGCAGCAATCAGGTTGGCAGCTGTGTCATGAATGACGTAGGTAGACAGTGCATTCTGGGTATGTAAAGTGCTGGCCTGTGCTGCGGAAATGAAAACGTCCGTTGCAATGACGCCAGTCGCCGCTGTTACCGCTGCGCCGGCAGCAATCAGGCTGGCAGCTGTGTCATGAATGACGTAGGTAGACAGTGCATTCTGGGTATGTAAAGTGCTGGCCTGTGCTGCGGAAATGAAAACGTCCGTTGCAATGACGCCAGTCGCCGCTGTTACCGCTGCC
This sequence comes from Gallionella sp., assembly GCA_041671725.1. Classification (GTDB taxonomy): domain Bacteria; phylum Pseudomonadota; class Gammaproteobacteria; order Burkholderiales; family Gallionellaceae; genus Gallionella. The sequence goes on along the minus strand of JBAZAY010000032.1, from coordinate 3,290 downwards.
GCATTGCCTGCCAGCAGCAGGTTGGCAGCCGAGTCATGGATCATGGTCGGGGTGGCTAACGCATTCAGGGCATGCAGAGAGCTGGCCTGTGCGGCAGTAATGAACGCGTCCGTTACTGCGACGCCAGTCGCTGCAGTTGTCGCTGCTCCAGTTGCAATCAGGCTAGTGACTGTGTCATGAATAACGTAGCTCGCCAGTGCATTCTGGGTATGCAGAGAGCCGGCCTGGGCTGCGGTGATGAACGCGTCTGTTGCAACGACGCCAGTCGCAGCTGTGACCGCTGCGCCGGCTGCAATCAGGCTGGCAGCTGTGTCATGAATAACGTAGCTTGCCAGTGCATTCTGAGTATGCAGAGAGGTCGCTTGTGCTGCGGTGACGAACGCGTCCGTTGCAACGACGCCAGTTGCAGCTGTTACCGTTGCGCCGGCTGCAATCAGGCTAGTGGCTGTGTCATGAATGACGTAGCTCGTCAGTGCATTCTGAATATGTAAAGAGCTGGCCTGTGCTGCAGTGATGAACGCGTCTGTTGCAACGACGCCAGTGGCAGCTGTTACCGCTGCGCCGGCTGCGATCAGGTTAGCGGCTGTGTCATGAATAACGTAGCTCGCCAGTGCATTCTGGGTATGCAGAGAGGTCGCATCCGCTGCGGCAATAAACGCGTCAGTTGCAACGACGCCAGTCGCAGCGGTCACTACTGCCGCGTTGCCAGCCAGCAGCAGGTTGGCCGCCGTGTCTTGGATCGCGGCCGGGGCGGTCAGTGCATTCAGGGTATGCAAAGAGGTCGCTTGTGCTGCGGTAATGAACGCATCTGTTGCAACGATTCCAGTCGCAGCTGTTGCCGCTGCGCCAGCTGCAATCAGGCTAGTGGCTGTGTCGTGAATGACATAGCTTGCCAGGGTATTCTGGGTATGCAGAGCGCTGGCCTGTGCGGCGCTAATGAACGCGTCTGTTGCTATGACGCCAGTTGCATTTGTTACCGTTGCGCCGGCTGCAATCAGGTTAGCGGCTGTATCATGAATAATGTAGCTTGCCAGTGCATTCTGGGTATGTAGAGAGGTCGCTTGAGTTGCGGTAATAAACGCGTCCGTTGCAACGACGCCAGTCGCTGCTGTCACGGCTGCCGCGTTGCCAGCCAGCAGCAGGTTGGCAGCCGTGTCATGAATTGCAGTCGGAGCGGCCAGCACATTCAGTGTATGCAGAGAGCTGGCCTGTGCGGCGGTAATGAAGGCATCGGTTACAGCGACGCTGCTCGCGGCCGTCACTGTTGTCGCGTTGCCAGCCAGCAGCAGGTTGGCAGCTGAGTCATGGATCACGGTCGGGGCAGTCAGCGCATTCAGGGCATGCAAAGTGCCGGCCTGTGCGGTGGTGACGAACGCATCCGTTGCAACGACACCGGTCGCTGCTGTTACCGCTGCGCCGGCTGCAATCAGGCTAGCGGCTGTGTCATGAATAACGTAGTTCGCCAGTGCATTCTGGGTATGCAGAGAGCTGGCCTGTGCGGCTGTAATAAACGCGTCCGTTGCAACGACGCCGGTAGCTGCTGTTGTCGCTGCGCCGGCTGCAATCAGGCTAGCAGCCGTGTCATGAATGACGTAGCTTGCCAGTGCATTCTGGGTATGCAGAGAGCTTGCCTGGGCTGCGGTGACAAACGCGTCCGTTGCGACGACGCCAGTCGCAGCTGTTATCGCAGCACCCGCTGCAATCAGGTTGGCAGCCGTGTCATGGATCGCGGTCGGGGCGGTCAGCGCATTCAGGGTATGCAGAGAGGTCGCCTGTGCTGCGGTAATAAACGCGTCTGTTGCAACGATGCCAGTCGCCGCTGTTGTCACTGCGCCGGCTGCAAGCAGGTTAGTGGCTGTGTCATGAATAACGTAAGTCGCCAGTGCATTCAGGGTATGCAGAGAGGTCGCCTGTGCGGCGGTAATAAACACGTCCGTTGCAATGACGCCAGTCGCTGCTGTCACTGCTGTCGCATTACCTGCCAACAGCAGGTTTACTGCGGTGTCATGGATCGCGGTCGGGGCGGTCAGCGCATTCAGCGTATGCAGAGAGGTTGCATCCGCTGCGGCAATGAACGCATCTGTTGCAACGACGCCACTCGCAGCTGTCACCGCTGCCGCATTGCCGGCCAGCAGCAGGTTGGCAGCGGTGTCATGAATCGCGGTCGGAGCGGTCAGCGCATTCATGGCATGTAGAGAACTCGCCTGCGCTGCGGCAATAAACGCGTCCGTTGCAACGACGCCGGTTGCCGCTGTTGTCGCTGCGCCGGCTGCCACCAGGTTGGCGGCTGTGTCATGAATAACGTAGTTTGCCAGTGCATTCAGGGTATGCAAAGAGGACGCTTGTGCTGCGGTGACGAACGTGTCTGTTGCAACGATGCCAGTCGCCGCTGTTACCGCTGCCGCATTGCCAGCCAGCAGCAGGTTGGCAGCCGTATCATGGATTGCGGTCGGGGCGGTTAGCGCGTTCAGGGTGTGCAGTGAGGTCGCATCTGCTGCGGCGATGAACGCATCTGTTGCAATGATGCCGGTCGCTGCTGTTACCGCTGTCGCATTGCCAGCCAGCAGCAGGTTTGCAGCCGTATCATGGATTGCGGTCGGGGTGGTCTGCGCATTCAAGGTATGCAAAGAGGTTGCATCCGCTGCGGTAATGAACGTATCCGTTGCAACAATGCCAGTCGCCGCTGTTACCGCTGTCGCGTTGCCAGCCAGCAGCAGGTTGGCAGCCGTGTCATGGATCGCGGTCGGGGCAGTCAGCGCATTCAGGGTATGCAGAGAGGTCGCCTGCGCGGCGGTGACGAATGCGTCCGTTACAGCGACACCAGTTGCCGCTGTTACCGCTGCCGCGTTACCAGCCAGCAGCAGGTTTGCTGCCGTGTCATGGATTGCGGTCGGGGCAGTCAGCGCATTCAGGGTATGCAAAGAGGTTGCATCTGCTGCGGCAATGAAGGCATCTGTTGCAACGATTCCAGTCGCCGCTGTTACCGCTGCCGCATTGCCAGCCAGCAGCAGGTTGGCAGCCGTGTCATGGATCGCGGTCGGGGCAGTCAGCACATTCAGGGTATGAAGAGAGTTAGCCTGTGCGGCGCTAATGAATGCATCCGTTGCGACGACGCCGGTCGCAGCCGTTACCGCTGTCGCATTGCCAGCCAGCAGCAGGTTTGCTGCAGTGTCATGGATCGCAGACGGGGCGGTCAGCGCATTCATGGCATGCAGAGAAGTAGCCTGTGCTGCGGCAATGAACGCATCCGTTGCAACGACACCGGTCGCAACTTTCACAGCCGCCGCATT
>JBAZAY010000031.1:0-36332 GCA_041671725.1 Gallionella sp. | reverse complement strand
CGCCGCATCACCTGCACCCGATTCGACCGCGACATTGAAACCCATTTTAATGAGCTTCTCTACGATCTCCGGTACCGTCGCGACGCGCTTCTCGCCTGCAAGCGTTTCCGCAGGAATGCCTATACGCATTAACTTTTCCTCCACTTAAACCGTTGGCCATTTTCAAATCGGATGATGACGTTGCACCGTTCGATCCGGGCATATGTACCGCATGGCAATAATCTCACCAACTTAGCAGCAACTACCATGCCATCAACAATGGCAATCTATCCACCTGATTTATTTAACTATTTTTAAATAGTTAGAGCGCAGGCGATAAACGCAACAACATATGCGGCAGAAATGTAGCAAAGCCGACAATTCAAAACTGCGAATATTGACGCATCAACCTCTAGATCAGCGACTTGCGCAACACCAACATATTTGACGGGCAAAAAGCCAGTTTTTCGTAAAAAGCCAGTGCGGCATGATTATCCCGGTCAGCCAGCAAAGTCACACGCAGCATATCTTCCAGGATTGCCCAGGCAAGAACATGCTCAACAAGCTCGCGCCCCAGCCCCCTGCCCCGATATTCACGGTTCACAATGACGTCTTCGAGCATCAGTACACGCCCCCCTTCCGCAGTACTGATGGAGATCAGCGCGTTGGCCATACCTGCAATTTTTTTGCCATCGCGTACCACGAACAATCGGCCCTGTTCCGGGTGATCCAGAATCAGATGCAGACCGCGTAATTGCTTGCCTCGCTCTGGCCCGAAATCACTCTCCAGCGTGAACAGTTCTGCCAGCAAATCGGCGAGTTGCGGCAGATCGTCCACTGAAGCAAAATTTATTTCTATCATTGCGAAATCGCTATCGTCGGCTTGTAAAAAATAACCTGCACATCCTGAGAATGAGCAGTATAGGGAGCGGAAGTCACCAGCATATCCGCACCAGCGCTCACGTAGGCGGCGGCATTATCGGCACGGATACCACCCGCCGCCGCAAGCACGGTATGCAGTTCTGCACGATCCAGCGCTCCGCGACATTCGGCAACAGATTCAGGTGTGAATTTTTCCAGTTGCAACACCTCTGCACCAGCCTTTGCCCAGATGATTGCTTCCGCTACATTAGCAACCTCCACAACCAGCTTTCTTTCAGGTTCAGCACGCCTGATTCTCGCCACGGTGGCCGCAGGCGCGTCATCAAGATACAGGCGGTGTTCGGCAAACAGCAATAACGACTCCGACAAGCCGAGCCTGTGCATGGTCGCCCCTCCGGCACGCACTGCCTTGACGGACAGTGCCTTGGTGCCAGGCACATTCTTGCGCGTGCATGCCACTGCCACGGGAGAAACAGCACTAACAATAGCAGCGCTGGCCGTGCTGATACCGCTCGCCCACTCCACCAACACCTGCGCTGTTTTCCATGCCCGATGCAAAAACTGGGCAGAACCATGCGCTTCCAGTAACAGATCATCTTTGTCCACCCGCTGCCCGGATTGCACGTGCACATCGACCATCGCACCGCACAAGGTGAACAGACGTGCCGCCTCTTCGATAGCACACACCACCATCTCTTGCCGCGCACGAAATTCCAGACGGGCGGCATGTTGTCCGATACCGGAGGTTTCCGTGGTGAGATCGCCACACGGCACATCGTCAGCCAACAGACAAGCCAGCTCTTCATCAGTCAATGCCATATAACTCATTTCATCATTCCTCATCCGTTCATGACATCAGCGCCACGCTCTTCACCTGCGCAAACACGTCCATGCCGACCGCGAGCCCCAGCAAATCGCGTGAACGGCGCGTGATGCGCGAGATCAGAACATGCGATGCCCCAACCGTCATGCGCACCATTACTTTATCTGAGCCTTCATCGCGAATCTCAACAATACGCGCGGCAAGAATATTGGTGATGCTGGTGCCATGCGGCCGCAGCAAAGCGATGCTCACATCGCGGGCCAATACCCGGGCGCGCACCCGTGAGCCTGTCGGCTGCTTCACGCGTCCGACCCACAAATCGCCACCTGCCAAACCAAGCCGCGTGAGGTCATAGGTATCGTCGTGCTGCGCCACTGCGGCTTCAATCACCACACCTGCATCATCGAAATGCGCGGTGGGCAGATCTAGCCGGGCGAGTGTCTCGCCCAGCGCGCCACTGGCAATCACCCGTCCCTGTTGCAGCAACACCAGATGATCAGCCAGCCTGGCTACTTCATCCATCGCATGGCTCACATACAGCACAGGAATGTTCAGTTCGCGATGCAGACGTTCCAGATACGGCAGTATCTCCTGTCGGCTAGCGGTGTCGAGTGCACAAAGCGGCTCATCCATCAGCAGGATGCGCGGACTGGTAAGCAACGCGCGACCGATCGCGACGCGCTGACGCTCGCCGCCGGAGAGTTTTGCCGGGTCGCCGCGCTCGATCAGCCGCTCCAGCCCCAGCCATTCAACTACCTGATTCAGTTGTACTTTTCGATCAGTCGCGTTGACGCGCCTGTAACCGTATTCCAGATTGGCGCGTATCGACAGATGCGGAAACAGGCTTGCCTCCTGAAACACATAACCCAGCGGGCGTTTATGCGTCGGCACAAAGATCGTATCGTCCTGCCATACTTCGCCGTTAATCGACAGCTTGCCTGCGGCGCATTCCAGTCCCGCGATACAGCGCAGCAGCGTGGTCTTGCCGGAACCGGACGGGCCGAACAATGCGGTGACACCGACAGCCGGTGCGATGAAGGAAGCGTCCAGCTCAAAGCCATCCAGTTGCAGCGCAAAATGCGCGCGTATCTCGCTCATCGCACCTCCTTCGCCAGCTTCCCGCCCGCGAGGTACAAGCAAAGCAGCACAATGAATGAGAACAGCACCATGCCACCAGCCAACAGATGCGCCGCGCCGTATTCCACCGCCTCGACATGGCTGTAGATGGCAACGGATAGCACGCGTGTCTCGCCGGGTATGTTGCCGCCCAGCATCAACACCACGCCAAACTCGCCGACGGTATGCGCAAAGGCCAGGATGATCGCGGTGAGAAAACCGGGGCGCGCCAGTGGCAACGCCACACTGTAGAACCTGTCCCATGCTCCGGCGCGCAGCGTGGCCGCCACTTCCAGCGGACGCCGCCCGATAGACTCGAATGCATTCTGGATCGGCTGCACGGCGAAGGGCATGGAGAACAGCACCGAACCGATTACCAGGCCGGCAAAGGAAAACGGCAAGCGGCCCAGACCTAGCGCGGTGGTCAGTTCACCCACCGGCCCATGCGGCCCCATCAGCAATAACAGATAAAAACCCAGCACGGTAGGCGGCAACACCAGCGGCAACGCCACCAAAGCGGACACAGGCCCCTTGTACCATTTACGGCTGTGCGACAACCACCACGCCAAAGGCGTTGCTATCAACAACAGCAGTATTGTCGTGATGCCGGCTAACCTGAGCGTCAGCCATACGGCTTGCAGGTCATCAGGGGCTAGTGTGGGCATGTTATTTTCACATCAACCAAGAAACAAAATAACCCGTTCGGGCCGAGCCTGTCGAAGTTGCCCATGAACCTGCTCGTATTTCGACAAACTCAATACGAACGGATTCATGAGCAATCCTTTCACGGCAATTCATAACCGTAACTGCGAATGATCGCCATTGCTTTTTCGCTCTTTAAAAAGGCGAGGAAGGCCTGTGCTGTCGCCTTATCTTTTGCGCCGGATAGCAGCACCGCGCTCTGACGTATCGGGTTATACAAATCGTGCGGCACAAGCCACCACGAGCCTCCGGTCACACGGCCGTCCCTGGTAATCTGCGACAGCGCGATGAAGGCCAGTTCGGCATTGCCCGTTGCCGCGAACTGGTAAGTCTGGGTGATGTTCTCGCCCGTCACCAGTTTGCCCTGTATCACACTCCACAGCCCTAAATCTTCCAACGCCTCCTTCGCTGCGGTGCCATAACTCGCCAGTTTGGGATCGCCGATAGCGAGTTTGTTATAGTTTCCCTTGCGCAATATCGCACCTTTGGCATCCACCAGGCCGGGCTGCGCACTCCACAGCACCAGCTTGCCCAACGCATAAACAAAGCGCGTGCCTGCGACCGCCAGCCCTTCCTGCTCCAGCAGCTTCGGATTTTTCTCGTCGGCGGCAAGGAACAAATCGAATGGCGCGCCGTTCTGTATCTGCGAATAAAACTTGCCGCTGGAACCGAAACTGAGCTTCACCGTATGCCCGCTCTCCTGCTTAAACAATGCAGCGATGCGCTCCATTGGTGCGGTGAAATTGGATGCCACAGCAATATTTACCTCACCGGCAAATACTGAAAAACTCACCAGACCTGACAACAGCCCGGCCATGCACAATCTATAAATTCGCATCTTCAACCTCACACCAGAATAGTTACCGAAATAACAAGCAAGAATGAGGCCAGCATGAAACAGGCAGGCTGTTTGGCGTATTGATTGACCGGCCAGCTGCGAGCGAGTACGGTACGGACTTGCTAGAGGAAGATAACTAACATTGAAATGCAACGCGGCCCCTTTTTAAACTGGAACCAAAATGAGCACTGAAGACCAAGTCTGCGAAACGGCCAAGGCCGTTCAAGAGGTTGCCAAAACAACGGGCAAGGCAATCGATGCCGGAGAAAAGTTCGGCGGGTTTATATCGCAATTCATTGCAGGTTCTCTTGAACAGGGCATGGGCATCTTCGAAGACAAGCTCAAGTACATGCGATGGGAAAGACAAGTGCGACTTATGCAGCGGGCAAATCAACTTTTGAAGGAGATCGGCCTCAACAATCCAACAAGGCCCATCCCTCTAAAGCTTGCAGTCCCCTTGCTGGAAGCCGCATCACTTGAAGATGATGACTTCCTTCAAGACCTCTGGGCAAGGCTTCTTGTCAATGCAGCCAATGGTGCCAGCCGAATCAGCCTCCAACGAGCCTACATCTCCGTGTTAGAACAACTCACACCATTGAAAGCAGCACTACTCCAAAAAATATACTCTTTGCCTTACCAAGAAACACAACACAACGGTGTCAAAGTAGGAAAGTTACCTCAAGAAGTGGCCATCGGACAGGACGATGACAAGGAAGACGATCTAACTGAGCCATCAGATGACGTGAAGCTGGCACTAGCAAATCTCGCCAGACTTGGCTGCGTTGTCATTCAAAAGTCTTGGGGCGGCGGCGAACTGTTCGAGAAGGTGAACCCCACGCTTCTCGGCAAAAGTTTCGTCGAAGCCTGTACGCTCCAGCCTACGTAGGGCGCACTAACCAACAGATGCCATATGTAAATCATCCTGCACAATACCCGCAAAGGGTAAGCCGTGGTTATTAGCCAATAACCCTATAAAAAGCATTTGGCCACAGAGAACATCGATATTACCCAGCAAAACAAATAGTTATAATAAATTTTTCAATCAGCCTTTGGGTGAGTCAACAAAAAGTGAAAAACCCATGTAACTCTCTGTGTTCTCTGTGAGCTCTGTGGCTTGAACTACGGTTTTCAGGATAAAGCGTCAACAAGAATGCGCTAACCATCGGGCATTGCGCCCTAGAAATTTACCGGGGCAGCAGAAAATCAAATGGTAGCGAGGCGTTCTACCGTGTCCGGGTAACGTTCAACCATGCGAATCAGGATTGCGGCCTGGGCATTCGGGCTGGCGCGACCTTGTTCCCAGTTTTCCAAAGTGCGTTCGTTGGTGCGCAGACATCTGGCAAACACTGGGCGTGACAAATGCAGCCGCTCGCGCAGACTGAGTAACTCTTCAGGCGTGATGGTAGGTGCAAGTTTCTTTTCTACGGTATGCTGACGCAATGTAATCTTGTCCACGCGGGCGGATTCCAGTGCGGAAAATCCTTCTTTCAACTCATCAAACAAGTTGCGTTTCATTTGCTTCTCCTTGCGTCCAGTTCCCGTTTCAGCAGTTCCTTCAGGAATTTGCGTTGCGCTGCGGTCAGATCATCCATTTCGTCTTTGTTGTATACGGTGAACAGCCAGAATTGGCGGCCAGATTGCCACCAGTAGTAAATCACACGAAGCCCGCCGCGTTTGCCCTTGCCGCGTTTTTCATCGGCATGGCGTACCTTACGCAATCCGCCGGTACCTTCGATCACATCGCCCGCTTCCGGCGCTTCCATTAGTAACCTCTGGAATCCCCGAAAACTTTCGTCGCTCAGATAATCTTGTCGATGCCGCTCGAATGGCGGCAATTCAATGAAAGTGGCTTTCATGGACGCAATATACGCAGATTGCGTATATTGCGTCAAGTCAAAATTGCAGCTTATACAGGATAGAACGCATTGAGGTTCTGCCAAATGTGGGCATCATGTGGCAAACTCCAATCGCCCTACTCTTCATCCACCGTTGCAACAACGACGCCGATGGCTTGCAGCGGGTCTTCGGTCAGGCTGAGGCAATGTTCGCCTCCTCCTAGCAGATACAAATTGAACCGTTCGCGCCGCAGCGCAGGCGACATCCGGGCGGGCATGTCGTCATCGCTGCACAGCGTAAATCTCAAGTCAGGCCAGCTTTGTTTCAAGGTAGCCAGCGAGGCTTCGTCCAACTCACTAAACCGAGTTGCGGTGTTGGCAATGTTTTCCAGCGTTTCAGGGACGATCATAGTCTGACCTCAGCCTTCTTCAGCGTCGGCAAACCGGCTCAACGATTTCGCTTCCACGCCGAGTATCTTGGCAAGCCAGGGTGGCGGGGCATCCAATACGGCTTGCAGACGTTGCAGCGTTGCACGCGCCTGACCACCATCCGGCATTTTCACCGGGTGAACGTTGGCACGCACCGCCTTGGCCGCTGCCGGGCCGCCGATGGATTGCACATAGACGATCTGGCAGTCGTTGATCAGATTGGCACGAGCGACATTCTTGTCTTCGGCATCGTCGGTGATCAGCGTGGAGCGTGCGTCGATCAATCGTATGTCATCGCGCCCGACCTGATAGATCAGGAAACGCGGGCAGGAACCGAAGTGTCCGTCCAGATTTTCATCGGTATTTGAGGCAACCGCTACACGCAGACTACCGGGCAGCTCGCCATCGGCATATGCATCAAGCTCGGGCAAATCGGCTGCGTCGCCGGATTCTCCCCAAAACTGGCGCACCGCCAGCTTGATAGTCGCCTCATCAACATCCGGCTCAACGGTTTCTTCGCCGGACAGGATGAGTTTCAGATCCGCTACCGTCATCTTGGAGAGTTTCTCTTCGGTGACAGGCAACCCGAGGTGTTCGCCCAGCTTCGCGACCAGTCCGGCCATATTCACTTCAGGCAGGGTGCGGGCAGCCAGTGCGATGCGCAGTGCTGCAGGTTTGGTGATGATGCCGTTATTCATACGGTTACCTCGTCTTATTCGGTTTGTTTCATTTACCTGGCATTTCCGTACCGGAATGACACAGCTGTCAAGGCAGCCCGGAATCAGCAACGCAGAATCCGGGTTGCCTCAAGCTGTCTGCTTATGCCGCCAGCAGTGTGATGCAACCCTTGATCGGGCAGAGTTCCACACACTTGGGCTTGTCATACTCGCCCACGCATTCGGTGCAGGTATCTGCAGAAATTTTTGTGATCCCTTTTCTGGTTTTAATCGAATCGGTAGGACATTCCGGTTCGCAATCACCACATGAAGTACACAGATTTGGATCGATTGTCATTGCCATGATAAATCTCCTTTTCGTTTATTCCGCCGCATCCAGGCGCTTGGCGCGCAATGAAATTGGCAATTTGGCGGGTGCGGCCTGCGGTTCGATGTAATAAGTTCCGCCGTTATTGAGCTTGATCTCGCCTCCCCACTTTTGCTGGGTATCGAACTCCATCGAAACGATGGCGTCCTCGAGATCGCGCTTCGGCAGATAAAACACGTAATCGCCTTTTGCTCCGCGCTGAATCATGATGTTTGCCATAATAGACAGTCGTAAGTAGTAAGTAGTAAGTAGTTAGTCGTTAGTTGGAAGCAGTGGAAAGCGGCATTCTTACTTGCCACTTCCCACCTGCCACTTACTATCTGACCAAATCGTAGTTGTAGTCGGTGGTTCCCATGCCGCGTGTGTCTTCGTCCAGCTTTTCCAGCACTGAATTCACCAGCGTCGTGAGCACTTGCATCGCGCCTTCATAACCTAACGTCGTTGAACGATGCAGGTGATGACGATCGAAGATCGGGAAGCCGATACGGATCAATGGCACTTCGAACTCTTTACCCTTGTGCAAGGTATCGCGCTGAATGAACTTGCCATAGGAGTTACCGATCATAAAGTCTGGCTTTTCGGTGAACATCAGCGAACGGAAGTGCCACAAGTCAGCGCCCGGATACAACTTGGCATCCTTGCCATAAGGCGTTTCGTCCATGACTTTACGCATCGCCTTTTCCCACTTCTTGCTGCCGTTATTGCACAGGATGTGAGTAGGTTCCGCACCCAGTTCGGTCAGGAACTTGGCCATACCCATTACAAAGTCAGGATCGCCGTACAGACCGAACTTCTTGCCGTGCAACCAGGTGTGACTGTCGGTAATCATGTCGACCAGACGACCGCGTTCCAGTACCAATGATGCCGGAATCTCTTTGCCTGTGACTTCAGCGACTTTCATCAGCCATTCGTCAGTCCATTGCAGGCCCATCGGAATGTTCAGCTTTGGAACTTCATGCTTCCAGGTGCCTTCGACATACTTGCGGGTCTTGTCCAGTTGCAGCGGTTGCAGCAGGAAGGTGTTGAGCGCGTTTGGCGCATCCTTGATTTCGTCCTGCGTGGTGCCGCCCGCGTACATGCGGAACTTGCCGTCAGCCGGGGTATCCAGCACTTCGGTAGGATCGGAGAGCATCGTGTGTTCCACGCCCATCTCATCCAGCATGCGGTGCATCACACGGAAATTGCCCAGATAGGTTTCAAAGCCAGGAACCAGGTTGATCTTGCCGTTCTTGCCGACCACCTTGTCGTCCATGCTGTTGCGGGTGAAGTAACCCATAAAGCCTTCGAACATGTTGTCCCAGCCGGTTACATGCGAACCCACAAACGACGGAGTGTGCGCGTACGGTGTCGGGAAATCGTTCGGGATATTACCGGCCTTTTTGGTGTTCAGGATGAATGCGTTCAGGTCATCACCGATCACTTCGGCCATACAGGTTGTGGAAACCGCAATGATTTCAGGCTTGTAGAGTGCCTTTGCATTTTCAAGACCGTCGATCATGTTCTTCTGACCGCCGAACACCGCTGCATCTTCAGTCATCGAATCCGATACGCACGAAATTGGCTCACGGAAATGACGGTTGAAGTAGGTACGGAAGTAAGCCACGCAGCCTTGAGAACCGTGCACATAAGGCATGGTCTTTTCAAAACCCAGTGCACACAGTACCGCACCCAGTGGCTGGCAAGCCTTGGCAGGATTGACCGTCAAAGCTTCACGCTTGAAATTCAGATCGCGGTACTCAGCTGTCGTCGTCCAGGTAAAGGTATCCTGAACCACATCCTTGGCATGGCGCTCTTCGAACTGATCCTGTTTGTTGCCCAATGATGCCTTGTACTCGTCCTGACGGAACAGTGGATAACAAGGTTTGATGTCGTCAACTTGTTGCATTTTTATCTCCTTAGCTGCACTGCTCATCTGCAGATGCCGGCATAGATTGATGTTGGATGGCGGTGTTTTGCGCGCCACCTGACTTTATCTCTGTTCCCTTCCCCTTGCAGGGGGAAGGAGAGAGTTTTACTTACGCAGCCTTCTTTTCAACTTCCGGTTCTACCGATTTCAACCATGGCGGCGTCATCTTGTTCCAGCATGGATTGTTGATGGTCATGTCCATATCGCGGGCGAAGATGGCAAAGCCGTCATAACCGTGATACGGGCCTGAGTAGTCCCAGGAGTGCATCTGACGGAACGGCACACCCATTTTCTGGAAAATAAACTTTTCCTTGATACCGGAACCAACCAGATCAGGCTTGACGCGCTTGACGAACTCTTCAAATTCGAAGCCGGTGATATCGTCATACAGCAAGGTGGCATTACCCATATCCTTGATGGTGCGGTCGTAATCGTCGTTATGGCCGAACTCATAGCCGGTACCGACAACTTCCATGCCCAGATCTTCGTAAGCGCCGATCACATGGCGCGGACGCAGACCACCGACGTACAACATCACGCGCTTGCCTTGCAGACGCGGCTTGTACTTGGCTATCACTTCATCCATCATCGCCTGATACTTGGCGATCACGCGCTCAGCGCCTTCCTTGATCTTGTCATCGAAGTGCGCGGCAATTGCACGCAGCGACTCGGCAACCTTGGTAGGTCCGAAGAAGTTGTATTCCATCCAGGGAATGCTGTACTTTTCTTCCATGTGACGTGCGATGTAGTTCATCGAACGATAGCAGTGGATCAGATTAAGCTTGGCATTGGGTGTCATTTCCATTTCAGCAATGGTGCCATCGCCTGACCACTGTGCAATCACGCGCAGTCCCATTTCTTCGAGCAAAATCCGTGAAGACCAGGCATCGCCGCCGATGTTGTAATCGCCGATCACGGCTACATCGTAAGGTGTTCCGGCAAACTCCTGTGTATCGCGACGTGGCAATACCCAATCGCGAATCGCGTCGTTGGCGATGTGGTGACCTAACGATTGCGACACACCACGGAATCCTTCACAACGCACCGGCACAACCGGCTTGTCGATTTCCTTGGCTGATTTCTTGGAGACCGCTTCGATATCGTCACCGATCAGACCGATCGGGCATTCTGATTGAACAGAGATACCTTTATTCAGCGGGAATAACAGTTCGATTTCGGTGATCACTTTGGCCAGCTTCTTGTCGCCGCCAAACACGATGTCCTTTTCCTGAAAATCGGAAGTGAAGTTCATCGTACCGAATGTATTTACGCCTGTCGTACCGACGTAATAGTTACGACGACCGGCGCGTGAATATTGACCACAGCCTACCGGGCCATGGGAAATATGGATCATGTCCTTGATCGGGCCCCACACCACGCCCTTGGAACCGGCGTAGGCGCAGCCACGGATGGTCATCACACCAGGCAACGATTTGCGGTTGGAGGTGATGCATTTCTTGGATTGTTCGATAGATTGATCGTTTACCGCCAGATGCTTTTCACGATCTTTCCTGGCTTTTTCCGGATAAACTTCCAGCACTTCCTGAATCAGCGCTTCAGTTTCTTCGCGTGTTAATGCAGACATTCCGTTCTCCTTTAATGACCCACCAATATGTGGAGTCCATCAGGGTTAGTCTCGGTAAGAATGACGAGCTGTACCCAATTCCAAAACAGCCCGCCACCCTTAACTCTTTAATCAGGCTGCGATTTCTGCTGCCTTTTTGCCGATGATGGATTCGTCTTCGACTTCCATGATGCCGAATTCCATCAACAACGCTTCCAGTTCATCCATGGTGATCGGAGTTGGAATAACAAACTTCTTGTTGTTCACAATCTTGTTCGCCAGTTGACGGTACTCATCAGCCTGCTTGTGCGTAGGATCGTATTCGATCACGGTCATACGACGGATTTCTGCGTGCTGTACAGCATTTGCGCGCGGGATGAAGTGGATCATTTGCGTACCCAGCATACGAGCAAGCGCTTCGATCAGTTCATCTTCACGATCGGTCTGACGGCTGTTGCAGATAAGACCTGCCAGACGCACGCTGCCGGAATTCGCATACTTCACGATACCCTTGGCGATGTTGTTGGCTGCGTACATCGCCATCATTTCGCCGGAGCAAACGATGTAGATTTCCTGAGCCTTGTTTTCGCGAATTGGCATCGCGAAACCGCCGCACACCACGTCACCCAGTACGTCGTAGAACACGAAATCGAGTTCATCGTCGTATGCGCCTTCTTCTTCGAGGAAGTTGATGGCGGTGATCACACCACGACCGGCACAACCTACTCCTGGCTCTGGGCCACCGGATTCAACGCACTTGATACCGCCGAAACCAACTGACAGAACGTCTTCGAGTTCGAGATCCTCAACGCTGCCGGCTTCAGCCGCCAGTTCCATCACCGAGTTTTGAGCCTTTGAGTGCAGAATCAAACGAGTTGAGTCAGCCTTTGGATCGCAGCCGACGATCATTACTTTCTTGCCGGATTCAGCAAGAGCAGCTACCAGATTCTGGGTAGTAGTCGATTTACCGATACCACCTTTACCGTAAATTGCGCATTGACGCAGAGCCATGTTAATCTCCTAAGAGTTTCAGAATTTAAGATGCGATTGAAAAACTACCGCTCGCATCTCTACAGTCGCAATGTCCATGCCAGAACCGGTCAAACAAGCTAACATGCTGAAATGAAAGAATTAAATACTATTGGCGCATGCGACCTGGCAGGTTCGGGACACAACAAACCATTAAACTTTGTAGGGGTAACTACAACAATGCCGCGCAATGCGCGCTTACCGATCAATCGCTGCAATTTGCCCGGAGATATCCTGGGTAGCCTCACTTACCAGCAACATCCCGTACCGCTGCTGCTCGATGGCGTAGCGCAATTTCATCGCGGCTTATTTGAGTTGCTTGACCGGATTGCAGATGCAACTGAGCGCGCACAGGCATTCATGCAACATATGAAAGTGGTGTTCAGCCTGAACTGCCAGGAAGAAGCCGGGCTGTCGCTTAGCACTACACACAGTCGCGCCAAGGCCGACTATCTCAAAATGGTGCGGGGATGGTCTTTCGATTCGAGTAGTCAGGAAGCAGCGGTATTAAAGGGCTGGGTGGAATCTCGCTTTGGCCTGTTGCAACGCCATCACACGATACGAAATCCATCGGATGAAACTTATCAGAACTACCTGGAAATGCGCTCAGCAGGACTTTATGGCACCAATGCGCTGGAATCACAGCTCGACCTGCTCTATACCTATTGTCAGTACGAGCTGGCGAGGCTACATGCGGGGCAATCTCATCTGACGCTGTATCGGGGCGTGAACCGCGTTGACGAACACGAAACCATTGCAGAACTTGATGACAAGCGCCGCGTGGTGCTGCTAAACAGCTTAAGTTCCTTCACGTCGAACCGCGAACGCGCCGATGAATTCGGCGACTATTTGCTCACAGCGCTTGTACCGACATCCAAGATCTTCTGCTACACCCGCCTGCTGCCTGGCATGTTGCAAGGCGAAGACGAATACACCGTCATCGGCGGGTTGTATGAGGTTAGTATTGCGGCGTACTAACGAGAGGAAGTTTACGGTTTACGGTTTACGGTTTACGGTTTACGGTTTACGGTTTACGGGTGGTAGGTAGCGGATTGCGGTTCAACCGATTCTTACAGCCGACATTCAGGAATATCGACGAACCTGAGCAATAACTCGCAACAAATTCAAATGCATGTCAGGATTTGTTGAGTTATCCGGCGGGTGAATTAATATATTTGCGTAATCAATTGTTTTATTTCGTTAATTTCATGCATTTCGTGGATGACATGAGGTTTTAAAGTTCATGGGTCATTCAGGCCAACTGGATAATTTGATTCAGGCGCTCACAAACCTGAGTAAAAAAGGCATCGTCTATCCTGTCCAGAGGATGCGGTTTTGCATTGCGCAAACGCCAGTCAAACGATTTTGGCTGATGACAAAGCACGTAACTGGTTTTGTCCGCCTTGCGACCCGCCGCTTTTCCAACCGCTACAGCAAAAGGATTATCGGCGTTATACGCCGCTGTCGTCATTGGCAAACCAATAACCAGCGAGGTTTTGTCGTTAAAGGCACACGGCGACAGCACTAAGAAAGGGTGTATGTCGCGCATTTCCTGACCGACTTGCGGATTGCAATCAATCCAGATGATGTCCTGACGACCGGGTATCCAGACACTTTCCATTTTTACCATTGTTCTGCGCCCAATCTTTGCGGCGTGGACATCGCCTCGCCGCCGTGTCGTGCGGGGTCAAAACTAGCCAGGCGTTGTTCAAGGCTAAGCGGAACATCCTGTACAGGTTTAATGGTAATCAAGCCATCATTAACGGAAATCTGAACACGCTGATGGACGTGTAAATGGGCTTCTCTGGCAATCGCAGCAGGCAGACGAACGCCCAGATTGTTGCCCCATTGTTTTATATCCAGCATCACTTGCGTCATGACTATTCTCCAAAATCGAAATCGCGTTTAGACGCAAGTATAAACATCGATATTCATGAGCGCAACGATTAGATGAACATCTGTTGCAACAAGGCGAGCTTGCGGTCTGAATCCTGCATCCTCAATCCTTCACGCAACAGCTTGGGGCGCAGCCCCACTTAGCTGTGCGGTCCGCTTTTCCGCCCTACCCTCACACCCTTGTGCGACAAATTTCCCGATTTGTCGCATTTACGCCAACACTCACAATCAGGCAACCCGCGCCAATACAGAGGATAGCGCTCTGGCCCGTTTATTGCGTGAGAACTCATCGTTATTATCTCGAGGAGTTTCCCAAATGAGCACACAATTCGAAAGCATTCTGACTGGCCTGTCTGACGGCACCGTTGTTCCCTATCTGGGACCTGGCGCACTGGACGGCGTGACGGACAAGCTTACTGGCAAAGCCATCCCGGCCGACAGCGACAGTCTAATTCTGGCGATGAACAACGGCCAGCCGATGGCGCCCAAGCTGATGTTCGAATTTCCCAGAGCCGCGATGAATATCGAACTCAAGCGCGGCCGTTCGAGCATCAACCGTTTTCTCGATACGACCTACCGTGACACGAAATGGAGTACGTCGGCACTGCACGAATGGCTGGCGAAGAGCCGCCTGCCCTACATCATTGATACCAACCGCGACATTCAATTGCAGCAACAATACGCCGCTACGCCTCACACCCTGATCGTCGGCACTGCACGCATCGCCACCAAGGAATACCGCTATCGCCTGTTTCATTACAACGGCACCCGCTATTCCCTGATAGAACAGGAGGCCGTCGACACCAGCCTGCCCATCCTGTTCAAACCGCTGGGCACGCCACTGCCGGAAACCAACTACATCGCATCGGATGCCGACTTTGTCGATTACATTACCGAGCTGATGGGCGGCTTTGCGATTCCTCCGTTCGTCAAACGCATGCGCCAGAACAAACGCTATTTAATGCTCGGACTGCGGTTCAATCGTGACACCGAGCGCATGGTGTTCTCGGAAATCATCTTTGGCGCTGAAAATCCCGCCGGCTGGGCGCTGATCCCACACCCGACCGACAAGGAAAAACGATTCCTCGCCCGGTTCAATATCGAGATTATCAATGCGGAGGTATCCGACTTTTTAATCGCGGTCCAACAACGGAATGTAGCCGAGGTAGCCTGAATGTCGCATCAAGCAATATGGGATGCAAAGCGGCATACGCTGGGCGTGACCGAACTGGATCACGCCCATCAGGAATTTATCGGCCAGCTGGCGGCGCTCATCCAGTCCGGCGATGCGGAATTTCCGGCACTGTTTCAGGCGCTGATCAACCATATTCGGTCACACTTCAATGAGGAAGGACAGTTGATGCGTGACGCAAGGTATCAGGGATTGGCGATGCATGAAGGCGAACATCACCGCGTACTCGGGGAGATGCAGCAACTCAATCGCAGCCTCAAACGCGGCCGCCTGCCGCTGGTGCGCGCCTTCGTCAAACAGGGTCTGCCGGAATGGTTCGACACGCATCTTGCGATGATGGATGGTGCGCTGGTGGCGCATTTAAAAAGACTAGCAGACAAGCCGGATTTATCAACTAAAACAGCTAGTTGCAAAACATGAAACGTAATGCAATTCGACGATCTTTTGCGACTTAACTCATTGAGTCGATTGATTATGAGTTTATCCAAGCAGTGAGCAAAAAACTGAAACCCTTACCTGAAAAAATGAACAACAACGACATGGCCGATGCGGAAGCGATCTGCGAAGCGCTAAGCAGACCTAACATGCGGTTTGTTCAACATCACCTGCCGGAATATGAGCGGGTTAAATCCTGATGATTGCCGCCCCATTAAAAATGCAAACAACAAAAAACAAGCAGTCGATTAAAAAGTATTATAATACAACTGCTTAGCGCATTAATCAACATACCAGCCCACAGAGTTATCCACAGATAGTGTGGATAACAATATATACCTTAACCACGGTAGTCCGGGGATTAACCGATATGACCGGTCAGCACCTCTCAGGACGCAAAACAATTCGTTACTGTAACGCACAACAGTCATGTATGCGATTGAAATAGCAACAGATTGTTTGTGCAAAATGACAAATCCCCTCAAGCTATCAACTTGAGGGGATATTTTTAGGAAAGCACTGAATAACTCAACCGTTCGCCCTGAGCTTGTCGAAGGCTTTTTAACTAATTGATTAATTGATATTTAATCCAATCATGGTTCGACAGGCTCACCACGAACGGATTAAATCAGTGCTTCCTTAGCTTTAATTTCTGGCAGATTCAACTCTGAAGGATAATCCGCCCTAAATTATTCGGGCAAGTATTACTCAGGCGTTAACTTGTGCTTCCGAAATTCTTTGTGCAATATGTTCCAGCGCCTCATCAACCTGATCGATCAGGATCAGGCATAAATCCCCGGCTTGCAGACGAGATAACGCAGTATCGATAGCCAGAAACTCACCGTTGATTTCGCAGCTTGTTTTCGCGCGCTTCGCGTTCACCAGTCCTTGCCTGAGCAAGGCTAATACTTCACCATCCGCACGGCCACGCTGGCACTGATCCTGATACAGAATCACCTCGTCAAACACATCACCCAGAATCTCGGTCTGAAGGCGGATATCCTCATCGCGCCGGTCACCGGCACCGCTGATCACGACCATGCGATTTTTTGCCGGGATATTTTCGACAGCAGAAATCAGCGCAAGTATCGCGTCCGGGTTATGACCATAGTCTGCAATGACGGACGCGCCGCGATAATCGAAGAAATTGAAACGGCCGGGAGCCGTTGCCGCATCGTTGACAAATGTGGCCAACCCGCGACGTATCGTGTCCCAATCCACCTTGAGCGCCCAGACGGCGGCAATCGAGGCCATCGCGTTTTCGATCTGAAAACCGATAGCGCCGTTACGCGTGATCGGAATTTGATTCAAATCGACGCGCTGCTCAACCTTGTTTTCGCAGGCCACGATCTGATTGCCGTCGACATACACCACGCGCCGACCTTGTGCACGGTGTGCCGCCATCACAGGATGGTAGCGGTCAGCGGCAAAAAAGGTCACTGAACCCGGGCAGGCATCCGCCATGCCGGCCGACATCGGATCCGCTGCATTGAGTACGGCGACACCATCCGCAGCGACATTCTGCACCACGACCCGTTTTACCACGCTCAAGTCTTCGACCGTGCTGATGTAATTCAAACCGAGATGATCGCCCATGCCGATGTTGGTGACGACCGCTACATTGCAGCGGTCAAACGCCACCCCTTCGAGCAACACGCCACCGCGCGCCGTCTCGAAAACCGCTGCGTCCACATCCGGATGCAACAGCACATTGCGCGCGCTCTTCGGCCCGCTGCAGTCGCCCGTGTCGATACGTTTTCCCTGAATGTACACGCCATCCGAATTGGTCATGCCGACACGCAAGCCCTGGCAGCCCAGAATATGCGAGATCAATCGCACCGTGGTGGTCTTTCCGTTAGTTCCGGCGACGGCTACCAGCGGAATACGTCCATCTTCACCCTCTTTGAACATCGAAGATACGATCGCTTCGCCAACTGCGCGCCCTTTGCCGAACGAAGGCTGCAAATGCATGCGCAATCCGGGAGCCGCATTGACCTCGACGACCCCTCCGCCCTGCTCATCCAGAGGCCGCAGCACGGAGTCACACACGATATCCACGCCGCAAATATCCAGTCCTACCATTTGCGCTGCCGCAACCGCGCTTGCCGCCAGATCAGGATGCACATCTTCGGTGACGTCGGTCGCCGAACCGCCGGTACTCAGGTTGGCATTGTTGCGTAACACCACGCACGTGCCCTTGTCCGGTATCGAGTCAGCCGTGTAACCCTGATCATCCAGGCGTGCTATAGCAATGCTGTCTATGCGCATCTTGGTCAGCGAGGTGGCATGCCCGTCGCCACGCTTTGGATCACTGTTTACCTGTTCGACCAGTTCAGTCACCGAATGCACGCCATCGCCGATAACCATGGGCGGTTCGCGGCGGGCTGCAGCGACCAGCTGATTGCCCACTACCAGCATGCGGAAATCGCTGCCGGGAATAAACCGCTCCACCAATACTTCCGAACCGATTTGGGCTGCGGCCGCATAAGCGATATTCAGGTGTTCGCGTGTCACGATGTTGACCGTCACACCTTTACCCTGATTGCCATCCAGCGGCTTGACGACCACTGGACCTTCGATTTCACACATCGCCACCCAGGCGTCATCGGCATCAGATACGGGCCGGCCTTGAGGAACAGGAACTCCCGCTGCTTCGAGTAGTTTCTTGGTCAGTTCCTTGTCCTGCGCAATGGCTTCGCCGATTGCACTGCTGCAATCGGTCTCCGCCGCCTGAATTCTGCGCTGACGACTTCCCCAACCGAACTGCACCAGAGAGCCTTCGGTCAGGCGACGATAGGGGATGCTGCGGCGAATGCCCGCCTCGACGATGGAACCTGTGCTGGGCCCCAGACGCGTGTCTTCATCCAACTCGCGCAAATCGGCCAGCGCCGCCGCAAGGTCAAAAGGTAAATCCAGGGCTGCAGCATTGCACAACGCCTGTGCCAGTTTGAAGGCCAGGCGGCCGACCGCCTCCTCGCTATATTCGAACACCACCTGATACACACCCGTGTCCAGCGTGGCCGATGTGCGGCTGAAAGAAACCGGACATCCGGCCTGCGCCTGCAGGCCAAGTGCGGCGACTTCCAGAATATGCGCCAGCGTAACCGCCTCGGCATGACCTGGCAGTTGCAATAAGCCGATTTCGGGAAAGCGCGCACGTAACCGTCCCTCAAAACCGCTGATTTGAGCGACGTCGCACTCGGAGTCTGAACAAGACACGATAGCTTCGATAGCGGTATGCCGACTCCACAAATTAGGACCGCGCAGTGCGCGTATGCGTGACACTTCCATTAAAAACTTCCTTCTAAAAACCTAGAAAAGCAGTTGTCCACATAAGCAGTGGCTTAGATGCAGTTTTGTTGCGTCTTAGTCCAATACTTAGTAGTTTCATCAGATTAAACAGATTCACACAGATTTCCAAGACCGATACCGGTAATTTCACCCGACAGGCTGAAATAAACGATGAGCCGTTTCTATCTTTCCGAATATTCCTGGTTAATCTGCGTAATCTGCGGATTAAAACGCAGTTAAAACTAGCTCGCTGAAACGGCAGCGCGTTCTACTTCAAAAGTTGCAATACCTGCACGAATCAGATCGAGCGATACGCCCAGCGCCCATGCTGCAGCAACCGCCGCCAGTACATTCTCAAGTTGCGACTGATTGCACTCGCCAGTCGATACGGGGATTGACGCCAGTTTGAGCAACACGATTTCATCAGCACCCGTGCAAAGCACGATTTTCCCGTCCGTTACCAGCACGGCGCGGCCAGCTTTGGCCAGATGTTCGGAAATTGCGGGAAACGGCCCCTCTGCGGCGAAGAAAATGACTTCGCCATCACAATATTCGGCCATTTTCACGACCAGCGGATCGGCACCATTGAGCACGGCCACCCCATTGGATAACACGACGTCAACCTGGGTACGCAGCACATTGCACACCTGTTCAGCGGTTTCAATGTAATACTCGCCAAAATGACGGGCCGGATCAAGGTTGGTGACGATACCGACCTGACAGCGATCATAGCCCAGGCCTTCGGACAAGATCGTCGCTATGCTGTTTTCAATTACAGCAGCCTCGACCGAACGGTTCAGCAATACCTTTTGCGCTGACGCCCAGTTCGCGCAGTCCTTTTTATCCACGACGCGCTTGTCAAATGACAAACCCTCGCTGCTGGCAACGCCCACATGAAGGCCCGCCAGCTTCAGCAATCTTGCCACGATACGTGCAACCTGCGCGCGACCATGCGTGCCGCAAATACCGACCACAGGGATGCGACCGCTATCATCCTCAGAAAACAGGCTGTCGACGATGGCACGACCAACCGGACGCGGCTCACCCGATGCCGGTTTTAAGTGCATCAGCAGACCGGGACCTGCATTGATTTCAACGATAGCCCCGCCCTGTTCAGCCAGCGGGCGTGAAATATCCTCCGCTACCAGATCAACGCCGGCGATGTCCAGGCCGATAATACGCGCAGCGAGAGCAACAGTTGCCGCCACATCCGGATGCACCAGGTCGGTGACATCGAAAGCGACATTGCCGTTGCGCTGGATCAGCACCGATGCGCCAAGCGGTGGGATGGAGTCCGCCGTGTAACCCTGACGCTTGATTTCGAACTGTGCGGCAGAATTCTCGTCGATATTGACCCTATCCATCGGAAACTCTTCGGCATCACCGCGACGAGGATCGGTGTTGATCTGTTCATCGATCAATTTCCTGATCGCAGAACAACCATCTCCCACCAGCGACACGGTCTCACCCCGAGCTGCCGCCGCCAGACGTCCGCCTACCACCAGCAGCCTGTGCTCGTTGCCGCGCACAAAACGTTCGACAATAACTTCGCTACCCTCGTCATCGGCCAGCTTGAAAGCCGCCTCGACTTCTTCGCGGGTCATCAGTTCACTGGATACGCCGCGTCCGTGGTTGCCATCGGAAGGCTTGACGACCACCGGCAAACCGATATCTTCGGCGGCTTCCCACGCGTCAGCCGGACTATCTACGATCCGGCCTTCAGGAACGGGTACGCCACAGGCCTGCAGCAAGGTCTTGGTCAGGTCTTTATCCCGGGAAATGCTCTCGGCGATCGCGCTGGTCTGATCGGTCTCTGCCGTCCAGATGCGGTGTTGACGGGCGCCGTAGCCCAGTTGCACCAGATTGCCTTCGGTCAGGCGAATCGACGGAATGCCTCTGTCCGTTGCCGCATCCACGATACACGCGGTGCTGGGCCCGAGACAAAGCGAATCGACCATTCCATTAAGCTTTGCGATGGTGGCTGCAACGTCAAAAGGTTTGTCCTCCATTGCCGCCTTGATCAGATCGCGTGCGGCATGCAACGCTGTGCGGGAAACCTGCTCGTTGCGCGAGCGCACCACCACTTTGTAAATACCACGAACCGAGGTACTGCGCGCTTTGCCGAAGCCGCTCTGCATGCCAGCCAGATTTTGCAGCTCTATCGTGACGTGTTCGAGAATATGCCCCGGCCAGGTTCCCTCACGTAAACGCTCCAGAAAACCGCCGCGCTCACCTATGCCGCAGCGGTGCTCGATCAGGGTCGGCAACCAGGCCGTGAGTCGTTCGTAAAAACCGGGAATGGTATTGGAAGGCGAATCTTCCAGCTCACCGATGTTCAGCCAAACCTCCAGCACGGGACGATAAGTCCATATATTCGGGCCACGCAGAGGCAATATTTTGAGAAACTCCATCAGACTTTCCTGGTGAATTTATAAGTAGAATCCGAAACGGTTAACGCAGACCACCACATATTGGTTTACTTGAACCTGCTTTAAGTTTAACAGAAGGCGCGGCAGTTTAACCCATGGTAAATACAACTTATGTGCAGGATAACGCCCTTAGCTGCTCAGTTTCATCCCGAAGTCGGTCGACAATGGCGCTGATGATACCCGCCGCCAGGCTCGTCACAAAACGGCCTGAGTATGGATAAAGGTATCAGGATCGAAAGCTTGAGATGATTACGCCCGTCAAAGCCAGCGTAGTGCTGCATAGTTGATGGTAAGGTGCATGGTGTTGTCGACTATGATAGACAGCCATACTGCAAGCCATTGGGGTGCTTCGTTGTGAAAACCAGTCTTGCTGGCATTCTCCCATCGCAACCCCGGCTCAGTTAGCTTGTTTTTTGCGTAAATGACGTAACGTGCAAGCCGGTATCTGTCGATCAGGACGTGAGTTACGAATATGACTGCCAACGCCAGCATGGAGGGTGATAGCAGCAAAAATGGCAACGTATAAACTGTCACATGTATCATTGCCACACCGATGTGACGGGTCTTGTATTTCGCCATCCAATCGGTTTGCGTCACATAATCGCCAATCAGGTGCAGGATTAGTTGTTCCATTTATTTCCGCATCAAGCCACTACACCCAACGGTGCACAGCATATTCATTTAGTAATTCAAACTCGGGCGGCATATTACACGAGTCGAATGGAACAAGTCCTCTTCTGCAACGTCTGATCTGAACTATCAGGCGCACTATCCGTTTCATGCATCACGGTCATGACAGTTTTCCCTTTCCAGACAACAGCCCTATGCGTATGGCCCGGTTGATAAATACGCTATACCAGAAGATATGACAAAACCAGGCATGACCACGGGGCTCGGCAAAACTGTTTGTCAGGACGTTTTATTGTAGTAATATCGCCGCCAGTGAATACACTTACCCTCTCCCCCTTGACAACATTACTCCCGGACGCATGGCGCGCCAACGTGCAGTCACGTCTGGCCGACAATGAAGAAATTTTTGCCTGGCTGGAAATCAATCTCGATGCACGCCTGAATTTTGCGCGCAGCCTGCTGCTGATCACCAACCAGCGTCTGCTAAATTTTGATGCATCATCAGATACTTGCAGCGACTATCCGTTTCATGAAGGGCTGACTATTGGGCGCCGCGATCATGGCGGCGTGGGCAGGATTGAATTGTTCAACGGCGAAGTACGCCTGGCCTGCTGGTTTTACACGCTGGCGCACAATGTTCAGGCCATGCGCTTTGTAAAACAATTCGAGCAGCAACTGAGCAGTTTTATCACAGGCATCAGCGTCATTCAGGAAACGCCGGAGTGTTGTCCGGATTGCCTGACACCACTGGCTGCAGATCAGAGTGAATGCCCCTATTGCAGCAGCACCATCAATGCGCCGCCATCGACCTGGACACTGTTTCGTTTGTGGCGTTTTGCCAGACCTTACCAGTGGCAGTTGCTTTCCGGTTTTCTGCTGATGCTCGCCTCCACGGCAGCCACCCTGGTGCCGCCTTATCTCACCATGCCGCTGATGGATAAGGTGCTGATTCCTTACCAGAACGGCACGCCGATCGATTTCGTCATCGTAACCTGGCTGTTAGCCGGCCTGCTGGGCTCTGCACTGCTGGCCTGGGCACTGGGCTGGGCGAAGACTTATATTCTGGCGCTGGTCAGCGAACGGATCGGCGCCGATCTGCGCACCATTACCTATGAGCATCTGCTGCGCCTGTCGCTGGAATATTTCGGCGGCAAACGCACGGGTGACCTGATGTCGCGCATCGGTTCGGAGTCCGATCGTATCTGCGTGTTCCTGTCTCTGCATCTGCTTGATTTTGCTACAGATGTATTGATGATCGTCATGACGGCAGCGATCCTTTTTTCCATCAATCCGTGGCTGGCGCTGGTCACCCTGGTACCGCTGCCGTTCATCGCCTGGATGATCCATAACGTGCGTGACCGGCTGCGCACCGGCTTTGAAAAAATCGATCGCGTCTGGTCGGAGGTGAGCAATGTGCTGGCCGACACCATTCCCGGCATCCGTGTGGTCAAGGCGTTTGCGCAGGAGAAGCGCGAGGCGGAACGCTTCCGCATCGCCAACCAGCACAACCTGCAGGTCAATGACCGCATCAATAAAATCTGGTCGCTGTTCACGCCCAGCGTCTCGCTGCTGACCGAGATCGGCCTGCTGGTGGTCTGGGCGTTTGGTATCTGGCAAGTCTCAAACAACGAAATCACCGTCGGTGTGCTGACCGCCTTTCTGGCCTACATCAGCCGTTTCTATGCGCGTCTCGATTCGATGAGCCGCATCGTATCCGTTACGCAGAAGGCCGCCGCCGGCGCCAAACGCATTTTCGACATTCTCGATCATGTCTCCAGCGTACCCGAACCGGTTAACCCCATGCATCTGGGCAAAATTGAAGGACGGATTGAATTGACGGATGCCGGCTTCAGATACGGCAATCGCGCAGTGATCAAGGGGCTGAATCTCACGATACAGCCCGGCGAGATGATCGGCCTGGTCGGTCACAGCGGTTCCGGCAAGAGCACGCTGGTCAATCTGATGTGCCGTTTCTACGATGTATCCGAAGGTTCCATCAGCATCGATGGCGTGAACATACGCTCGCTGCCCATCTCGGAATATCGCCGCCACATCGGGCTGGTATTGCAGGACCCTTTCCTGTTTTTCGGCAGCATTGCCGATAACATCGCCTACGGCAAACCGGATGCGTCGCGTGCTGAAATTGTCGCTGCCGCCCGTGCCGCTCATGCGCACGAATTCATCCTGCGCCTGCCGCACGGCTATGACTCGCTGGTCGGTGAACGCGGTCATGGCCTGTCGGGCGGAGAGCGCCAGCGTATTTCGATCGCCCGTGCATTGCTGATCGATCCGCGCATCCTGATCCTCGATGAAGCAACCGCCTCTGTTGATACGGAAACGGAAAAGGAAATCCAGAAAGCGCTGGATAACCTGGTGCATGGCCGCACTACCATCGCCATCGCCCACCGCCTCTCCACGCTGCACAAGGCGAATCGTCTGGTGGTGCTGGACAAGGGCGAAATCGTCGAGATCGGCAGTCACGACGAACTGATGGCGGCCGAAGGCGCTTATTACCGTCTGTATCAGGCGCAGGCCCGCAACGTGGATACAGACCTCAGTGACTTGACTACCCGCGTTCCGATTGATAGAAAGGTAAGCGCATGAGCAACTTTCAACTGACACGCAACGCAGCTGGCCGTCTGGTTTTTACATCGGATGACGGGCAGACGCATGAAGGCGTCGTTCCGGTTCGTGCGTTTCCAATATTAGCGCCTGACGAGTGCATCTCGCTGGCAGACAGCGATGGTCACGAACTGGCCTGGCTGGAAAAGCTCAGCGAATTACCGGACGATATCCGTGAGCTGATCATGGAGGAACTGGCCTGCCGCGAGTTCACGCCGGAAATCAGCCGCATCAGCCAGGTATCGAGTTTTGCCACGCCCAGCATCTGGCAGGTCGAGACGAATCGCGGCGCCACCTTCCTTTCGCTCAAGGCCGAGGATCACATCCGCCGGCTATCTCCCACCGCCCTGCTGATCACCGACAGCCACGGCGTTTCATTCCTGATACGCGACCTGGAACAACTGGATGCCCACAGCCGCAAACTGCTGGACAGATTCCTGTAGGCTCCGCAGCGTCACTTGCCTGGCTGTTCAGAAAATCCAAATTTATACTAAAAAAACAGGTAGTTGCAACAAATGGCCATTCCAACAACGGTATTGCCAACTCCCGCTCAGAACCCCTGAAACAGAAAATCAAGCGCGCCTGTTATCACGGTCTGCTCAGCAGCCAGCGAGTGTACCGGTTGCTTGAGCAACCGCAGCGGGACAGCGGCCAGTTTGGGTGTTTCCAGCATGCAGTCGATACCCTCAATCTTGAAAACCGGGGTCAGCCGCTGTGGAATCCGGCTGACAGAAAATCGGTCACAGCGACGCAAAGGGATTACGACTCGCGTCTCCAGACCATTCAGCAGATCGCTTTGCACATCCAATAAATATGGAACGTCATCGGCATGTGAACTGCTGTTGCGAAAGACCTCGAAGCGCGCCATCTCAGAAACTCCGCCACGCATCCAGGGGCAACCCGTCGCGCGCAACGCCATCATTGTATGCGGCTATGAATTCGGCGTTATCGGCTCGCCAACGTCGCGCCTGTTCCTGCGCGACCAAGCCCCGCAAAAACTGGTCACATGCCTGAGAAATATTGATACCCAAAGCCTTCGCCTCGCTAAGTACATCGGCGGAGAGGGTAATATTGGTGGCTTTTTTAGGAGTCGCTACACTGATGGACATGGCGGCCTTCCGATTATGCTGTCTAGATATGCGCATATTATCACAACACCATTACCCAACACGCTTATGAAACCCTGTGTCAGCGGCCAGGCCGAACACCGATCCAGATGGTGTGCTGATTGCCGCGTTTTGCTGTGTGCGACCCGACACGCTGCTGCGTCACCTCAAAACCTGTCTTGATCATGCGTTGGGTAAATTCGGGATCAGCGCTGGCCGACCAGACCGTTAACACGCCGCCGGGTTTCAGCGCATCATAGGCACGACTCAGCCCGCGCAAGCTGTATAGCGCATCATTATCATCATGGGTGAATGAACTAGGGCCATTATCGACATCCAGCATGATCGCATCGAAGCAGTTTTTATGCTCGCGCAACACCAGCCCGACATCCTGCTCCAGTACCTGAACACGCGCGTCATTGAGCGGAAACCCGGCAAGACGGCCCATATAATCCTGGTTCCAGCGCACCACCGCAGGGATTAATTCGGACACCGTCACCCGTGCATCCGGCCCCGTGTGGGACAACACAGCCGCCAGTGTAAAACCGATACCGAGACCGCCTACCAGCAGGTGAGGCGCATCCCTCCCGGCAATTTTTTCGCAGGCCAGTTCAGCCAGCACCTCCTCCGAGTGATGCGCGCGACTGTTCATCAGCTCGCCCGCCTTATCTACGCGAATGGAATACTCTTCACCGCGCTGGTATAACCGCAGCGTGGTGCCCGCCCAAGTTGCGGTATCGATCAATTTATAGGGGATCATATTTTCTTTCGGACTTTATAGCGAACTACCTTCGACGGCGTGAAGGGGCTGGGGATGATATGCAAAGCTACAATTCCATGCCTGCACCTGCGCTACTGACCTGTGTGTGACAAGCTTATTTTGAGTGTCGCGCTGTTGTCGGCTCCTGAGCGATATGATCGAGCAAAACTGGAGGTCGATTTGGGAAACGGGCGACCAGATCAAGTTCGCCGCCCATTGCCTGAATATAGCGGCGCAGCGTGGAGAGCAGCAAGTCGCTGCGGCGTTCAATGCGCGAGATCGTGTCCTGCCCCACGCCCAGACTCGCGGCAAGATCTTGTTGAGTGCGCGCAACGGCCAGGCGCAAGTCCTTGAGCGTAGCCAATTCACCCGCGCGCTGTTCCACCTTTGCACGACGCTTGGGCGGCAGTGCATCCAATATGTCATTTAGATTTTTTGCCACGACCCTTCTCCTTTACCTGATTTGAAACACTGGCAACATTCAGTGTAGCCAGATGTCCGTCCAACCTCGCGTCGGCACTGAGGATCAACCTTTTATAGAATCTTCGTTGATCCGCGCTACGTTTATCACCACCTACCAGAAGGATTGCTGCACGCTCGGTATCAAATGCAAACGCAACCCGCCATACGCCGCCTTCACAATCGAAACGCAACTCTTTCATGTTGGCGTGCTTTGAACCTTTGAGCGTATCCACCGTTGGCCTGCCCAGGTGGGGACCGAATTCCTGAAGGAGCCGAGCGTGGGCAAGCAACTCATCCTGAAGCACATCACTCATCGCCTGAAATTCAACGTGAAAGTCGTCATGAAAGAGTACGTTCCAAAGCATGGCAGATTATGGCCTTAAATACATATTACTTCAAGGTGATTGCAGCGTAGAAACATGATGATATGGAGTTACATCGATAAACGGTCTTGCATTAACACAATGCAAGACCGTAGCAGTGCAAACTATGAATCCAGACTTTTCCCTGCGACTCTAAATCCACCGCTTTTTTGCTACTATTTTCGACGGCACACAGGGGCTGAGGATTGTACGCGAAGAGCACATCACGGTTGCTGGACAGCACGATACTACAACTATGGGCTTGCCCCCACTGATTCTTACCCTGAGTCCGCTTGAATGCCGAGCTAGGTAAAATGCGTGATTGCATGACCTGCCCCTGCGGCCCAGATGAAGGGAGCGGCATCTCAGACTCAAGCAATACCTGTTACCAGGTTCGCTGACCCCAAGAGCCCCATCAGGCAGGAATGCAACACATCCTGCTAACGGACGAGTCTACAATTCAACGGCAGACCCTGAATCCTCCGGTCAAACTAAGTCCACGAGAACGGTCTCAAAATAGCATGGGTAGTCTTTAAGCGCTGCTTCAATATGTTCCCGATGCATTTCAAGCGCCGTTGCAAAAAACTTTCCTGAGAAGCCATCGGTGCGTGCTATATCGCAGAGGCGCTGAGCAATCACACGATCAGCGAAGCCGTGTTCATAGCAGGAAATCGACAACCAGTCTGGAAGGCCATATTTGAGCGCCTTCTGAAAAAGAGTCAACGCTGCCGCCTTCTCCTTGTGGACGCCGCTTACCCCAAAGAGAAACTGTGCCACCGCCGCCAGCACCAATGAGCATCCGAACCCGAGCGTACTCTCGCAGAAATCAACAATGTCATCTTCGGTCAGTCGTCTGCGCTTTTTTGCCCCCCATGGTTTGCTTCCTTGTTCGGCGCTCGAATGAGTAAAAAGAGTCAGGTACTTGCTTCCTTCAAGCCATTGAGTCGCGAGTTGAATCGCGAGAGGCCGAGGCTCTACAGTATGGAAGAACTTATCATCCGATTGTTCCGAAAACAATCCCCAGACCGTCGCCAGCCAGTTCTCATTGGAATCCAACGTCAGCAAGAGCTCGCGGTTCTCGGTGACCCACTGCTCGACAGCCTTGGCACTCCTTACGCCGAGTAGCGTTTTTGAGTACGCTGCCTGCTTTTCGGTGGCGGGCTCCTGCTGTTGAAGAAACTCTGCAACGGTGACAAACAGAGTCCTTACACCTGACTTCAATTCTTCAGAGGCCAAGTGATATGCGAGGGTTGAAGTGGCCAATGTCTCAGCCGCAGATATAAACTCGTCAAAGGTGCTGGTACCACGATTTGCCATCAGATAGCTTTCGACGGCAACGATCAAACGGCGCCGTTTCCGAAGTTCACCCACTAAAGCCTTCGCGTCAAACTTAAATTCCGGATTCAACCTCACGACTTCACTGGCCCACGGTAGCCACGTACTGTCATCAGACAGAATGAGACGACACATAGCATCCACTGTCAACTGCAACACTCCTTGACTATCGCTGCTACGTATCGGCGCAAGTAATCCTAAAAGTGAACTCGTCGTACTTTCTGAACGATCTGGCGACAGCAGTTCGACGGATGAATTAAACTTCCAGGATTCCGTTTTCTGCAATCGCTTGTCATAGACCTCCGGATCAGAAAAGATGACAAGGCCTTCAGTGTGCATGCCTGAGCGCCCAGCTCGACCAATCAGATTCTGGAAGTCACGGACCTTGATCTTCTCTACACCCTGATGGATGCCCGACACAATCAAGTACCGAATGGGCAAGTTCACGCCCTGAGCCAGAGTCGATGTGCAGGCGACGAAATTGATCAGACCTTGCTGCATCCCATACTCAATTGAGAGTCGCAGGCCATGAGGCGTCGTGCCATGGTGCACGAAAATACCGA
The DNA here is from genome assembly GCA_041671725.1 of Gallionella sp. Taxonomy (GTDB): domain Bacteria; phylum Pseudomonadota; class Gammaproteobacteria; order Burkholderiales; family Gallionellaceae; genus Gallionella. Next base: position 7,102 of record JBAZAY010000031.1, on the reverse strand, counting down.
GAGATGCCGCCCGGCTTGCGGCCGCTTGATCCCCAAAGTGTCCGTCGACAAGATTTTTCATCCTACGTAGCTCATCGGGGTTAGCCGATGCTGCAGGTGGCGCAACATTAAAGCCTCGCTCGTATATATCGACGGCACGAACGGCCATGCCCGAAGCGGTATCCTTGCGCCCACAGAATATTGCGACAGCGCCTTGTGGCACCAATCGAATACCGAGGTACAACGCAACGTCGTTCGAGCTATCCTTCTCGGGAAAGTATCGGTCTGTGCGTTCGCCGCGATGAAGGATAAGCGCCTGCTGCTCAAGCACCCGAGGGACAAAGTAGTCAGGCTGGCGGTAGGTTTCTGACTCAAAGAACATGAGCTGACCAAGACGTTCGATCCAGCTAGCAAATGCCACTGATCGAGCAGTAGGCAGTAATCCGCTACCGTTGACCACCTGAACACCATCACCCATCAGCCATTCGCCAATCGCTTGCGCGTTTTGAATTACCGCAGAAACAAGAACCGTTTGCGCACCTGCGGGGAGGAGTGCCTTGATTTCCGTCAGCAGGAGCTCATAGGTGATACCTCGGCTGCCAGAGTCAAACTGGTGCCCTTCGTCGTACACAACGATACCGATGTCGGTCAAGATAGTCGGCGTCTGTCGCAATACGTAGAGGAGCTTCTCCGGTGTCAGCACCAATATATACTGCGAAGTGGGCGCTTCAGAGCCGAGCAATTCGGCAACCTGCTGCAGGAAATCGATCTGCATCGCATCGGAAAGCTCGTTGACTTTTACATCGTCTTCTCTGAAAGCATGTCGTAGCGAGGTGCCAATCTCATGGCACAGCGCCCTGAACGGAGCAACCACCACTGCCAGCCTTGTGCGTCCGGAAAGAAAGCTGCTCCGAAGCACAATTTCCACGGACCGAGTCTTCCCTGCACTGGTCGGCATCTGAACGATGCCCGATGCTCCGGAGAAGATGCCAGCCCGACCAAGCAGCATCTGTGACGGCCACAGCTCCTTCGGAAACTCAGGCCTGCGAATTGCCGTCGCCCACCGCTCAGCAGTGATGCCCGTAAACCTCGGCAACGTTGTCCATGCTGAGGCCGCCACTCGCATACGGGCGATGGCAGCTATGATGTCGATAAACAGCAGATCGCGTGCCGCTGCGCCCTCGTAGGCTCGACGCCTTAATGCATTGAGCGATGAGGTCAACTTCGTAAGACCCGAGCCATCGTAAAAGTGAGACGCCAACAATCTGGCCATGTTGCCAAGCGCCGCGCCGAAAAATGGGTGAATGTTGTTTGGATAGTGGTCCCATCGAGCCAGAAGTATCCAATGTAACAGTTGGTCCACGGGCGGATCACCAGCGAGTACGTCAAGCTGCCGCGCAAGTACCAGACTGCTTCCAGGTCGGCGGGCAAGATAGTAGGCGGACGCTGCAAGAATGGCCGTGTCGCGCGCTATATTCTCAGAGAATCTGGATTCAAGGAAGGCGTCAAAGAAGCTCGCTGAAAAACCAAGTTCCTCCACTGTGGACGGAGACAGCGGTACGTCGACGTTCTCAGCATCGCTCAAAGCCGCCGCGACGTCGCCCAGCGTACCCACAGTGAGGACGAACAGTTCCTGCGGTTCGCTGTTCTCCGGCACGGCGATATGCAAAGCCTCGGGCAGCCCAAGTTCGTACATCTTCCCCTTGGAACGGGTGATGCCAAACAGGCGACGACTATTGGACTCAGGCCTCATCAGCCGCCCGTTCGTACAGTATGTGAACCAGCTTCATTAGTTCCTTGCCTCGAATCACGATGAGTTCGAGGTTTCCCGCATTCTGGTGTCCTGCTACCTTGGTTGCCATCTGCAGCGAAGTCTCGTCGTACGCTGAGTCAGACAAGACGGCAGCCGCGCCCGAGCGGTAAACATAGGGGTGGTCTGATATATTTTGGAAGCGTTGAACCACCAGCGCCCTGTCGTGCTGGTCCGCTTGGCGAAGTCGTCGTTTCGTTGCGTTAAGAGTCATCGCACGCCGCAGGTAGTCTTTTGAAGAGTCGTCGATGGCGGTTTGCAGACGTCCCGTATACTTGCCATCGGAGAGTTGAGCCTTAACCTCGAACGCCAACAGCGTGTCTGTAGCGGCGGGTGACATCGGTGTGGTCAGGCGGAAGCCAAGAATATCCACGCCCTTTACTGACTCGTCACGACTCGACTTTTCGGCGTATTTCCCTCGGGGAACCCAATAGCCTAGCAGGTGCTCAACGTAGTCGGATACCAGCAGTTCCGCAAAATCGCCAGCCCGGATTCCCGGTCCGGGAGCAGCACTCTTGTCTGGGAACACCAACTGAGTCAGGTACTCTGTTCTGGAAAGGCCCGTACCATCTCTCAGTTCATCAATCTCTGCGTCGGAACAGTAGTGCTGTCGGAAGTTCGATGCCCATAAACCCAGATAGTCATCTGTAGGCGGAACGTTCAACTCCCAGACATCAATGCGGCGACCGTCGGATGTGATCAGAGGTTTGGCGCATTTCGTAAGTATTGAGAGATAGGAAGGCATTGCCGCACCAGCTGCAGTCGCGGCAAGTGCTGTTGCATCGGGTGTACTGCTAGTTTGCAGCTTCGAGGATTTCGTTGACGACGGCACCATTTTTCCCCTCTCCCAAACGTATTCTTACGGTCTAGCAATTCGCCTAACGATGCTTCAGAAAAACCCGATTCCCACATGGCAAAATTAGGTTCAAACTTGATTTACGCTTTTGAAGCACACCACCCTGTTCCGGACACTGCGCTTTAAGCCTCACACCGTGCGTGGTTTGGATATACAAGCAGAACGAACCTTATCACCTCTTGTATAAAGCGGGTTCAGTTTCTATTTTTAAGCCGCCAGCGGTTGATAGTGGTGAATTCGCGCCAGCACATCGGCCAGTTTGATTTCGGCCATTCGCTGGTCGTAATCCGCCTGCAACCCCAGCCAAAATCCGGCACTCATACCGAAAAAACGCGCAAGTCGTACAGCGGTATCCGCGCTGATTCCGCGTCTTTCGCGCACAATATCGTTGATGCGCGGCGCAGGAACTTGCAGTGCAATTGCCACTGCATTAGCCGATAACCCCAAAGGAATCATGAATTCCTCTCGCAACATTTCACCCGGATGTACGGGCGGCAACTTACCGCCCTCAGCTACATCCGAAAAATCCATCCCGCCCAACTCTTCCAGTTTAATGCTCATCATTGCCTCCTGTTAGTGGTAATCCACTACCTCAACCTCGAACGCATTACCGCCATCGAACTCGAAACACACCCGCCATTGATCGTTAATACGGATACTCCATTGCCCGGCACGATCACCGCTAAGCTGCTCCAGACGATTCCCCGGCGGCACCCGCAAGGCATCGACACAATCAACCTGATGCAACTGCGCCAGCTTACGCCGTGCCACCTGCCTGATTTCAGGAGGAAGACGACGCACTTTCTGATCGGCAAACAGCGCGGCAGTTTCCTTATTGGCAAACATTTTAATCATGGCGCATCGTATAACGACGACCGTTAAACGTCAATCGTTACGTAAGGACAGAAAGTCGGGGCAAGACATGGTTAACACTCTGCGGCCGACAAGAAACACGAAATATTGGTAGGGATTGTCGGGCTCAGGTACTTCTCATTACTATTCATAAACAAATTCACAAAACAAATAAATATGTTATATTTCATATAGTTAATAGCATTAAATACTATTCTTATATCAATTCATGTTAAGCAATAACGCCAGCCTTCTTTACGGCATTCTGATGACTTCCGGCATCCGCTCGGCATCCGACCTTGTCGAGCGTACCGGACTGAGTCAGCCGGTCGTATCGCGCGCCTTGAATGAGTTAGCCCAATATACCGGGCGACTGGCGATTCATCGCCAGGGGCGCAGTGTCGTTTATGCGATTACCCGTGCTATCCGCTCATTACCGACAGCCATACAAATTCAGCAGGTATCAGTCAACTGAGACTTGCCCCGATCTACGATATGTTGCCCATGCTATATGCGCCGGAAAAAAGCGAAGTTGTTAACCGGGTATTCAAGCCTCCTGTGGAGTCGAACATTGCGCTTGAATGGGCTCATCAATTCTGGAGCGACCTGGCAGCCCGCTGCGATGTGTCGGATATGTTCAGGGAAATTGCACGCGCCAATGCGGCATTACTGGTCGATCCAACATAATCACATAGAGCTCAGGGGCAGATTCGACAGGACTCAGTGTTTAGTCGCCAATCGCTGGCGTACAGCTTCGAACAGACAGATCGCGGTGGCGGCAGCGGCATTCAGCGATTCGACGCCGCCTAACATCGGAATGGTGACGGGGTGAGTAGCCAGCGCCCGCAACTCGTCGGACAAGCCGGCACCTTCGTTGCCCATCATGAATGCGATATTGCCGGTCAGATCGCATTCGTACAGGCTGTTCGTGGCTTGCAACGTGGTCGCCAATAATTTTCCGGAAAAATTCTCAGCAACCCTGAGCAAATCCTGCTGCTCATGGATAGCAAGGCAGAAATGCCCGCCCATCGCCGCGCGCAGCACTTTCGGCGACCAGGCATCGGCGCAAGTTGGCGACAGAAACACGGCATCGCAACCAGCGGCTGCGGCCGAGCGCAACATCGAACCCAGATTGCCGGGATCCTGAATCGCCTCCAGCAATAATGCGAAGTGGCAGGCGGCAACTTCAGGCAGCGGCAAATCGATCAGCGCAAGTATGCCGGTCGGCGTTTTCAGCTCGGTGAGTTCCGTGAACAACCTGTCATCCAGTTGCGTGACGGGCACACCGGTCAGACGCGGCAATAACGCAGCAATCTCATCATCCTGCAATGCGGCCGCGTTCAGCAAGACCTGAAGCGGCTGATGTCCCGCATCGAGGTATGCCGTCAGCAAATGCGCGCCATCGAGCAAGGTCTTTCCGGCCTTGTTGCGGCTGCGTGCCGACGTGGTGAGTTTGACGAGTTCTTTATAAAATGGATTGTCGCGCGACTGGATTAGCTTCATGTTGCCAATGTTAGGATAGTTGATGGACAGGGGGAACGTGCAGCCCCGACAGACTGGTTATTGTACCGCGCCAGCGGAAATCAATCCGGCATTTGGCTGATGGAAGAATGCTAGAATGACCACCGGACTCGTTAACCCGGCGGATGAACCATCATGAATCTTCAGCCTGTTCCCATCGAAAACATTCCACTCGGCAGACCCCTGCCCTGGCGGATTTATGATCGCAACGGTTACATCGTGTTTGCGCGCGGGGAAATGATCTCCAGTCGTGAACAGCTGGAGAGTCTGCTAGCGGGCGGCTTGTTGCAGGACATCGACGCGCCGCTACGAACCCATGAAACCGGCGACTGGGACGAGTTCAAGGAAATCGCACCGCTGGATATTTTTCCGCCAGCGGGCATCAAGCCGCAGATCGGCGAGCTTATACAGCTACACCTGCCCAACCAGAACCCGCAACGTTATTTTACCGCGCGCCTGATCGGTTATATCAGGAACCAGAGCGTACTGGTAACGAGGCCGGCCGGAAACACGTTCATCCCGCTGGAAGGCGAACTGGTGGAAGTGCGCATGGTGACCGGCAGCCATATCTACGCGTTCCGTGCAGCGATCCAGCGGTTTTGCATCAGCCCTGTCCCCTACATGCATCTGGATTATCCGGTCGAGGTGCGCGTGCAGAAGCTGCGCAAGTCACCCTGGGTCCGGGTGAATCTGGGCGTCACGGTGACCGATGCCGAAGGCGCCCGCGAAGCTGCCCGTCTGGTCAATATCAGTTTCGACGGCGGGAGTATCCATGCGCAGCCGTCGCTGGGAAAACCGGGCGACACCCTGAAGCTCTCGATGCATGTGGTCATGGATGAGCTCAAATCCACACTGAATCTGGATGCAACGATCCTGCACGCGCATCTGCCTGACGCCCTTCAGAGCATGGAATCCAACCTGCTGGAATACGGCGTCCATTTCGACAATATTACCGCCGCCGACGCGCTCTGGCTCAAGGCACTGGTCTACCGGCATATTGCCGAAGGAGACAGGCTCTGAGCCAGGCTCAGCTTGTATACCCCCAAAGCAGTTGTCCACCAAACGGCTTGCGCAGAGATGATCCTGAAAACCCCAGTTTTATCCGCTGATTACGCAGATTCACACAGATTCACAACAAGCTACGAAATAACTACTTATCACCCAAATGGTGAACTAGGCGTGCGTATAAGTATCTGTTTAATCTGCGTTAATCAATTACTTATGCGGACAACAGCTTTTTCCAGGTTTAAGATCAGGAAATCACCAGCTGGCTTTTTCCGCCAGCCAGACGCTGCACCAGAATCCGGGTCGAGATCCGTTCCGTCATTTCCTGTACATGCGAGATGACGCCTACCTTGCGCCCCATGGCTTGCAGTCCATCCAGCGCATCCATGGCGACTGACAGCGTTTCGGGGTCCAGACTGCCGAAACCTTCGTCGATGAACAGCGATTCGACGCGCACCCGGTTCGACGACAGCGAGGCTAAACCTAACGCCAGGGCTAGCGAAACCAGAAAGGATTCGCCGCCGGAGAGCGAATGCACCGAGCGCTGTTCATCCCCCATATCCTGATCGACGACCATCAACGCCAGCGTATCCCTGATGCGCTCCAGGCGGTAGCGGCGTGACAGCTCCTTCAGATGTTGATTGGCATAACCCAGCAACACATCAAGCGTAAATTGTTGCGCGTAATTACGGAATTTTTTGCCATCGGCAGAGCCGATCAACTCGGAGAGTTGCGCCCACAGCCTGTAAGTAGCTTGCTGCGCGTCGATCTCGACCAGCATGGATGCCGATTGCTCACGGCGTGCCCTGTCCTGTGCGATGGACAACTGCAAGGTGGTGGCCGCAGCGCGTGCTGTCTGCAGCTCATTTTCGAGCTGAGTTAGCGCATCCTGAACGACCTCTGCGCTGTCTTCTGTCGGACGATTTTTCTCGATCAAATCCCTTTGTACATGTCGCTCCCGCAGTATTGATTTTGAATTTTGCACAGCAGATTCAATCAATTGCAGCTGCTTTCTCTCGTTGTTTATCCAGTCTGGCGTATAAGCTAACAATGCACGCAGCTGTTCGATATCTATTGGC
>JBAZAY010000030.1:0-37116 GCA_041671725.1 Gallionella sp. | reverse complement strand
AACTGCTGCTTCTTGCTACTAGCCACCAGCTACTGGCTTTATTTGGTGGGTGCTGACGGGTTCGAACCGCCGACATTCGCCTTGTAAGGGCGACGCTCTACCAACTGAGCTAAGCACCCATAATTACTTAATTATCAGACTATTACAACATTACTCCATGTACATCCCGCCGTTCACGTGCAGTGTTACGCCAGTGATGTAGGCGGCACCCGGACCGGCCAGAAACGCCACGGCAGCGGCAATATCGGCGGGTTGCCCCAGGCGTTTCAACGGCACATGCTCAACCAGCTTGGCACGCTGTTCATCGCCCAGGCCTTGCGTCATGTCGGTATCGATGAAACCGGGCGCGACGCAGTTCACGGTTATATTGCGGCTGCCGATTTCCTGCGCGAGGGATTTAGTGAAGCCAATCATGCCCGCCTTGGATGCTGCGTAGTTGGCTTGCCCAGGATTACCCATGCTGCCGACCACAGAAGAAATGCTGATAATACGTCCGCCACGTGCCTTCATCATTGCGCGCAACACGGCGCGGGAAAGTCGGAACACCGACTTGAGATTGGTCGCAATAACATCGTCCCATTCGTCGTCGGTCATGCGTGCCAGCAGATTGTCGCGGGTGATGCCGGCATTGTTCACCAGAATCGAAATTTCACCATATTGCTTACGCAACTCAGCCAAGACCAGTTCGGTCTGCGCAACATCATTGACGTTCAGCGCATAGCCCTGCCCCTTGATTCCTGCCGCCGCCAGATAATCACCGATAGCTTGTGCGCCCGTATCGCTGGTGGCGGTACCGATCACGGTTGCGCCCAGCCGCCCCAGCTCAAGTGCGATAGCCTGACCGATACCACGAGAAGCTCCGGTCACCAGTGCGATTTGCCCTTGCAATGTCATATTCGATTCCTTACGCGAAAGTAGTTAACGCCAGTGTCAGAGCCGCGCCATCGTTGATGGCCGATGCCTGCTGGCTCAAATCGATGCGCTTGTTCAGCCCGGCCAACACCTTGCCAGGCGCGCATTCAACGTTGTGTGTGATGCCCATACGTCCGAATTCCAGCACGGTTTCGACCCAGCGTACCGGCGAATACAGCTGACGCACCAGCGCATCACGAATTTGATCGCCATCACTGTAAGCCGCGACATCCGCGTTATGCAACACCGCAATGGCAGGCGCAGCAATTGAAATACCGGCAAGGTAAGCGCGCAATTGCTCAGCCGCACCCTTCAACAGACTGCAATGCGAAGGCACGCTCATCGGCAACATGATGGCGCGCTTGGCGCCTTTGCTCTTGGCGAGCTCCATGCCGCGCTCAACCGCCGCGCGATTACCCGCAATCACCACCTGACCTGGCGAGTTGTAATTCACCGCCTCCAGCACTTCGCCCTGCGCACCTTCAACACACACGGCGCGAACGGCCTCATCATCCAACCCCAGAATTGCCGCGATGCCGCCCACGCCTTCCGGAACCGCCTGTTGCATGCACTCGGCACGATAGCGCACCAGCGGCAGCGCATCGGCAAAACTCAGCGCACCCGCTGCGACCAATGCGGTGTATTCGCCCAGACTGTGCCCCGCCATCATCGCTGGCACAGCACCATTCCGTGACTGCCATGCGCGATACACCGCGACACCTGCAGTCAGCATAATCGGTTGCGTGTTCACGGTGGCATTGAGTTCGGCATCACTGCCCTCGCCGACCAGTTGCCATAGATCCTGATTCAAGACATCGGAAGCTTCGGTAAACGTGTCGCGCACCACTGAAAAATCAGCATAGCCGTTCATCATGCCGCGCGATTGAGAACCCTGCCCCGGGAATACGAAAGCGAATTTAGTCATAGAAAAAACAGTCGTAAGTTAATTGATGGAAGTCGTGAACAGGTAGTCTATTTTTATTTTAACTAACAACTTACGTCTTACGACTTCCAGCTGTAATTTAGTTACCAGCGCAGTAATGCCGCACCCCAAGTAAATCCGCCACCAATCGCTTCAAGCAAAACATTTTGTCCCGCCTTGATGCGGCCATCCCGCACCGCGACATCCAGCGCCAGCGGAATAGATGCGGATGACGTATTGCCATGGTTCGCAACGGTAACCACCACATTATCCATGCTCAAACCGAGTTTTTTGGCCGTGGCGTCGATGATGCGAATATTAGCCTGATGCGGCACCAGCCAGTCGATTGCGCTGCATTGCATACCAGCCTCAGCCAGCACTTCGTCAACCACACGACTCAGCACCGTGACCGCAAACTTGAAAACCGCCTGACCTTCCATTTTGATGAATGGATCGCCTTGCACCACGCCGTTGCAAATATTGCCATCGGCTCTCAACAACGCGTGATGTCGACCATCTGAATGCAACTTACTAGCCAGAATACCGGGCGCAGCGGCGGCCTGCAAAATCACCGCACCGGCACCGTCGCCAAACAACACGCAAGTGGTGCGATCATTCCAGTCCAGCATGCGCGACATGATTTCAGCACCTACCACCAGCACGGTCTTTGCCTGCCCGCCGCGTATGTATAAATCGGCGGTATTCAGCGCGTAGACAAAGCCGCCACACACCGCTTGCAGATCGAATGCCGCACCGCCGTTTGTGATCCCCAGTTTATCCTGCAGGATGCAGGCGGTACTGGGGAACATTTTATCAGGGGAAGTGGTGGCGACAATGATGAGATCGATGTCGGAAGCTTCTATCCCGGCCATCTCAATGGCACGCAGACTTGCCTGCAACGCCAGGTCGCTGGTCACTTCATCGTCTGCCGCGATATGCCGCTCATGGATGCCGCTGCGCGACACGATCCATTCATCAGACGTATCCACGATCTTTTCCAGATCGAAATTGGTAAGAACCTTACTCGGCAGGTAACTGCCGGTACCTATAATCTTTGAATACATCAGGGCACTCCCAGCTGGCTATTTTGACGTTCATGGTGCCACTTTTCGATATGCACACTGATTTGCTGCCACATACCGGCACGCGCTTCCTCGGCCGCTTTTTCGATGGCGCAACGGAAGGCAAACACGTCCGCCGAGCCATGGCTCTTCACCACGATGCCGCGCAACCCAAGGAAACTGGCGCCGTTGTAGCGACGGTGATCCAGCCTGTGTTTGAATGCTTTTAGCACCGGCAAGGAAACCAGCGCGGCAAACTTGGTGTACAGATTTTGCCCGAAACCTTCCTTCAGGAAGCCACCCATCATCTTGGCAACCCCCTCGGCAGTCTTAAGCGCGACATTGCCGACAAAACCATCACACACAACCAGATCGGTGACACCTTTAAAAATGTCATTCCCCTCGATGTTTCCGTAAAAATTTAAGTCACTGGCGCGCAACAACATTGCGGTCTGCTTGACCACCTCGTTGCCCTTAATGTCTTCACTGCCGATATTCAGCAGACCAACCGTGGGATTGGGCTTGTGCTCCAATGCAGTAACCAGGGTGGAACCCATCATGGCAAATTGCAGTAAATGTTCGGCAGTGCAATCGGTATTGGCCCCCAGATCAAGCATACATACCTGACCTTTTTTAGTCGGCAAATACGACGCAATAGCCGGTCTGTCGATGCCCGGAATGGTTTTGAGCACATAGCGCGCCGTCGCCATCAGCGCACCGGTATTCCCCGCACTGATACAGGCTGATGCCTCACCACTTTTGACCATGTTAATGGCCACGCGCATGGAGGAATCTTTCTTTCCGCGCAATGCGGATTGCGGCTGCTCATCCATCCCCACCACTTCGGAGGCCGGATGCACGCGCAGACGCGCACCAAATTGCCCGCCAACAGGATCAACTCCCAGGGCGCGCAACTCGGTTTCAATCGCATCAGGGTTGCCCACCAGAATGATGGAGTCGCGAGGATACTGCTTCAGATACTCGACAGCGGCAGGCAGGGTGACCGCAGTACCGTGGTCGCCTCCCATCGCATCAATAGCTAATGTGACATCCACTAAGTGATCCTTGGCAAGTAATACTCCAATTTCAACACGGCATACCAGCAGTACCGCATGCAAACTGCACACCCAAATATGAGCGGCTATTACCTGGCGAACCGCTTGTACTCAACGCGATGACCTTGGACAATGTGACAGAAATGAAAACGCAGCCGACCATTACAGTCGGCTGCGTTTAATGAAGACTTAGTCAGCCTTGGTCTTCACTACTTTTCTGCCACGGTAGAAACCGCTTGGGCTGATGTGATGACGCAAATGATTCTCACCCGTTGTTGGTTCAATCGCCAAAGCCGGTGTGGTCAAGAAATCGTGTGCGCGATGCATACCACGCTTGGATGGGGATTTTTTATTCTGCTGAACTGCCATGCTATTACTCCTTGGATAAATCTAATTAATTACGTTTCAATTTCTCTAAAACAGCAAAAGGATGACATTCCCCCTCCTGCTTATCTTCACCTTCTGCCACCTGACAAGCGCCTAAGTCATGCTTGGGTGCGATTGGCAGAGTTAACAGAATTTCGTCTTCCAGCAGAGCCAGCACATCGAGATGCGCATCCGCCAGAATTCCATCAAAATCCTCTTCCTCGTCCGGGTGCCCGGTCATATGATTTCCGGAATCCAAAACATCCAGACCGGCTTGATCGCACAACAACAGGCGCGCTTCATGCTGTATCGCATAATCCAGCCCATGCAGACAACGCTGACAACGCAACTGACACGAACCCTCGATACTGACATCCAATACAGGACGCCCCAGATTATCCTGTCCACCTTGCAAGGTATAGTGCAACTCTCCTTGAGGATTATCCAGTAAATCCAGCAAACGTGACAACTCCGCAACAGGCACTTGCGCGTCTATTTGCTTGCCATTTGCGGCAAAATCCAGGCTATCGATGAAAGGGCGTGCGTACATGAGCCGCGCATGATATATTTTTCGCAGCACTCTGTCAAAAATCCTGTTGAAAATAATGAAAAAAACAGTGTAATGATTGTACAGAAATTGGTTTGCGGGTACATTTCGGCAGGATTCATGCTGCAAGGGCATTCTCCGCACAGGCACTACACCCCAGGTTGTTGTGTGAAGGATTCAGGAAGATTAAATATTAAAGGAATCGTATTGAGTTCTCCGTTACTTGTATTAGCCTCAACCTCAATCTACCGAAGCGAACTCCTCAAGCGCTTACAGCTGCCCTTTACCACCGCAGCCCCCGAAGTAGACGAAACACCCCTGCCCGGTGAAACGGCGCAAGCCACATCCCAACGCCTGTCGCAGGAAAAAGCTCGCGCGGTAGCAACTACTTATCCAGACGCCCTGATAATCGGATCAGATCAGGTAGCCCTGCTCGATGGCCAACAAATCGGCAAACCACTCACCCATGATAATGCGGTCAGGCAATTACGCGCCATGCGCGGCAAGACCACCAGCTTTTATACTGCACTGACACTGCTCAACAGCCGCACAGGCCGCATGCAGACTGAAGTAGCAGAAAATCAGGTCACCTTGCGCGAACTGAGCGACGAGGAAATCGAGGGCTATTTACTTAAAGAACAACCCTACCATTGCGCCGGCAGTGCAAAATCGGAGGGCTTAGGCATCGCGCTGATGAGCCGGATGACGGGCGAGGACCCCAACGCCCTGATCGGCCTGCCGCTGATTTTATTGATTGAAATGCTGCGCCGTGAAAACGTAAAATTATTCTAACAAATCTGCATAACCAAATTAAAATCCATCAACTCACGCGGAGACGCGGAGAAAAGCACACAACCACCCCAAAAATAAAAATCTAAATTCGCAAGACTCATAATTGATCGGGTTGGCATAAGTTTATCTGCGTGTGTTTGCGCTTGTAGCCAGAGATTATATCTCCGCGTTCTCCGCGTCTCCGCATGAACATCGCTTTTTAGTGCGATTGAATGTTGCCAACAGTTAATTACGACATAGTCAATTAAAACCCATCAACTCACGCGGAGATGCGGAGAAAAGAAAAAAACATTCACCCTGAATGGATTGAGACAAAACCCCTGCCACCAGCTTCCTACATGATGTTTGAGCTTTTATTTGGGTTCTCTCCGCGATCTCCGCGCCTCCGCGTGAAATAATTTACTTATTATCAACAAGTTACTTATGACCATCAAACCCGGCACACTGTACCTCATTCCCTGCACACTGGGTGACACCCCCGCTGAACAGGTATTACCGCAGCATGTGATCAACATTGCGCGCACCTTGCAGCATTATGTTGTTGAGCAAGCCAAGACGGCACGGCAATTCCTCTCCGCACTCAAACACGAGCAACCCATCCAGTCGCTGCACTTTACCACACTCAACGAACACACCGCAGCCAGCGAACTACCCAGCCTGTTAGCCCCCCTGCTGGCAGGCCATGACGTTGGCATCATTTCCGAGGCAGGGTGTCCTGGCATCGCCGATCCGGGCGCCACACTTGTCAACCTGGCACACAGCAAAGGAATTCGCGTAATCCCTCTGGTCGGCCCCTCCTCCATCTTAATGGCACTAATGGCATCGGGCATGAATGGACAGTGTTTCGCCTTTCATGGTTACCTGCCGATAGCAGAATCCGAAAGAAACAAGACCATTTCCACACTGGAAGCGGAATCAGCCAGCCGACACCAGACGCAGATGTTCATTGAGACACCCTATCGCAATGAAAAGCTGTTCAATGCACTACTTAGCCAATGTCGCCCTCAGACATTGTTGTGCGTCGCAACCGACATCAGCCTGGCCACAGAGCAGATACAGACGCGCACCATCGCACAATGGAAATCACAAGCCGTACCACAACTGAATAAACGCCCCAGCCTGTTTTTGCTGCTCGCCAACCGATAAATTGGTTTTTTACATTTTTTAGTTGCCCTCAAACCCGCAATCTGGTATTAAAGCGGACTTAATTTTTTCACGTTGGAGAAGTGCAATGTCGCAACTATCACTAAAGCCCATCGCCCCCTATCAAGCAGCGGAAGGCGAGCCATACATGAACGAGCAACAGCGCGAACATTTTCGCCAGGTTCTACAGCAAATCAAGTCAGGCCTGGGTGAAGACATCGATCGTACCGTACACACCATGCAAGACGAAGCCACGGTGTTTGCCGATCCGAATGACCGCGCCACACAGGAATCCGACATCAGCCTGGAACTGCGCAATCGTGACCGTGAGCGCAAGTTGATCAAGAAAATTGATGAAATGCTGGGAAAAATTAAAGCCGACGAATATGGCTACTGCGATAACTGTGGCGTCGAAATCGGCCTGGGACGCCTCGAAGCACGCCCTACCGCTACGCAATGCATCGATTGCAAATCTCTGGATGAAATCAGAGAGAAACAGATGGCCAAGTAACACTTGACCATCTGTTTCTGCAGGGATATCTCCCGGTGGGAGAATTGGTTCTGGCAGGGATGATGCATCAGCATGCATCAACTCGCAAAACTCGCAAAAGTTCACCAAATAGTAATTAGCCATTTGCTTTCGGCGAAGGTATGACACGCGCTCATCGTGTGTCATACCGAAGCCAAAAACAGTTGGTTATGGTTTTATTGGCAATACAACATTTACTTGTCAGCTCGTCTGCAATGCCTTCAGGATGGCAGGATAGTCGAAATTTTCCGCCAGGTGAGTCAGCGTTTTGTACAACTTGGCATCATACGATGCGGCTTGCCCGATAACGTCGGCGATACGTTCGCCCTCAAGGCTTTCCAGCGCATCCTGGAGTTCGCATCGCATGTCCTGTGGCAATACCGCAAGCATCTTCGCCGTCAATACCTCATCGCAGACATCTTCCGCCGCGTTCGCGTCGTTATAAGTGTATTGCACACCCAGCTGTTTAGTCAGGCATTCATATATCTCATTGAAGCGGTAGGGTTTGCGCACGAAGTCATCCATGCCAGCATCGAGCATTTCGACTCGTTGCTCCGCAAAGGCCGAGGCCGTGACGGCGACTATTTTCACATCAGCCCCGCCGGGCAGCTCGCGTATACGCCGCGCAGCTTCAAGGCCGTCCATCACCGGCATGCGCCTGTCCATCCAGATCAGGTGCGGCCGCCAACTCTGAAATATCCCTAATGCCTGCTCACCGTTATCCGCCACCTTAACCTGAAAACCCACGCTTTTCATCAGTCTGATGAGCAATAACTGATTCTCCAGTTGATCTTCAACGATCAGGATGCGATATTCTGGCTGACCAGGCGCCAAGCCCTCAACCTCCCCTTTTATCACGCCCTCCTGCCTGGTCACATCACTGGCCTCGACCCGTTCCACAGGCAGTTCCACCCTGAAGATTGAACCCTTACCCGAGGTGCTCTCAACACTGATAGCCCCACCCATTAGTTGCACAAACTGCCGGGTAATCGTCAAACCAAGGCCTGTGCCCTGCTCTGTAGCCGTTTGCTTCAACTGCACAAACGGCTCAAATATTTTTTGCTGATCAGCTGCATTGATGCCGATACCTGAGTCCTCGACCTCGATCAGCAGGCGTTGCGGTATGACATGCGGCTTCAATCCAAAGCGCACGGCAATACCGCCTTGCCGGGTAAATTTCACCGCATTGCCCACCAGATTGATCAATACCTGACGCAATCGCGCCTCGTCGCCCTTGATATAGCGCGGGAATTCCGAAGACTGATCGACCAGCAGTTGCAGTCCTTTCTCCTGGGCGCGCATATGCATCATATCGGTGACATCTCGCACCAGCGCACCGAGATCAAAGGGGGCAATCGCCACCTGCACCCGGCCGGCTTCGATCTTGGACATTTCCAGCACGCCGTTGATCAACGTCAGCAGATTTTCGCCGCTGCGGTTGATGATATCGAGGTTGTCGCGCAGCTCCAGTGGCAGCAACGGATCTTTACGCACCATGCTGGAAAAACCGAGAATGGCGTTCAGGGGCGTGCGAAACTCATGGCTCATGCTGGACAGAAACACGCTCTTGGCGCGATTCGCAGCTTCTGCCGCATTGCGTGCCAGCACCAGGTCGGCTGTGCGCAGCTCCACCTTTTCCTCCAGCTGATTCTTATACCGCCTCAACTCTTCTTCCGCCACCTTGCGCTCGGTGATGTCGCGCAAGATGCCGACCGCATTCCAGTGCCCGTTTAGCTTGAGCGCCGCGATCGACAACTCGACAGGGATTTCTCGACCATCCTTGCGCAGCGCTTCGATCTCGATAGTCTTACCGATCACCGCACCTTGCCCGGTATTGCGAAACGCGTCGAAACCCTGAACGGCACTGCTTTGGTAGCGTTGCGGGGCCAGCAGTTGGTGCAATGGTTTACCGAGCACCTCATCGGCGCGATAGCCCAAAATACGCTCGGCGGCGGGATTCCAGTACGCCAGCGCACCGCTGTCATCAACCATGATCAGCGCATCCAGCACGGCGGCACTGATGGCACGAAACTTCTCCTCGCTCGCTGCCTGCGCCTGCTGGCTTGCATCTCGCGCTGCAATCAACCCTCCGGTGTAAGCGTCGTGATGGCTGCACAACACAATGGCCTTTGCGAGATTGGCCATCACCGGCTGGAATAACTGCGTCAGCGGCAGGTCGGTATCCGGCAATTGCGGCGCCAGCAGTACGATCACGCCCTGCCCGTCAATCGGCAGGCGCAAATAGGCCTTGTGGCGGCGAACCTTATCGGGAAGCCTCGCCAGCAAGGCGGCATCTTCACCGCGCTCAGCAACTCCTCGCAACAATTTAGCAGGGAGTCGAACCATCTGCCCGATCAGAGCCGCCAATTCATAATCACCCACTGCGGCATCAATGCGCACCTCAATCATGTCGGCGGAGTCATCCACCGGGGACGGCACGTCCAAGCACACAAAACCGGCCGGGAAGGAGGTGTGATAGAGCATGCGCTGTAACATCCTGGTAAGCAGCGGCTTGACGCTTACCTCGCCGCCGATGACCAGCGACATCTCATACAGGATGCTCAGGATGTAGCTATGCTCCATGCTCAGCCCATATCCCAGCGGGTGGCAACCAGCGTGGCATTATGGAATAGCGGATAACCCCATTTCAGCGAACTGCCGATCTCGCCCAGAGAGAGCGCACCGGCGATCGGTGTTGCTCGGGTAAGCCGGGTGAACTGGCGCAATTCGTTGGTTGCTGCCGAAAGACCCAGATGTAGCCGCCGCCCGGCGCAATAGAACAGCAATAATTCGCTGTCCGCCAGATCACCATTGAGTTCGGTCAAGCCCTGCACCAGGGTTTGCAGCGTAAGTGGCGAGTCTATCTTCGGTGCCTCGAGCAGGGTCAGTACTGCATTTGCCGGTACCTCGCCGACGCAGAACAGCGACCCGTCTTCCTCCAGTGCCACAGGGATGCGCACCAGCACCTCATGATTGGCGCGGATGATGCCAAACGGGAAATGCACGGCGTGCTGGTAGAAATTGTCTGTAGTGACCTCCACCCCGGACTGTGCACACACCAGTTCCTGATACACCTCGAAAGCCGGTCGCCAATCGATCTGCAGGATGCGATTGCCTTCCGTAGAGGTCGCCGAGATCATCTTGGGCGGGGCGTTATAGCCGTGTGCCAGCATCGCGCCGAGGTGCGGCTGCAGCAGCATCAGCAGTACCCCGTTCTGGATGGTGCGTGTATTGTCGAACAGGCAAGGCATGGGCTGGAAGGTTTCGCTGCCGGCATTCGCGCCGACGTAATGCACGCGGTCGGCCAGTTGCAGATACAGTTCGTCGAGCAGGGTACTGATGTTGGGCACCAGTGCGTCGAACAGCATGAACAGCGTTACCTGCGAATCGTCTTTGATCTGGGCGCGGATCTGGCTGCCAATCTGTTCCGCCACGCGCGCCGCACCGACGGCATCATGAGGGAGATTTTCATGCAGCGCCACATAAGGCATAGACTCCAAGCGCAGCAGCCACAAGCCACTGGTACGAAATTCGCCGCTCTCGACCAGTGCCGGGAATACCGCCCCCGCCAGCGCGACCTTTAGTCGCCCACAGATCGACTGCAACCGTTCGACGCCGCCCATTTCCGCTTCGGGCAACAGCGCAAACACACCCATATGAGGATAGGCAGTTCGCCAGGAGTCGAGCAACGTCTCAATAGCAGCGTTATCCAGACTGGGAAAATAGTGCATGCCCGGTGAATTCATCTTCGCCTCCTTATGCAAACAGCGTTGCGCAGATCAACAGCTAAATCGCCACTTCATCAAAGCTACCAATGAAGGTATTGGCGATAGTCGCCGACCATCATCGTACTGTCAAGGTTCACAGCGAGGCAGCCTGCACAGCGGTCCTTTCGAAAACCAGTCTAATTCACAGCTGCAAGGCAAGTCCGTAGCATGTGGTGTACAAATCCAGGCTCGTGAGTTCCTGTTTTGCCAGTACCCGTTTGTCTGACCCGGCGACGCCCAACCCCAAGCATATTACAATATAATGTTAATAATCAGTAGATTATATATTCTGTCGATTAGGCATTCAGCAATAAAAAAACCCGCCTTTTGGCGGGTTTTTTATTAACATCAAATACGACTACTCGGCAATCGAGGCACCATTATTTTCAGGAGCCGCCAATAACGCTTTAATACTCAGCTTCATACGACCTCTGTCATCCATCTCCAGCAGCTTCACGCGCACGACCTGACCTTCTTTGAGGTAGTCGCTCACGCTGTTCACACGTTCATGTGCAATTTGGGAAATGTGCAGCAAACCGTCTTTACCCGGCAAAATATTGATCAAAGCACCAAAGTCGAGCAATTTTACGACCGGACCTTCGTAGGTTTTGCCGACTTCAACGTCCATGACGATATCTTCAATGCGCTTTTTGGCAATTTCACCCGCTTCGCCATTAACACTTGAAATGGTGATATTACCTGCATCATCGATATCAATCGTCGTGCCAGTTTCTTCAGTCAGGGTACGGATAACAGCGCCGCCCTTACCAATCACGTCACGAATCTTCTCAGGATTGATCTTCATCTTGATCATGCGCGGTGCAAACTCAGACAATTCGCTGCGTGCACCTGACATGGATTCCGTCATCAGACCGAGGATGTGCATACGGCCTTCACGGGCCTGGCTCAATGCGGCCTGCATGATTTCACGGGTAATCCCGTTGATCTTGATGTCCATTTGCAAAGCCGTGATACCAGTTTCAGAACCTGCCACCTTGAAGTCCATATCGCCCAGGTGATCTTCATCACCCAGAATATCAGTCAACACGGCGAAACGGTTGCCTTCCTTGATCAGACCCATCGCGATACCTGCGACATGCGCCTTCAACGGCACACCGGCGTCCAACATGGACAGGCAACCGCCACAAACGGAAGCCATAGAGCTTGAACCATTCGATTCGGTGATTTCAGAGACGATACGGATTGCGTAGCCGAAGTCTTCTTCCTTTGGCAGCACAGCAGCCAGCGCACGCTTGGCCAGACGACCGTGACCGATTTCGCGGCGCTTTGGCGTACCGACACGGCCGGTTTCACCGGTAGCATACGGAGGGAAGTTGTAATGCAGCATGAAGCGATCGGTATACTCGCCTTGCAACGCATCGATCTTCTGCGCGTCACGCATGCTGCCTAAAGTTGCAACCACGATCGCCTGTGTCTCGCCACGGGTAAACAAGGCAGAACCGTGTGTACGTGGCAATACGCCGTTGCGGATGGTGATTTGACGGACAGTGCGTGTATCGCGACCGTCGATGCGCGGCTCACCGCTCAGGATTTGACCACGAACGATCTTGGCTTCCAGCGCACTGAACAATTCATTAACTGCGTTCTTTTCAAGATCAGCCGATACCGCTGCCATCACCTTGCTGTGAATTGCAGAAATCGCATCGGTGCGCTCTTGCTTGGAGCGAATTGCGTAGGCCAGTTGCAGATCGGCTTCAGCCAGTTCCGCGATCTGAGCGATCAGCGCTTCATTCTTGGCAGGAGGCGTCCAGTCCCATGTCGGCTTACCAACTGCATCCGCCATTTCGTTGATGGCAGCAATCACCACCTGCATCTGTTCGTGACCAAACATCACCGCGCCCAGCATCACTTCTTCCGACAGCTGTTGTGCTTCTGATTCAACCATCAGTACGGCACGATCGGTACCCGCGACAACCAGATCCATTTCTGAAGTCTTGAGCTCAGTCGCTGTTGGATTGAGCAGATATTGACCATCAAAGTAACCAACACGTGCCGCACCAATGGGGCCGTCGAAAGGAATACCCGAGATAGCCATTGCAGCTGATGCGCCAATCAGGGAAGGAATGTCAGCATCAATTTCGCTATCGGACGACACAACGGTCGCGACGATTTGCACTTCATTGTAAAAGCTTTCCGGAAACAGCGGACGCAATGGACGATCAATCAGGCGCGAGGTCAGAATTTCTTTTTCGCTGGGACGACCTTCACGTTTGAAGAAACTGCCTGGAATCTTGCCAGCCGCATAAGTCTTTTCCATGTAATCCACGGTCAGCGGGAAAAAATCCTGATCTGGCTTGGCGTCTTTACGACCGACCACGGTGACCAGAACCACGGTATCATCCAGACTAACCAGAACTGCCCCGCTCGCCTGACGGGCGATTTCACCGGTTTCAATGGTCAACTGATGCTTACCGAACGCTAATGTTTTCTTAAAATAACTCAAGATAGACCTCTTATGGCATGCATGACGCGCAATCGCATCACGCTAAATAGACGGGGTAAAACGACACGGGCCGCAATTGCGGCCCGCTTGAAATAACTACTTACGAATGGCCAGACGCTTGATCAGAATTTGGTAGCTAGCTTCATTCTTGGTCCGGAGGTAATCAAGCAGCTTGCGACGACGACTAACCAGTCGCAGCAGACCACGACGGGAATGGTGATCCTTGGCGTGATCCTTGAAGTGGTCAGTCAGGTAGGTGATACGTGCTGTGATCAACGCTACTTGAACTTCTGGGGACCCCGTGTCAGCAGCGGCACGTTGATAGTCGGTAACGATTTGCGCTTTTTGCGCGGCTGTAATTGCCATTGGTTTTGCTCTCCTAAAAAAAGTGCTACATTGTACTCTTGAATAATGTTATTGCTCAACAACTTCTATTAATGTGAAATTCACATAGTGATACGTTTGCCCCTGCCCTCGCAAGGATTCATTTGTGGGGGAAGGTTGAAAAAGGGGCACGGGCATGGTTTCATATCCGGTGTGTCTACTTCACCATGCCCGCCAAATCCATCACAGCCGCCCGTTTCGCCACACCCGACAAAAGCCGGTCAGGCGCGATACGACGGCCTTGTTGCAACCCAACCCCGATAAAACCGTCCGGCCCATATAAACCGATCTTGCCGTCAGGCAGTCCAGTATCCAGTCCAAGACGCTGACCTTGCGCAAGCCGTTTAATTTGAATTGCATCCAGCAACAACTGAGGCATATCCGGCATCAGGCTCACCAGCGGCAACACGCACGCATCACGCTCAGCATCACTCATATCGGTTAGCTGCTGCAAACTATAACCATCAGCAAGCTTAAAATGTGCGATCGCAGTACGACGCAAAGCGATCAGATGCGCGCCGCAACCCAGTGCCGCACCGATATCTTCAGCCAGCGTGCGCACATAAGTGCCTTTGCTGCAGCGTACGGAAATTTCCATCTCAAGACCTGCAAAACGATTCAACACCAGTTCGTGTATCACAACGCTGCGCAGTGGCCGCTCCAGAGTAATCCCTTGACGGATATATTCATAAAGCGGCTTGCCCTGATGCTTGAGCGCGCTATGCATAGGAGGCATTTGCTGAATTTCACCGCGAAACCGGTCCAAAACCGCATCAAGATGCGACTGCGTGAAATCCACAGGCAGTTCTGCGGTAATTTCGCCTTCCGCATCCCCGGTCGTAGTGGTTTGCCCCAGACGCAACAGCGCGGTATAGGATTTATCTGCATCCAGCAAGGCATTCGAAAATTTCGTAGCCTCCCCGAAACAGATCGGCAGTAAGCCGGTCGCTAACGGGTCAAGCGTGCCGGTATGCCCGGCCTTTTCAGCCTGAAACAGGCGGCGAACTTTTTGCAGTGCCGTGTTTGAGCTCAGTTCCAGCGGCTTATCAAACAACAACACACCATCGAGCCCACGCCAGGTCCTGGCAATCTGCGGATTATTTTTCTTCGTCAAGATGAAAATCGCTGGCTACTGCCTGGTCGATAAGTTGCGACAGGTGACTGCCGCGCTCGACCGATGAATCGAACACAAAATGCAATTGCGGCATGATGCGCAGCTTGATACTGCGCGCCAGACGGCTACGCAGATAGCCTGCAGCACGATCAAGCCCTTCTTGCGCCTCCTCGTGCTTGCCATCCAGACGCGTGAAGAAAATCTTGGCATGTGAGTAATCACCAGCCACTTCAACACCGGTAATGGTGACCAGCTTAACGCGCGGATCGTTGATTTCGAGGCGCACCAGCTGCGCAATTTCTCGCTGCATCTGCTGCCCGACCCGGTCTGTTCTCGCAAAATTAGCCATTACAGAGTACGCGCAACCTCAACGATTTCATAGACTTCCAACTTGTCGCCGACCTGCAGATCATTGAAATTCTTGACCGACAGACCGCATTCGAAATTGGCACGTACTTCTTTGACATCATCCTTGAAGCGTTTCAACGAATCCAATTCGCCTTCATGCATCAGTTCATTGCCGCGCATCACACGAACCTTGCAACCGCGCTTGACGATACCTTCGAGCACGTAACATCCTGCAATGGTGCCGATCTTGGAAACGACGAATACCTGTCTAACTTCGACCAACCCCAGAATGCTTTCGCGCTTCTCGGGAGCCAACATGCCGGACAAGGCTGTCTTGATATCGTCCGCCATCGCATAAATGATGCTGTAGTTGCGTATCTGAACGCCGCATGATTCGGCCAACTTGCGGGCAGGTGCATCAGTACGGGTGTTGAAGCCGATCAGAATAGCCTTTGATGCAAGCGCCAGATTGATGTCAGACTCGTTGATCGAACCGACACCGCTGTGGATCAGGTTAACCTTGACTTCATCCGTAGACAGCTTCTGCAGTGTTTGCGCAATCGCCTCGGCAGAGCCCTGTACGTCGGATTTCACAATCAAAGACAGCGTGCGAACTTCGCCTTCAGCCATCTGATCGAACATGTTTTCCAGCTTGGCTGCTTGCTGTTGCGCAAGCTTGACGCCACGGTATTTACCCTGACGGAACAATGCAATTTCACGCGCACGCTTCTCATCGGTCAACACCATCAGCGCCTCACCTGCATCAGGCACTTCAGACAAACCCTGAATTTCAACAGGAATAGAGGGGCCTGCCTCATTAATGCTCTTGCCATTCTCGTCCAGCATGGCGCGAACACGACCAAACACCGAACCGATCAGCACCGCATCGCCACGCTTCATCGTACCGGACTGGATCAGCACCGTTGCAACCGGCCCCTTACCCTTGTCCAGACGTGCTTCGATAACCAGCCCCTTGGCATTGCAGTTACGCGGCGCTTTCAACTCCATTAACTCGGCTTGCAGCAGAATTGATTCGAGTAATTGATCGATACCCTGACCCGACTTGGAGGAAACCTCGACAAACATCGCATCGCCACCCCAATCTTCAGGAACGACACCTTCGGATACCAGCTCTTGCTTGACGCGCTCGATATTGGCATCGGCCTTGTCAACCTTGGTAATGGCGACAACGATAGGCACATTACCAGCCCTGGCATGCGCAATTGCTTCTTTGGTTTGCGGCATCACACCATCATCAGCCGCCACCACCAGAATCACGATGTCGGTCGCCTTGGCGCCACGTGCACGCATGGCAGTAAACGCCTCGTGACCTGGTGTATCAAGGAAGGAAACCATGCCACGCGGTGTTTCTACGTGATACGCACCGATGTGCTGGGTAATGCCACCCGCCTCACCTGATACCACACGAGTACGACGAATATAATCCAGCAACGAAGTCTTACCATGATCGACGTGACCCATCACAGTCACGACAGGCGCACGAGGCTCCGGCTCCACGTCGTGATGAACTTCATCATCCATCAAATAGGCATCAGGATCATCCAGCTTGGCAGCTTTGGCAACATGGCCCAATTCTTCAACCACGATCATCGCAGTTTCCTGATCCAGCACCTGGTTGATGGTAACCATCATGCCCATCTTCATCAGAACCTTGATCACCTCAACGGCTTTAACAGACAGCTTCTGCGCCAGTTCGGCAACAACAATGGTTTCAGGAACCGCTACTTCACGCACCACGGCTTCAGTCGGCAAGGTAAATGCATGAGCAGCTTCATCAACCACATGCTTACCGTGCCTTCCATGCTTGGGCGCACGAACCGGCTGAGACCAGGACTTGTCCTTGGTTGTCGTTTTGGCGGGTGGACGCGCGGTCGTTTTAGCGGGCACACGTTTTCCTGGCTTATCTTCGCGAGCAGCAGGCTTGGCAGCAGCAACAACCTCAACCTTAGGCTTTCTATCCGGCCTTTCGACCTTATCACCGGGACGCATGGTAGGCTTATGCAAGGTACCGTGCGCCTTATCCTGAGCAGCTACCGGCTTTTCAACCACAGGACTAGCAGCCGCCTGAGTCAAACCTGGCGCTACAGGCTCTGCAGCCGACACAGCAACCGCTTCATCCTTGACAGGCGCTTGCACCACTGGTTTGACAGCAGGCACATCAACTTGAGCCAGCTTTTCTGCGCGGCGTTTATTAAATGCCTGCCGGGCGATCAATTCAGCTTCCTGACGCGCGGCCAATTCTGCCTGCAATCGCGCTTCTTGTTCGCGTGCATCCAGTTCAGCACTACCCAACACTTTAATTTGTTCAGCGCTGGTTAACACCACAGGGGCGGTAGCTTGAACAGACTCGATAGTCATCGGTGCGACGATACGGCGTTTACGCGTTTCCACTGGAATGACGCGAGCACGTCCGGACTTGTCTGAACTCTGGATTTCCGTGGTTTCACGGCGTGTCAGGGTTATTTTTTTGGCGGCCTGATCAGCACCATGTGCCTGACGCAAATGCTCCAGCAACTTCGCCTTGTCTGTTTCGGAGACCTGATCTGCTGCATTTGACTGCTTGCCCCCGGCCGCATGCAACTGCTCCAACAACAAAGCTACCGGCAGACCCAGCTCGGCCGCAAATTGTGTTACGTCTAATTTTCCCATTACCATCCTTTAAACAACTCCAACGGGCATGGCAAAAATGCCGCCCCGATGATACAAACGAATCTCACGCAGATATTACCCCAAAGGCAATAACTCGCAAATCCGCCATGCCCGTTTCTACGCCAAACAATGGAGCGAACTCCAACGGCGATTAACCAGTGCGATGCCAGACAGCCACTAACTTACCAACCGCCTGAAAACAACTCAACGCACTGCTGCTACTTTTTCCTGATTACACAAACCACGGCGCACGCGCTGCCATAATGAGCGTATTTGCTTCGTCGCTTGCCAGACCAGACAACTCCACCAACTCATCCACATCCAGATCAGCCAATTGCTCTTGCGTCGTCACTCCCTTTACAGCCAGTGCACGAGCCAACTCATCATTCATGCCGTCAAGCTTGAGCAAATCATCGATACCGTGTTCAACCTTTTCTTCATTAACCAAAGCCGCATTCAACAAGGCATTACGTGCACGACTGCGCAACTCGTTGATTGTTTCCTCGTCAAAGGTCTCGATTTCCAGCATTTCTTCAACGGGAACGTATGCCACTTCTTCGAGTGTAGCAAAACCTTCCTGCACAAGAATGTCGGCAACTTCCTCATCCACATCCAGCTTTTCCATGAAAATCGCACGCGTCTTTACAAACTCCTGATCATGCTTTTCCTGAGCTTGCTCGACGGTCATGATATTGAGCTCCCATCCGGTCATCTCACTCGCCAGACGTACGTTCTGACCGCCACGACCAATTGCCTGCGCCAGATTTTCTTCCTCTACCACCACATCCATACTGTGCCTGTCTTCGTCCACCACAATACTGCTGACTTCTGCAGGCGCCAGCGAATTGATAACATAAGTAGCAGGATCTTCCGACCACAAGATAATATCGACGCGTTCACCCGCCAACTCATTTGTGACACTTTGCACACGAGAACCGCGCATACCCACGCAAGTGCCGATAGGATCGATGCGTTGATCATGCGATTGCACCGCAATCTTTGCGCGAGAACCAGGATCACGTGCAGCACCTACGATTTCCAACAGATTCTCTTCGATCTCCGGCACTTCCAACTCAAACAATTTGACCAGCAAATCCGTCGAAGTCCGTGACAAGATCACCTGCGGGCCGCGCGGACCACGATCAACACGCAGTAAATGCGCCCTGACACGGTCACCAATGCGCATATTTTCCTTTGGAATCATCTGATCACGCGGCAACAACGCCTCGATCTTGCCAAATTCAACAATCGCGCTTCCGCGCTCCAGACGCTTGACCGTACCGGAAACCAGATGCTCCTTGCGGTCCATGAAATCAGCCAAGATCTGTTCACGCTCAGCATCGCGGATTTTCTGAAAAATAACCTGCTTAGCCGCTTGCGCACCGATACGCCCGAAATCGACAGACTCCAGCGGCTCTTCAACAAATGCGCCTAACTGGATATTTGCATCACGCTTGCGCGCTTCCTCTAATTTGACATGCAGATCTGGCGTCTCAAACGTTTCATCATCCATCACTTCCCAGCAACGGAAGGACTCAAATTCACCCGTATTGCGATCAATAGCGACGCGCACATCAGCCTCATCTTCAAATCGCTTTTTGGTAGCGGAAGCCAACGCGGATTCCAGCGCAGCAAACACGATTTCCTTGTCCACGTTCTTTTCACGAGACAACGCATCCACCAGCAACAAAACTTCACGACTCATACCATTCTCCGGCTATTCGCTTTTGGGCGACGAGCATTAAATTCTAAAAAGTCGGCACTAAACGTGCCTTGTCTACATTGGCCAGCTCAATTTCGACCGGAACACCATCTACATCCATCTGCAACACGCCAGAGCTCACGCCCCCGATAATCCCGACAAAATTCTTGCGAGCGGCGATCGGCATGCGCAATTTTACCTGCGCCTTTTGACCTGCGAAACGGACAAAATCAGATTCTTTTTTGAGCGCTCGGTCAAGCCCCGGTGAAGACACCTCGAGCCGATCATAATCAACATTCTCGACAGTAAACAAGCGCGTCAATTGGTTACTGACCACCTGACAATCCTCAACAGCTATGCCTTCCGGCTTATCAATGAACACACGCAACAGGCCTCGGCCCGCACGCTCAACGTCCACCAACTCATAACCCAGGCCACTTACCGTTGTTTCAACCAGCTTTATTACATCCATGTTCGCAACCCACAAATAAAAAACGGGCACAAAGCCCATCTATAAACCGCGCGGATTATAGCAAAAATTACCGCCGAAAGAAAGGCCGAAATCCGCTGATTTATGCTCCAACGGTGATTTGGCCCATATATCCTGCAGATAGCTTCAGATATTTAATCATACAGCGCTGATTCGGCCACATCCAATGGATGAATTGGCCTTACAGCGTAAGCATATGATTAATATAAACTATTAAACTTAGTCGCCAAACGGCTAATTTAAAATGCGTTCAAAAGCTGTCCTGATAACGCACCGTAATGGGATAGCGCCAATCTTTTCCATATGCGCGCTCGGTTATCCGCACCCCCACGGCCGACTGCCTGCGCTTGTATTCACTGATTTGTATCAAACGAACGACACGTCGCACATCCGCCTCCAGATACCCACAAGCAATAATTTCAGGAATAGGCAGATTTCTTTCCACATAACATTCCATGATGCCATCCAGCACTTCATAAGGCGGCAAATTATCCTGATCCGTTTGATCCGGACGCAACTCGGCGCTAGGCGCTCGCGTAATAATGCGCTCGGGAATCACGTAACCCAGGGTATTGCGGTAGCGCGCCAGACGATAAACCAGCATTTTTCCAACATCTTTTAACACCGAAAAACCACCTGCCATATCACCATACAGGGTTGCATAGCCTACGCTAACCTCTGATTTATTGCCGGTAGTCAGCACCAATGAACCAAACTTATTAGATAAGGCCATCAGCAAATTGCCGCGAATGCGCGCCTGCAAATTTTCCTCGGTCGTATCCTCCGCACGACCCGAAAAACATCCGCTGAGCGTTGCCATATATCCTTGCAAAATCGGCTCAATAGAAAACTCGTCGTATTGCACACCAAGTATCTTGATCATTTCACGTGAATCATCAAGGCTGATTTGTGCGGTATAGGGTGATGGCATCATCACCGCATGAACCTTATCTGCGCCCAGCGCATCCACTGCGATGGCAAGCGTCAGGGCGGAATCGATGCCTCCGGACAAACCCAGCAACACCCCCGGAAAACCATTCTTGCCGATATAATCCGTCAACCCAAGACACAGAGTGCGATAAATACTCGCCTCCAATTCTGGCAGCACGGCAATTTCACCGGATGGCTTCGCATCAGGCGACAGTTCCAGACACGACAACTCCTCTTCAAAAACGTCACTTTGCGACGTCAATACCCCAGAGCTATCCATCGAAAAGGAACCGCCATCAAAAACCAGCTCGTCCTGACCGCCGACCATGTTCGCATACACCACTGACAGACCGGTCTCCTGAATGCGCTCGCGCAGGATTTTATATCGCGACGCTTGCTTTTGCATCGCGTAGGGCGATGCATTCAACACCAATAACACCTGCGCACCTGCCAGCTGCGCAAATTTCGCCGCCTCTGGCTCCCAAACATCCGCACAGATATTAATTCCGAAGCAAATACCTTCCATTTCAAACACGCAAGGCGCAACACCGCCAGTGAAATAGCGCTCTTCATCAAACACCGCATAGTTAGGCAGAAAATGCTTGCAATAGGTCGCCACCACGCGACCATCACGCAGCAACGAAGCTGCGTTGTAGCGCTTTCCATCCTGCTCATGCGGATGACCTACGATCACAGCGATCCCGGAAATTTTTTGTGCAAGTTCGTTCAGCGCCTGCGCACACGACTCATAAAATCCATCCCGCAGCAACAGATCTTCCGGCGGATAACCGCAAAGACTCAATTCCGGCGTCAACATCAACTGCGCCCCGCGCAGCCGCGCTTGCTCAGCGTATCGCAGGATTTTTGCAGAATTTTCCGTTAAACCACCCAATACACAGTTAATTTGTGCGATTGCCAGCTTCATATCTATACAGTAATACGTTAAAGAGATGCATCTTATTCCATTTTCCCAACGAACATGATGCGCTTTACATAAAAAAAGCGGGCTGTTGCCAGCCCGCTTTTTCAGAACATACTAAAACTACTTATACTATTTTGATGTTCGCGTAGCGGTAACTTCGACTTCTACGCGGCGATCAGGTGCCAGGCAGGCGATAAGTTTCTTGGTTTTTTTCTTACCTTTACACTCACCGGACTTCGTCACAGGATTTGATCCATCTACACCCTTGGCATCAATTTTTCCTGCCGGAATTCCTGCAGATTCAACCATATAGGCCTTGACCGCTTCGGCTCGGCGAGTTGAAAGCTTCAGATTGAAAGCTTTCGAACCAATCCGGTCAGTGTGCCCCGTTACCTTGATGACTTCAAAGTCGGCGCCCTTAAGGTCGGCAGTAAACTTGTCAATCGCAGCTTTACCAGAAGGCTTAACGACTGCCTTGCCGAAATCGAACAGGGAATCCGCAGAGGAGTCAGCGGCGAAAACCGCTTTCCTCTGAGCTGGCTGCGGTGCCGCTGCAACAGGAGCAGGTGCAACAACCTCCTTGGCCACAACAGGCGCTGCAACTGCGGCAGCTGGTGCAACATAAGGGCTGTCGAAGTAATAGTTCACGCCAATGGTGAGGTTGTTGTTAGTCAACTTCGCGCCGTTATTTTTTCCGGAGCCAGTTGTATATTCCCCCGCTACACTCCAATGAGAAGCGAACTTGTATTCCACGCCCAGGCCCAGATGCGCGCCGGAGTATGTACCAGTCAAAACACCGCCCTTTGCGCGAGCTGAACCATAACCCAGTTTTGCATAAGGCAACCAGTTACCTGAAGGCAGACCCAGCTTAGCATCCAGACCATAGACATCGCTGCCGTAATTCACCAGAGCCGCAGGCACGCGATTGTGCGTAGCCTTTTGATTGAAATCAGCAAAACCATCAATACCCAGCAGGAAACTGCTTACATCCCAGTTGTAGCCGGCTTCAATACCGTAAGTATTTGCGCTCTTGGCGTTATAGCTAGGCACTGCTGCGGTACCTGCACCGGCCACGTCTGATCGGTTAGAACCAACCTTGGCGCCAATCCAGCCGCCGGAAAATTCACTGGCTTGTGCAACGGAAATACTCAGCAGCGCAGCTGCCAGGGCGATAGTCATTGTGCTTTTTTTCATTATTTTATCCTTAAAGTTAATTAATTAAACCAACTCAATCTCAATGTTTCTCGGGCATTCTATCCCAATAGAGCAATCAAACAAGCCGCGTTGCAAGCAGCGTTGCAAAAATACAACAGTCCGCTTGCTCAACGGCGGATTACTCCGCTACACGCACCTTCTTTTCTTCTTTGATTACCGAGCGAATTTCAACGCGACGGTTTTGTGTTCTGCCGGCCTCCGTTTTGTTATCTGCAACAGGCTGGTCAAATCCGAACCCCTCGGTACGGATTCGATCAGCCGAAACACCCTTGTCAACCAAAGCCGCCTTGAATACCTCGGCACGACGCTCGGATAATTTTTGGTTGTATCCCTTCTTCGACTTACCGGCCCGATAGTCTGTGTGTCCTGTTATCTGCAGCTGCGCGTCTGGATATAGCTTGGAAAATTCAACGACATCGTCTAGCTTAACTATTGCTGAGGGCAGCAGCCTGGCTGACTTGGTATCAAAATTCACCCCCGTAAAAGTCACCGGCTTTTCTTCCAGCAGCGTCTTCCATACTTCCTTTTGCTGCTCCTTGACGACAACTTTCGTCTCTTCACCCATTGCAGGATTTTCGACGGGTGAAACAAACCTGGCGACAGGTTCAACAGGCGCGGCGGTAACCGCATCAAAGTAGTAATTGATTCCAAGCGTAAAATTATTATTGTTCAGCCTGATCGCCCCGGCCTTGGCGCTTGCGTTGGTGAATTCCCCCGCCACACTCAAACTGGGCATGAACTTGTATTCCGCACCCAGCCCAAGGTGCACACCATTGCCACTGACAAGGCTGGCACCGCCATCGCCCGCTGTATGTTCATATCCCAGCTTTGCATAGGGCAACCAGTTCCCCATGGGCAGGCCAAACTTACCGTCAAGACCGTAAGCGCTGCTACCATAACGTACCAAGCCCGGATTGTGCGTCGCACGACCATTCAGATCCGCAAAAACTGCCACGCCCAACAAAAAGGAATCTATATTCCAGTTGTAGCCACCTTCAAGACCGAAGGCTGTTGCGCTTTTTTTGTCGAGACCAGAAAAATCCGACTGGTTGGAACCCAGTTTAGCGCCAAGCCAGACGCCATCGAATTCGCCTGCATGGACTGCAGTCATCCCGAATAGTGCAGCCGCAAGCGCAAAGGTCATCGTGCTTTTATTCATTGCTATCCCCCTTAAAATCGGAATGTGACAGTTATTTTCCAGTCATCCGCTGCCTTCTTGCCTCAAACAAAAAGATCCCTGTACTTACCGACACATTCAGGCTTTCTACACTGCCCAGCATGGGTATGCGCACCAACTCGTCACAGGTTTCCATCGTCAGGCGACGTAAACCCTCACCTTCCGCACCCAATACAATCGCCAGCGGACCCGTGTGTTTAAAACTGTGCAAATCCTGCTTGGCCTCGCCTGCCGCACCAACCACCCAGATTCCCTGCTCCTTCAACTCACGCAAGGTCCGGGCGAGATTGGTAACGGTAATATAGGGCACGGTTTCCGCAGCACCACAGGCAACCTTTTCTACCGTCGCTGTAATTCCCACCGCGCGGTCCTTAGGCGCGATCACGGCATGCACGCCAAACGCATCCGCACTACGCAAACAAGCACCCAGATTATGCGGATCTTGTATGCCATCGAGTACCAGCAACAAAGGCGGCTCAGTGAGGGTATCCAGCACATCGGACAAATGCTGCACACGCCGGGCCGCATCCACTCTCGCGGCCACGCCCTGATGCCGGGCACCTCCGGCCATACCATCCAGACGAGCGGCATCTACCGGAATGACGCGCACGCCACTGGCCTCGGCCAGCGTGATCAGGTCGCGCATGCGCTGATCCTGACGTTGCGATTGCAGATAAACTTCCATCACGCCGTCCGGATTCTGACGGATACGTGCAGTTACGGCATGAAAACCGTATATGAGTCTCAAATCAGCCATGCTTTTTCTTCCCCTTTACTGCTTTCTTCTTTGGTTTGGAGGCGTCCGTCGAACCAGACTCTTCAACTAACGATTGCAGCACGAAGTCGATCTTGGTGCTTTCCATATCCACCTTGACCACACGCACCTCTACGCGGTCGCCCAGACGATAACTCTGCCCGGTACGTTCGCCCAGCAAATGGTGTTTGGCAGCATCAAAATGGAAGTAGTCCTTGCCCAACTCCGAAATATGCACCAGTCCTTCGACGTACAAGTCATCCAGCGACACGAACATGCCAAAACTCGTGACCGAAGATACTGTCCCGGTGAACACGCTGCCCAGATGATCGCGCATATAGAAGCACTTCAGCCAGGCCTCCACGTCACGCGTCGCATCATCGGCACGACGTTCAGTCATAGAGCAATGAATACCCAGATCAGCCCATTTTTGTGCTGGCGTATATTTTTTACCCTGCAACACCGCCTTGATGGCGCGATGCACCAGCAGGTCGGGATAACGCCGGATCGGTGAAGTAAAGTGGGTATAAGCTTCGTATCCCAGGCCGAAGTGGCCGATATTCTCGGGTTCATACTTCGCCTGACGCAGTGACCGCAACATCACGGTTTGCAATAAAGCCGCATCGGGACGCCCCTTGATACGCTTGAGCAACTTGGAATAATCTGCCGCTTGCGGCTCATCATCACCCGTCAATCCAAGTCCGAATTCCTTCATGAATTCGCGCAAGGCTTCCAGCTTTTCAGGTGTCGGCCCCTGATGGATGCGATATAGCACGGTATGCTGATGGTCATGCAAGAATTCAGCCGCACAAACGTTCGCCGCCAGCATGCACTCTTCGATCAATTTATGCGCGTCATTGCGCACGACAGGAACGATGCGATCTATCTTGCCCTGATCGGTGAAGATCATCTGCGTTTCGACCGTTTCAAAATCAATCGCACCGCGCTTCTCGCGCGCATGCAACAGCTTCTTGAACAATTCATACAGGTGTTGCAAATGCGGAACAATCGCCGCGTTTTGTCTGGCGAGGTCGCCATCCGGCTGCGCCAGCATTTCGGCGACCTGGTTGTAGGTCAGGCGCGCATTGGAATACATCACCGACGGGTAAAAACGATACTTGCCAATTTCTCCCTTGCTGCTGATATGCATGTCGCACACCATACACAGACGATCAACCTGCGGATTCAACGAACACAGGCCATTGGACAACTCCTCCGGCAACATCGGAATCACGCGGCGAGGGAAATAAACCGAATTTCCGCGCTGAATGGCCTCGCGATCCAGTGCATCATTGGTTTGCACATAATGACTGACGTCAGCGATAGCCACAACCAGCCGGTAGCCGCCTTTTTCAGGTGCGCAATACACGGCATCATCAAAGTCACGCGCTGTTTCCCCGTCTATGGTCACCAGCGGCAAATTGCGGATATCCTCACGTCCAGCCCAATCCTGCTCAGATACGACAGGGGAAATTGCTTTGGCTTGACGTTCTGCATCCTGAGGAAACTCATAGGGCAAATCATGCTTGCGCAACGCGATCTCGATTTCCATGCCGGGATCAGCGTAGTTGCCCAGCACCTGCACGATGCGGCCAATTGGCTGCGCATGCTTGTCGGGATGCTTGAGTATCTCAAGTATCACCACCTGACCTGCACGGGCGCCTCCCGCCCCACCGGACGCGACCAGGATATCCTGAGTGATGCGGCGATTCTCTGCCACCACGAACTGAATGCCATGCTCTTCATACAGGCGACCGACCACTTTGTTGTTGGCACGCTCCAGCACTTCGACAATCTTGGCTTCAGGACGACCGCGCCTGTCCACACCCGCTTGCCTGACCATCACTACGTCGCCGTTCAGTACCTGATGCATTTCCTTCTCGGAGAGGAACATGTCGGCACTGCCGTCTTCAGGGATCAGGAAGCCGAAGCCATCAGGGTGCCCCTGTACCTTGCCCTTGACCAGGTCCAGCTTATCCATCACGCAGATGGCACGCTTGCGGTTGCGCATGATCTGACCGTCGCGTTCCATCGCACGCAGACGGCGCGAGAACAGATCTTCCTCATCACGTTCGATGAGCAGCATATCCAGCAGCTCATCATCGCTCATAGGGGCGCCCTGCTCGGTCAAAATCTGCAAAATAAATTCGCGACTTGGCAGCGGATGTTCGTATTGTTCACGCTCGCGTTCGAGGTATGGATCCTGCAAACGTAAATTATTTTTCTTTTTCATTGACAAATTTTCCTTTCACTATAAAATGCACGCCTTCAGCAAGATTCATTGCTTGCCCAGATGGCGGAATTGGTAGACGCGCACGGTTCAGGTCCGTGTGCCGCAAGGTGTGGAGGTTCGAGTCCTCTTCTGGGCACCAAAACTTAAAATAGTCAGCGAAAGCTGACTATTTTTTTGCGTGCAGAAAAAGCAGCGAAACAACAACACAAAACGAGCAACGATTTCCGAAATGACAAAAACGTGGCGCGCAAGCACGACGTTTTTGTCGTTGCCATTACATACTGGCAAATTACTAAAACACTCTACTAAAAAAAAACCAACTGACGGCCCGAGAACCATGCAGACCAAGTTAGGACTGGATGTTCGCAGGCTAGTCAATTTCACCATTAAAGTGACTTCATGCAAATGGATGACGCAACACGATGGTCTCATCACGATCAGGACCGGTTGAAACCATATCTACGGGCACGCCGCAGACTTGAGCTATGCGCTCCAGATAGTTGCGGGCAGCGAGTGGCAACGCATCGTACTGTTGCACACCGAGCGTACTCTCAGTCCACCCCGGCATTTCTTCATACACAACCTGGCAATCGACCAGCGCATCGGAACCCACCGGCAGGATATCGCTATCCACACCGTTGATGCGGTAAGCGACGCCGATACGCACCGTCTCCATGCCATCCATCACATCAAGTTTGGTCACGCACAGGCCCGACACCCCGTTGATCTGAATTGAGCGCTTCAACGCTGCCGCATCGAACCAGCCGCAACGACGAGCACGCCCGGTAGTCGAGCCAAATTCATGACCACGACGCGCCAGACCTTCACCGATTGGATCGCACTTATTCACAGCATCGTAAAGCTCGGTCGGAAACGGGCCGGAACCGACGCGCGTGGTGTAAGCCTTGGTAATTCCAAGCACATAGTTGAGCATCTGCGGCCCGACACCGGCCCCCGCACAGGCTGCACCTGCAATGCAATTACTTGAAGTGACAAACGGATAGGTGCCATGATCGATGTCCAGCAAGGCACCCTGCGCGCCTTCGAACAAAAGACCTTTGCCTGCCTTATTGGCTTCATACAAGGCGCGCGGCACGTCCATCACCAGCGGCTTGATACGCTCGGCCAGGGCTAGCGTATCGTCCAGGGTCTTTTGAAAATCGACCGTCGGGGCATTGAAATAATTCTTCAACACGAAGTTGTGATAATCCAGAACCTCACCCAGTTTAGCCGCAAAACGTTCGCGATAAAAAATATCCTGCAAACGAATCGCGCGGCGTGCAACCTTATCTTCATAGGCAGGTCCGATACCGCGACCTGTCGTGCCGATCTTTGCATCACCTTTCGCCAGTTCACGCGCCTTGTCGATCGCCTCGTGATACGGCAGAATCAGCGGACAGGCTTCCGATATTTTCAGACGTCCATACACATCGATGCCTGCTGCCTGCAATTCATCCATTTCCTTGAGCAAAGCCTGGGGTGACAGCACTACACCGTTGCCGATGTAGCACATCACATGTTCTCGCAGAATGCCGGAAGGAATCAGGTGCAACACCGTCTTCTTGCCGTTGATAACCAGTGTGTGCCCTGCATTATGTCCGCCCTGAAAACGCACGACGCCTTGTGCATGATCCGTCAGCCAGTCAACGATCTTTCCCTTACCTTCATCACCCCATTGGGTACCAATTACAACGACGTTATTAGCCATTACAAAGCTTTCAGATTAAT
Organism: Gallionella sp.; assembly: GCA_041671725.1. Lineage (GTDB taxonomy): Bacteria > Pseudomonadota > Gammaproteobacteria > Burkholderiales > Gallionellaceae > Gallionella. Next base: position 7,891 of record JBAZAY010000030.1, on the reverse strand, counting down.
AATTATTGAATATCACAGAGAGACGACTTGCCAGACGCCGTCACGCAAAACCAGATCTCGATCACATTGCAACTCGGCAGGGCAATCCACACTACCCGGCAAATTCACCACGACCACTTCTCCTGCCGCGCGCAACCTTGAAATTTCAGCAGACAAAGCAGCATTGTCCTGATGCGGCGCACGAATACCGAGACGCTCAGCCTGTGCGGGAAGCAGACGATATAACTGGCGCAAATCCATACTAAATCCTGTTGCCGCACGCGCACGACCGAAGCTCTTGCCCAGATCATCATAACGTCCACCCAGTGCAATCGCGTCGTGACTACCCGCATGATAGGCAGCGAACACCATCCCGCTGTGGTAGTGGTAGCCGCGCAAATCGGCGAGGTCTATCCCGACACTGGAAACACAAGTCTGCAGCTTAGCCGATACGACTTGCAAGTCAGCCAGCGCAGCGCGAATATCAGGAAGATCGGGCAGTTCGATGCGCGCCCTTGCCAGCACCTCTTCGCAACTGCCATACAGCGTAGGCAGAACCAGCAAGGCACTGTTCAACTCTTCGTCCAGCCCGGTCACCAAACTCTGCAAGGTCGTACTATCCTTACTTTGCAGCGCTTCAAACAGCGCGTCTTCGAGCGGCTTGTCCAGTTGCGCGTGACGCACCAGAGCACGAAATACGCCGACATGCCCCAAGTCCAGGTGCACGTTTCGCACGCCTATCAGTTCCAGCGCCTGCAACATCAGCTGCTGAATTTCCAGATCGCTTTCCAGACCACGATGCCCATACAATTCAGCACCGATTTGCAACAACTCGCGAGTGCGATTCAACCCTGCAGGCTGTGTATGCAGTACGCTGCCGGCATAGCACAGACGCACCACGCCCTGGCGGTTCAGAAGATGGGCATCGATGCGTGCAACTTGCGGCGTGATGTCGGCACGCAGTGCCAGCGTGCGTCCGCTTAACTGATCCACCAGCTTGAAGGTGCGCAGATCCATGTCGCGGCTGCCGGCAATCAATAATGATTCAGCGTACTCCAGCAACGGGGGAGCGACCAGCAAATAGCCAGATTTACGCAATAAATCAATAACTTGCGCGCGCATTTTCTCTACACGCCAAGCCTCGTCGGGCAGCATGTCTTGTATATATTCAGGTAGTAACCAATTTTGCATTATTTAATCCAGTACAACATCAGCAAACCGGACAGCATCGCGGTCATGCCAATAAAACGAAGTTGTCCGTCACTGAGCGAAACCAATCTGCGAAAGGTTTCGCGCCACGTATCGGGAAACAAGAACGGCATCAATCCTTCAATTACCAGCATCATCGCAAATCCGAGCAGCCAGTAACTGAGCACTACTTGCCCGCCTTACCCGAACTTTTCAGGTACTTGAAGAAAGCTGAGCTCGGATCCATCACCATCACGTCGCTCTTGTTCTTGAAGCTTTGCTTGTACGCTTCCAGACTGCGATAGAAGGAATAAAACTCGGCATTGCGGCCAAAGGCTGCGGCGTAGATGGATGAAGCTTTTGCATCGCCCTCACCCTTGGTGCTTTGTGCATCGCGATAGGCCTCGGCCAGAATGACTTCGCGTTGTTTGTCAGCATCGGCCTTGATCTTTTCACCATCAGCAGCGCCGGAAGCACGCAACTCATTGGCAACACGCTTACGCTCGGCATCCATGCGGCGATACACAGAATCACTGATCTCGGAGGGGAAATCGACACGCTTCAAGCGCACATCCAGCACCTGCACACCGATCTTGCGCGCATCCATATCGGCTTTGTTACGCAACACCGTCATGATCTCTTCGCGTTCACCCGACACCACTTCGTGTATGGTGCGCTTACCGAACTCTTCACGCATACTCGAATTGACCGTCTGCTTTAAACGCGTGTTGGCACGCACTTCATCACCGCCGACGCTGATGTAGTACTGCTTTACATCGACGATGCGCCATTTGACGAAAGAATCAACCATCACGTTTTTCTTTTCCGCCGTAATGAAACGCTCAGGCTCACCCGTATCCAGCGTCAAAATGCGCGAATCGAAATAGCGCACGTTCTGCACTAGCGGAATCTTGAAATACAAGCCAGGCGCTGTCTTAACGCTGACCATTTCACCCAGTTGAAACACGATAACTGTCTGGCGCTGATCCACTACAAACAGACTCAGACTCAATACAATCAGCGCGAACACCGCACCGATCAGGATGTTTGCTACATTGGTTTTCATTAACGAGCCTCCCGGTCGCGGCTCAAAAGAGAGTCGCGTGCACGCTGCGCGGCATTATTATCATTTCCCTGCGAGGTCGCAGGAGCTGCATCAGACTTGGGTATGACTGGAACATCCACAGCAGCCCCCGAAGTCCGGCTTGACTCAATCAGCTTATCCAGAGGCAAGTACAGCAGACTGTTACCATTCTTTTGATCGACCATGACTTTACTGATATTGCCCATCACTTGCGACATCATGTCCAGATACATACGGTCACGGGTCACAGCAGGGGCCTTCTCATATTCGACCAGAATTTGCTTGAAGCGACTCGCATCACCTTCCGCATTAGCGATAACGCTCTGCTTATAACCTTCAGACTCCTGAATCAGACGCGATGCCGTACCTCGTGCGCGCGGCACGACGTCATTGGCATAAGCCTGGCCTTCATTCTTTTGCCGCTCGCGATCTTGCCCCGCTTTGACCGCATCGTCGAAGGCCGCCTGAACCTGCTCGGGCGGTTGTGCATTTTGCATAGTCAACTTACTGATGACGATACCGGACTTGTAGCGATCAAGAATATCCTGAATCAGTTTGGTCGCAGAAGCGGCAACCGCCTCACGCCCTTCATATAACACGAAGTCCATCTTGTTTTTGCCGACCACTTCGCGAATTGCGGTTTCAGCCGCCTGACGCACGTTTTCGTCAGGATTGCGGTTATTGAACAAATATTCGCCTGGATCACGCAGGAAATATTGCACCGCGAACTGAATATCGATAATGTTTTCATCATCGGTCAGCATCAACGATTCCTTTGCCATCTTGTTCTTGACGTTATCGCGATAACCGACTTCAACGGTGCGAACCTGACTCAGATTGACCAGCTCCACTGTTTCAATCGGGTATGGCAGATGCCAGCGGGGGCCTGCCAGCGTGACATCCACTTGCTTACCGAAGCGCAATACCACACCGCGCTGACTCGCATCCACAATGTAAAAGCCGCTGCCCAGCCAGATCAACACAGCAATCACGGCGAGCAGACCTAATCCACCGCCGCTTAATTTTGGCATAGCCGGACCACCGCTCTTACCAGAGCCGCCCTTATCACCCAACATAGCCGCCACCTGTGCCTTCAGCTTGCGCAACAGTTCTTCCAGATCGGGAGGACCATCGTTTTTGTTCTTATTACCCCATTGCGGGTCATTCAATCCCATGGCTGATTTCTCGCTTGTTTAATTAGATTTTCGTTTTGTTCTTCGACCAGCTTTGCGTCCTTAGCTGCACACAAGGCAAGCCGCAATTCATTCAATCCTGCACCGCTTACAGCGCTCATAAAAACGCGGGCGATTTTATCACAGTCGTCGCGCTCCACACCCGCTGGCATATCCGTCAGATCGACTTTGTTATACACCATCAATTGCGGAATATCCCCCGCATCGATTTCTGCCAGAACCTTATTTACCTCGTTAATCTGGTCATCCCGATTGGGATTACTGGCATCCACCACATGCAGCAACAAGTCAGCGTGTATCGTTTCTTCCAGCGTGCTGCGAAAGGCTGCAACCAGGCCATGCGGCAAGTGCCGGATGAAACCCACCGTATCTGACACCACAATCTCGCCCGCGCCTTCCGAGTACATTTTGCGGGAAGTAGTGTCGAGCGTTGCAAACAATTGATTGGCGACGTATACGTTGGCTTTGGTAAGACGGTTGAACAAGGTCGATTTACCGGCGTTGGTGTAACCCACAATCGACACTGAAAAGACGCCGGAACGATTGCGCGAACGACGCATCACATCGCGCTGATTTTTCAGTTTTTCCAGACGCTCCTTCAGCAAATGCACGCGCTTATCAAGTTTTCGCCTGTCCAGTTCGAGCTGAGTTTCACCCGGACCACGCGCGCCAACCGCAAACTTCTGCTGCCCCATGTCGGTATTGAGCCCCACAAGACGAGTTGCCAGATATTTGAGCTGCGCAAGTTCAACCTGCACCTTGCCTTCATGGCTTTGCGCACGCTGCGCAAAAATATCCAGAATCAGCATGGTGCGATCAATGACGCGGGTATTTAGTTTGGCAGTCAGATTACGCATTTGCGCGGGCGACAGATCGTGGTTGAAAATCACCAGCGGGACTTCCATGCGCTCGACCATTTCAGCGATTTCAGCAATCTTTCCGCTACCGGCAAACAGTGCAGGATTAGGACGTATGCGTTTACCTTCTACGGTTGCCAGCGTACGCACACCCGCCGTCTCAGCCAGCAGGCGCAACTCTTCCAAACTCTCACGATAGTCGGCATCGCCGAAGTCAATACTGACTAACAGCGCTGTTTCAGAACCTTCAGATGTTTGCTGCATTACTCGTCTGCGGCATCGTCATAAGAAATATTGACTGCGCGTGCCGGAACGATGGTGGAAATGGCGTGCTTATAGACCATCTGGATAACGGAATTGTTTTTCAGCAACACCACATACTGATCAAATGATTCGACCTGACCTTGCAACTTGATGCCATTTACCAGGTAAATTGCAACCTGGACATGTTCTTTACGCAGGGTATTCAGAAATGGATCTTGCAACTGCTGGCCTTTTGCACTCATGTTATTGCTCTTTTTGTAGGGTAAGGAACCGCACTTTACTGGATTCAGGCACGAATGACCAGATGCAACAGTCAATCAGAATCCCCAAGTGCGATTATTGAACGGCTGGACAAGGCCTGAATTAACTTATTTGATTTCGCCTGAAAATTCAAAGAATGTGTTGAGGCCAGTGTATTGGCATGCTGTCTTATGACGGACAGGGGCGGCGGGAACTCGCTGTTTTTTGTGGCAAGTACGATTTTATTGACGCTATCCTCCGCGTCAACAATCACCACACGGTCAGCAAAGCTGGTATGGATTCGCGCCAGGTATTCATCGTAATGCGGGTAGCCACCCCACAAATTAACCACAAGAATGCCGTTATCGGCTAACGACGCAAAACAATCATCATAAAAACGCTGGGAACTTAATTGCGCAGGCAGTCCGCTCGTATCAAATCCGTCAACGATCAACACCTCCGGCCGCCATGAGGAATCACTCACCCACTGAGCACCATCTCCCAGCAAAACCTGAAAGCGCGCATCGTCGGCCGGGATGGCAAATTCATTTCGCAATGCAATCACATCAGGACTTATTTCGACGACGGTAATTTCTGTCTGTGGCAAATAACGGTAGCAATACTTGGCCAGTGAGCCTCCCCCCAACCCTATCATGGCGATACGCCGGGGCGAAGGGTCCAGCAATAAAAAACTCATCATGGCCCGGGTGTAAGAGATAACCAACTCATCCGGCTTATCAATGTACATTTCGCTCTGCACTGACATGACGTCAAAATTCAGCGCGAGAATGCCCTCTCGCTCGGTCAAATAGGGCTTACCGATTTCAGTGATGTTTTTCGGCTCAGCCGTCCATGCAAGCATCTGATCGATCTGCTGGTGCATCGCCCTCGCAATATTTTTTACATGTTTATTTTTAAACCGCATGAGTTTCTGGCAATTAAAACTTGCGACGTGTCGGCAAAGGCTTGCGGCGCTGAGGACGCTTGCTGTCGACCACTGGCTTGGGTTTTGGCACCAGCAGATTTTTGCCCGCATGCGCTTTTGACGCCTGGTGCGCCAGAATTGCAGCGCTCAATTGTTCCGCCGAAACCAGAATGGCAGGATGCTCACCCTTGAGGTTGTATGAGGAGAGTGCAGCCTTGAGGCCGATAAGTCGCTCCTCGTTATCGGCTTTCTTGCGCCCGGCCGTCATGATTGTCAGCGCCACCTGTGTCAGCGCGTAGCCATCGCCAACCTGAGAGATCAAACCATGTGTGGACAAATTACGAAACGCCTCTGTCAATTCCGACTTGAAAGAAACAGAACCATGAATCAGATCGTTTGCAGCGATAATTTCAACGAGTTCAGCCGGCCGTCTCTTCGAAGATATGGCTATGGCGAGTAAAAGAAGTGCATCAATATCGTGGACTGGGTACATCAATTAACCTTTTAATAAATATGAAGCAAAAGCCAACAGGGCTTCAAGTAAACAGACAGAAAAACCGGCAAGACACTTATTGGCCCCTCGCGAGGAAGATAGTGTAATGGTTTACAGCACCAGGCGATGAGCAGTTTGATAAGATCATGCCGTGATTGATCAGGCACGTAGCCGGAAAAAGCAACATAAGTAAAGATTGTTCATGGCAGTATCTGATAGGGCTCCATCGTTACAGACTCGATCTCGCCGCCAAGCAAAATCAAACGGCCCTCGAGCCGGGTATTGCCGGTCTCACTGAATTCGAATCGATAGGTTCGACGTAACACACGGCGCCCGGACTTGTCGCGTGCCAATGCCGTAGCGATGGTGGCGACCGTATCATCAAGAAATTGTACATTCGCATCGAAGCAAGCTTTCTTTCCCGTACTCCGGGCGAGTTCGAGTGCGCGCAAACTGTCAAACCAGAACCAGCCTGACACGGCTAACAACAGCAGCAAGCTTATCATATCCATAGGCTAAGCAATCCTGAATGACCTTACGTGAAATTTCAAACGATTCTGCTGAATGCTTTTGCATTAGTAACAGAGGAGGAAGAACCTCAGACTTTGGCAACTCAAGTGTACAAATGCCTGCCAAATGCCTTCCAGACCTCTCCTCCATGCACGTCGCGCCCTTCCAAAGAGGCGTTCTCCATGGTCTGGATCATTAAAGAGGCCAGAGAAAAAAGTTCGGCTTTGGTTATTTTATCCCGGTCGCCAGATGCGTACGCGTCCTGAACATCCGCCGGCCCATAGACCTTGCACTCCGATGCCAACGCCTTCATCACTGAAGCATCGTGCCAATCCAGACCAAGCGCAATCATTTTCCGCATCAACTCGGTTTCTATCTGTGCAACCTCATCCCAATGATTCTCAATCTGACTCATTCATATCCTCTTGGTGCAACGATGCACTGATTGTAGCTGACTCCAATGCCAACCCAAAGCCGCACTTCAAGGCGCAATCGCCCCCTTTGCTTCAAAAATACTCACACATTCAAATCCAGTGTGACCGGCCGGACCTGTGCGATTGGCCTGGTTTCGCTATAACTGACAGGTTCCGGCGGAACGCCTTCATCATGCGGCCATGCGGTGTCAAAAATACCATCGACCATGTGATAAGCCGCAATGGCGGCTGCGATGGCGGGATTGCTGACATCAATGAGCGGGTTAACAACACTAGTCGGCACGACTGCCTCGGCACCTGCTACTGCCGCGACCGCAGGAGCGATTTGTGCTGCCGGCAGTGCTGGCGCGGACAATGCCGGCGCTATTGCAACAGCTACTTCTGCCAAAGGCGTTGTCTCGGTTATTGGTACGGTCGTGGCTGGCAATCCAGTCTCAATGGGGGGAACAAGCGTTTCAGCCGTCGCTGGCACTCCGATGGTGGAAGGCAATGCTGCCGTCTGTACCGTTGCACCCGGCGTTGTTACAGCACCGGCTGTCGTTGCTGCTGTCGTTGCTGCTGTCGTTGCTGCTGTCGTTACTGCTGTCGTTACTGCTGTCGTTACTGCCGTTGTTCCTGCGGTTGTGGCTGCGGTTGTTGCGGTTGTTCCGGTTGTTGTTCCGGTTGTTGTTCCGGTTGTTGTTCAGGTTGTTGTTCTGGTTGTTGTTCCGGTTGTCGTTCCGGT
>JBAZAY010000029.1:0-39106 GCA_041671725.1 Gallionella sp. | reverse complement strand
TTTATTAACGTAGACGATATGACGATAACACAGGCTTAGAATGGCACAACTACAACCGACAGACCTAAAGACATTGGATTACGCATTCAAAGGACAGCCGTTCTGCTATGTTCCTGCGAAGGATACCATAGACATTAAGACTATGGATTACTCAGATAAGGCACAGCCTTTTGTATCGAATTATACGACAGAAGCACCCTCGGCATATATACCGAGGGTCATAATTATAACTTAGGAGACCTTGCCTTAACCGTAAGATGTGATATACTTTAGCCAAAGAGGATAGAAATGACAGAGATAAAAGAAGCGTTAGAAAAAATAAAGATTGACCTGAGAACGGTTGGAGAGTTAATCCAAGAGGGTTCGGTTCTCTTATCAAAGGGTAAGGTAGGAGACGCTACAAAATGGGTTATACAGCCTCTTTATCAGAAGAATGATTGTTCTCTTGGATTTGCCAGATGTGAAAAGAAGGACTACGGCGACTATCCTGACCACGTTCATTGTGATGCCAAGGAGTATGTCGTATGCGTAAGGGGGAGTGCGGTGTTCTATATCAATGGTCTTGCTATGAGGGCTATAAAAGAGGGCGAGTGCGTATCTGTTCCGATAGGGATACAGCACAAGTTCAAGCCTCTCGTAGACGATACGAAGTTGTTTTATATCTGCGTTCCAGCGGATAAGACAATAACGGGAGGGTGCGAGGTTTGATATGGCAATCGGAGATAAAGATACAGTCATTACTAAAGAAGAATTATTGGCTATGCTGGACGTGCAGTCAAAGAACGCAGAGCACCTTATCCTTATAGCGACGCATTTCCAGACGCTCGTGGAATCGCAGAATAAGATACTTGCCCGCCTACAGAATGGTATGGCAAAGGAGATTAAGGATGGCGTGAACGGCTATCTTACAGAAGCACTCAAAACATTCAAAGAGCAGATGGATAGGGTAGAGAAGGTAAACACGAGCGTGAAAGACGACACACGCTGGATAAAGGTTATCTTTGGCTCAATTGCTATTATAGTAGCGATAGGTATGGTCATAATGCAACTGATACATTGGCTTGGACACGTCAATATAGTTACCAAGGCCATAGGGGGATAAAATGCACATAGTAGGCGGAACAATAGAGGGGATGAATGCCGTGAGAAAACTTACTCCGATACACGCTACGGTCAGTAGTGTGGCGACAAATACAGAGACGCAGGTAGTAGCCTATACAGTCCCAGCAGGAAAGGCTTTCTATGTCCAGAGCATATTGGGTTCTGGTAACGTAGGCGGCAAGTTCAAGTTCTATATCAATGCGGTGGAAAAGATGATAGGCGAGTCGTCCGTGTATAATAAAGAGAGCAAAAATATCTTTGGCGGTAACGTGGGTATCGAGTGCGTGGCAGGAGACATCTTGTCGCTCACAGTAACCCACCAAGAAGCGGCTGTCCAGAATTTTGAAGGGTCTATAATCGGATTCTTGGATAACGTCTAAAAGGAGAAACTATGGAGTTCACGAGAGGCACAACGGCAACATTTTACTGCACATTCGCAAGGTTAACAGGTGAGGCGGTTGACCCTACGAGTCCTGTCGTGGGCATATGGTCTGGAGCCACCCAAATAGTCCCTGATATTGCTATGACAAGGGTGTCTACGGGCTACTATATAGCTACTTGGGCTATCCCAGCGGCTCAGACGTTAGGGGCTTATGTAGCGTTATATAGTGCTGTAATAGACGGGATAACCTGCCAAGGGTCGGAAGAGTTCGAAATAGTAGCGGCGGCAAGCGGTGTCGTCCCTCTGATAACGGGCTATTACTGCACGTGGGATGATGTCAAAGCCTGCCTTATAGGACTTGACGTAGGGGATATGGCATCTACCTACCAGACGAGGATGGAGAATTTTTACATACCTAACCTGAAGAATGAAATAGATACCTATTGCAGACAGAACTTCGATAAGACAACTGTTACCCAATTCTATGATGGTTGCGGGACTGATAAGATAGTCCTGAACCGCAGACCCGTGATACTATTCAAGAATTGTATCCTCCGTGTCATACCCTCTATATCGTGGTATCAGTTTAGACGCTGGAGGCAGATTAACGTCATAGACAGCGAGGGCATTGCAGTAGCCACGCAGGGAGGCCCAGAGCCTATAAACAGCACCGTAACACCTCCATATAGCCCCACAGACTATACGTGGGAGACTGATATAACCAAAGCCGACCTCTTCGTGGATTGTTCGAGCGGGATACTTACTATCCCTCCCCGCATACTGTATCTGGAGATGCAGGCAATCCCGTTCTGGAATTATACGTTCTTACCGGGGAACGCCAACATAGAAGTTACCTATGACTACGGTTATGAGACGACAGCCTTCCCGAACGACCTTCGTATGGCGGCGGCTATGCTTGTCGCTTGTCAGATGTTAAGGTTAAAAGGTATGGGCGTGAGTGCGGGAGCTAACTCGATAACAATGGATGGCGTAGCGAGGAACTTCGGCGGTATGCCCTATCAGGCGTTCATAGACGATATGCGGAAACAAGCGTATATGACGCTCGACAGATTCAGGAGGATAGATTTGTCGTGATTACCGTAAACAAAATAGACTTTCAGGGCGACGATTTACTCATCTATTATACGAAGCCAGAGGACTACCAAAAGCAGATTAAACAGCGTATGCTTGTCGTAGCGTGGAGGAATAACGCCGACATAATGGGTATGCTTAACAAGCTCTTTCAGGCGGTCGTAGACAGGTATATAGCCAAAGAGGACGGCAAAGAAGATATAAACTGGAAAGAGTTTGAGACAGAGCTAAAGAAATACGAGGAGAAAAATAAAAAATGACCGACGCTACGATTCTTCCTATACTCAAGAGCAGGATACAGAGCTTGAACGTGAACATAGTAGACGAAGACCTGACCCCGCAGGATACGAGTTATCTGCGGTATAACTCTTTGAATACCCTGTGGCAGACCACGCCGCAGGAGAGGATAAGGGCCATAGTGGCAGGGGTAGAGACTTATCTATTCCCAGCTCAGTATACGGTTAGTGCCGCTAACGGGTATGTCATACTCTCTGTGGCAAGGGCGGCTACGGATATAGTCAGGGCGGATTATACCTTTTTCCCGTTCTCGGATGCGGAGCTTACGAGTATCATAGCGAGTGCGAGAAGCCAAATAGGGAACCTGATATTCAGACCAATAACCGAGCCTTATAATATCACCTATCAGGAAGCCATTATCAAAAAGTGTTATACTATCTGTATCAGGAAGCTACAATTCCCGACTATAAAGTATTTCTCTTTGAGTGTAGACGGCAGGACTATCAGTAAGGAGAATCAGGTTACGCAATGTAATGTCCTTATAGAGGGCAATGAGAAAGAGCTGTTGCAGGACATAAACGTATTACGATACTATAATAAGGATAATATACTGACATAATGGATGCCGCTGATAAGGGTATAATTAGGGAGTATATGAAGGAGTTTAGACAGCCTATGGGCGAGCCTGTCATCATAAAGGTTTGGCTGTCCACGGTAGCGGGAGACCCTACTAAGGGCATAGCTACGACATTCACGTGGAGATTGGATGCCGATTTTGTCGTGGTTACAGCTATTCAGCAGAAGGATATGATTTACTCTGGCGGCATATACCAGCTCGGAGATATTAAGGTCAACACGACAAGAAAACTTCAACCGATGGATGATGCGGCAGGCACGGTAGGCGACAGGCTGGTCTGGCGAGGACACGAATACAGGCAGATAGGTAACATAGACACGAGCTATGTGAATGAATATGTCCTTTACACCTATGTATTTAGGAGGATATAATGCCTCTTTGGGGAGAAAGTGCACAGAGGAAGTGGACGAAGTTTGAGCCTTATTACGAGAGAGAAGGCGAGTTCAAAATTCGTATAGACGTCGTGGATGTGGAAAAATGGAATCATTTTCTCAACCTCACCCCTGAGTTCTATGACAAGTATCATCGGCTATTCAGAAATGCCGTATACGAAGCCCACAGGTATCTTATCAGGGTAACGCCCTTTGACACGGGGCGACTGAGGGCAGGGTGGACAAGCGTGCTGGAAAAGTATCGCATAGACTACGCTATGGCTTTCATAGACACAAGCCTGATAGAGACGAGAAGCACGGTAGTAGACCCAGCCGCCATAGAAGAGGGTAAGGGGTTAAGCACTATGGTAGACCAGCCCTTTGACGTTACGGTAACGAATAATGTTCCTTACGCTCAGTATGTAGAGTATGGGACAAGCAAGATGCAGGGAAGGCACTTCACCCAGAAGGCTATGTATAAAGCGGAGTATATTCTGGCTAAGGCTTTCGATGCTTGGTTTAAGCAGATGGCGGAGGCAGGGGATATAACAGAGCCTCTGACCTTAGAGGAGGTAACAGCCTAATGCCCGTTCCTGTCGGTTTCAAATGGACTTCAGGCAAGAGTGCGTTGATGGGTAGTCTCGCAGACTGGCTTACTACCCAGATTACAGACGAGTATTTCGATTTCGATAACCCGATACTGCCTGCGAAGCTACCGGGCTACGGTGTTACCGAGGTCGGCTTATTCAACCTCGCACCGATAGCTATGGGGCACTTTTTAGGGTATAAGGATGGCGTCGCCCTATACGGCAGGAGAAACCAGACGCTTATAGAGATATCCGCTTGGGATGACGTTACAAAGCACTCTGACGCTTCGGCTAAGGTCAGGCAGATGAGGGATAAGGTTATCTGGGCTTTGTATAACGCAGGCAAAGAAAGCGATAGTGGCGGAGTGGTTCTGCCACCCATAAAGATGTATGACTATTATCACACCCCTAAAGTGGAAATAGGGGTAATCTACCTTGACGATTCTGATAACACTATAAATGAGAAGTTTATAGTTGACCCAGTTAATCAGAACATCAAGATATATAAACTGTTAGTTAGGTTATTCTGGTATGAATACCTATAACAAGGAGGAGGTGTAGTAATGGAGACTATTCAAGGAGTTAGGACTAAATTAGTGCTCGTGAGCCAGAACCACGGGTCAATAAGAGTCCCTTTGGCACAGACGTTAAATTACACGCCAAAGATTACAGAAAGAAGCATTAACGAGTTTGATAATCTTGAGGTCGCACAGGTCGTTACGAACTTCGACGGCGTGGATGTTACCTTTGATTATCTGGATAGCGATAGTGCTCTCGTCGATGCTCAGTTCGCAGATGTAAGTCCGTCGAGTGCGGTCATCATAGATGACCCTTCAAACTATCAGAAGGTATATGCGTATGCCAATATGAAGGGTTTGGAGAGCGGGTTAATCTTCGCTTCGGTTCTGATAAAGAACGCAAGGGCGAAAGGTGCACCTTATACAGAACCCGTAAAGGAAGAGGCAAAGGTTACGAGAGACCTCTCGGCGACTAACGTGCTGAAGATAAAGGGTAAAGCTATACAGTATTGCAGGATGCTTGCCAGCACTCCAGACGTAAGTATCTACCAGCAAGCTGTTCCGCCGAACATAGAGATAGACCTGTTCTTCTCGGCTGGAGCACCGTATGTAACTACTCTGCCCAAGACGGCGGTGTATTACGAAGGCACGTCGTATGACCTGCTCGTTCTAAAGAACGGGGATGAAGTTACCACAGGTTATACTATGACCAGCACCACGTTCACGGTTGCGGTAAGCCCAGCGACCACAGATATTTGGGAAGTTTACTATCTGTATACAGACGTTTAAGGTTTTGAGGGTGGGGGTAAATGCAGTCATTGTCGATAGGTAAATCCCAACTTCCCTATCTTCACCCCACCCTCTTCAAGACAAGGAGAGTGTAAGATGAAGGATAAAGATATAGTTAATGACGTGTTAAAAAGCGAATCCGTTGTTAAGGCTAATATCAAGCTGAAACGGACGAAGGCTGATGTCAATATAAACCCGAAGGCTAACCTTCTGGAATATACCAAGCAGGATTTGGCGAAGCTGGAGAAGCTGGACGTCAGCGATATGACGGAGAAGGAAAAGGGTCTTATTGAACAAGCCAAGAAGAACCATCGTGAGAATATAGCCCTATACGAGAAGGCAAAGCTCGAAGGGGTGATGGTTCCCTTAAAGTATCAGGACTTGCAGATTATCAAGAGCGGAGTCCTTGAAGCATTAAAATATGGGGCAGAGTTTAACTGGGACGATGACGTCAAGATGAGGGCGATGATACGGGAAGAGAATACCCTCACGGTTTATCTGACCCTGCGAAGGAAGGATGATATTAACCAGAGATATTATAACAGCCTCGAAGAGATAGCTAAGGAACCAGAGGCTACTGTCGAGACTCTATATAATATCTATCTTGAGAACTTCGTCCTTACGGGAGAAGAGAGAAAAAACTCCTAAAGAGCAATCTGCTTTTCAGTCATCGTCAGATTGCTCGGACATTCGGCTATAAGATGTTCAATGCCGAGACGATAGATGACCTTACGGTGGGGCAGTATAACTTGCTTCTGGACATATGGAATCAGGATATGGAAGAAGCAAATCCCAAGAAAGCCGATAAGTTTACTACACAGATAGTATCTATCGCAGGTAAGGAAGGAAAAGATTACGGAGATGGCTAATGGCTTCTAACCTTATATTCAGAATAGCCTCGGAGTATACCTCTAAAGGGACTGACCAAGCCGCTGATGGACTGGAGAAAGTCCGCAGGTCGATGGAGCAGACTGTTACGTCAACAGGCAAGTTTGCCAGCGGTCTAAAAGATATTCGAAATCTGCTTGTCGGTGGCGTAATGGCATTGCCTCTTGCTGGCTTTGTGAGAGAAGCTATGCAGAGCGAAGAGATAACAGCAAGGTTCGGTCTGAAGCTGAAAGCCCTCGGAGAAGATGCTGGCTCTATCCTGCCGTATATCGAGGGAATGTCTGACAAGATACATAAGGCAGGTCTTACCCAAACGGAATTCACACAAGCCCTTTCGCAAGGTTCTGTATACTTCAAAAGTATGAATCAGGAGTTAGGTCTTCTCAATACCGCAATAGGTATGACAAAGGTATCGGGCGTCAGCCTTGCCACCGCTTTCCAGCAACTCGGCTATATCACTATGGGCTACGGGACAAGGATAGCACGATACTATGGCGTATCTATGCACACCGAAATCAGTAATCCTACTGAAAGAGCCGCAAAGATAATAGAAGAACTTACTAAGAAGATGGAACCTCTCGCCAAGCAAACGGGGACGACAGCAGAAGCGTTCAAGGAGATGGGAGCAACCATAAAAGATATAGGGGAGGCGGTAGGTTCAAAATTCCTTACTCCATTAGGAAACATAGCCAGAGAATTTAATAACCTGCCCCCAGCCATAAAAGAAGCGAGAATCCAGATGGCATTATTCCTGTCAACCGCAGGAGGTCTTGCGATGATAGGGGCGGGACTCTGGGGTAGGATGGCAGGCGGCGTTGCGGCATTGGCGGCAGGTATAGCTGGACTGAATGCGGCAATGGCTGGAGGGACGATTGCTTTTGGAGGAATGACACTTACCGCTACGGGGCTTACGGCGGCACTCGGTCTATTAGGGGCAGAGCTTCTTATAGTCCTGCCCTTACTCGGACGGGCGGCGAATGAATATACCCTGATGCGTGCGGCACAAGCAGAGGCGAGAAGGGCAGAAAAATCGCTGGAAACTGAGCGAGAATTGGCTATGAAGGCGAGGTTAGGCGACCTCACTAAAGAGATGAGTATGTTCGAGGATTTAGATACTCTGTCCGCAAGGCTCACAGAGACAAGAACAAAACTCGCCAGACAAGAGGTCGAGATGAAAAAGCTCGGCTTTACTGGTGCGTCATCCGAAGCACAGAGACTTGAAGCAGAAAAAGCGTTAAAGGTTATTGCCGACCTTCAAGAAGCCAAAAAGCATATGACTATAAAGACAGAAGAAGAACTTAATAAATATGTAATGGATGCTACCGTAGGGCAAGGGTCATACCAGCTTATGTGGCTCAAAAAGCTGGAAGAGGCGAACAGGTCTTTGTATTCCCGCAACGCCACAGAAGCCTTAAAGGTAGAAAAATATATTACCGAAGAAAAGAAGAAGCTGTTAAAACAGCTAACAGAAGCTTATAAAACCGAGATAGATAAACAGCTTGAGTATGCGTTAATGTCAGCGGAAGACCAGAAAAAATACACGGAGGATTTAGCGGCGGCAAAGGAATTGCTCCGTGGGGCAGAGGTAAAAGATATTGAGAAGATGACTGATGCTCAAAAGGAGACGTTAAAGACAAAGGGTGGACAAAAAGCTCTTGACGAATGGACACAAACAGAAGCCGAAAGAGAAGCAAGGCGTAAGCAGGCTACTTATGAACACGAGCTGGCTGTCTCTGAAGCCGCTAAAGCTAAAGCCGCAGGTGCTCCTGTCTCAGGGGCAGGTGTCGGTGCCTTGACTGTGAATGTAACCATTACTCCAGACATAAAGAATATAGCCGAGTTTGTAGGAAGAACGGTAGAAGGAAAACTCGTCGAGCATAACAGGCGTCAGGAAGATGATTTGAAAAAGAGGTCGCAATACTAATGGCTCACAAGACTACTGTCCAATGGCGTCAAGGAGAAACGGGGAGTGGGGCGACTTATACGTTCAGCCCGAACCCATCCTCTATTACTCGACATTTTCCGGGTCAGAGAAAAGCCGAGATTTTCATACCAAATCTTGATGGTAGTATAATTCAGACTATGGGAGATAACTCAAGAAAGGTAACTCTTCAGGGTGTCATATACGTTTACCCTTCAGACTACGACAGCTTGATGACGGTAAGGGATAACCTTGAAATAGGGATAGGAAACGATATAGGGCAGTTACATATTTGGTCAGCTACCAAGCACATATACTATAAGGGTATACTGGACGGAGATATAGAGTGGGGTGAACAGAAGAATATGTGTTTCCTTGAGTATACGATAAAGATTATCTGTGCAGACCCAGTAGAATACGTAGTCCCATAAGGAGAGATAGCTATGGCAGATGCAAGTCTTAAACTATACATAGGAGCAACGGAATACGGAACGGTTGCCAATCCGATTACCTTCACGGGAGTTGTGGCAGGAGCTACGATAGAACATCCGCTTAACCCGTTCTATCTGTGGAATGACAAAGGCGGTTCAATAGGTAGTGTCCCAGCGGCAACCATACAGGTCGAGTGCCTTGAGCTATGGATACAGAATGAAAATAAGGGCGTGGGAACTGGGCTACCCAGCCAGACCATAACCTGTAACCTGTATCCAGTAGTAGACAATACCGACCCCACAGAGACTATCGTTACAGTAGACACGACTGAATGGGCAAGGGTTACGAGCTTCACAGGGCAAGCGTCTACGGCACAGGTCTATATGTTCAACTCCACTACGGGCGTGGTTACGTTCGGCAATGGCGTAAACGGAGCTATGCCTACGGCGGCTCAGACAAGATACATAACCTATATGCCAGACCTGCTACTGTATGGCAACGAAGTAACCGACGACCTCTGGCTTGGAGTGAAGTCGAATGGTGCTACAAGCAACAGCGTAACAATTACAAGTGAACAGCAGATATCGACGGATGCTTTACACGTTACCATAGCATATCCGAGAATAATATCCGTTACGGGCGTGTGGCTCGCTACTGATACGGGGCATACGGGAACGAACTTCTATACGAGTGGTTCATTTGATTCCCTGACAGGTATTATAACGATGGGGTCTACCCTGCCTGCGGCGAATACCTCGCTATTGATAACCTATGTTACGACAGCGGTAGATGATATCGAATCTGCTTATACGCAAATAGGGGGAGCGACCGCACACACCTTCACAAATGCACTACAAGGGAACAATGCGAAGTTAATATATTTTAGAGTTGTAGTTCCAGATGCCGCAACGGTAAGCGGTGGAAGTAACGTGAACTTTAGAATACGGTTAAAATACAGACAATAATAAAGGAGGGGTAAATGGCAACTAATATGATAGTAAGGACGAACCAGAGCGACGCTACACAATCCTATGCTTCACAGCCGACCTATTACGTGGATGTAGACATCGTAAATGACAGGCTGATATGGACTGCTGGTAGTGCTTTAGTGTATCAGCATTGCGGTTACAGCCCGACAGGAGCACAGTTGGACGAAGCGGCAACGCTGATTCTCGCTACCGCAGTAGAAGTAGTCTACTGTTTCCTCGACGATGTTTCGAGTGCGGATAAGCTCAAACAGGTCATAGGAGCGAGTAGCGGCAATAACAGGTATGTATTCTGCTTCAGCTTTGACGGGGCTACGGCGACAGAGCCTACCCTCGAAGCTTGGGATGACAATACCCACTCGACAGCGGTATTACACGTTCTCGGTAACGGAACGCCTGCGAACAGTATGGTTCACGGGATATGCACCACAGTAGCTCCACCCGGAGCTTCGTGGACAGGGACTCCGTTAGCGGCGTCGAGTAAGGTTAACTTGAATAACGGTGCTGGGCCTCTTGCGGTAGCTACGGACTTGTATGGTAATATCTACATCAAGATACCAGCAAGCTATCCGACACCAGAGACATCACAGCCAGTTATAGCGGTAAGATATACATATTCATAAAGAGCAAGACAGAGAACAGGAGACAAAAATGTCAATTCCACTCTACGAGTTATTTTTTGAAGATGATACGCTTCATCAAGGCGGCGATATAGTAAGCCCGAAATGGAGAGAGTCCCCAGACAAGGCTATACGCTCTATGCGTGTGAGGCTTCCGTTTGGGGATTATCTCTTTCTGGGAGGCTACGAAGAATACAACCTGTTTATCGAAACAGTAGCTAACCTATACGGAGCTAAAGGGCAACGGCTGTGTTACATCTATGCTATGGGTCGTGAAGGGAACACGATTACTTCTTATCGAATAGCGGTATCTGATAACGGAAAATATAAAACGGGAGACATAACCGTGAGGAAGTATCCGAGAGGACAGGAATACGATGGCAAGCCCACAAGCGGCTGGCATAAAGGGATTATGAAACCCATAAGTGGAGGATAAACAATGGCTTTAATAATAGCGTCAAACTCAAAATTCTATGCGGACAGGGCTAAATACCCATTTTGTCAGCAACCAGTAGTGTCTTACGGCTCCAACCTGAAGATGGCGGCACACATAAGCGACATAAATAATTTGGAAATCCATAACTTCAACGGCTCGGATTGGCTTATAGATAAGACCTATACCGATACAGCTATGGATAACTATTCCCTTTGTAGGTCGGAGTTAAACGATGTCTTCCTGACGTATAAACTAAACGCCACGTCTCCATATACCATAAAGGTAAAAAAGAGAGACCATACTTCGGGGTTATGGACGGAGGTATATAGTGTATCTGCGGAAAACGCTACCTATTCGACCGTCCAATGGATGACACCGATGATTACCTATAACAGGCTGATAAACAGGCTACATCTGTTCTGGTTTGAAATGCCCTACGTTAATCCTACTACCATAGGCCCATACAGGCTAAAGAATATCTTTTCGGATGATAAAGGAGCAACGTGGTCAGCAATAAACATTTACAATATGCCGTCTGGAGGTTCAGGATGGATAGAGGCGAGAAGTTGGACTACGCTGTTCTCTCTTGATAGTAGCCCTACCGATGGTAGCTTGTATCTCTCGATGGCTTATGGGGTATATGTAGGCATAGCATATAGCTGGTATTACATATGGAAGTTTACTTCATCAGGTATATACTCGACAGATTATTATGCTCCGGGTGGCGGTGCTGATTTACATAATGCCTTAATTGCAGTTGATTCGGCGGGCAACATATACGATTTTAATTACAGCGATTCTGGAGCGACAGATACCGCTTTATGCAGAAAGAACGGAGTGAGTATAGTTATAGGCTTATCAACCGTGAAAGGGGCGTATTACCATCAGAGTTTTGCCTTGGGCATAGACAATACGGATAGCCTGTATGTATTCTATACAAAGACCTCTGACGGCATAGCCTATTGGAAGATGTATAATCCCTCTACCTCTACGTGGTCTACGGAGCTTCCGTTCACTTCAGGTATGGGCAAAAGAGTAGGGTGTGAGCTACACGCCTATCCAGCAAGCACAAAACTGAATATAGTCTACTATACTTCGGCTTAAACTATGCCTACGAC
Organism: Gallionella sp.; assembly: GCA_041671725.1. Lineage (GTDB taxonomy): Bacteria > Pseudomonadota > Gammaproteobacteria > Burkholderiales > Gallionellaceae > Gallionella. The sequence continues at coordinate 26,991 of JBAZAY010000029.1, read as the reverse complement.
ACTCGTAGTATCTGACGTAAATAACGACGTAAGGTTATCCTATAACGCTACGTATTGGCACGATACGCTTACTATCGACCCCAACGACCAGAGCGTATATACGTGGACTTATTTACCTATTTCAGATTACGACAGATACTACTGTTGTGTGTCCCTACCTTGGACGTATGTAATAACCGATGCCTTCATTACCGATATAAGGTTCAAGTTTGCCCTCCTTGTTTCCGATGTCAAATCGGACGTGAGATATAACTTCTACGAAATAGCTACCCGTGATGTAACGTGCGACTTCAGAACAAGGTCTACCATACCTGTCAACGGAGATATGTTTAATGACTTCCGAAGTCATAGGCTGGTAGTTGCCGACATAGTAGACGATGTAAGGTTTACTGACGTTCTTAATATAGTCAAGGATATGTATTGCGATTTTAGAAGCAGAGGCGTTGTCTCCTCTGATATTTCTAACGATGTCAGGTTTAGGATAGAACGTATCGCTGATATGAGATGTAGTGTAAAGTTCTATAAAGGCATTTTGTCAGACATAGGGCAAGATGTCCGTTTTGAAGCTGTCTACTATAAAGAGCTGTATGCCAGATGCGATAAGGTAGAAAAAGACTCCGAGAACAGTTACTACTTTAAGCTCGATAACGTAAGCCAAGCCGCTGTCTATACTCCCACAGGTCTTACAGCTACGGATATGCTAAAAGGCGACCTTATAAAGCTGGAATGGGACGCTGACAGTAACTATGCTTATAACGTCTACACAACCGCACCCGGATTAAGGACAAAAAGGAACTCTGCTCCGATAGAAGATACGGAGTATTTAGTCGGAAACCTCGTCGAGGATACGGCATACACCTTTGTTGTAGTAGGCGTCAATGCGGTAGGCACCGAGAGTGCGGACTCCGCTCCCGCTATCGGCACCCCTACCTTCCCTGATTTTGTAGGAGGGGCGACGCACTTCCAGACCTATACCTATACTGTGAATATCAATACCGTGCCGAGAACAGACGTAATAATGGATACGATAGAGGATGGTTATGGCACCTCTCCTGCGGTAGCGAAGTTCCATATAGCGGTAGACCCAGACACGGCAGGGCTTCCTACTTTTGATGATGCTGTCGAGTGTATAATAAACGGAGTCATTAAGTTTGAGGGAACGATACAAACCATAGATAAGTATGTCCGTGAGGGCGGCAGAGGCATATCTTTTATAGCGTATAGTAATATAATAAACCTCAACGAGATTCCTGTAACGTGGGACTTTATACAGGCTACAAAGATAGCGTATCAAGGCTTAGATGTTACCGACCAATCCCAGCTACAAGCCCAAGAAACTATATGGCTCTATCAGGGTAATTACAGGGTCTATTATGATATGCTGACCGATACTGTTAGCAACTATCAGCTTGGGACGGGAGTATGGAACAGGAAGGTTCAGGTCGGCAAGAATGTTATTGACTGGGATATGTCCGAGAACAGGCTTGAACAGGTAAACCAGATGTCGGTCAGAGGTGGTAGGACGAAGTATACGACAACTTGGATGAACTCAGATTTTGATACGATAGAGATAAGCTCTTTTGTTAACCAATCCAATCAGCTTACTGTGGAGTATTTATATTACAAGTATCTATCTGCTTTTAATATAGCCGATGTTCAGGTAGAGGCATTGCAGAGCATAGGAGAACCAGAGTATACATTCGACCCTAACGTATCAATAGTCCCTTCGGATGTAGGGCTGACTGAATGGGAGGATGGCACTAAAGAGCCGAAGCAGAAAGTGTTGACCTCGAAGTCTCCGCCCGTAGACTGGCGTAGTTGCGGAGCGACAGTAGCCTATGGATATTCATACATAGGGACTGAACAGATACCTACTACGGCACAGATTGTATTGACGAGCGTTCCAAAGGTCATAACGCCTAATACGCAGGGATACCACGCTATAAGACGTGGCAGGATTCCCGCTGAAGATATAGACTTCGGATGGGTGAATGTAGCCTTTCCTAATTACGAAAAGGATGCTACCTTCAGGCTGTCCTATTCCTATGAGGTTTCCACCCCGCCTATGGTTAATGCTGGTTCGGGAACGCCTCAAAGGTCTATTACCGATAGCTCATATAAGATTGAAGTCAATGGCTTGACGGGGGTAAATACCATTGCCTATCAGTTGAACCTTATGAATATAAGAGCCGCAGGAGAACTTACTAAATATAACAGACCGCAGATAACGGGCAGGGTGAGGATACTCGGTGATGAACATATGAGCTTGAGAACAATGGTAGACGTTGGCGGCACTATGCTTGATGTCGTCAGGGTAACGCACGACTTCACAAATGGCTACACGACAGAGCTTGAGCTTACCAATGAGAGATTTAGGGTGAATGTCGAATCGGAATTAGCAAAAAGGAGAAGGATATATACGGAGAGGGGCTTGCAGTCGATAAGTTCTATCGTCGAGAATCTGCGAAAACAGGTAACGCAGGGTAAATCGGTTCATCCGAGCGATACTCCTAAGTCAACCCCGATACCGAAGTCTCCGTATGGAATCTGGGCAGACTAATGGCTGAAACTTGTCCGATATGCTTTAATGACATAGGGACGTTCACAGACGACCCGCTAAAGATGCCTAACCATTTTGATGCCACCCTGAAAGGTAACGTGCTATTTAGGGCGAGGCATATCACCGAGCTTCAGGATATGGTTAACGAGTATGAAGGGAACGTAGGTATCGCTTACTCGAAGTGGAGTCCCTGCAACGATAAAACTGACCTGCCTAATATCCGCCACGTTAATGAACTCAGGGAAGCTATTGAAGCTGTCTTGACGAAGATAGGCACGTCTTTAAGCGACTATCTTAGTATGGATGCTGACGGGAAACCAACAACTCCTGCCACGACAGACTGGCTTGACGGGCATAGGCTTACCAGAGGGACGCTATTAAGAGGAATGCACATAGAACAACTCAGGAAGAAATTTGACACGACTATACCTATGTGGTTATTCAATGGCGGCGGTGAGGCAACCACAATACCGAATGCCGACACGGCAGTTGACATATTGTATAACCAGCGAGGGACGATATACTATTACATTCAATTTATGTGGACACCTTGGGCTATACAGGTTCAAGGAGTAAACGGATGCCCAGACGATACAGGCTTTCCATATATGAATTACACTATGCCTACGTATCACTTCTATACCGAGGGCGGGATTACATATACAGTAGAACGATACGAGATGCAATGGGTCTATGAATGGATATGGTATCCGTTACCGCTACCGGGTCAATGGGTCTATACAGCTACACATCAGGAGTTAAAACCTGTTCTTGGCGACCCTGTAATAAACTGGATAGTAAGCAACGGTCTTACCTATTGGCGTGCCTATAAGAGACATTACACCTACTCTGGCTGGAAGGCGAATATAACAGCTATACCCCGTGAGAACAATCTTGTATTACCGAGATATGGTATGAAGGAGATTGTTTGTAGCCCGTTACTCGTCGATGAAACCCTTGGCTACCCGTGCAGGCAGTATGTAGGAGATATCGAATGGTATGCCCAGCCAAAAGAGAAATCCTGCGGATGGCTTGAGGATGCTGTGGGCACCGCTGGTGCAGATATAGTCCTGACTCCATATACCTATACAACTACCGCCGCATTCAAGATGGAACATAACGCTTCAATTACTTCTTACGGCACTATAAACGAAGATGCTTTTGATGAACGTCAGATGGACAGATTATCTTGGGGTATGTCTTTTCCTCCCGCAAGCCTTATGCCGCCTAACTATATGAGGTCAGTAAGCAGGTGGGGAGGGAATCAATGCGGGAACTATTCTATCTTCGTGCCGAGCCTGTGGAACCTTCAGGAGTTAGACCGATACGTAGAGACGCTCGAAACGAACTGGACGTTTCAGAGAAATCCCGGCTCAGGGCAATACGACGATTTAGACTGGAACATAGACCTGAGACTTGAACATATTGAGAACGATATATATGACCCGACTGAGGTTAGAAGCAGGTTTATGATATTCAGAGGCAACGCCCTGCTTACTAAAGAGGATGGTGTAACGCTTGCCTTAGATAAGAAGAGAATACAGCGGACTATATATCCTGCTGACGGCGGAATAGACGCCCCTGATTATGCTATAGCGAGAACGATTGATATGTGGGTGGATGGAGACCTGTGGGAGCAGGTAGAGAACTTTGATAATTCAATATCAACAAGCAAACACTATATGGTAGATATACCAGTAGCAAATCAGAAGGTATGTAATATAGTCTTTGGGGATGGCACGAAGGGATACAGGGTAACTCAGGCGTCCGACGTAGAGATAGAAGCCTTTGTAAAAGAGGTCTTTGTATCAAAATACTATCCAGACGGACATATAGTCATATCGAATACCCAGCCCCACGTAAGCCCAACCACGAAGATAGGGCTTCGAGAGAAGAGCGTCTATATGCTTCTGAAGTTTTATCAAATTCCGAGCTTCTATTGGGAAAGGTCGGATGCCATAACAAAATACTGGTGTAGTTATTGGGACAAGCCTGCTACAAGAGACGTAACATTATCCCCATCAGGAACATATCCCCCAAGCTACTGGCCCCCTGCTCTTAGCGGTATGACTGCGGGTAGAAGCTTGAGGATAGTCTGGAACGCAGATTCGCCAGTTTATTTAGGTTATTAACGCTGAAGGGAGGTGATAGTAGATGGATGCTGTCATCAATGCAATAGGTGGAGTATGGAATGTTATTGTGGCTTCACCGATAGGGGTATACTGCGGAAATGTAATTCACGCAGTATTGCCGTGTCTAAAATAGGAGAACAGGAGGTTAGATGATAAAGCTGATACTGTGGATTCTATCAATACTACTGACATATTTTATAGGTCAGAGATTAGTAGAATCCCTATGGCAGTTAAAGAGCCAGAAGATAAAGGGGTTCTTCCCGAACATTATTCAATTCGGTAAGAACTTTGCGGCTTGGGAAAAGTATCCCAAGACATAAAGAGATAGCGGATAGGGCTACGACGGACAAGGCGGGCTTTACAGCCTAATGGCACGGTGTTATAATCCGTGATGGGTAGCGAGTGGTCAGTAGCCCTACCCCCGAAAGCGAGGAAACGATGAACAGAAAAGGATTTGTTATTGAGGGTGTCTTGGTAATATGGGCTATCGTGGCACTCACTATTGGAGCAGTAGCCTTTTTCCAAGGCCCAAATCTTGTAAAGGCGGTTACGGGTAGCGACAGAAACTCAAGCAAGCAGACGTTGGAATCCTCAGAGAAGTATACTATGGGTCGCCTTGACGATAAGGGCAACTTCGTGAAGGTTGGGGATTACGACAAGAAGCTGAAGACCTTGAATATCACGGCAGAGAAACCGCCCGAAACGTGGTGGGAGAAGTTCTGGCATTTAGGCATTATGGCGGTTATTATCATAATCCTGCTTACCATAGCCTTCTCAACGCCTATAGGCAAGCTGATATGGAACGTATATGTCAGACCTAAGTTCGCTCAATTAGAAACCGATTTACAGGCGAAGCAGGATGCCTTAGATAAGAAGACAGCCAGCCAAGACCTACTGCATAGCCAAGCGGCTGATATGGTGCAAGCTATAGACGCAGGGCTGAAAACTTATGATTCTATCGTTGCCGCTTACACTCTCCAGATAAGCACGGAAGGAGACGCCACAAAAAAGGCTCACCTAAATGACATCGTGCTGGCTTTGACTACGGCAAAGAAGTCTATGATGGACAGCTTCTCAAAAGAAATGGACTCAGACACCAAGGCGTTGGTAGGAGTATTGAAACAGGCAACTTAAAAGTGTCCCTTTCTGCGACTATACGATAGGGCTGGGCTTGACTGCCAGAATAGCGGGATGTCAGGAACAGCCCTATTTGCCCTATAAATTCCTCTATTAGAAGCCCTCTGCTGGGTTATTATGCCCTCCCGCTATATAGACCCTTTCCCAGCGAAACGCTCCGAAGAAGAATGGCTTAGGTGCCATTTTTAGCCATATCTACCCCGTTTACTCGACGAGTAATACAAAAATAGAAGGAACAATAAGATTATATAAAGGACTTGACAAAACAGTATAAATCATTATACTTAATAGTAAGAATAGAAGGGAGCTTAAAGCTCAATTCTTTGACATATAGGCAGAGGTGAGTAGGGGAGATTAGCCCCTGAAGCCCCGAAAGGTAACTAACCCCAAGTGCCGCTTAGTTCGGTAGCAAGGTTAGTGGTAAGGGAAAAAGCGAGTAGGGCGGAGAGTCCGAAAGCACCCCTGAACGTCAATCCAAAAACCGATGCCTTGTCCGATTCAACCAGACATAAAGCGATGTTTCCAATTTTATGCCTGATGCCAGTTGATAGGCGGTGTCCACGGTTTTCCGTAAGAAACCCAAAACTAAGTCCTTGAACCTGCTATGATGCCCTAAAGCCTCTGCCCTTAAAAGCAGTTGACGGAAGCGGTAGCGGGTAGGCTGGGTAGAAAAATCCAATAGCCGCAAATAAGACCTTAAAGGTCAAATGGCTTCGAGCCAAAGATGGTGGCATATTGAAAAGTATCTACCTTAGATATAGTCCTAAAAAGACGAAACCCTGCCCTTGCTAAGGCAGGGTATATCAGGAATAGGTAGCCTGATACTGATGATGTCTAACCTTTAGGAGCACTTAATAAGATGAAGAGAATAGCGTGGAACAAGGGACTGACGAAAGAAACCGATAATAGGGTTCTTCTTAATAGCGTGAATTCAGCGAAAGCGGCAAAGGCGGCATATAGGTCAGGTAGGAGAAAACCTATAAAGTTATTTGGTAATAAGAACCCGTCTTATAAAGGAGGTCAAATTGTAGACTCGCAAGGATATGTTTACATATTGACGACCCCTAATAGGAAATATACAAAGCGATGTCGGTTAGTTATAGAAAAGGTGATAGGCAGGAAGTTGACCAGCAAAGAGCAGGTGCATCATCGTAATAGAATAAGGAGCGATGATAGGGTAAGGAACTTGATGGTGTTTATCAGCAACTCGGCTCATAGGAGATTTGAGCGTGGTGGTGTAGTTAAGCCTGAAGAGATAATTTTTGATGGTAAGATGTGGGTAGCGTGAGCAACTACTTACTGAAGATGACAGCTCGAAACGAAAAGGAGGCCTAAGATGACAGTAACCAGAAGGATAAGGATGACGCAAAAAGCGTTGTCAAAGGCGAAGGGTAGTAAGTCGGAAAGGTTGGCGGGCAAGTTAGCGTATCTGGTTGGTATTCCCGCAGGGACAAGGTTCCTGAAATATCAGCAGATGGGCATAAGTGGTTACAGGGGATAATATCCGCCCTGACTTGAGTTAGTGAAAACAGACTTCTAAGAATTGAAAAGCCTCGGAAGTCCTGCGAGTAAGCGAAGCCAAGCAGGGCGGTTCATTTGTCAGAGTATAGCTACTATTAAGAAGAAGGAGGCCTATATGGCAAGCAAGGAATCGGTAAAAATTGTAGAGATAGCCTGTTCCCCAATAGATATCGTTATTGGGGGAAGGAAACTCATTACGGTTTACCTGCCCGATAATTATAGTAAGGGCGGCGTTAACTGGAGTGCAATAGGAACGGCAACCGTAGCGGAGACTGAGACGTTTATTGAAGGGTTGAAGCTGGCGGTAAAGAAGGCGAAGAAGCTGGGCATAAAATAGGAGGCCTAAGAAAATGGTAAAACTCACAATGGCAGGGAAGGATGTAGCGAGGGTAATAAATAACACCTTAGCGAAGGCACAGAGCTTTCACGCTCCCACGGCTCGCAAGCCGTTCAAGTCGGTGTGCTGGGATTGCGGGAAGGTTCTCAAGACGAAGAAGCAGATAGTGAGTGGCTTCTGTAAGAAGAGGTGTGAGACTGCTTATATAAGAAGAAGCGTGGGCAGGGCATCGCTCGGCTGTAACGCTTAACGGGCATCTTTGACATTAGACCTGTCTCTGTTTTTCAGAGGCAGGTTTTTTTATGCCCAGAAGGAGGCTACGATGGAAGAAACTGTCAGTCAAGAATACCTGAACGAGACTACCCGAAAACTATACCAAGACCCGAAGGACAAGAAGTGGAAGGTCTGGATAGGCAGGGTGGGCAAGTTTCCTTTAGGATGCCACATAGGAGTCTTTAATACAGAAGAAGAAGCGAGGCAAGCTGTCAAGGAGAATCCAGAGGCGTTTGATGGCGGGATACCATTATGCGACGCCCTGAAGCAATGGAGGAAAGAACACGGGTTAGAATAGGAGGCCTATATGAAATACACACTCGTAAAAAGCGATGGGACTACAAGCGTCAAGACACGGATGACGCTGAAGCAGATGCAGGACTTCGTAGGCGGGTATATCGAAATGCACGACAACGTAATCTGTAACGAGGACGGGCTGAGGTTAAAACTTCCTCGTAATGCCAAGCTCCCGATGTATGTGGGCAACGTGATACTTAAAGAAGCAGGAACGGATAACGCCTGCTCCAAATCGAGAAAGGTAGACGACCCTTACGAGATATGGATGGGCTACGGTAAGTTCGACAGCTGGGAGTGGCGAGTCTTAAAGAAGTATCAGACACCAGAGAAAGAAGCGGAGAACCCTTACGCCAGATGGTTCTGTGCGGTAAAGAGTCCGTTCACTCACGGGAGCTGGGAATATGGCGATACTTATATAAAGGACGTCATTGGTTATTCCCGAATGGTTAAGGGCGAGCCTGACTTGAGGAAGGTGTTGAGGGATGACGTAGACAAGCGAAACATATTCAGAGGAGGTGAGGGCGATGCCGATAGTCGAATTTCCTGAGTTCGAAAAGTATAAGCCACTCGGTTACAAAGGCACCTTCGTAGGAGGCTGTATCGAGCGTGGGGATGGTTCTTCATTCAGAGCTAAGGCACACGCCCATAACGAACCTTACGGCGGTATCAAGGTGCTGGATGAGCAAGGCAATCCAAAGCGAGGCGAACACTTCGGCTGGATATGCGTCAGAAGCCCTAAGCGGTTGAGGATGGCTAATGGTAAGCCCTCTATGCTTATGTTGCACGAGATGGCACATATCCTTACCCCTGACCATTGGCACGATGACGCTTGGCGGGCTAAGGTCAGGGAGCTGGGCGGTAAAATAGAGGAACGATATACGAAAGAGTATCACAGGTCGAGGGGATATGGTAGCGGTAGCAGGAAGAAGAAAGACGTGGTATGCCAAGCGGGTTGTCCTAAAGGCAGGTGCGACAAAAGAGCCTGCGGGCGAGTAGCCTGTGAACAAGAAACAGAATGGGGGAGCAGATGAAGAAAGACAATAAGACCATAGCAATCACGCTACGGTTCTGGACAAGTAATATCGCAGTAGGTTTTCCGCTGAACAAGATAGCCGATTACGATAAGGTCTGCTGGGACTTTGGGATGGCTAATCTTGAGGCTAATAAGAAGAAGGGTATGCGGGCAATCAACCAGCCCTTTAACTGTTATGAGGACATAATCCCTGTCATAAAAGAGCTATTGAGAAAGGCAGGCGTAGTGGTAGTGTCTGATAACAGGAGACCGAGAATCCTAAGTCATAGAAGGAAGAGTAAATAACTAATAGAAAAAGAGGAGGGGGAGAATCTGGAATGCTTGGCGATTGCTTGGCACCCTCTCCCTTTTTCAAAGGAGGCCTTATGAAGTGGTATCTGATGAGGTGGACGGGTCTATCACCTGACAAAAAACCAATGACCCCAAAAGAGATGGTTGACGCCATAAAGTTCTTACGCAGGAACAATTATCCTAAGCCTGCGGACTGCCTTAAAGAAAAGTGCGATGGATATAGACCAGCCTGCGGACTGGGTGTCTGTTATGTAGCGGTAAAGCTATGTGGAGACTTCTAATGGATACGTTAAAATTCACGCCAGCTAAACTCAAGAAGCTGAAGAAGGAATACGAAGCCTGTAACAGCGGGACGTTTTCCTTTGAAGGTCATATCCTCGTTAAGGAGTATGCCAAGTATCTTATTGAGTATCTCGAAGGCGAGTTTAAGCGGAAAGGGAGGCAGGTATGAGAGACCCACTTAGGAGGACGTGGAGGTTGTTTCTTTTTAACTGGAGATACCCTAATGGCTTCTGTAAGAAGCATAGGGAAGGTAAGAACAGATGGATAGGCTGTCAGTCTTGCTTCTCAGAAGCGATTGTAGCAGGGAAGAGACAGCAAAGGGAAGACAGGATAGAAGAGATAGGCGAGGGGGTCAGAAGGGTGTTAGTCAGTATAGGATACCAGTTCCCATCCAAAGGATAACAATATGGAAAACCTCACTTGGGCGTGTCATATATGTAAGAAGGTAAGACCTGACGATAAAATAAGCGTGTATGTCAAACCACTTATGGTGAACGGTAAACAGCTGGGGGAGCAGAACGTCAGGTATTGTAATGACAATCCTGAATGCCTTAAAGGAGCAAAGGAGTTCAGTTTCCTGAAGGAGAAAATTATGTCCGTTCCAAATCCAATCGAGTGTCTAATCTGCGGCAAAGCCTTCCCTGATAAAGAATCCTTCCAGAAGCACCAATGGGAGTTCAGCGAGAAACCAGACCATCATTGGAAGTTAGAGCTATGGTCATCTGACAAGCCCTGTATCTGGTGCGGCGGTAAGATAGTAATGTGCGGTCATCCTGAGACTGCCTATTCAGTAGAGTGTAGCGTATGTGATTGGTTGTATGACGAGGACTAAAAAAAGGAGGTGTGTTATGAAGAGGTGGATAGGGATTTTGATTATAATTTGGATGTTCAAGTCTTTCTTCACGCTGGAACAGGCGGGAGAGTTCCTGAACAGCCTGCCTGCGGGAGACGCAAAAGAAGCGAAGATTATCTGCCTGTCAGATAGCTTTATGCACCCCAGCAGGAATGGCCCGAAGTTCGTAGTCTTTTATCCGACAGAACAGGCTACCCCGCAAGAAGTTCAAAAAGCGGTAGAGCAGGTTCCTGACAGCATAAAGCCATAAAAAGAAGGAGCGTAATATGGGATGTGATATCCATTTGTTTGCGGAGAAGAAGGTTTATAATTACAACGATAAAGAAAAGTCTAAGGGTCGGTGGGTTAGCTTAGACAAGTGGGTCGAGCGGGAGGAGTTCGAATATAAGGACAGACCTTTAGAGGTTCCTTATAAAGGAGGCTTCTATACTCACGGACGGAACTATAACCTATTTTCTGCACTTGCCAATGTCCGAAGTCATTATTTTATAGATGCTACTTTTATCAGCGAGCCGAAAGGTATGCCAAGAGACGCAAGTAAGCTGGTGTGGGCGGCGTGTGATGACTACGGCACGGATGGACATTCACATAGCTGGCTTACCCTTAAAGAGCTGAAGGACTTTAACTGGAAGCCTTACGGAGACAGCGTTAAGGAGTTTATGGATGAAGTCTTCCCTAAGCTCGAAGAAGCTAAAGGAAAAGAACGCACAGACGAAGAGGTGAGAATAGTATTTTGGTTTGACAATTAAGGAGGCGGAGAATGGGAGCAGACCTATATATAAAGGATATGGACAGAGACTCGCAATGCACGGGTTTCGAAGTATCAGAAAGAGCTGTCAAGGTAGGATACTTCCGTGATTGCTATAATGACTACGGCTTGTTTAATTTTATCAGGAGCAATGTGCCTTCTATGAAGGACGAATTCTCTTGGTGGCAGATGTCAAGCCGATATAAAAAGACTTGGTTCGATAAAGACGGCGATATGACCGTTGAAGGAGCCAAAGCCTTCCGAAAATTAGTAATGAGGGCGAGAAGGATAATAGAATCGAAGAAGCTCTACCAGCTACTTGTCTATGACCACGATGCCCCGAAGACAAGCATCACAGATATAAAGATGAAGGCTATCCCGTTGAATAAGAAAGACACCGAAGGCTTCTTATCGCACCTTAATCTTCTCGTAAAGTTTTTGAACCTTGCTATTGAAAAGAATAGTCCTATTGAATGGTCTGTATAGGAGGTGGCTATGGAAAACTGTCCGAGTTGCGGCAGGGGCGAGAACGAGCTTCATAAGTTAGGTTGTCGCTCAGAGACCTGTCCAAAATGCAAAGGGCAACTATTGTCCTGTAACTGTATATTCGCAGTAGTCTCAAGGGACGAGACTTCGTTCTTCGATAATAAGATGAAGCCCTACAATAGGGTTAAAATAGGAGGCTGAGAATATGAAGAAGAGCTATGCTATGCCGTTTGAAGGCTGGTGGAAAAGGCACTACAAGAAGCTCCCGCCAAAGGCGTTATGGAAGTGGGAAGGCTATCAGCCTGTAACGGTTCAGTTTATTATGACTTGGTTTTTTATACTTCTGTATCTGGCAGATAAACTGACGCCTATATATAACACAGGTAGGTGTGAGTGGAATGTGATGATGGCTGGTGCATCAGTAGGGCAGATGTGGGTATGGTATTGTTGTAGGCGGTTCCATTCAAGGGACGAGATAAGAAAGATAATGGATGAGGAGCTGAACAAAGCTATCGTTCAAGCAGAAGCGGAGAGGATAAAAGACGGAGGGTTCTGATGGTGAAGGTATTTATAATAGGACAGTTGCTACTCGACCTGCTATTTCTGGCAGGTCTTTTTGTGTGCTACACGGTTCTGAAAGAGATAAAGACTTCCTATGAGAACCTGATAGAGCTACTTACTAAGAAGAAAGAAGGTGATAGCTGTGGTTCATAAATTAAAAGGTATATACTATAACGGGATGGAGGAAAGGGTTGTATGGCTTGACGGCAAGAAGTTAGACCCAGAGCCAAGTCAAAAAGTAATGAACCATTCTCCAGATGGATTCAACTGGGGATACTGTGGTAGTGGCCCCGCACAATTAGCCCTCGCCATTACGATGGTTGTAAAACCAAAAGCAGAGAGAGGTGCTTACCAAGTTTTGAAACGAAACATAATAGCCTATATAGCTCAAGGCAAGGACTTCGATATTGAGTTTGACGACAAAGATGCCTTCGAAGAAAAGGGGTGATGACAATGGGTAAGCGATATACGCTGGGGCAGTATAATATACCTCTTATCAAAAGGATAGGAGCGTATTGTAAGAAGTTCGACGTGGAGAGCGATGTTCACGGGATATTCTTGGTAGGGGATGATTCAATCCGTATTTATTCTCGCCCGTGGAAGCCAGATGAACAGCGAGGTAATTTCTATCTGGTAGGCACGGTCTGGATAGACTGGTCAAATGGCAACGTAGATATAGAAGAGGAGGGGCCGACAGAACTTACGAGGTGGATATTTAATTACCTGTATGACTCGGCACGGTTAGGAACCATAGACAAATGGAATTTCAGGGATGACCCGTATTGGATGTATAAAGAGGAGATAGAATACGCAGAGCCATTCTTGAAAACAGCAGAAGAGAAAAGGTCGGGGAGGTAGTATGTTGGCGAAGAAAATAGTTCTCACAAAGGAAGCCTCAAGTGATATTACGATTGAGACGCACTTTGAACCGCCCAAGAACTTTAGTGTTGTCTTGAAGAACGGAGAGGCTAAAGTGAAGGAGGCGTTAGAGTATGTCGGTCATAATCCTATTGAGGCGGCAAGGGTAATGGCTGAGACGGTCGCAGTTAAAATACGGAACGGCTACTCTATCTCGCAGGACAGGAGCTATGACAGCCCTGACGCAGGCTACGGCACTATCAGTAAAGAACCGAAGAAGCTGGCACAGCTCTGCGGCTTCCTTTCGGCAGAGGCTCTGAGAACCTTAGAAGAGGAGGGGTATGATGTGGGGGATTGGAGCGAAGCGAAGATTAACTTCAGCGGGGCGATAGGCGAGCCGAAGAAGCTGAACAAGATGAATATAGAAATCGTATTCAAAAGGACGGGCGAGGGGGTGAAGAAAGATGAGTAATGAGACCTTGATGACGGTGGCTAATTTAGCAGAGTATCTCCAGCTTGATGAGCAAACTGTCTATAAGAAAGTAGAGGCGGGCGAACTTCCAGCCATCAAGGTTGGCGGAGTATATCGGTTCAGGAAGCCTGATATTGACAGGTGGCTGGATACACAGCAAACGAAGAAAGGGAAACAATAGATGAATCTGCTGGACACGGCAAATGCCTATCTGGAGCACAACTTCGATGGGCTTGATTTTTTGGTCAGAGACAAGAATACCTTTCACGCAAGGGACGCAAGCGTGGTCTTTAAGGCTAAGTTCCCCAAAGACGAGCTGGACTTGAGGATAAAGCATAAGCTGACTACTAATATAGTAGAAGGCAAGTGTATGCGGGCATTGTTCTACGACTTCCAAAGGATGATAATTACAAACCCGATGGAGGCGAGTTCTATCAGGACGATGAACTTAGGTAATGCCTGCGAGGAACAGGAGAAGAGCTACTATAAGGCAATGGGTATTTACCACTCGGCTCATATCAGGCTATTCAATACGGAGTATCAAATCTCTGGTGAGCTGGATTGTCTGGTATGGGAATACGATGACATCCTCGCTCCTGACGGTAAGCTGACGGGGCGGGTAATAATAAGAGAGCCAAGAAGGTTGATAGGCGTAGAGATAAAGTCCTTCTATGGGTCTTATGCGGAGAAGGAGATTATAGATAACGGTATTCCGAAATGGAATCACGTCCTTCAGTCATTGGTCTATCTTGACTACTATAAGCCGAACATTCCGTATTGGCTATTGAAGTATATCACAAGGGGAGGAGGTGTAAAGCAAGGACGACAATTCAAGCTACAAATAAGTAAGCTCTCGGACGAGATATTTATTGACGGTGCTCTCGTTAAAGAGTTCGCTATGAAAGACGTATACAGCAGATTCAAGAAAGCTCAGTTCCTAATAGACGGCAATATTCTGCCTGACAGGGACTTTGTATACAATTATCCGAAGGAGCTGGTTGAGCTTAGATATAAGAAGGGAGATATAAGCGGCAAGAAATACAAGGACTATACAAATGGTTATCAATACATCTCGGACTGGCAATGTAACTATTGCCCTTATCTGTTAGAGTGTTGGAAAGACGTGCACGGTAATAACGTGAGAGGAGCAAAGGCATATGAAGAGGAGGCGAAAAGCGGGGCATCCACCCCTACCGCAACCGTCGTTGACAGTAGTGTATCTGGAGACACCGCCAGAAGTGGAAAAGGAAAAGGCGGGGCTGATGCGTAAGGCGACGAAGATAGTAGTAGGGCTGATTAACAAGAAGAGTCGTATCTGGTATGAAAAGAACGGCAAGACAAAATTAAGGAGGAGGGTAAGGGAAATGGTAGAGAGCCAAAAGGTAGGAGACGTCGGTATCAGTATCGGGGGCATTACGCTGAACTCCATAAACGCTATCCACGACATAGTGGCTAAGTTCAGGGAGCATTTTAGGGAGGTAGAAGGACACTTCTTGGAGAGGGCTGATGAGCTGGAGCAGATAAAGTTTGCTATGCTTACCAGAGAACACGTCCTGCTAAAGGGTAAGACAGGGACGGCAAAATCCAAGCTGGGGAAATACTCCTTCGATTATATAAAGGATGCCAAGACCTTTGCCATACAGCTTAGTAAGTTTATGTCAGAGGAATTTCTGTTCGGTGCTATTGACATCAAGAAGATGAAGGACGAGGGCAAGATAGAGCATAGGACAGAAGAGAGTATCGTTGACTGCCAATTCGCATTTATAGATGAAGTCTTTGACGGCAACGACGCTCTATTAAGGAGCTTACTCGAAGTCCTGAACGAAAGGACATTCACAAGACACACCCAGCGGTTAAAGGCAAATCTCCATACGGCAATACTCACTTCCAACTTCGTTAGGGAGGATGAGGCTACGGAGGCGTTCTTGGACAGGATATTATTCAAGTCCAACGTCAGCCCTATTTCTCAGCCGGGTCATAGGATGAAGATGTATAAGCAATATGTCGCTCACGGAGATAAGGGCGAGCATAGGTTAGCGAAGAGTCTGGACAAGAAGGGCGTTACTTATGATGAGCTTCGGATAGTGTCGGAGTTCGTATTAAGCGACGCCATTGAAATCCCCGAACCTGTCCTGAAGGTATACGATATGATACTGCGGGAGTATATGAAGCAGTTAAATACCTATGTATCGGACAGGAAGGCGAACAAGATGTTGAACATCATAAAGGCGGCGGCTTTGCTCAAGGGCAGAGTAAGGGCGGACTTCGATGACGTGGAGAGCATAAAGTTCGCTCTGATAACGGTAAATGAAGCCCAGCAGGAGGAAGTCTTTAGGGCGGTATATACCAAGCTGATGAGTGAGAACGTCAAGTATACGCAAGCCTGTGCTGAAATAGAGGCATTGGAGAAGGTCTTTCAGGTCTTAAAGACGAACTCCGCACAGAAGCTCAATCCCAAGTCCAAAGAGATATTGGAGCTGAACGACGAAGCCCAGCTTTTTGAACAGAAGTTAGTGGGGCATAATTACGTTAACGGTTCGAGCTTCAAGGATATAGACGAAAGGTTTAGTGCTATGAGGCAAGGAACGGACAAAATGATACGAGAAGTAGCGAGGGTGTTGAAGCTCAGTAATAAATAAAGGAGGCTGGCGTGAGAACGGTAAAGACGAAGCTCTCGAAGAAGGAGCTGGAGGTCGTCCATCAGGTAGCCTCAAAATCCAAGCTCAGTAAGAGCGTGGACATAGTAGAGGATATTTTTGGATTTATGAAAGACCCTGACTATATGGAAGAGGGTGAGATAGTTGAGGGTCTCATAGATGACTATGCCAAGGGCAAGGTGGAATGGTATCTCGCTACTAAGAAGAAGATAAGGGGCAGGATAGAGTTCTTCAAGAGGCTATTCAGCCACCCTTATTATAACAAGTTCAGGCAACTTGACGCTGAGGAGTCCTCAAGTATTCTTTTGGAGATGCTGAACGCCTTTGTCAAGGCTAAGAAAGAAAATCCTGATGATGGCGGTATGCCAAGTCCGCAGAGAGATGAGGCTATGCAGGAGTTTGAGAGCCTTATCAAATACGGCAAGGAGCTGTTCGACTTATTGGACGACGACTTCTTCAATAGTATGATGCAGAACAACCCCAGTATGGGAGACAACGCACCTGACGAAGATGACACTCCAGAAGAGACGAAGGATAAGGTCAAGGCTATGATTGCCGCTATGGCGAGAGAGCTAAAGATATACGACCTGTCCAAAAAGCTGGAGTTCACTATCAGGACAAGTCCGAAGGGTAAGTGGAACGAGGTTCTTTATCCTGACAACGGGATGGACGTATGCCGTATGAAAGGCATCAGAGACATCACCCGCCTGTTGCCGAGCCAGTTCGCAATGGACGACGACCTCTTCCTCAAAAAGCTCCTGAACAAAGAGCTATTAAAGAAGAAGTATACCCAGCGGCAGGAGAAGCGTCAGATACTTTATATGATAGTTGACAACAGCGGCAGTATGGATGACAAGGCGAGCAACACCTTTAGGAAGTTTGAGATATGCAAAGCGGTAGCCATAGCCCTTATGAAGAAGCTGATAGACAACGAAGACCTGTTCTACTTCAGATGGTTCTCTGGTCAGCCTCAAAGCCTGCATAAAATTAAAACCAAAAAGGATGCCATAGCTTTCGTTCCATACATTATGTATAACAGGGACGGGGACGGTGACACAAATATAATGTATGCTTTGGAGACGGCTTGTCAGGATATTAAAAGTAAGAAGGTGGACAAGGCGGATATGATGGATATACTCCTGATTACGGACGGCTATGCCCAAGTCGATGTGGAGCAGACCAATAAGTGCTTGGGCGACAAGATAGACCTGCATAGCGTTATAATCTCTACTTGTGGAGACAGCAATAGTGCCTTTACCGAGCTGAAGCAGGTATCCAAGAACTTCTTGGTAACGAGTGCAGGAAAAGACAGCGATGTAATTTCTATCACGAATCTGTTTACAAAATAGGAGGCGGTATGGAAGGAAATATAGACGGTATCACGAGCGGGATTATGAAGAAGTTTATACACAAGATACCTGAAGACACTCCCTATATATCTCTTGATAACGAGAAGAAGGAGAGGATGTGGAAGAACGCCTTTGTCATATCAACCGAGACGAACTACAAGCTCATAGATATCTTTGACAAGAAAACAGAAACGTGGAGCAGGCAGAGAGGATTAGTCCGCTGGGGTATGAAGGTGCTTTCAAAAGAGAAGGAGAATGGTAAGCTGTATGCGTGCTTCTACTTTGGCGACGTTGACAGCAATAACGACTGGCATAACAAACACGGGTTTGGGAATACGACAGGGCAATTTATAGATGATATGCCAAAGGAGGAGTTCGAGAAGTTTCTTGTTATGATGGAGGAGATGAACAACGTAATAATTAAGGGTATCTTTGACGTGCAGGACTACTCCTTCCTTGAGACGGTTGACGCCCAGATGGAGTATATGATGAAGCTGGGGCAGGGTGAAGCCAGAGGTATAGATATGAAGACGAAGAAGATAATAGATGCGGGAGATGTCCTTAAAAAAATAAGGGAGGGTAAAAATGGCAGAGGTAGAGGTAAGGGAAAAGATAATGGATGACGTAAAGTTTATAGACTTCGTTATCAAATACGAGCCTAAGCTGGTAGCGATAGCGGACTTGATTTCGACCCCGATAGAAAAGGATAGCCAGCACCTTCTTGAGGAACAGATATCTATGCTGGCATCAAAGATGGAGCTGTTAAGCAGGTGCAAGGCTTGGGCGGGAGAGTTCATTATAATAGGTAAGCATAAGAACCTTCCTGTCAAGCGTAGAGACCTCACGGACACGGATAGGAAGATAGCTTTGGAGCATAGCATATCCAAAGAGATACTATTCTCGGACTGGATAGAGAATCTTAGGGAAGACCTGAGCACGTATCTGGATAAAGCTCAGTCCCTACTCGCCTCTATGAGGGTAACTAATGAGAAGACAGGGTATGGGAAAGGGCAGGGTTAAATGCCAAAGATAACGCTTAAAGAGGGCGAATTCAGGACAGGCGTATCCTCAGTAGGGCTTGGGGTCATAGGTTTCTATCCTTCAATAATGGACTTCAAAGACCCGCAGGTTATCGCTCACTTGAATGATGCCGATATCTGGGCACAATGGATAGCGGCGGTTGACAAGATAAGTATGAAGATGGATTTGGTCTTTCTCGAAATAGGATGGCCTAAATATCACGAGCAGATACGGTTCCCGTTCCTAATTCAGATTGACAGCGTAAGGCAGTTCGTAAAGAAGGTGGCAGGGGACAAGATGGTATTGCTCGTTAATGTCAATCCAACGGATGATATAAAGAAGCTCTTTATAACGGGGATGGGTAACGCTATATCAGTAGATATAACCAGAGGTGAGGTATTGGACTGGATTGCGTTAGAGGACGCTGGCAAGACCATTAAAGACTGGAAGCCTGACAATCCGAATTGGAATCCTGCCTTTAAGGATGGAGGTATGAGGAGGCGGTTCTGATGAAAGCGTTAGAGCTACTACTATATATAGGGTTAGCGGTGGTAGGCTACTTTTTCGGGGAGATTGTTAGAAAGATAATTCATCGTAAGAAACACGGAGGCGTGAGGAGGCGATTCTAATGAAGAAGCGAAAACATAAAATTGCTTCCCTGTGCCCGACCAAAAAGGAGAAGAAGTATCTTAGTAAGCTAATGGCTGAGATTACGCCAAAACGAAAAGGAGGAGAACGCCTTGATTCGTGGAACCATAGTAGCGGAGAGAGCAGTAGGAACAAGAACCTGTAAATGTGGTAAGAAGATACGGAAGGGTGAATGGCAGATAGCTGTCTACTTCCGTAACGGTAGCTGGACGCCTATGAGAGAGAATTACTGCAAAGACAGATGTGCCTATAAGCATCTGGCTAAAATAAAGTTAGCGGCGGACAGGATGGAAAGAACTCTGTATGGAGAAGATGGATAGGAGGCCTATATGAACAGAAAAAACTTTACCCAAGAAGACTTGGCGAAGGTAGGAAGGATGTATGATGAGAACGCTGACAAGCTGATGGCGTCAGACCCCAGCACAGGCGTATGGCTTGTTTATCTCAAGAGAGAGCGTAAGCTCCACAACTTAGACATCGCTATCAGGAAACATCTTGGGATACACATTACCCTTCGGCGTAACGGAGGAGTGGTTGTGGGTAACAGTATATGTGCAACGTGCGGTGGTAAGTTTGCCATTGTCAGAAGAAAGGGTAGGGGCGACATTCTGTATTGCAGTAAGTGGTGTGAGTGGACAGCAGAGCAAAAGGCTCTAAAGAAGAAAGCACCAAGACCTTGGGCACAGCCACCGAGCGAGTGGGTGCCGAAGAAGGAGGCCTCAGTTGAAAACGCTAATATCGTTTGACTTTGATTTTTTCGTAAGGGAGAACCCTCTGTGGGATTGGGGGCATAGCGAGAACAAGGCTATGTTCTTAACGCTACTCTGGGGGATACGCTATTCAGACAAGAAGCTCTATGAAGAGTGCGACCCTGCGAAATACGCTGACTTTATGCCAGAGGACACGCTCCTTAAACTGATAAAGATGGGCTTCACCTTTAAGAAGAAACCGCTTCTCTATGTATCGGAGAGCCACAAGGATATATATGAGGTGGCGAGAGGCTTGGAGCGGAGCGAGATATATCACTTCGACGCTCACCACGATTTGTATGATGACGGGGGTGATTTGAACTGCGGGAATTGGGGTATCAAGGCGATAGAACAAGGCTTAGTAGAGAAGTATATATGGGTAGCTCCTGAATGGGGCAAGGAATACGATATGATGGACTTGTCGGATTATTGTCTGACAGATGAGATACAAGGGCATTACTATAACGACTTCCTTAAAATCAGAGAGAAGGCAAAGCCGATAGATATAGACGCCATATTTATATGCCGTAGCGGGGCTTGGGTTCCGCCTCACTTAGACGAACACTTCTTTAAGATGGCAAGAGGTATGTCTTGCTTCAGCGGGAAGGCAGAAATAATAGGTCAGCTAATAGACAGGAAAGGTTATGTCCCCACAAAAGAAGAAGCGGCAAAGCAGTATAAGAAGCAACAAAAAATCTACAAAGGGCTTAAAACCTCTTGGGCGAAAACCCAAAGCCAAAAAGTCTCGGCTAAGGAAGTGGCTTAAATACTTCTGGGATGAGCCTGAAGAGGTATATCCTTTCCTAAAGTTCTGCTTCTGCTATATCAGGTGTCGTTACTTTAAGAAGCATACCATTATAGACTGGTGGCGAGGTGGAGACGACGAAGGCGGTATGAGGTGGGGTAAGTGTATCGTATGCGGAGGGAGGGATTACAGGTGATAGGAACCTTAACTTTAGAAATGCTGAAGGCTATGCCGCCCAAGACTATGTTTGCTTCTGGCACGGCATTTGACAAGAAGGGTGAACTGTGGATGTCGGGTAGCGGTAAGCTGTTAAGGTGGGTAGCTGTGCGTGGCGAAGTCTGGGACTGGACAATATATTGCCACTTCGCTGAGAATGACGAAGAGTGGATATGCAGGCACGGGGACAAGGTTTTCGGCGATGAGCATATCAGAAGGCTGGTTAAGTGCGATGACGAAGCTTTCAAGATGTATCGCTTTTAATAAGGGAGGATAGCGTGGACTTAGTAGACCTGATTGTATCAAAAAAGAAGAAGAAGGGCTGGAAACTCCAGATGCTCTATGCCGTGGTAATGACAAACTATCGGCAGACTCTCGGAGACAAGGCGTGGGATGCCATAGGTGATTTGTTTGGAGATGAATCGCTGGCGACTACGTTTGCGTTTTTAATGGGGATGTCTATGGGAGCAGGGACGGCTCCTGCCATTAAAAATTACGCAGGGTATTTGACAGAGTTAACACAAGAACTAAAAGAGAAAGGGGGCAAGTGATATGAAGCGTGTATTACCGTTGGCAGTAGGAATGCTGTTTTTGTCCGCAAGCGAGCTGTATGCGGGAGCTTGGACAGTTCCGAAACACAAGGTGTGGGGTGAGCTTTACGAGAAGTGGAGCTATGCCAAGGAGGAGTTTAATCAGGATGGTAAAAGGCAAACTCTATCTCAAGGCAAGGAGGCTCGCTACTGGGAATATATGATGGAGCCGAAGTTAGAGTTCGGGGTAACGGACTACCTTACGGCTATGGCGAGCTTGGAGTATAAAGAGGCTCACTATAAAGAATACGGCAGACCAGACAGCTGGGGGCCGTATAGCGTCAAGAATCACGGCATAACAAATATCAAGGTAGGTGGCAGGTTCAGGTTCTTAGAAGACCCTGTTGTGATGAGCACCCAGACAAGGGTATGGATATATCCCGGCTACCCTGTCAACCATCACGAAGAAGGCGACTGGACAGCACACCAGCCGATGATAGGTTACGGAGACGATGCCGTAGAGCAGAGGATACTAATAGGGAAGACGTTTATCCTGCCCATCCATAAGGGATACAAGATAGACGGCTACTGGGGTATAGAAACAGGGTATAGGTGGAGAACGAAAAGCGTTTGCTACGATATACCTTATTTCGCAGAGATAGGCGTGCGACCCATAAAAGGATTCCTGCTCAAGACAGAAATTGACGGCTACAAGGCTGTCAAAGGCACGGGTTCTATATACTCTGAATATGGCTTCTGGCGTATAGGCGGTGTCTGGGAGGTCTTCGGAGGAGACAGCACGCTCAGGCAAGGTGAAAAGATGTTCAACCTCGAATTTCAATACGGCACGATGGTGTGGGGCAAGAATACGTCAGCTCCGCAGGAATTTGTGCTAAAAGTATCAACGCAGTTCTAAAAGGAGGTGATTGAGGGTGGATAAATACGCAATCGTATTAGACGGCGACATCTATGAAGTAGCAGAGAAGGACGATGAAGGGGATACCTTTCTCGTAATAGCGAAGTTCTACGATATGGAGACAGCGAAAGCATACGTAGAAACGCTGACGAAGAAATAAAGAGGAGGTGAGGACGATGAAAGCCATCAGGCTCAAGAAGTCCTCTGGTGCGGGTGTGGTGCTGATGATGATAGCCTTTGGGTTATGGGCGACTATGTATAAGCATCCTTCGTTTGCTAATAACTGGACGGTTCTCATAGCGGCAATATCAGCGTGCGTAGGGATGATGCTGATAAAGACAGAAGGTAAATAAGCGGTAGGCACGGCAAGAGGCGTGGTTAGGGTTCGGTAGGAGTCCGATTAAAGTCCTCTCAATGGGCAACGCCCTACGCATTTATAATAGGAGGTTGTGATGGCACAGGATTATCTTAAAAGGGCAGAGAACATACCCAAGTGGAACGAAGAACGATTTGATAGGATGAAAAAGGTTATATGTGATGAAGTTCACGGCTATATTGAGGATGGGCTAAAGGACAAGGAGTATCATAAGAGGTGTCCTTTTGCCAGCGAAGGTATAGCGGCATTGATGGCAGATGCCCTCACAGTATTAAGTATGAACCTATCCTTTGTATGCGGCTTTTACTGCGACCTGAATAATGTTCCTGTCCGCAGATACCCTGAGCAATTAGAGAAGATATTTGACTCTATCAAAAATTCGATGGCAGAGGATTACAAGGAGACAATTATCAAAACAATAATAGGAGAACAACATAAGGAGGGGGGTGATTCTAAGTGAAGAGGTGGATATTGGTAATAGCTGTATTGGTATGTCCTCTGTTGCTATGTAGCTGTGCTACGATAGTAAGCGGAAGGACACAGAAGGTGCCAGTAATTACTAACCCTGCTGATGCAATAGTCGTATGCAACGGAGTAGAACAGAAGAGTCCGTGCGTCCTGATACTTGACAGGAGCGTTCCTGCGTATCAGATAACTATAAAGAAGGCAGGCTATAAGGATACGACAGTCGAACTCAAGCGAGGCGTGAACGGCTGGATATTCGGTAACATTCTGTTAGGGGGTTTGATAGGTATTGTCGTTGATGTATGCGACAGTTCTTGTTATGCGTTTTCACCAGATAGCGTTTCGCAGTCTCTTGTCCCAGAAGGAAGTGATGCTCTGGTAATCAAGACAGTAGAAGGAAAGAAGTAGTATCAATGATGGAAAAGCAATAGGGGAGATTATAGAAGATATAGTCTCTCCTATTTCCTTAAAGGAGTAATAAATGCCTCATTGGAAGCCACAGGAGTATGGCGAGATTACCAAGAGAACGAACCATAGGGCGTGGTGCGTCCTATGCGGGACAGAACTGTATAAGGGAGACAAGGTGGTAAGGACTCAGAAGCACGGTATAAGGATGCTGTGTAGCTTATGTGCCAATGGCTTGAAGGCGGCACAGGGCATATTAAAAAAGTTCTATGATAGAACGAGGTGATATGGATAAGTTCGTAATAGCCGATGTAATGACAAAGCCTGACGGCACAGAAACTACCGTAGCGGAATTCTCAAAGGTAGCTTATGATGGTGCCAATATCAAGGTCTATATAAATTCAAAATATCAGGTTGTGAGGAGAGACTTCCCAAGTAAATTAAAGGGCGAACCTAACCTTGTCTGGCTATCTATTAAGCGAAGGGATAAAGAGACCATTCACGATTGGCGTGATATGCAGGAGATTAAAAATGAGCTGGTCGGAAAAGAATGCGAAGGGGTAGAACTATACCCAGCAGATAGCAGAATGGTAGACTCCGCTAACCAGTATCACTTATGGTGCATTGACGATAAGACGTTCAGATTCCCTTTTGGGTTCAATGAAAGATTTATAGGCGGAGAAGATGAGGCAAGCAAGGTAGGTGCAAAACAGAGACCTTTTAGGAGGGACAACCTATGACTCTAAAATTCATCAAGGAGATATGTAAGCTCGGAGGCGACATTGACTGTTGCAGGTATCTACTCTGCGATGGTGAGGGTTTTTGTTGCGGTAAGCTCTCAGGCTTCAAGTCAATGTTAGACAGGCGGGTAGCCAAGAACGAGATGCACGCAAAGGGCGATAACTGCGATGGATTGCCAGAGAAGTTCAGGGAAGTTCATCAGGAGATATACGACAAGTGTATCGAGCTTCAGCCTAAGTGGAAAAGGAACGCCTTTACGCTGAGGACTATCATAGTAGCCAGCGTAACCAACGGCGACCATTATAAGAGAATAACGGTAAGCGGCAAAACCTATCTTGTCCCGATAGCGGACGTTATCTGTCTCGGAGTCAAGGCAGAGGAAATTCCCTTGAAGTATAAGGAGGCAAAGTGAAGATAGATATAGGTAATGTTACTCTATTCGCTGAAAAGAAAATCAAGAAGCCTACCCTGAAGAAGATATTTTTCAAAAGTCATTATAGATGTGAGACCTACGATGATAACGTGATATATGCTATGAGCGTATTCGGATATACGTTAGGTGCCGTAAGGCATCTTTAAGGAGACTGTATGAAAAGGATACCGAAGAGTAAACTTAAAAAGGGATGGTATAAAGGTCAGGGCAGAAATTCCCACGTTGCCTATTGGACAGGGAATACCTTTCTTACCATAGGCAGGATAGAGATAGGTGTAGGCTTAAAGATAGAGGGCGACTGCTTTATACCACAGGAAAGAATTGAGGAGGGTGTATGCTAAGAGATGGTAAGGAGGTTCCGTATGCTTCAAAAGGGGTTACTATCATCTATAAGGATGATAAAGGTGAATGGCAACAATGCCACAACAGGGGAGACAAGAGACAGCTACTTGAGAAGCCAAGACCAAAAGAATCTTTATGCGTTTGGACAGGTCAATGGCACACAGACGCATTCGAGATAGACTGGGAAGCCTTTGCATTGGCTTTTGTATAGGAGGTCATATGATGCCAAAGGGTGAATGGCGGGATGGCAAGGGCAAGCTCTGGAAGATAGAGGATATGCCCGTTCCTTATCTTATCAATGCCTGTAAGTTCCTGCGGAAGAGAATGGACTTACTCATTGACGCCATAGGTATAGATACAGAGTTCTCGGAAGACTATATAGAATGTGCCCAGAAACTATTAGAGCTACTGAACGAATACCTACGCAGGAGAGGCAAGAAGTTAAAATCCGATTACCTTGACGATATAATAAATAGGACTATGGAGACAAGTATAACTGACGCAACAGATACGGTGAAGCTGTTAAATGATGGAGGGCTGATACCTGATAGCCCTGCCCTCGCTTGGCGAAAGAAGTTTAAGAAGACGTGAGGGCTTTGTAGCTTTTTGGTGGTGCGGCGTTTATGGAAGACGCATACGTAGCGAATTAGGCCTCCTTCGTATGCTAATAGGCGTCGCACCGCCCAAATAATAAAGGAGAAGAAGATGGGTATAAATAAGGTGTTCAGCCATATCTCTGGTTGGGTGGGAGCGTTCTTGCTCGTAATAGCCTGGTTCGCTATGGCGGCTCATTATGTATATGGCGTTACCATAGACTACGATGCCGCTATGTGGACAAGTAACATAGGTTGGATTCTTATGATAGTAGTGCTATTCTAAAAAATAGGAGAATATGCGATGGTTCAAAGAATGAGTAGAGCCGCCCTGAAGGACTTGGCGGAGGACTTCTATAAGAACAAGATATTCATAGACAGGTTCTTGGGGCGTGAGCCTAACCTGTTGCCGAATGTCTTTATGTGCCTGATGTTCCTGAAGCCTAAACAGCGGATGGAGATGAAGCGATACAGCGGTATGATATACGAGTATTACGATAAGGCGGGACAGATGGCTATAAATGGCTACCCGATGTTCTTCAGTATGAGGGTAATGCACAAGTATGACGTGCCTATCTTCTTCAGGTATTACAATAAGATAAAGAAGGCAGTCGAAGCGGTAACGGGTAAGAAGGAGGCTACAAGTGGAGCAAGAACCTAAGTTCAATCCTATAATGGGCGGAGCACCTGAACCGTCAAAGGAGCTGACGGAGTTCTTAAAGAAGCAGACACAGCAGATTAAGGACTGCGAAATCTTTATGGCGTTCTATACCACAAGCTACGAGAAGAACCCTCTCTGCTTATTACAGATAAGTATAGCTATGACGCTGAATAAGCCGATGTTCCTTTTAGTAGAGGAGGGCGTCCTGCCTAATGACAAGATAATCAGTATGCTGGACGGCGTAGCTTACTTTAAGAAGGATGACCCAGAGTCTATCAAGAACGCTACGGCATATATTTTACAG
>JBAZAY010000028.1:19636-39510 GCA_041671725.1 Gallionella sp. | reverse complement strand
TTTTTGCGTAATATGACCGCTTTCAGCGTTGTAGCTCCCTCTCTCACCCCGGATGAGCTACCATCATCAGCCCAATACCATATTGGGTCGGTGTGTTGTAGCTCCCTCTCTCACCCCGGATGAGCTACCATATGCCTCACGCAAAGGCCCGCCCAGCTTAGGCTGGGCGGGTGTTCTGCTTGAAAAATTACTGTTCAGAACAACAACATTTGGTTGGCTTTTATCGCTTTTTCCTGAAAAAGTGGCAAGCCGACTAGCAGTTTCATGCTGGCAAATTGTTTTTCCGTGACGGTCAAGCATCGTACCGAGCCGTCGGGTGGCAGGCTGTTCACCAGTCTTTTCATGTGTTTTTCCAGCGCATCGTTGCCATTCACGATCCGCCCATATACCGAAAATTGAATCATGTCGTAGCCGTCGTTAATCAGGAAGCGACGGAACAGGGTATACGCGCGGCGTTCGGCTTTTGTCACGACGGGCAGATCGAAGAGTACAAGTAGGCGCATAAACCGTCGTGTCTCCTCGCTCATTTTAGCACTCCAGGCAGTGCTGCTCCAATCCAAGCAGCACGGGTAACTCAAGCAGTGTTTCGCTGCCTCCATCGTAGATGCGCGCCAGACTTTCAATGGTTTGCTCAATGGCGGACAGTACGGACATCTTGCCGCGCGGCATTTCAACATCCACATTGAGTAGTCCGACTAACGCGGCCTTGTCTTGCGGATTTAGTTCATCGTCAGCCAGCGACATTTTTCTGGCTACAAACAAATCGACTACCGGACGGAAAGTCTCGATCACATCATCGGCAAGGTTGAATGCGTTTTGTTCGCTGGCGTGAAAAATTCCCAGCGATGGCAGCAAGCCATGTGCCACCAGCCCGCGCGCAATTGTGCCGCGCAACACGGCATAACCGTAATCAAGTGCGGCATTCACAAAGCGCGCCTGTTCGCGGTGGAAGCCTTTTCCATACAGTTGCATGAAATAAAATGCAGCGGCCTGGCCTTCCAGATTGCCTACATCTCCGGAGCGCACGCGTCTTGCATAGGAATCCAAGCGATCTGCGCCTTCGCGTCCCGCTAGATGCAAGCAGGCAGCCTGGTTGGCGATCTTCTGGCGCACGATGGCCGCCCAGGTTTGTTTGGCAATGGGGCGAGGCAAGTCGAGTTGTAAACGCATCCACTTGGTGGCGCGCGAGTGTTGCAAAAAGGGCAGGAACACGCCGCTGGGGTGATGGGTGTCTCCAGTGGCAAACAGGCTGATGCCATATTCGCCGCAGGCCGACAGCACCGGATGGGTGAGTGTGATCTCGCGATGGTTGAGCACGATCACTGCGATGTCCTCGAACGGCACGAATGCAGTTTTTTCCTGCTCGATGGCAAGCGAGTAATGCTCGCGCTTGAGCTTGGCAGGGCGCGAGATGACAACGCTACGCCAGGTCACGATGTTTCTCCGGCAGGGCGGGGTAGAGGTTGCCGAGGATGTCTATGTTGTACTTCTTTATATTTTTGGCTCCTGCAACGGATTTTCTGAAATATTTCTTGTCAGGTTGTGGTTGATCATGTGCCCGCAAGGTCATTCGCCCATCACTTTCATACATGACGAAATAACCACGAACAAACTCGGTGCCAATTTCAATTTCAACATAATCATTTTTTGTAAGACTAAAGCAGAACTTACTTTCTGCGGGTGCAGCTAAGGTGCTACGCATTTTTTCTGGGAGGGCTTGGTATCTGGGAACTACAGCGAAGCTGCCGATATTATGTTGGAATACATCTACAGCAATCATCTCGCCAAGATCAGCAATACCGCCGCGAATCAATAAGCCAGAATTTTTAGTTTCCTCAACACGAATGGCTCGAATTTCTGGTGCATTCTTGCCATCTTTGCTTGGTTTCAGTAGTTTGGGTTGCTGTGGCCCAAAAGCTTTCTTTGGATCGTCGCCGAAGCTTGTCAGTCGGTCACGTAATAACTTATATGTAGCTTGGTTTCTTGGATCGTTTTTTCCGACCATTTTTTCAAGTTTTGAAAGAGTGAGGTTAGCTAACTGTACTTTCTCAAATGCTTTGTTTGCGCTGTCCTCCTTTAGCCCGAATATTTTTGCCTTGTGTATTTCTCCACCTCCACGCCTGCTGACTGAGCGTGAGACAAACAGAGGACGCAAGGTTTGCAAGATTTCTTCCGAGTAAGTGCCGAATCGCTGCATTTCTTCACGCAATAGCGCGGGGTTGTCAATGTTCAGGCGTGCCTTAACCTCATCGCGGAAATGAGGCCACGGGTTGGGGAAGTGTTGCTCCAGTTGATCGAACATGGCGGGATTGATGATTTCGCCCGTATCTACATCCACAAAGCCAGACCTTACCTGTTCCAATTCCTTGCGACGCGAGTAATCGGACAAACGTTTCACCATGCTGTGGCTGCACGCGGCGACCACGGCGGCATCCAGCGCGTGATGGCGATCGCTGTCACCGCGCACTTTTACCAAGCCCCAGCGTGCGCGCAGGAAGGAGGTCATCTGGCCGCTGAGCACTACGCAGCGTTTGGCATTGCTATCTGTATGCAGTTGCAAATATTGCTCGACATAGTTCTTGAAAAACTTGCAGATGTAGCGCGTGTCGTTAAGGTTGCGCTCGCGGAAGCCTTTTGCTTCATCCGCGCCGAAATCTTTGCGCAATAGGCGGGTGCGCTTGGCCAAGCGATAGGTTTTATTGCCTTCAACGAAGGCGACAAACTGTCGCCAGAGCTGGCTACCTTCTGCGCCGCCAAGATATTCGTAAGGCGTGCGGTTGCCTTTATCTTGATTACATTTTGTGTGAACAACAACCTTGTTATTCATGCTGTCGTCAAAACTACGTGAATAAGGTAGGACGTGATCAACCTGAGCATACATGTCATCAGGTTTATCAAACATACGGTGAATATCCAGTTCGCATTGGCAATACGGGCATTGGTCGAGTTGCTCACGAAAGAGTCGCATTTTCAGCAATTCATCTCGTTTGGGTTCTCGTTTCACAACACTCATAAAATACTCAGCCCCTTTTTCTTTTTCGACTTGGAAGGCTTTTTGCAGTTTCTCTATATCGCGTCGTTCATCAAGTGGTCTCGATAAGTCCCGCGCCATTTCGATATGTACTTCATACGGTGAACCATATTCTTTGATGAGCGCGTTCACCACCTTGCGCGCCTGATTGAGTGCGCGCAGCACCACGGGGTTGCGCGGGATGTCCATGTCTTCGTTGAATACCATGCGCCCATTTTTATCGCGCTTTGAGTAGAACGGAGGTAGGTATTTGTGTTCACCGGCGCCGACCGCATGCAACTGGCTGTGATGTCCGTATTCCGGGATGTTGGCGACGGCCTCGTCGTAACGCTGGCCCTGTTCCATGAACGGCACGATCTGGCGCAGCGCCTTGAGCGAAAGGTTACTGAATTTGTCGAAGCGAATGTCGAGCAGGGCATCCACCATCTTTTCCGTATTGGGCAAAGCCTGTTTGCGCAACTCGGCTTCCACTTCGACATCGTCTTTATAAACACTCAACACCCATGCAATGTCATCAAGCAGTTGTGACCTGCCTTCCAGTGCATCGGTAGAAATTTGCTGCCATTCGCTTTCCAGCCCCGCATCTTTCAATGTTTTATGCAAAGTTTGCCAGGCAGGAAGTTTCGCCAGTACAGTGCTTTCTGGGTCTTTGGTTTTTTCTGCGGAGGTTTGCTTGTTGGGATAGGCAAGTCCTGTAAATTGAAATGATTCAGGCAAATAACCCGCTTTGGTCAGCGCGGCGCGTAATTGCTTGTAACTTAAGTCGCCCGCTTGCAGGTAAGGCATTGGTAACGCGACACGTCGCTCCATCTCATTCAGCGGACGGGTTGTGCCATCCACCACGATGCGCAGATTGTTGAGGCGGGTGAGCCAGACGTGGCGTTCGGCGCTGAAGCTGGCTTTGGGTGCACGGTACTCAGCTTTCTCGAAGGTGCATTTACCGAGCATCTTGAGCAGTGCGGCACCGGACAACGCTGGGTTTTGTTCCCAGAATAATCCAGTTTTTCGGTCGCCATTGCCGAGAATCTTGGCTTCAAATTCCGCACCCGTGTGCGGGTTGCCCAGTTCGCGTTGCCGCTTGAACAGCAGTACAAATTCTTCACTGAGTAACACGCGGGAAAGGGCTTTGCTGTAATCGCCCTGCTTGTTGCGTGCTGCGCCATCCAAAATTAGCTCAGCATTTTTGTTAAATACGGGGTTGCCATTTGTATCTGTGCGCTGTTGGAAAAATTCTGCCATTATCATGTCGGCAGCTGTGCGGTAGTTCTTTTCCTGCATCAGTTTTTTCGTGCCCGCCAGCCCTTGCTTGACCTTGCCGCCTTCGCTTTTGCTATCGCCTTCTGCCGCTTTTTCCTCGGCGCGGCTGATCCAGTGGAAGCCGCGATGTTTGCACAAGTGATAGATCACTCGCGCCCATTCTTCGAAGTTCAGTCGGCGATCAAGTGCTTCGACGCGTAGTTGCCAGAGTGAGTGGGTAAACGGGATTTTGAGTGCCGAAGCGTGCGAGATCAAACCCTCGCGTTTGAAAAGTCTGGATAACTTGGTCAGTCGCCAGGCACGGTGGCGCAGGCGGCGGCGTAACAGTCGTGCTGAGCGTCTGGCAAGATTGAGCGATTCGCCTTCTTTGGCGGTTTCCGCCTTATCGAAGCAACGCACGCCAAGGTTGATGATTCGATTCTCACCCAGTACCGCCCAGCCGACCGAAGCAATGCCGATGTCCAGTCCGAAAGTCAGTGCGCCGAGATTTTCTTGCTTGCTTGACATTGCGTTCTCCGTGATAATGAAGCCGTTGTAGTTCATCCGGGGTGAGAGCCGTTGCTACAATAAAGAATCAACCGAAAGGTTGAATCTGTATCCGAAAGCCCAGTGGGGAAACCTGCTGGGCTTTCTCTTTTTCGTGGCGTGTGGCAAGGATACGGACTATTGAGAGCGCCGACAACGTAAGAGTAATGGTGTGCTGGATTATTTACGGTAGCTTAAGCTGTTCTCGCTAGTGGTAAACTTGCCGTCATGAAAAAAGTTCATCTGGTTATTGCCGATTTATTCCTGCCAAGCGACTTTGCAGCCGAGGTGTGCGCGGGACTACATCTGCCTGCACTGGAGAAAATACTGGCGCGCGGTGCTTCGATCCAGCCTTTAGTCCTGAGCGCGGTCGAAGGGGCAGCACGAACGGATGATTCTCGGCTGTCGCTGGAACAAGCTTTGTGCGGGCTGTTTTCTGTACCCCGTCAGTCCGGAATAGCGCCGATTTCTGCTGAGTTTGACGGACTGGGCGATGGCTTCTGGCTGCGTGCCGATCCGGTGCATGTACGACTGCAACGTGAACAAGTGGTGCTGCTGCCAAATGTGACAGTCAGCGCAGACGAGTCGGCGCAATTGTGCGCCAGTCTGAATGAGCATTTTGCAGGGCAGGGTATGGAATTCTTTGCGCCTCATCCTTCGCGCTGGTACGTGCGCCTGGTCGAGTTGACTGAGATAATCACGGTGCCACTGTCGCAGGCAGCAGGGCGTAATATTCATGGCAATCTGCCGGCGGGGACGGATGCCCGCCGCTGGCATCAGTTGTTCAACGAGATTCAGATGCTGTTGTTCGCCCATCCGCTCAACGAGGCGCGTGAAGCGCGCGGCGAAGTCACTATCAACAGCGTCTGGTTTTGGGGGAATGGAGAAGGGGCAGCGCCAGCGCCAGCGCCAGCGCAATGTGATTATGGCAGCGCGAGTTCGGATGAGGTGCTGGTAGAAATGCTGGCAGCTTCAGCCGGGATTCTATTTGACTCATGGCAGCCTGCATGGCGTAGCACGGAGGGCAGGCAACTGCTGGTCTGGACCGGTTTGCGCAGCGCTTTACAGCGCGGTGATCTGGCCGGCTGGCGCAGTGCCTTGCAACAATTCGAGACGGGTTATGCGCAGCCTTTATGGCAGGCGCTACGTAAAGGTCAAATTTCGCAGTTGCAAGTAGATATTTTAGGCGGCGATAGTCTGCGCCAGATACGTCTTGCGCGCGGCGATGCATGGGCCTTCTGGCGGAGAAGCCAACCTTTAGCCTATTATTCGGCAGAATCGAAAAATAATGAATAGTGACGAAATCATGGGATTTTGGCAGACTGCGATAGCCTATTTCTGGCGCGAGGAAGCATTTTTTATGCTCACGTCGTCGCTGGTGCTGTCATTTTTTCTGATTTATTTTCTCAAGCATGATCGCAAGAGCGTCATCAATACGTTGATCTTTTTTTTCGCATGTCAGGTGCTGGCGTTCTTCAGTGGCCTGGTTTATGCGATGCAATTTACTTCGACAGCGGCGTTATTTCATGAAACCGCCATAATCGGCTCTGGCATTGCGGTGATCCGGATGTGTGGGCTGTTGGCTTTTCGTATCGTGCTGCCTTTGATCCGCCTGCAACCGCCGCGTATCACCGAAGATATTTTTGTCATTATTGCTTATCTTGGCTGGTGTTTGGTAAGGCTGCGTTACGCGGGCCTTGATCTGGGCAGTATCATCGCTACCTCGGCGATGATTACGGCGGTGGTGGCGTTCTCCATGCAGGATACGCTGGGCAATATTCTGGGTGGCCTGGCGTTGCAACTGGATAACTCCATCGAGATCGGTGACTGGATCAAGGTGGAGGATGTGGTCGGGCGTGTTGTGGATATACGCTGGCGTTCCACGCTGGTAGAAACGCGCAATTGGGAAACGGTGGTGTTCCCCAACAGCCAGTTGATGAAAAACAAGTTCCTGGTGCTGGGACGGCGCAGTGGACAGCCTTCACAGTTGCGCCGCTGGGTCTGGTTCAATGTCAGCCTGAGCACGGCCCCTCGCCAGGTGGTCAGGGCGGTCGAGGAGACTATTCTTCTGGCGGATATCAGTAACGTGGCAAAGCAGCCGCCGCCCAGTTGTGTATTGATGGAAATAGACAAGGGTGTGGCGCGCTACGCCTTGCGTTACTGGCTGACCGATCTGACGGTGGATGATCCGACCGATGCTGCGGTACGCTGGCATGTTTATACTTCACTGGAACGTGCCGGTATCCCGCTGGTAGTGGAGATGCAAAATGTTCACTACGTCAAGGAAAACGAAAAATACGAAGTGGTCGTTCATCAGCGCGAATCGCAGCAACGCGTCAAGACGCTCAAACGCGTTGAATTGTTTGCACAAATGACCGATGACGAGTTGACTGCGCTGGCCGAACGGCTCAAGTATGCCCAGTTTGCCAAGGGTAATATCATTTCCAGGCAGGGGGCGATTGCGCACTGGTTGTACATCATCATCAACGGCGAGGCCGAGGTGTATCTTGAAACACCGAATGGTGAGCGGCGCAGTGTGAATTTACTGTCCAAAGGAAGTTTTTTTGGTGAGATGGGTATGATGACCGGTGAGCCGCGTTCAGCTTCGGTGATCGCCAATACGGATGTGGAATGCTACCGTCTCGATAAGGAGGCCTTTGCCGGAATCATGCAGGCCAGACCCGGACTGGCGGAGGAAATGACGCATATTTTGGTGGAACGGCGTGTGCAGCTGGACAGTGTGTTGCACCACCTGGACGAGCAGACCCGTCGGCAGGAAAAGAGTTCTCAACACAATGAGCTGTTGGAGACCGTCAAACGATTCTTCGGTTTGTAGTATCATCGCGCCGCCGCCGGTTGAGTTCTCGCCGGAAGAATTTACTAAAATCAGTCGCTAGCAGCTAGTCACTAGTTACTGGATGTTGCTATCAGCCAGGATTAAACATGAAAATTACATTTTTGGACTTTGAAAGTCCCATAGCGGAGTTGGAAGACAAAATCGAGCAGTTGCGTGTTGTAAATGATGATACGGCGCTCGATATCGCGGATGAAATTGAGCAACTGTCGAAGAAAAGCGAAACCCTGACCAAAGATATTTATGCCAAGCTCACGCCCTGGCAAATCTCGAAAGTCTCCCGGCATCCGCAGCGCCCCTATACACTTGATTACGTTGAACATTTATTTACGGATTTCGAAGAGTTGCACGGTGACCGCAACTTTGCCGACGACAAGGCTATCGTAGGGGGGCTTGCGCGTTTTAATGGTCAGAGCGTCATGGTGATTGGTCATCAAAAGGGGCGCGACACCAAAGAAAAGATCGTGCGCAATTTCGGTATGCCGCGTCCCGAAGGCTATCGCAAGGCAATGCGCCTGATGCGTCTGGCTGAAAAGTTCGGCATTCCCATCATGACCTTTGTCGATACGCCCGGTGCCTATCCCGGCGTGAATGCGGAAGAGCGCGGCCAGTCAGAAGCGATCGGACGCAATCTGTATGAAATGAGCGAATTGCGCGTGCCGGTCATCTGTACCATCATCGGCGAAGGCGGTTCGGGCGGCGCGCTGGCGATTGCGGTGGGGGATTCCATGCTGATGCTGCAATACAGCACGTATTCTGTGATTTCCCCGGAAGGCTGTGCGTCTATCCTGTGGAAGAGTGCTGATAAGGCGGCGGATGCAGCGGAGACATTGGGTATCACGGCAACCCGTCTGAAGGCGCTGGGGATTGTGGACAAGATCATCAGCGAACCATTGGGCGGCGCACACCGTGATTATCCGGCAACCATGCAGAGCGTGAAAAAGGCGCTGCAAGATGCACTGAAAATCGCGCAATCCAAATCAACCAACGACTTGTTGCGTGATCGCTTCAATCGCCTGATGAGTTATGGCAAGTTCAAGGAAGTCGAACTCGCTTAACCTGGAGGAGCGGGTAACAGCGGGCATCCGTCCTCTGTTGCCTGCGGGTAGTTCCATTCTGATCGGCCTGAGCGGCGGGGTGGACTCGGTGGTGCTGCTGCACCTGCTGCATAGACTCGCCCCCCGTTTTTCCTGGCAGCTTTGCGCTTTGCATGTCCACCACGGCATCAGTGCGAATGCGGATGCCTGGGCAGATTTTTGCACCGCACTGTGCGCAAGTCATAACATCTCGCTGCACATCGAGCGTGTGGATATCGCACCGCTACGTGCGCAGGGTATCGAGGCTGCTGCCCGCCGCCTGCGCCATACCGCGTTTGCCAAGCAGTCCTGCGATTTTGTAGCACTCGCACATCACGCCGACGATCAGGTGGAAACCTTGTTTCTGCAACTGCTGCGTGGTGCAGGCGTGCGTGGTGCGAGCGCGATGCCGGTCCTGAGCCAATCGAAATGGCCGCTACTCTCCGCTCAAACAGGGATACATAAAGTTGTTCGTCCCTTGCTGCATCGTTCACGTCAGGAAATTCTGGATTACGCGGCAGCACATAACCTTGAATGGATAGAGGATGAGAGCAATGCGGATGACAGTTATCCGCGCAATTTTCTGCGTCATCGCCTGCTGCCATTGATGAGCGAGAAATTTCCTGCCTATCGAGATACCGTGGTGCGCAGCACACAGCATTTTGCCGAGGCAAGTGAGCTGCTGGACGATCTGGCGCGCATCGATGCTCTCGATGCCATGGCGGATGACACGCTGACCGTCGCCAGTTTGCAGGTATTGAGTTTGCCGCGCGCTAAAAATTTACTGAGATTTTTTCTGTATCAGCTTGGCGCACCCATGCCGCAAGTCGTGCAACTCGATGATATGCTGCATCAACTGTGTGCGGCACGGGAGGATGCGACGGTATGCGTCAGCTTTGCCGGTGGCGACTGGCAGGTGCGTCGCTATCAGGGGCGCGTATATGCGTTGCACACTTTGGCTGAATTCGAGCGGAATTTTGTTTTGCCGTGGCTGGGAGAGGATGAGCTGGCCTGGCCTGCGCTGAATTCATGCGTCACGTTTCAGCAACGAATCGGGCAGGGGATAAGTCTTGCGAAATTGCAACGCGCCCCTGTTGCGTTGCGTCTTCGGCATGGCGGAGAATCGCTGCGCCCATCGTCCAATGCCACGACACGAACGCTGAAAAACCTGCTCCAGGAGCGATGTATTCCGACCTGGCGGCGCGATCGACTGCCGCTGATGTACTGCGGGGATGAACTGGTTTGCGTGCCGGATGTGGCGGTTGCTGCGGGGTATCAGGCGGCAGAAGGGGAGGCGGGTATTTTGCTGTGTTTGGCACAACCGCAAGCGTTTTGCCCTGTACGGGCTGCTGTACGATAGCCCGCGCTTAACCTGAAAACCGCAGTGCTATCCGCATAACCAGCCACTTGGCAGGCGTTCTTTGCGAGTTGGGCGAAATACAGCCTATCCCTGCGAACCCCAGTTGGTTGCTTATAAGTAGTGGCTTAGACGCAGTTTTCTTGCGTCTTAGTCCAATACTTAGTGGTTCCATCAGAATAAATGGATTAGCGCAGATTAAACAAATACTTATACGCACACTTGGTTCATTATTTGGGTGACGAGTAGTTATTTCGTAACTTGTTGTTAATCTGTGTGAATCTGCGTAATCTGCGGATAGAACTGAGGTTTTTAGGCTTAAGGATTATCGGGTTTTTTTGACCATTCGATCTGCTTGATCGGTGCTTTGCCAGGCTCGGTGGCGCCACG
Organism: Gallionella sp.; assembly: GCA_041671725.1. GTDB lineage: Bacteria > Pseudomonadota > Gammaproteobacteria > Burkholderiales > Gallionellaceae > Gallionella. Next base: position 29,020 of record JBAZAY010000028.1, on the reverse strand, counting down.
AGATTGAGGTGCCGGATACCCCAGTTCTTCGTCGGTCAGCTCTATTTTTGCCGGGTAGCGAGTCTTTCCGCTGGCTACATTGGTTTTTACGGGGGCTGATCCCTGTGCAGGGCGCTCGGCTTTGCGCTGTTCGCCCCCGGTTTCTGGTTGCGCCTTGGGCTTGATCGCGCTTGTTTCTGGGGGTTGCAGGGGCGGCACGGCTGTTTTAATTTGTACAGCTGCCGCTGGAGTTGCTTCGGGAGGCTTGACGGGTTCGGTTTTTTTACGGGCTCGTTGTTGTTTGACCGGGTTGCTCTTGAGTTGCGATTTAGGCTCATTCATCAGCGGGTGTATCTGTTCTTCGGTCAGTACCGCTTTCGCCGGGGAGCGTGCCTTGATCCTGGTGTCATCCTCTTTTGCGGTCTTGGCGGCTTTTGCCTTGCGCTCGGCTATGTGCCTGGCTACTTCTGCGTTAATCTCGGCCCTGCGTTGCGCTTCCTGCGCATTAAGCCCCGTATTGTGCTGGACTTTGCGTCGCGCTGACGCGGCATCGCGTTCGGCCTTCGCTTCCTGTTGTGCCCGCTTATAAGCTTGTATTTCCGCTTCAAGTGCGGCATCGGCGGCCGCTTTCTGTTTGGCCCGTTCTGCAGCCTGTGCAACAGCCACTCGTTCAGCTTCAATGCGTGCGGCCTCGGCCCGTGCAGCCTCGGCGGCTTTGATGCGTGCGGCTTCTTCGCGGGCCTGTTGTTGTTCTTTGGCCAGTTGCCGGCTTGCCATATTTTTGGCAATCTCATCGCGCCGTGCCAGATAGCTATTGCGGCTGTTTACATTGCTGGCATTGTTGGCTGCGGTGCTCAGCCATTTGAGCGCGGTTGCACTGTCTTGTGCAACCCCTTGTCCGTTTTCATAACATTCGGCCAATTTGGCGTGTGCGATGGCGTTGCCTTGAACTGCAGCCAGCCGATACCACTTGATGGCTTCCGTGTAGTCCTGCGGCACACCTTGTCCTTCTGCATACATTTCACCGATGTGCAGTTGGGCGGATGAATTGCCCTGCTTTGCAGATAGCATTGACCAGCGCATCGCTTTTTTGAAATCCTGCGCTACCCCAAGTCCATTTGCATACAATTCGCCCAGATTGGCCTGGGCTTGCGCATGGCCCTGATCGGCCGCTGCCAGATACCATTGCAAGGCCGCGCGGTAATCTTTCAGGATAACCTGGCCTTGCGTATACAACACGCCCAGATTGAATTGTGCGACCGGATCGCCTTTCGTCGCGAGGGGTAGAAACAGCGTCGCGGCTTTCGCGTAATCCCCCGCTTCCTGTGCTCGTTGTGCCTCGGCCAGAACATCGGGTGCTGCCTGTGCCGGGCTGGTAAGCAACAGTATTAATGCAATCAGAATCCGCATAAGCTATTCAAGTCCTGGAATAAAGCGCCCTGATCGCGGCGTAAAACTCGGCCGGTGAAATTTCAATCCCGTCGCGAAAGAAGCGTGTCGGATAGGCCCGGTAGATGTGCTCGTTGATTTTGAAAATTTCGCTCATGATCGCTGCTTCCTGAATTTTACGGTGTGGCTCGATGGGTGTGGTTTATTCACCGACGAAACACCGCCGTTTGATATTAATATCGGCAGACATCAGGGAAACTTTACCTCGGTGCCTGCGCAAGCAGCGAAATGTCGGGATTTTAGTTGATTCATGCACTTGTTGAAACTCGTTTTTGAGCAGCGGGCGTTTGTGAAACCGGGATGCCGCTAAAGCTGGATTCCGCGTCGTGCAGATATGCCGGCGGTGAGCTTGACGAGCGACAGTACAAGCAAACTCTGATAGAATGCGCGGTCGTTATTTTATCAATCCCAGTTTGGAGAATTTAGCATGGCTGTTGAACGTACTCTGTCGATTATCAAACCTGATGCTGTTGCAAAAAATGTTATCGGTCAAATCTATTCCCGTTTCGAAGGCGCCGGCCTGAAGATCATCGCTGCTCGCATGGTGCAATTGTCCCGCGCTGAAGCTGAAGGTTTTTACGCTGTACACGCTGCACGTCCTTTCTTCAACGATCTGGTCAACTTCATGATTTCCGGTCCTGTAATGATCCAGGCACTGGAAGGTGAAGGCGCTATCCTGAAGAATCGTGACCTGATGGGCGCAACTGATCCTAAGAAGGCTGACAAGGGTACCATTCGTGCCGATTTCGCTGACAGCATCGATGCAAATGCAGTACACGGTTCCGACGCGGCTGAAACAGCAGCGGTTGAAATCGCATACTTCTTCCCTGCTTTGAATGTGTATTCACGCTAAGTAATTGTATTAAATGAAAAAAAATCTCCTTGACCTTGATGCGCATGCGCTGACCGCTTATTTCACGGAAATGGGCGAAAAGCCGTTCCGTGCGAAGCAGTTGCTGCGCTGGATTTACCAGGTCGGGGAGTCCGATTTCTCCGCGATGACTGACATCGCGGGAGTATTGCGCGAGAAATTGGCGCGCAATGCCTGTATTACCGTGCCCGAGATTGTGCGCGAAGAATTATCCGATGACGGCACGCGCAAGTGGCTGCTCAGCGTCGGTACCGGCAATGCCGTGGAAGCGGTGTATATCCCCGAAGCGACGCGTGGCACGCTGTGTATTTCCTCGCAGGCCGGATGTGCGCTGGATTGTTCGTTTTGCTCGACCGGCAAGCAGGGTTTTAATCGCAACCTCAGTGTGGCTGAAATTATCGGCCAGCTTTGGTGGGCGAATCACCGGCTGGGCAAGAATGCCGAGGGTAACTGGTCGGTCAGCAATGTGGTGATGATGGGCATGGGCGAGCCGTTGCTTAATTTTGACAACACGGTGAGTGCGCTGCGCCTGATGCTGGACGATCAGGCTTACGGTCTGTCGCGCCGTCGTGTGACGGTGTCCACTTCCGGCATTGTGCCGGCGATGGATAGACTGCGCGAGGAATGCCCGGTAGCCTTGGCTGTGTCGCTGCATGCGCCGAATGACGCGTTGCGCGATCAACTCGTGCCGATCAATCAGAAGTATCCGCTCAAGGAATTGCTGGCGGCATGCCGTCGTTATCTGGAGCGCGCGCCGCGCGATTTCATTACCTTCGAATATGTGATGCTCGACGGGGTGAATGACACGGTACAGCACGCGCATGAGCTGGTGCGACTGGTACGCGATGTTCCCTGCAAGTTTAACCTGATCCCTTTTAATCCGTTTCCGCTATCGCCTTATAAACGTTCAAGGCCTGACGCAATTCAGCGCTTTCGCGATGTGCTGATGCAGGCGGATATCATTACTACCACCCGTAAGACGCGCGGCGATGATATCGCTGCGGCGTGCGGACAATTGGCGGGGCAAGTGCTCGACAAGACCAAAAGAACCCGTCCTATCGTATTTCATAACAGCGAGGCAGGTCGATGAAACGCGTAATCTTGATGGCTGTGTTGGTGCTGGCTGGCTGTGCCGGCGGCAATGCGGCGAAGCAACAGATTGACGAGCGTACGCAAAAAAGTGCCAAAATTCATACCGAATTGGCGGGATTGTATTTCGAACGCGCCCAGATGGGTATTGCGCTATCCGAAATTGATCTGGCCCTGCAGGCGGAGCGCAATTACGCACCGGCCTATAATGTGCGCGGTCTGATTCATATGTCGCTGCGCGAGGATACGGAGGCCGAGGCAGACTTTCAGCAAAGTTTGCGTCTGGATAAAGCAAATTCCGAGGCACATAATAATTACGGCTGGTTCTTGTGTCAGCGCAGCCGTGAGCAGGAATCCATCGCGCATTTTATGGCTGCGGTTAAGGATCCACTGTATACCACGCCGGAGCGGGCTTATCTGAATGCAGGGCTGTGTTTTCAGAAAGCGGGCAATAACAAGGATGCCGAGGAATTTTTGCTGCGTGCTCTGCGCGCTCAGCCGGATTTGACGCAGGCGCTTATGGCGATGGCAGAGCTCAAATTTGCCATGGCTGAATTTCCGGCTGCCAGTAAATATTTTGCGAGCTATGCGAAGAAAAATGAAAATTTGACGGCCGGACAGCTATGGCTGGCTGTGCGTATAGAGCGCAAGGTGGGAGACGGTAATGCGGAGGCAAGTTATGCATTGCAGTTGCGTCAACTTTATCCTGACGCGCGTGAAACTCAATTGTTGATGCATGGGGAATGATGGAACAGTTACCAGAGAAAAATACCGATCCTGTTGAAGCCGCAGCTTCGGATGATGCAACCAGGCCCTCTGTCGGTGCGCTGTTGCGCGCAGGCCGCGAACGCCTGGGACTGAGCATCGAGGATGTGGTCACCAAAATCAAGCTTGCTCCGCGTCAAATTGTAGCGCTGGAGGCAGATGATTTTCAGGCGCTGCCTGAGACCACTTTTCTGCGCGGTTTTGTGCGCAGCTATGCAAAATTGTTGCAACTGGAGGTGCAGCCATTGCTGGATGCGTTACCGGGTGCCAAGGTTACGCCGTTGCCGGCAGAGCAGATCCATGTTGACGCGCCTTTTCCGACGGAAAAAACGGCTCGCAGGCAAAACCTGAATTTGCTGATTGCTGCATTGGTTGTCGCACTGGGGATAGCTGGCTTTGCCGTATGGCAAAGCTATGCGCCGCATCCGGTCGTACAGGCGATGGATGCCGCTTCAGATGTTGCAGAAACATCGCTGCTTTTGCCTGAACAAGCTGAAATTCTGGATGGCTCCGGTGTTTTGGAAGCGGGTGTGCCGGAATCCGCTGTGCCCGTTGTCGCCTCTGCGGTTCCGGTGGTGCAGGCGGCATCGATGGTGACGGCTACAGCATCAACGTTGCGTTTAGTATTCGACAAGGAATCCTGGGCTGAAATCAAGGATCAATCCGGCAAGACGCTGACCAGACAGGTCAATCAGGCTGGCAGCGAGTTGCGTGTCGAGGGCGTTGCGCCCTTTACGCTGGTGATCGGCCATGCTGCAGCGGTGCATTTGTATTACCGGGAAAAGCCGGTGGATCTGACGTCCTATATTAACGCTGCCAGCGATGTGGCGCGCATGACACTGGAATAACGGGTATGGACGCCATAAAACGTCGCCCGTCGCAACGGGTGTTGGTAGGTAGCGTGATGCTGGGAGGCGGTGCGCCCATCGTCGTGCAATCCATGACCAACACCGATACCGCCGATGTGGATGCAACCACAAAGCAAGTTTTAGAACTGGCGAAGGCGGGTTCTGAACTGGTGCGTATTACTGTCAATACGCCGGAAGCTGCCGCGCAAGTGGCGCATATCCGGCGAAGGCTGGACGCATTGGGTTGTTATGTGCCGCTGGTCGGCGATTTTCATTACAACGGTCATCGTTTGCTGACCGAGTTTCCTGACTGCGCTATTGCGCTGGCGAAATACCGCATCAACCCCGGTAATGTCGGACGCAATCGCGCTGAAGATGATCCGTTCACCATCATGATACAAACGGCGATACGTTACGATAAGCCGGTGCGCATCGGGGTGAACTGGGGGAGCCTGGACCAGAATCTGGTCGTGCGCATGATGGACGAGAATGCGCAACTGGCACAGCCCAAAGACGTAAAAGAAGTCACCCGCGCCGCCCTGATTGCATCCGCACTGCAAAGTGCGCAGCGCGCCGAACAATTGGGCATGAAGCATAATCGTATCGTGTTGTCCTGCAAGGTCAGCGAAGTGCAGGATCTGATCGCCGTATATCGTTCATTGACTCAGCAGTGCGACTATGCGCTGCATCTGGGGCTGACCGAAGCGGGCATGGGTTCAAAGGGGATTGTCGCTTCCACCGCAGCACTGGCTGTGTTGTTGCAAGAGGGGATCGGTGACACCATCCGTATTTCACTGACCCCGGAACCGGGCGGTGACCGCACCCAGGAAGTGCTGGTAGGTCAGGAAATATTGCAGACCATGGGTATGCGTGCTTTCGCGCCTATGGTCACAGCTTGTCCGGGTTGCGGGCGTACCACCAGCAGCTTCTTTCAGGAGCTGGCGCAAAGCATACAGCGCCATTTGCGCACGCAAATGCCGATCTGGCGCGAGCAATATGAAGGCGTAGAAAACATGACCGTTGCGGTGATGGGCTGCGTGGTAAACGGTCCGGGCGAGAGCAAGCTTGCGAATGTCGGCATCAGCCTGCCCGGTACGGGAGAGAGCCCCGCTGCACCGATCTACATCGACGGCCAGAAGGCGATGACCTTGCGTGGTGATAATATCGCTGCGGAATTCACCGGCATCGTGGATGATTATGTAGCAAGAAAATATGTGAAACGAGAGGCAGCGAGTAGCCTGTAGTGCGTAGCAGGTAGGTTTTTTCTACTAGCTAATTGCAACTATCTGATTACTAAGATTATTTTATGAGCAACGAAACACTGCAAGCCGTACGCGGCATGAACGACATCCTGCCGGACGAGGCAGGACTCTGGTTATGGTTTGAAGAAGTGGTGCGCGACTGGCTGGCAAGCTATGGCTATCGCAATATCCGTATGCCGCTGGTTGAACCCACGGCCTTGTTCTGCCGGGCGATCGGCGAAGTGACCGATATCGTTGAAAAAGAGATGTACAGCTTCGAGGATAGCCTGAACGGCGATCAGCTGACGCTGCGCCCCGAAGGCACAGCTTCCTGCGTGCGTGCGGTGCTGCAGCACAATTTGCTGTATAACGCGCCGCAACGTCTGTATTACAGCGGGCCGATGTTCCGTCACGAGCGTCCGCAAAAGGGCCGCTATCGCCAGTTTCATCAGGTGGGTGTGGAAGCGTTAGGCTTCGCGGGACCGGATATCGATGCCGAGCAGATCATGATGTGCGCGAGGCTTTGGAAAAAGCTGGGCTTGACCGATGTGACGCTGCAAATCAATACGCTGGGCGATTCGGCGTGCCGCCATAGCCATCGCGCCAAACTGATTGCGTATTTCGAGCAGAATCTGGAACTTTTGGATGCAGAGGCGACGCGCCGGTTGCACAGCAATCCGTTGCGCATACTGGACAGCAAGAACCCGGCGATGCAGGAACTGATCGAGGCGGCGCCCAAGCTGATGGATGAGCTCAACATCGATGCGCTCAACCATTTTGCGGCGGTGCAGGCGATATTGACTCAGCATGGTGTTCCTTTTGAGATCAACCCGCGTCTGGTACGTGGGCTGGATTACTATAACCGTACCGTGTTTGAGTGGGTCACCACAAGGCTGGGTGCGCAGGGTACGATTTGCGCCGGTGGTCGTTATGACGGACTGATTGAGCAAATTGGCGGCAAGCCGGCACCTGCAATGGGTTTTGCGATGGGTGTTGAGCGTTTGCTGGTGTTGTTGCAGGAAGCGGGTATGGCGTTGCCAAAAGTGCGGCTGGACGTCTACGTGGTGCATCAGGGTGAGTTGGCCAGTAGGCTTGCGAGTCAAGTTGCCGAGCAGTTGCGTGATGTCGATCTGCGTGTGGTGTTGCATTGCGGTGGTGGCAGCTTCAAATCGCAAATGAAAAAAGCTGATGCCAGTGGCGCATTTGTCGCCGTGGTGATTGGCGACGATGAAGCTCAAACGAATGAAGTCAGCGTCAAACCGATGCAGGGCGGGGCGCAGGTGCGGGTGAACGTGCAGGAACTGGCCGCCACGATTAACAAACTTATCAAGCAGGAGTAAAACATGGCAGCTTTGGATTTGCAGGAACAGGAACAACTCGAGACGCTCAAGGCCTGGTGGAAAGACAACGGCAACTGGGTGCTGGGGGTGGTGCTGGTGGTTGTTGTTGCAATGGGCGGATGGCGCGGTTGGCAGTATTACCAGCACAAGCAGACGAGCGAGGCCGCGACCTTGTATCAGCAATTTATCGAGCAATTGGCAAGCGATGACGCCAAGCGGGTCAATGATGCTGCTGCGGCGGTGATGGATAAATACGCTGCCACGCCTTATGCTTCGCGCGCTGCATTGATCGCGGCCCAGGTCAACGAGTCGGGTAAAGAACCCCTGCGTGCCAAGACTCAATTGCAATGGGTTATCGAACATGCCTCCGAAAACGGTCTGAAAAGCGTCGCCAGTCTGCGTATGGCATCGATTTTGCTGGATGAAAAGGATTACGCAGGAGCCTTGAAATTGCTCGATGCCAAGCATGCGGCGTCGTTCGATGCGTTGTATGCCGATCTGAAGGGCGATGTTCTGGGTGCACAAGGCAAACCGGCGGAAGCCCGTGCCGCATACCAGCTGGCATTTGATAAACTGGACGAGAAGAGCACCTATCGCAATCTGGTTCAGATGAAACTGGATGCATACGGAGCGAAAAAATGATCGTTCATCGTTTGCAACTGTTGGTGGTGTTGCTGGCCTTGAGCGGATGTGGCTCTGTGGACACGGTCAAGGGCTGGATGGGCAAGACGACGGGCGCGGCGGAACCTGCCAAGCTGGTCGAGTTCAATGAAACTGCAAAATTTTCAGAGCGCTGGCATAACAACTTTGGCGATTCGGGCGCCAATCCGCTGCAGGCCGCACTGACATCCGATGCGGTTTACGGCGCATCAGGCAAAGGCATGTTGACGCGTCTGGATCGCATCACCGGTCGCCAGATATGGAGTGTTGACAGCAAGATAGTGGTTTCTGCAGGCGTCGGCAGTGGTGAGGGCCTGGTGCTGATTGGCAGCGATAAGGGCGAGGTGCTGGCCTTCGGCGAAGATGGCAAGTTGCGCTGGAAGCATACCGTTTCCAGCGAGGTGCTGGGTGTTCCGCAAGTCGCCGATGGTGTGGTGGTCGTGCGCAGCGGGGACGGGCATATTGCGGGTTTGAGCGTTGCCGATGGCCGGCGTCTGTGGATTTATGAACGCAGCACGCCGGCTCTTGTGGTGCGCAGCCATGCGAGCGTAACGGTGCGTCGTGGCGTGGCGTATGCCGGTTTTGCCGGCGGCAAGCTGGTCGCGATCAAGTTGGCGGATGGATCGCTGGTGTGGGAAAACGCCGTTTCGCAACCGCGTGGTAATACCGAGCTGGAACGCATCAGCGACATCACCAGTAATCCTGTCGTGAGTGATGTGCAAGTGTGTGCGATTGCCTTTCAGGGACGTTTGGCCTGTTACGAGGCCGGGCAAGGCAGCCCATTGTGGAACCGTGATATTGCTAGTGATAAAGGATTGTTTATATTACGTAAACAGCTTTTTGTCAGCGATGCCCGTGGTGCGGTTATGGCGCTGGATAAAGACAGCGGCAGCACGGTGTGGAAGAACGAACAGTTATTGCTGCGCGAACCTTCAGCACCCTATGCACAGGATCATCTGGTGGCGGTCGGTGATTATCAGGGATTCCTGCATGGCTTAAGCCGCGAGGATGGTCGCTTTGTTGCACGCATCAAGCTGGACGGCAGTGCCATAGAAGCCGCGCCGGTCGAAATGGATGACGGCATGCTGGTGCAAACGCGCAGCGGCGGTATTTATTCATTGTCTATTCATTAAAGAAAGTTC
>JBAZAY010000028.1:0-19626 GCA_041671725.1 Gallionella sp. | reverse complement strand
GTCGCGTTGAATCGAGAGGTTTAAAAATGTTACCCACACTTGTATTAGTTGGTCGTCCGAATGTGGGTAAGTCCACTTTGTTCAATCGTCTCACGCGCAGTCGCGACGCACTGGTAGCCGATCAGCCGGGATTGACCCGCGATCGCCATTACGGGCGTGGCCGTGTCGGCGAGCGTCCTTATCTGGTGGTCGATACCGGCGGACTTGAGCCTGTCGCAAAAGACGGCATCATGTACGAGATGGCCAGGCAAAGCCGCCAGGCCGTGGATGAAGCGGACATCGTGCTGTTTCTGGTGGATGGTCGTGCGGGCTGCACACCCCAGGATCTGATCATCGCCACACAATTGCGCAAGACAGGCAAGCCGATCCTGTTGCTGGTTAATAAGGCCGAAGGCATGGCGCGTGCGCGCGTCACCGCCGAATTCTTCGAACTGGGTCTGGGCGAGCCGTATCCGATTTCCTCCGCGCATGGCGACAATGTCGTCGAAGTAGTCGAAATCGCGCTGGAGAACTTTCCTGAAGAGGTTGAAGAGGAAGAGGTCAATCACGACAAGCCGCCCAAGCTGGCCATCGTGGGCCGCCCGAATGTCGGTAAATCCACGCTGGTGAACGCCATTCTGGGTGAACAGCGCGTCATTGCATTCGATCAACCCGGCACCACCCGCGACAGTATTTATATCGACTTTGAACGCGACGGAAAACAGTACACCATCATTGACACCGCTGGCGTACGCCGCCGTGGCAAGATTGATGAGGCTATCGAAAAGTTCTCTGTAATCAAGACGATGCAGGCAATTGAAGACGCCAACGTGGTGGTGCTGGTGGTCGATGCACGCGATCAGATCACCGAGCAGGATGCGCACGTCGCCGACTTTGTATTGCAGGCCGGACGCGCGCTGGTGCTGGCGGTGAACAAATGGGACGGGCTGGACAATCACCAGCGCGAGATGGTTAAGAGCGACATCGAACGCAAGCTGCATTTCCTGGATTTTGCCAAACGTCATTACATTTCCGCGCTGAACGGCAACGGGATCGCAAATGTGCTGACTTCGGTGAATGAGGCGTATGACGCTGCGATGGCCAAGCTTTCTACGCCCAAGCTTACGCGTGCATTGATCGGTGCTGTTGAAAAGCAGGCACCGCCCAAGGTGGGACGTTTCCTGCCTAAGATGCGCTACGCCCATCAGGGCGGCAGCAACCCGCCGTTGATTGTGATTCATGGCAGTGGTCTGGACAATATACCGGCCAGCTACGCACGTTATCTGGAACGTGCTTTCGCAGAAGTTTTCAGGCTGCAAGGCACGCCGATGAAGATTCAGTTCAATTCGAGCAAGAATCCGTTCGAGGGCAAAAAACCGCGCGCACTGACCGAAGCCGAACAACGTTCAGCCCACCGTGCCCGTATTCGAGGTCGCAAGCTGTACGGTAAAGCATAACCGGCATTTTCTGCTCGCTCTTATTTAAGTATGAACCTGCGACCAGGCTGTATAACAGCCTGGTCGTTTTTTTCTGCGCTTTGATTTTTTCTTGTTTAAAAGTCAGGTTGCAGATTTCAGGGGCAGTTTGACTGGTAAATGCTGGGCGAAGGTTTAGCGTGTTTCAGTTTGTTTCACGTGCAGATCTGATCGATGTTGTTATAGCCTGTTCTGTGCACAGCCTGTCCCAGGCTGCGGCATCCTGCTCAAGTATGAGTTGTTTGGAAAATGTCAGTGCAGATGCCAAATTTTCGCAGGCATCAGGGGAGGGCGCCTCGCCCAGTTCGAATGTTTCACCCCGGATACATAAAACAAACGCATCGGGCGATGCCTGATTGTAGAACTCCGCATACACTTTCAGTAAGGATTCCGGCGGCAGTGCATGGCTATATAGCACCGCTGCATCGCTAATTTGTGCGCGATAGAAGGAAAAGGGAGCCGGCGTATCCATTCCCGCGTCGATGAACAGCACCAGTTTCCGGTCTTTCATGTCCATGGCGTGTTCGATCTGCAACTGAAATTCTTCCAGCAGTTCGAATTGATCGGAAAGACCCCGTGCCATCAGCCAGCTATCCAACTCTCGCAACAGGATAGGCCCGAGTGCATCGTCTCCGCGCGACTCGTTGCCGATGGCAAAAATCAGAATCGGTGCCGCCATCAGTCCAAGGTGCCAACTATGCCATCGCCAGAGCGCGACAGGCTGGACAGGCGTTCACCCGCTTCATTTAATACTTCGACTTCCAGCGGCATCTTGCCCAAGGCATGGGTTGCGCAGGACAGGCACGGATCGAAAGCGCGCACCGCCACCTCGATATGGTTGAGCAAGCCTTCGGTGATTTCATGGCCATGAAGGTATTGCTGCGCCACACGGCGCACCGCCTCGTTCATCGCCTGATTATTGTGGGTGGTGGAGACGATCAGGTTGCACATGGTGATCAGATCGTTTTCATCCACGCGATAGTGATGGATCAGTGTGCCGCGCGGGGCTTCGATCACGCCTACCCCCTCAAAGCCGCGCTCACCTGTTACGATCAGATCGCTGCCCGTGATGTCATCATCGTGCAGCAGATCCTTTATCATCTCGGCAGCATGCAGCATCTCGATCATGCGCGTCCAGTGGTAGCCGAGCGGCGCGTGCATCGGCATCACGCCGCTATATGCCATAAACTCACGGCGTTCCATTTCGGCCAGGGGAGTGGAGATGAAATCGCAGTTCTGCACCCGCGACATCGGCCCTACCCGGTACCAGCCTTTTTCCTTGCCCAGCGACTTGAGGTAGGGAAACTTCATATAGCTCCAGTTCTTGACCTCTTCGCCGATCAGATCCGTGTAGTTCTGGTAGTCCACCCCGTCGAACAGAATATTGCCGTTTTCGTCGCGGCCACGCAGCCTGCCGTGATACAGATCAAGTGAGCCATCGAAACCCACCATGGACATGTAGTTGGCGCGGAATGCACCGAAGCTGTTGTACAGTTCGGGATTCTTGTGGTGCAACTCCTTTACCATATGCACAGCATCCCGGCTCCATGCCACCATCTGGTAGATGTCTTTGAGCAACTCGTCACGCTCAGCAATACTGAGCGACTTGTTCACGCCGCCGGGAACTGAACCTGTGCCGTGAACGCGTTTTCCTGCCGTGTGACGGATGACTTCCTGCCCGAACTTGCGCAACAAAATGCCGCGTTTTGCCGTCTCCGGATATTTTTCAGCGATACCGACGATATTGCGTTTGGCAACGTCGCTGTCGAAACCGAACAGCAGATCGGGCGAACAAAGATGAAAAAAATGCAGCGCATGCGATTGCAGTATCTGGCCGTAGTGCATCAGTCGGCGCATTTTTTCGGCGGTAGGCGTGAGTTGTTTTGCTCCGACGATGGCATCCAGTGCCTTGCTTGATGCCAGATGATGGCTCACCGGGCAGATGCCGCACAGACGTTGCACCATCACCGGTACTTCCCAGTATGGGCGTCCCTGGATGAATTTTTCGAAGCCGCGAAACTCGACGATGTGCAGGCGGACCTGATGTATCTTGTTCTTGTCATCGAGCAGGATAGTGACCTTGCCGTGGCCTTCGACACGCGACACAGGATCGATGGCGACACGGCGCAGGTTTTCAGGATTTGCGGCAGTTTCTAGTGAGAGCGACATGGATGCACCTTTTGTCTTAAAACATATAAAAAACAATATGTTGGGCTAATCATACTGAATCAGGCCGTGACCCAACTCAGGCTCCTTTCCTGCGAGCAGGTCGGTCAGCACTTTCCATATTGCGTCAGCGGAAGGCGGGCAACCGGGAATGAAATAGTCGATTTTCACCACTTCATGTATTGGGTGTACCTTGTCCAGCGGCAACGGCAACTCAGGATCGTTCGGAATGAAGCCGTCAACCAGGCCGTGTTGCGCGTGATAAACCTCTTCCAGAACGATTGCCAGCGGAAGATGATTGCGCTGTGCAGGGAGGCCGCCGTTGATAGCACAGGCGCCTATTGCAATCAGTATGTTGCAGTTGGCACGGAATTCACGCAGTACATGCACGTTTTCGGCATTGCACAAACCACCCTCGATGATGCCGATATCGCAAGGGCCACAATGTTTGATGTCGGTCAACGGTGAGCGGTCAAATTCAATCAGCTGCACCAGATCCAGCAGGCGCTCGTCGATGTCGAGAAAAGACATATGGCAGCCGAAGCACCCCGCCAGGGACGTGGTTGCAACCTTAAGTTTTTTGGTGGGAGCATTCATTTCAAGCTCCTTTCACAGTCGGATGCGGCGTTGCACTGATCGGCTTTTCGTCGAAGCTGCGTTGACCCAAGGGTATCGTGAAACCGACGCGTTTTTTGAGGATAACGCCGACCGGACAGACATGTGCTGCCTTGTCTTCACCCGTAAAATCCGTGTCCGCCAGATGCCCGGACTTCGCGTTGACGATCAGATGGCTCTTGATGCCGCGACCCGAGAGGGCAAACACGTTTTTGCCGTCGATATCGCGACTGGCGCGCACGCACAGCGAACACAGGATGCAGCGGTTAAAGTCGAGCAGGTATTCCGGATGGGAGGCGTCCACCGGACGGTCAGGGAAAAACTGGTCGAAATGCGGCGACATCATATCCAGTTCATAGGCGGTGGCTTGCAACTGACAATTCCCGCTCTTCTCGCAGGACGGGCAGAAGTGATTGCCCTCGACGAACAACATCTGCAACAGCGCCCGCCGCTCATCGTTGATTTCTTTCGTATCGCTTTCGACCACCATGCCGGGCTGTGGCTGCTGGGTACAGGACGCTGTCTGCCGGCCGTTAGCTTTCACTGTGCACAGTTTGCATGAACCATGTGGTTTGAACTCGGGATTGAAACACAGATGCGGGATATATTCGCCTGCCGCCATCGCTGCCTGAATGATGGTCTGCCCTTCACTGTAGGGTATGGTCTTGCCATCGAGGGTGAAAGTCGTTGGTTTATTTTGACTCATGGCTGCGCTCCAAGTGTGCTCCAGTGTCATCGCGTCCTGTCATTTGGCGGGCCTGCGACAGTGCATGATCAAGATCAAAAGCCGGGACGAAATTTTTGTGTGCCAGGCGTTTATCATAGGCGGGACGGAAACGGGCGATTGTGTCCAGCACCGGGTTGCAGGCCGAATGTCCCAGCCCACAGTGGCTGGTGGACTGCAACAAGACGTTGAGTTTTTCAATCTCGGCAAAGTCGTAGGGTGAACCGTGACCGTGTGCCAGCTTATCCATCATGTTGGACAGCAATGAGGTGCCGACCCGGCAGGGCGTACAAAAACCGCAGCTTTCATGCTTGAAAAAATGCACGAAGTTGCGTGCGACTTCAAACATGTCGCGGCTCTGATTGAACACCATGAAGGCGCCTGCAGTCGGGATATCCTCAAAGGCGATACGCCTGCCGAATTCATCAGGCGCGATACACACCCCGGAAGGGCCGCTGACTTGTACTGCCTGCGTGTCGGCAGCACCACAGTCACTCAGTACCTGGGCGACCGTCACGCCGAAGGGGTATTCGTACAGACCCGGACGCGCGCAATCGCCAGACACCGAAAGGATTTTGGTGCCGCTCGACGTATCCGTGCCGATGCCGGCATACCACGCGCCGCCCTGCAGCGTGATCAGGCTGGTGGCCGCGAAGGTCTCGACGTTGTTTACCACTGTCGGCATGTTGAGGTAACCATGGGTGACCGGGAAGGGAGGGCGATTGCGCGGCGTGCCGCGTTTGCCTTCCAGCGATTCGATCAGGGCGGATTCTTCACCGCAGATATATGCACCCGCACCCAGATGGATCTCGATGTCGAAATTGAAGTCGCTATTGCCGAGTATGCCGTCACCCAGAAGGTGCTGTTGGCGTCGATGTTGCAGCACTGCCTGTAAATGTTCCAGCAAATAACGGTATTCCCCGCGCAGATAGAGAAAGCCTTTTTCCGCACCGATGATGCGAGCGCAAAGGGTCATTCCCTCGAACACCATGTCGGCGTAGCCAGCCAGCAACACGCGGTCCTTGAATGTGCCGGGTTCGCCTTCGTCGGCGTTACACACTACATAGTGCTGTTCACCTGGCGCCGCGCGACAAAATTCCCATTTCGAGCCGGTAGAAAAACCTGCGCCGCCGCGTCCACGCAGTTTCGATGTCTTGATTTCCTGCAAGGTTTCCGCAGCTCCCCGCTGCAAAAGGGCCGCCAGTGCCGATCCGGGCTTGAGGTGACTGTCCAACAAAATATCACGCCGCCGGATGTTATCTTCTATGGCAAAGAACATGGCAGGCCAGGCGGATACAGGTACACGCTCGCGGATCAATTCACAGATGGCATTGATGCGTTCATGGGTCAGTCGGTTAATGGCGATGTTGTTGACCAGCATTGCCGGCCCCTGATCGCACATGCCGGTACAAGACGTGGTGTTGATGCAAAGCTGCCCGTCCTCGGAAACCTTGCCCGGCTCCACCCACAACTGGCTGCACAGGCTCTCCATCAGGTCCATGTTGCCCAGCATGCGGTCGGTGATGTTGTCGGAAAACAACACGCGATATTCGCCATGTGGTTGCAGATACAGGAAGGAATAGAAGCCGGCCACGCCTTCGATTTTTGAGCGCGGTAACTGTAGCTGCTCACTTAAGTGGTCGATGGCATCAGAATGGATATATCCATAGTGATCTTGCGCCGCTATGAGAATCTGTAGCAGGTCGCTGGCGTTGTGCCGGTGATGAATGAGTATCGGATCCAGATACTCTGCATGTGTGTTGATTTGGCTGACCATGAGAACTCTTTCTATGGTTACGAGCTGGAAAAAACAGTTTGTATGCTGCGCGAATTATTCTACGCCCATGCAAATTAGTTTGATAGAAGAAGAACAGGTTTTTAACCTGAAAATTAAAATTTCATAAGGTAGCTTCCGATTGATCTGTTTGGCCGCAGCATGGTCTACACGATAAACTCATCCAGATCCGGCCGTCGTGCGCCCCGGGTGACGGCGTAATAGATCAACCTTTGCTAAGTATGATAACGTACAGATCCTCAGGCGATATCCGTAAACAATGTTTTTATTTAACCATGCTAGTATTGCAAAAAAACTGGGGAAACCGTAAGTTGCAATGACACAGATAGGGGTTGAACGTGAGCATTGAAGAAAACCTGTATCCAAAGATATCGGAGTCCATTACTCAGTCCGGCGTAAGATTTCCCGAATTTCTGTCGAAAAATTTTGCGCGGATTTTTCAGCGCATTGAATTGTTGTGGGGGAAAAAGGAAGCTATCGATTATCTCGATTCACTCTTTTTCCAGGATATCGTCGACGACCCGAAAAAAATCGTGCTCCGTGCCGATCCGTCAAACAGCGCAAGTCGAACCCGCCAGGGCTTTCCGATTGATGCAGTAAAAGAGATTGTTCTGCTCAAACAAGTACATCAGGTACTGTTCCCGGAGACAGACTACAATCCATACGATCATTCAAAAGATGCCGAGTTAGTGCCAATCGAGACATCCGGCAAACAGGTTGTATCTTCTGAAAGCTTACCCGTCCGGGAAACTGGGGGCGACATTGCTTCGGTCCAACCCGAGCCGGTGCGGACCAACGGGAAACGTCAGATAAACTGGCCCGTCATATACACACAGCGTGAATTGGCCAAAAATGCCGAACTGCAATACCTGGGCGAGCATATTTACACCATGCAAGGCAAACCAATTGGTGAAATCCTTGAGTATTATGGTGTCATCGACGAATACCATCTGCGCGTGGTACTCGTTATGCAACAAGATGAAGCCTACAAAAATCTGTCTATAGGCGAAATACTCACAGGGGTCGGGTTAATCAGGCAAGATGAATTGACCCGCGCGCTGCTGGTTCAGGCTGGCATCCCGATAGTGGATGTATTTTTCATTGACATTCCTCCTGAAACAACCAAACTCATTCCGCACGCGAAGGCCCGCGAGAAGCTGGCCATTCCAATAGGTCATTACCATGACACGCTGTATCTGGCTGTCGACGACCCTTTTTCGTTTACGGAGCTGGCATTTTTCAAGATGATGACCGGCATGAAAATTGGTCTTGCGTTTGCGCCTATGGGTGAAATTATCAACCGCTTCAACGCACATGGTTTAGGCAATAAAAGTACAGGTGCGTCAAAGGAAGAATTTCGTTATCAGGCCAAAAGGGATATGGATTTGCCCCCGGGTCAGATTGCCTATGCGGAGATTATCAGTACCGACGTATCGGAGAATGATTCCATCATTATCAATCTGGTTAATCAGATGATCCTCAATGCCATTCAAGAGGTGGCATCAGATATTCATATTGAGTTATTCAATGACGGCGAAGAATCCAGTGTGCGTTTTCGCCGCGATGGAAACATGGAGGACTTCGAGGATTTTCCGCGTTCCTATCACAAAGCGGTTGTTTCACGTATTAAAATTATGGCCGGCTTGGATATTTCTGAAACGCGCCGCCCGCAGGATGGCAAGATTTCTTTCAGCGTACCCAACAATGGCCGGGTTGACCTGCGTGTCGTGACCATCCCGTCTACGCCCGGCGTGGAATTTATTACGATCCGTATTCTTTCTTCGGGCGATCCGTTGCCACTCGGTGACCTTGGCCTGGTTCGCCGGGATATGAACGTATTCAAAGAGATATTCCAACGACCGTATGGGCTGATTTTGGTATGTGGGCCGACCGGCAGCGGAAAAACAACCACGCTGCATTCTGTTCTGAAGGAACTCAATACCAAAGAGCGCAAAATTTGGACCGTGGAGGATCCGATTGAAATTGTGCAGCCACTCCTTTGCCAGGTGCAGGTTAACAGCAAAATCGGCATGTCCTTCGCCATCGTATTGCGAGCGCTCCTGCGTGCAGATCCCGATGTAATCATGATCGGCGAAATGCGCGATGATGAAACCGCAAAAATTGCGCTGGAAGCCTCGATGACAGGACATCTGGTGTTATCCACGCTGCACACCAACTCAGCTTCTGAAACCGT
Source organism: Gallionella sp. (assembly GCA_041671725.1). GTDB lineage: Bacteria > Pseudomonadota > Gammaproteobacteria > Burkholderiales > Gallionellaceae > Gallionella. Next base: position 10,678 of record JBAZAY010000028.1, on the reverse strand, counting down.
GTCCAGACTGCTGGGTTTGGATATTGATCCTTACAATCTTTCCGATGCCTTGCAAGCCATTCTTGCGCAACGCCTTGCGCGCAAGCTATGCCCTGCCTGTGCCAGGCGGGAAGAAGCGTCCGTCTGTGATATTGAGGATCTCGCCGACGAATACTACCTGTCCGCTCACCCCGGACTGCCAAGTGATGCGCAACGCATCGCTATCATCGACAGATGGCGTGAAAATTTTGGCGTCAATGGCAAGCTTTATCTCATGCACCCGGTGGGCTGCAAAATGTGCGACAAAGGGTACAAGGGCCGCATCGGACTGTATGAGTTGCTGCGGGCTACCCCCTCCTTGCGTCATTTGATTCGCCAGCAATCAGCTGCATCCGAATATCTGGCGGCGGGTGTGGCCGATGGAATGCGTACCTTGAAACAGGACGGCATCGAGAAAGTGTTTAGCGGTATAACCGATATGGTCCAGGTTCGAAGCGCTTGTATTTAAACTGCAGCAGTCAGGGAGCTGCCTCTTCAATGTAAATGATGGATGCTGACGCCCCGTGACGAAGTTGGAGTCGTCTGCGTAACATCAACTATCAGGTTGCAGTAAGAAGCACTGTTGGTGCCGCTTAACTTTGGAGAAACACGACATGACTAATCTGCTTGAGCAATTGAAATCCATGACCGCCATTGTTGCTGATACCGGCGATATTGAAGCGATTCGCCACCATTGCCCCGAGGATGCGACCACCAACCCTTCGTTATTACTCAAGGCCGCAACCTTACCCGAGTATGCGCCGCTGATCACCGATGCGGTCAGTTGGGCAAAATCTCAAGGCAACAATCCTGAACAGCAAGCACACGACGCGATGGACAAGCTCGCTGTGAATGTCGGTCTGGAAGTGTTGAATATTGTGCCAGGCCGGATTTCTACCGAAGTCGATGCGCGTTTGTCGTTCGATACCGGCGCCACGCTCACCAAGGCACGACAACTGATCCGGCTGTACAACGAGGCGGGTATTTCTAATGAACGCGTGCTGATCAAGATCGCCTCGACCTGGGAGGGGATACGCGCCGGCGAGATTCTCGAAAACGAAGGCATACATTGCAACCTCACCTTGTTGTTCGGTTTCGCGCAGGCGCGTTGTTGCGCCGAAGCGGGCGTCACACTGATCTCCCCCTTTGTCGGGCGCATCTTTGACTGGCAAAAAGCCCATGAAGGACGCGCCGATATTCCCGCCGGGGAAGATATGGGCGTGTTGTCTGTGCGCCGCATCTACCAGTATTACAAAGAATATGGCTATACGACGACGGTGATGGGCGCATCTTTTCGGAACAGTGGCGAGATTCTGGCGCTGGCAGGTTGCGACCGCCTGACGATTAGTCCGACTTTACTGGAGGAGTTGCAACGCACCGATGGCGTGCTGCAACGTCAACTGAACTACGCCGGCACGACCAAATCGCGCCCGGCTTCAATGACCGAGGCCCAATTCCGCTGGGAGATGAATCAGGATGTGATGGCGACAGAAAAACTCGCTGATGGAATACGTGGTTTTACGGTCGATCAGATCAAGCTGGAAAAGGCGCTCGCGGCAAAGTTCTAAGGCACCTGTAATTTTAATTTACTATCGGTTCCAGTCCTATGGAAACATCATAACGGCCGATATTCAAATAAATGACCAGCCCCCGGTATGGGAGGGAATACCTGATGGGAACTGGCATCATTGTGTTCCACTGCATTGCTTACAGTTCGGCAGCCAAGTCTGGATTATCGCATTCAGCTTGGGCGATTTCATAGCTCAGCTCCTGTGCAGGGGTGGCTATTAGCCGCAGTGTGCAGCGCTTGCCCTGATAATGTGCAATTTTATCTGCATTGAAATGCTCCGTTATTAACTGGATTCCGGCTTTCGCCGGAATGACATACTAATAATTTGACTTGCTGAGCAATTCCAGCTGAATTCAATACGTAACTACGACATAGCCATTTAAAAAACCGGTACGGAGTTCGGATTATAGGACTGAAAGTTACGTAAAGTGAATTTGCAAAGTTGAATTCGCCATTAGTTGCTCCTGAGGGGGCTGTTAAGTTCGGAGTATAGTGGCGAGTCCAGAAAATAGGTATGTTCGGTGCCGTACAGAGTGTGTAATTTTGACAGGTATACTGCACCGCGACAGATCGGAGGAGTTATGCAATTACTGGAAATTCGGGGAATGTCGTTGCGTACAGGTGGTGTACTCGGAACAGCATGGGGTGTATTCATGTGGCGTGTGCTGGCTGTGCTGGTGATTGGGGCAATGCTGGCTCACTGGATTTGGGTATTGTTCGCGCCACGCAGTGCGCAGGTATTGCCGGCAGCGCTACCTGCTGCGGATTTTCATGCAGAACATTTGTTTGGAATTGCGGCTGCATCGGGTGTGACGGTTCATGCTTCGTTGCCCAATGTGCGGCTGGTTGGTGTGTTTGCCGGGACGCCGGGTTTTGCGGTGCTTGAGCTGGATGGCAAGCGTCAGCTGGGGGTGGCAACCGGCCATGAAATCGTTGCGGGAGCCAAGCTGGTGGAGGTGGCGATTGACCATGTGGTGATCGAACGTGGCGGAGTGCGTCAGCAGTTACGCATGACAGGAATGGCTCCTGACACTGCAGCTGTCGCGTCAGTGCAGTCTGCTGCGATTCATTAGGCCCGCCGTAACCGAACAGCATATGTCAATCAGGCAAGATAAAATTGTAAATAAATTCAGTAGTATATGCTGTTCAGCAGGAATGAATGGTGAATCGTAAATTTTACAAGGGGTATTTGATGAGGGTCTGGTTGGCACGACTGGTGTTGTGCGGTGTGATAGCGTTCTCTTCCGTGGCAATCGCAGCGGAAGATCAGGTGTCACTGAATTTTGTGAATGCCGATATCGAAGAGGTGATCAAGGCGGTGTCGCAAATTACCAAACGCAATTTTCTGGTTGATCCACGTGTGAAAGGAACGATTAATATCGTTTCCGCTGCGCCAATTCCAGCCTCGTTAGCCTACGATACGCTGCTGTCTGCTTTGCGCTTGCAGGGGTTCGCGGCGGTCGAGTCAAACGGCGTGACCAAGGTGATGCCGGAGGCGGACGCGAAGCTTTATATTTCCGGTGTCGGTGACAGAAACGGCAGCGGCGACAAGCTGGTGACGCGGGTGTTCATGCTGCATCATGAGTCGGCGGCGCAACTGGTTCCTGTCCTGCGACCATTGATCGCGCCCAACAATATCGTGGTGGCCTATCCCAACAATAACGCGCTGGTGGTGACCGACTATGCCAGCAATATGAAACGTATCGAGCAGATCGTGGCGATGATAGACCAGCCTCATGACACCGCAGCCATTGTGATTCCGGTGAAATATGCCTCGGTGATGGATTTGGCGCAAACTATCAACCGGCTGATGCTGGACGGTTCGATCATGGCGACCGGCTCGACCGACGCGAGTCAGCGTTTTATGCTGATGGCGGATGCGCGTACCAACAGTTTGCTGTTGCGCACGGAAAGTCCGGCGCGTATTGAGCGGGTCCGTGAATTGGCGGCTAAACTGGATGTGCAGACCAGCGCACCGGGCAATATTCATGTGGTATATCTGAAAAATGCAGAGGCTGCCAAGCTGGCGCAAACACTGCGAGCGGTGCTAAGTGGCGACACGTCGGCGGCGGGTACTGCGAATACTGCAAGCACAACGAGTACGTCAGGCGGTACAGCCGCAGTAGCAGGCACGGCGGGTGCGCCGGTTGCAGCGAGTGCCGCGCCGGTGGCGGGGGGCATGATCCAGGCGGATACAGCCTCGAATGCACTGATTATCACGGCCTCCGATGCGGTATATAACAATCTGCGCGCCGTGGTAGAGATGCTGGATGTGCGTCGCGCGCAGATTTTTGTCGAGGCGTTGATCGCTGAAGTCACTGCTGACAAGGCGGCTGAATTCGGCATCCAGTGGCAAGATTTGAACGGTGTTAACCGGGTCGGTGCCAATGTGATCGGAGGAACCAACTTTGGTGTGGCGGGACCAGGCGGCAATATTATCAGTACTGCGGCTAACATCGGCACTGTTGGGCAGGGCTTGAACATCGGCATTGTCAAAGGCACGACAACTATCCCGGGGTTGGGCACGGTGCTCAATTTGGGCATGTTGGCGAAATTCCTGGAAAACGATACCAATGCCAATATTCTGTCTACGCCTAATCTGCTGACGCTGGATAACGAGGAAGCCAAGATCATTATCGGCCAGAACGTCCCGTTCATCACTGGAAGCTATGCGCAAACAGGTGGTACAGCGACTGCCTCGCCGTTTCAAACCATAGAACGCAAGGATGTCGGGCTGACATTGCGTATCAAACCGCAGGTATCGCAGGGTGGCACAGTCAAGTTGCAGGTATATCAGGAGGTGTCCAGCGTGCAGACGCAGACCATCAATAATGCGGCCGGCGTGATTACCAACAAGCGTTCGCTGGAATCCACCGTGTTGGTAGATGAAGGCCAAATTATCGTATTGGGTGGACTGATTCAGGACTCGGTGAGCAATGGTGAAGACAAGGTGCCGATACTGGGAGATATTCCCGGGCTGGGAAATCTGTTTCGCCATGAAACCAGAAGGCGTACCAAGACCAACCTGATGGTGTTCATACGCCCGTATGTGTTGCGCGATGCTCAGGCGCATCAGGGGTTGACTCAGGACCGGTACGAGTATTTGCGCGGCGAACAGACGCAAGGACAGTTCCCCTCCCGCTTTATGTTGCCGGATATGCAAGCACCGACCTTGCCGCCGCTGAGCCTGAAATCAGATCTTCCGACACCTGCGGTGAAGCCGTGAGTGAAAAATTCAGCAACTCACGGATGGAACTGAATATGGAGACCGTTAGCCTGGTCAAGTTTTCCCCGAAAAAAATTCCCTATTCGTTTGCTAAAAGCAAAGGTGTGCTGCTGCTCAGGTTTACGCCGGAAGGTGCGGAAGTGAGTGTGCGTGCGGATGCGGCGGCAGCGGTGCTGGCTGAAGTGCGCCGGGTGTTGGCCGTGCCGGTGACGGCTACACGCGTATCGCTTGCACAATTCGAGGGGGATCTGGCAGCTGCCTATGGGCAATCCGAAGGTTCGGCAGCATCAATGGTAGATGATGTCGAGCAGGATATGGATTTGTCGCAGCTGGTGAACGACTTGCCAAAAATCGAAGATTTACTCGATGCCGACAGCGACGCACCGGTGATCCGTATGATCAACGCGCTGCTAACCCAGGCCGTGCGCGAAAATGCGTCGGACATCCATATCGAGCCGTTCGAGACACGCTCAGCCGTGCGCTTTCGTGTGGACGGTACGCTCAAAGATGTGATTGAGCCTCACCGTGCCTTGCATGCGGCGATGGTGTCGCGCATCAAGATCATGGCGGAGCTGGATATTGCTGAAAAACGTCTGCCTCAGGATGGGCGTATCACCTTGAGATTGGCGGGCAAGCCGGTCGATGTGCGTGTATCGACCCTGCCCACGGGACACGGCGAACGCATTGTGTTACGTCTGCTGGATAAGGATGCAGGAAGGCTGGAGCTGACAAGGCTGGGCATGGAAGGCACAACGCTGGCGAAGATGGATGCGCTGGTTCATCAGCCGCACGGTATTGTGCTGGTGACAGGGCCCACCGGTTCCGGCAAGACCACCACGCTGTATGCTGCGTTATCGCGCATCGATGCAACCGTGACCAACGTCATGACAGTGGAAGATCCTGTTGAATATGATCTCGACGGTATCGGTCAGACGCAGGTCAATCCGCGTATCGACATGAGCTTTGCGCGCGCCTTACGCGCCATTTTGCGACAGGACCCCGACGTGATCATGATCGGCGAAATCCGCGATCTGGAAACCGCGCAAATTGCGGTGCAGGCGAGTCTGACCGGGCATCTGGTGCTGGCGACCTTGCACACCAATGACACGGTCAGTTCGATCACGCGCCTGACCGATATGGCAGTCGAACCCTTTTTGCTGGCATCCAGTCTGCTCGGCGTGTTGGCGCAACGTCTGGTACGCACGCTGTGCCCCGACTGTCGCGAGTTCTATCAGCCGGATGCCAGCGAGCTGGCGCTGTTTGAATCTGACACACCGCCAGCGCAGCTGTATCGGCCAACCGGTTGTAGCGCATGCAATCAAACCGGATATCGTGGCCGTAGCGGTATTTACGAGTTGCTGACGGTGGATGATGGTCTGCGCCATTTGATACACGATCACGCATCCGAACAGGACTTACGGCAGTATGCCATGCAACACGGCATGCACAATTTGCGCCAGGATGGCATGCGACTCGTTGCTTCCGGCGTTACCTCGCTGGAAGAATTGCTGCGGGTCACCCGCGACTAAACCTTAAGACCTTTTTTATCCACGAAAAGCACAAAAAAACACTAAAATTCATATGCTTACCGCAGTTTTTATGTTCATGTTTCTGGCGGTTTGCTGAATTAAAGAAATTTTTTAATTATTTCGTGTCTTTGCGAGTTGATGTTCACTGAACATCATACCTGCCAGAACCGATTCGTGGACAGCATTCCTTTCAAGGTTAAATTATGGCAGCTTTTAGTTATCAGGCACTGGATAGTAAAGGTCGACTGCAGCGTGGCGTGGCCGAGGCCGATACCGTGCGGCAGGCGCGGACGGTCTTGCGTGAGTCGGGTCTCACTGTCGTTGCAATCGAAGCGGTATCCCAGAATGCCATGCAGTCCAGCAGTGATGGTCGCTGGCAGTGGCGGCGTGGTAGTTTGTCAGTTGCACAACTGAGCCTGATTACCCGCCAACTGGCTACCTTGCTGGCTGCCAGTTTAACTCTGGAGCAGGCGCTGAGTGCGCTGATCGAACAGAGCGAAAACGAAACGGCGCGGCAGGTACTGGCCGGGGTGCGCGCGGAAGTGCTGGGCGGTCAGACGTTTGCGAAAGCGCTGGGGCGTTATGAATCTATCTTTCCCGAGCTGTATCGCTCACTGGTTACGGCGGGCGAGGCATCGGGTGAATTGGGCCGCGTCATGTTGCGTCTGGCCGATTACACCGAGTCTCGTCAGGCCTTGCGACAAAAGGTCGTACTGGCGTTCGTTTATCCTGCGATCGTCACGCTGGTGGCTTTGCTGGTGGTCGGCGGCTTGCTGATTTATGTTGTGCCTCAGGTGATCGGGGTGTTTGAGCAGTCGCATCAAACCTTGCCGCTGTTGACCCGTTCGCTGATCTGGGTGAGTGCTGCGTTGCAACAAACCTGGGACTATCTGTTGTTGCTGCTGGCAGCGGGTGGCGTGGCGATACATCTCATGCTGCGCCAGTCACGGCTGCGATACCAGGCTCACCTGTACTTGCTGCGACTGCCGGTGGCGGGACGTCTGGTGCGGGGAATTAACACTGCGCGGATGGCCAGTACGCTGGCGATTCTGGCTGGTAGCGGTGTTCCGCTGATGGCTGCATTGCAAGCGGCGGCGGGCGTGGTCAATAATTTGCCGATGCGAGCAGCACTGGATGAAGCAGCCAAAAAGGTGCGTGAAGGCGTGAGCCTGAGCCGTGCTCTTGCCGTATCGGGATACTTTCCGCCGTTGTTGGTGCACCTGATTGCCAGCGGCGAGGCGAGCGGTAAACTGGATGTCATGCTGGAGCGCGCAGCAGCTCAACAGGAACAAGAGGTCGGTAACTACACCGCCATCCTGACATCCTTGCTCGAACCTGCGCTGATTTTGACCATGGGGGCTGTGGTATTGATGATTGTGCTGGCCATTTTGATGCCTATCATCGATATGAACCAGATGGTGCGTTGAACCTTAAAACCGCAGCTCAAGCCACAGAGCTCACAGAGAGCACAGAGAGTTACAAGGGTTTTTCACTTTTTGTTGACTCACCCAAAAGGTGATTGAAAAACTTAATATAACTATTTGTTTGGCGGGTTGATGCCCGTAGGGCATCAACCCTGCTTACCCCACTTTACTCGGTGATCTCGGTGTTCTCTGTGGCTAAATGATTTTTATAGGTTTGGCGTATATATTTGTTTTATAACGAAATTTTATAGATGTCAGGCGCGGTTTCAGGGCCCAGGTGGTGAAGTAATTCCGAGAGCATTGGTTGGGCAGCGGCTGTGGCGCGGGCCGTACCATTGAAATGGAACCCCTGTTGTGGCGACCAGTTACCCTGACCATCCAGCAGCAATGCGCCACTTTGCGTACTCAGCGTGGCGCGCAGACTGTCTTGTACGGCCACGATATTGATCTGATAATCGCCCAAAGGATGAACAGCTGACATGGCGGAACCCGCCTGATTCCATGTGGCCGTGGCTTTGCCCTGCAGGTGGTGGTCGGTATAGGCGAGTTGAGGACTTTCGAAGGTCAGGTTGCCGCTGAACTGGGCAGGTTTGAGGTACGGCGATAATTCACTTATCACTTGTGCCGGTAACGGCAGCAGAACATGGGTCAGGATGATCGAGTCCCGGGTTAGCGTGAGTTCCATCGGTGTGACGGATTCCGGATTGTCCCAGTCTAGCTCTGCCTTGAGTTTTCCCAATAGCCAGGCTTGCGGCCTGATGTTCCAGTGTAGCGTATGCAGGGCAATGGTTGAGTCTTTATCCGTGAGCAATATCGGCGTGGCACTGCCGTGCCATATCGTCCCCTGGCTATTGGCCAGTGACAGACGTTCGTGACTTATGCGCCGTGTAACCTGATCAAGTAAGGACGCGGGGGCTGTGATGATCAGCAGACCGAGAAAATATGCTGCGGCAAATAGTGTGAGATAGCGCGTTTTGCTCACAGCGCGTTGCCGTTGGTGAGGGTGGCACGAACAGCGACCATGCCGGGTTCTGATAGTCTTGTAACGGCGGCTGAATCGACGCGGATATGTTGCGAAGTTTGCAATTCGCGCAGCCAGATCAGCCATTTTTCAAACGATACCGCGGTGAGGGTGATACGTGCGCCATTGGGTTCCTGCGCGGTTATGCTCGTCAGTGCGTCGCGTAGCTGGTGCCGGTTTGCAGATTCCTCAATTGCGGCCTTGACGGCCAGTGCATCCATGACGGCCAGCTGTGGACGATGGCGCAGTTCTTCGATTTGTCCCGCTGCCTGGCGCATCTGTTCGGCTTGCATACGGAGTTGGGGCAGTTTTACGCGCAATTTGCCAACTGCGTCATGCGCGGGTTGCCACAGCAGGAAATAGGCCAGCAGGGGCAGAACAAATGATGCGCCGATGATAATGCTGCGGCGTTCCTGCAACGGACGCGTGTCCCAGTGTTGCAGGCGAAGTGCTTCCAGATGTGCTTTCATCGCAGACCTTCCAGAGAGAGTGTCAGTTTTGCCTCGGTGCCATCGCCCAGATCATGCATGTCGCTGGTGCGTACCCTTAATCCGCTATGGGTCAGTTTTTTTGCCAGCGTCTCGAAGTCGGCAGATTTTGCCAGTTTAATGTCGAGTTCGAGTTTGCCCGACTCATAGTTCAAACCGCGCACCGCTGTACCCAGCGACGGCGTTGCCGTATCCAGCAGGGAAAGAAAATCAGCATCGTCAGTCACACCGGCTGCATGGCGCAAGTTGGCAAGGTTGCGCTGCATTTGCAACGGCGCATCGACCAGTGTGCTGTCATCGCCAAAGGTCCCGCGAAAAATATGTTCAATATTTTGCGTCAGTGTCTGTTTATCACTCGCTAACATGGCCCACTCGATATGTGTCCCGGCAACCTCAATGGTCAATGCCGCGAGCAGAATGAACAGGGCGGGGCGCAGCTTGGGTAATCCGTCAAACAGGCGCATTGGCGGGGTGAAGTCGCCCCACAGTAAGTTGGGTGTCGCATCGCTGATCGGTGCGCATTGCCAATTCCACGTCTCGCCCAGAACAAGCGGTACCGGCAAATCCCACGATGGCAAAATAGCGGGTGATGCGGACTGCATATAGCGCAGCACAATTTGACGTGGCGCGTTAACGCCAGCGTCAGTCAGGCTGAGCAGCAGGGTCAGCGGTGGCGCTTCCTGATTGCCGCTATCGAGCGCCAGTCCGGTGGTAAGTGAGGTGCGCAAAAAGCCATTGTGGACATCCCAGACCAGTGTCCATGAATCGGCTGGCAAGACGGGCATCAGTGATTCAGCTATCAGGCGGCGCAGTGGCAAGCCTGCCGCTGCGGTTGCTGCTATGATTTGTTTCAGCCAGGATTTTGCCATGACAGACACCGCTATCGTGCCGGACTCTTTTGCGTCTGCGGGTACGGCGTGAATATCTTCCGGGTCGGTCAGTGTGTGCTCTTCGGCAATGAAGGGCAGGGCGGACTGCCAGCGGCGCTGGTTGCCGGGGGGCTTAGTCGTGGTGAAGGTCAGAACCCGGTCGGCGGCGACAATACCAATACAATCACGGTTCTTTGGAATAGCCGCCAGCGGCGATAGACCCTGTTGCAATACTGCGCCTGATTCGTCGCACAAAGCCCAGGGGCAAGGGGAGGAGTTGTCCCGCCATTGGGCTGAAAAATAGATACGCAGAACGTTCATGAAGTAGCCACCATCGATAAAATACCCAGCAGGACAGGTTGATGCAGTAAATAAATTGCCAGGCTGTGGCGACCGGCCAGCGCCAGCGGTCTCGTCCAGTCAGCGGCTTGATGGTTTATAAGCCTGGCGGGTTTTGCAATCATCAGCCGGCCCAGAAAGATGCCCACCAATACTACGCCAAACCACGGGAAAAATGGCACGTAATCCTCGGT
>JBAZAY010000027.1:0-40502 GCA_041671725.1 Gallionella sp. | reverse complement strand
TTTCGTCGTTTGCGACTAGTTTTTTCCAGCTGATTTACGAGGTTGCGGGTCCTCGGTATGCCCTACTCTGCTTTGCAACCCACGTCGAAGCCATGTCGTCCCCGGTTTGGTACTGCTATACATTGGCGCTGATTGTAGCAGATTCAGAGAGGGATCAGGCCGAGAAGTTCAATTGGATTGTCGATTGAAGCGTGCGCGCCCCAATTTTCAAGTAACGCATCTGCACTGATGTAGCCGTAGCGCGCGATCACACCGCGCATATTTGCGGCATTCGCGGCCTGCATGTCGCGCAGATCGTCGCCCAGATACAGGCAATGAAGAGGCGCTACGCCGATGACCTCGCAGGCTCTAATCATCGGTTCAGGATGCGGTTTTGCGTTGGCGCAGGTGTCGCCGCTGATCATGCAGGCGGCGCGATCGGCAAAACCCAAGGCCTGCATTAAGGGCAGGGTATAGATGTGCGGCTTGTTGGTCACGATGCCCCAGCGAATCTCGCGTCGTTCCAGCTCACAAACCAGTTCGGCCATCCCATTAAACAACCCGGTATGCACGCAGATATTGTTCGCGTAATGATCGAGAAACAACTCGCGTAGCTCATCGTAATCCGGCGCATCGGGTGTGACGTCCATGCCGACTTTAAGCAGGCCGGCCGAGCCGTGCGAGGCTTGTGGGCGCAATACTTCGAGCGGCAGCGGCGGTAAATCACGGCTGGCGCGGACGTGATTGAGTGCTGCGGCAAGATCGGGTGCGGTGTCAGCGAAAGTGCCATCCAGGTCGAACAGCACGGCTTTAACAGCGCTTGAGCCTGTATCCTGCATCCTGTGTCCTTCACGCAACAACTTGGGGGGTCTTCCCTTAGTTGTGCGGGGAATGCCCTTGCGGCATGTATCCTGGTTATTAATCACGACGGCAGGCCATCATGTAATTCACGCTGGTATCTTTGCCCAGTGAATAGACTTTGCTGAACGGGTTGTAGCTCAGGCCGGTCAGGTCGGTTAAGGTCAGGTCCGCATTGCGGCAGGATTGCGCGAGTTCGGAGGGTTTTAAAAATTTGGCATAGTCATGTGTGCCGCGCGGCAACATGTTCAGTACATATTCCGCGCCGATCACGGCGAACAGGTAGGACTTCGCGTTGCGGTTGAGCGTCGAGAAGAAAACCCAGCCGCCCGGTTTGACCAGTTTTGCACAGGCTGCAATTACGCTGTCCGGGTCGGGGACATGTTCGAGCATTTCCAGGCAGGTAACGATGTCAAACTGGCCGGGTTGTTCGTCCGCCATGTCTTCCACTGCGATCTTGCGGTAGCTGACCTGACGGCCGCTTTCAAGCAGATGCAGTTTTGCGACTTGCAGGGCTTTGTCTGACAGGTCGATGCCGGTGACGCTGGCATTCAGCCCGGCCATGCTCTCCGACAGAATCCCGCCGCCACAGCCGACATCCAGCACCGTCTTGCCACTCAGGCCGGCCAGTCGGTCGATGTAGTTCAGGCGCAATGGATTGATCTCGTGCAAGGGCTTGAATTCGCTCTGCGGATCCCACCATTTATGGGCCAGTTGGGAGAATTTTTCGATTTCGATAGGATCTGCGATTCTCATGGCGTGCGTGTAGTTTGATGGCTGGAGTGCGACTCTAGCAAAACTTGCCGGAACAGCCAAATTATCCTGTGTCAAACCGGGAGTCAGGTGTTTTTCCTGGCGACGATCGAGCTATTCAATCGGGCTATTCATCCCGCATAAAAGGGCATAACATGCAATCCGTCCGGTTATTCGCCGGCTCGGCTTAACACAAGGGGAGGGTGGTCATGAAAATCATCGTTTTACTGCTGGCCTTGCTGGCAAATTTGGCTTTTGCTGAGGATATCAAGACGGTCAGGCCGGAAGAGGTCGGCTTGTCGTCGCCTCGTCTGGAGAATATCGGCAACATGATGCAAACCGACATCGACCAGAAGAAGATGGCGGGTGCGGTGGTGCTGGTCGCCCGTCATGGCAAAATCGCTTACTTTGAAACGTTCGGGCAGGCGGATGTCGGCAAGCCGATGCAAAAAGACACGATGTTCCGTATCTGCTCGATGACCAAGCCGGTGGTAACCGTGGCGATTCTTCAGTTGTACGAAGAAGGAAAGTTGCTGCTGTCCGACCCGGTCGCGAAATACATCCCCGAATTCGCTCGTCCTAAAGTGCTGGAAATGCTGCCCGAGGGCTCCAGTCCGGCCTTCAGGCTGGTTCCCGCCAAGCGAGACATCACGATCAAGGACCTGCTCACCCACACCGCAGGCATGCCTTATTCATTTGCGTCCGAATGGTATCCGAAAGACCGTTTGTTGGGCCAGATGCATGCGCTGTATGAAGAGGCCGGCATCAGCAGCGGGATGTATGAAACCGAAGGCACGATAGGCGATATGGTCAAACGGCTGGCCCGCCTGCCGCTGGCCAGTCAGCCTGGAGAGGCGTTTATATACGGCATGGCGGCGGACGTGCAGGGCTATCTGGTCGAAGTGGTCTCCGGCATGAAGCTCGATGACTACATCACTGCGCATGTATTCAAGCCGCTGAAAATGAATGACTCCTACTTCTTCGTGCCGGAGGGCAAGCAGGACAGGCTCTCTGCGGTATGGAAGAGCGACTGGCATGGCAAGCTGGAAAAGGTCTTGCCAGGCCCGCATCAAGAAGGTGACTACAAGTATTCTCCGACCTTCCAGACCCAGGGGCCGAAGACCTTTCTCTCGGGTGGCGTCGGCATGGTTACTACGCCCTACGACTATTTCCGTTTCGCCCAGATGTTGCTGAACAAGGGCGAGCTCGACGGTGTACGTGTGGTCAGCCGCAAGACGGTCGAACTGATGACGACCAATCAGATCGGCAAACTCTACGAGACCACGCTGCATGACGAGGGCTGGAAGTTCGGACTGGGCCTTGGGATTCAGGCAGACCGCGAACACAATGTGGATGCAGGCGATGTCGGGACATTCGAATGGGCGGGCCTTTACTCCACACGCTTCAGTGTCGATCCGAAAGAAGAAAAAATCACCATTTTTCTGTCACAGACTCATCCGTTCAATTATCATTTCGACTTGTGGGATAAACTGCTGGTCATGTCCAGTTCCAGTGTCGCGGATTGATGGAGGTATATATGAAAAACTATCATAGTTTTGCTTGTTCGGCATGGGGCGGCATGACGCGTCTGGTGGCAATCGTTTTGCTGGTTTTCTCGTCGAGTGCGTACGCCACGGCGCCGCGCATCACGGCGCAACTGTTCGGCGAAGAGAGGAAGACCGATATCGTCGCTTACCAGTCTGCGCCGTCAGAGGCCGCTGCCAAGTCAGATAGCGCGTTGACGGTGGAAATCGTAACCGCAGCATTCAAGGCGGCTGGCAAGGCACCGACCGTGGACGTGTTGCCCTCAAAACAACTGGCTACCTACGCACTATTCAACAATGAGGCCGTGGCGTTGATGGGCAGTCCACAGGATTTGGCAGAGAAGGACAAGAACCAGTATCGCGTGGTCACGTTCTACCTCAGGGCGGATGAGCCGGTTGAGCTGATCTTCAGCAATGCCCGTGGGAAAGAGCTGCATAAAGCCTTTGTTGACGGCTTGCAGAAAATCCTGAAGAACGGTAAGTATCTGGAAATACTGGAAAAATATCACGTCAAGGTGCCTGCAGATTATGTTGGTCGTTTGAAACGTCAGAATCCGGGCTGGAAATGAGTTTGGCCGCCCTGGCGGGCATGGAGTTGTAGCCGCCTTGGTGATGAAAAACGCCATGCCCGCCCCCTCACTCCAACCCTCTCCCGCTCTGCAGGCGAGGGGACAAACGTATCGCTACGCGAGTTTAAAGTTAATTGGGCGCATTACTATCTGGGCGGTATTGCTGCTGGCGGCCTCTGTTCGTGCCGAACCGGTTGTTTTTCAGTCTACCGTTACCCCTCCGTACTGGTCTGCGCAACTGCCTGGCAACGGCCTGGGCGGTGCCTTATTGCAGCTTATATCTGACGAGGCGGGCGTTGCTTACTCTATCGAGTATTTGCCGGTCGCGCGGTACCGGCAAAGCGTTGCCACGTATATCGTCGGCGACCCTGACATACTGATTAACCAGAAGCATCGCGCAATTTTTCCTGTCGGTATTTTTCATTCAGCCTTCTTCTATTACAAACCCCATCACGATGTAATCGAATACCATAGCCTGCGGGATTTGCAGGGACATACACTTGGGGTGTTGCGGGGAACGATAGAGGACAAGGATCGTTTTGTTCGTAACGGTGTCAAGGTGGAAGAGAGCGATTCAGCTGAATCCCTGATAAGGAAGCTAAAGCGGGGCAGGATTGATTTCTGTATTCTGGTAGAGGGGACCGGGCGGTACACGATACGACAGCTTTTCCCGGATGAACAGGATGATTTTGTTCAGACAGTCATACCGGGATTGGATCGTCCCATCGCCATCATGATAGACGTTGATGTGCCTGAGGGGAGAGATGTCGCGCAGCGTTACCGGCAGGTGCTGGATAAAACGCTGAAGAGCCAAAAATATCGGGATATAGTGGAAAACTTTTATGGTAAAAATAACGTCCCCGCTGACAGGGCTGAACAGTTGAATAAATTTATACAGTATTACGCGAATACCTGGGGCAAGTGATGCAAAACGATACCGCTTCTTCTACGGCAAAACCAAAATCACTTTATCGTGAACTCACGAGAGCCTTGGTCGTGCTGGTGTCCCTGGTGTCGATTGCGGTCAGCCTGCTCAATTATGTCTATTCCTCGCGTGAAGCAGATGCGCTTCTTGAGAGCAAAGTGTCGGGATATACCGCCAACCTGCGTGAATCCCTGGAATGGCCGCTGTGGAATATAGACGATGAACTGATAGGCAAGGTAGGCCGTGCCTTTGCGACGAATACCGAAATTGCTGCGCTTACCATTCGTGACGATCAGCAGCGTGTCGTCTACCAGCATGTCAATCCGAGCGGGAATCAGATCAAGCGCGGGTTTGTCATCGAACATGACGGGAAAAGCATAGGCAGCGTCGAGATCGGTTTGTCGTTACAGGCCTTTGAAGAGAAAGACCGATGGTTGCTGTTTACCAGCTTCGGCACCGCAGCGCTGCTGATTATCAGCCTGATCGTTGCGATGCGCTGGATGTTGACGAGACTGCTAAAGAAGCCGGTCGATGCTCTGGTCGTTGCGATCGACGGGGTGGTCGAGGGAAAGTACTCGCTGGTTGAGCTGGCACAAACCCATGCTGAATTTGCCCCGATCATTTCCGGTTTCAAGATCATGTCGGATGCCGTGGCAAGTCGCGAGAGCAGTTTGCGCGAGACCAATGCGCATCTGGCAGCCGAAATTGATGAGCGTAAACAGGTAGAAGAGGCGTTACGTATCAACGAAGAGCGTCTCAAACTGGCCACCAGTGTGGGGGGGATTGGTATCTGGGATTGGGATGTTGCAAGAAATGTGCTGACATGGGACGAGAGTATGTATTCTCTCTACGGTATTAGTAAAGATGAATTCGGCGGCGCGTATGAAGCCTGGATCTGTACGCTGCATCCCGATGACCGTCAGTTTACCGATGGGGAAATTCAGGCCGCACTGCATGGAGAGCGAGAGTACGCGCCCGAATTTCGCATTATTCGCCCTGATGATGGCACCATCAGGAATATCAAGGCTTCCTCCAAAACCTACCGTGACCTGGAGGGCAACCCCATCCGTATGGTTGGGACCAATTTTGACATCACCGATCTCAAGAAGATCGAAAGTGAGCTGAGAAAGTACAAGGATCATCTGGAAGAAGAGGTGCAGCTGCGCACCACCGATCTGGTGCTGGCACGCAATGCGGCCGAGACGGCAAACATGGCAAAAAGCGTATTTCTGGCCAACATGAGTCATGAGTTGCGCACACCGTTGAACGCCATACTCGGTTTTTCCAATTTGATGCGCAAGGCGCCATCGTTGCAAAAGGAACAGCGCGATAACCTCGATATTATCAATCGCAGCGGCGAATACCTGCTGACACTGATCAACGATGTACTGGAAATGGCCAAGATCGAAGCGGGCCGGGTGCAGTTGGAGAACCAGCCGCTGGATCTTGGGATGCTGGTGCGCGATGTGACCGACATGATGCAGGTGCGTGCCCAGGAGAAGGGATTGCAACTGCTGCTTGATCAATCTTCCGAGTTCCCCCGTTATATAAAGGGTGACGAGGCGCGCCTGCGTCAGGTGCTGATCAATCTGGTGGGCAATGCGGTGAAATTCACCCAGCAAGGCGGCGTTACCGTGCGTTTCGGGATGAAGCCGAATGTCCCGCTGAAACGCTGGCTGATCGAGGTCGAGGATACCGGTCCCGGCATCAGGCCTGAAGATCGGGAGAAAATATTTGAGCCGTTTGTGCAGGTAGGAGAGGTTGCCGCGCAAAAGGGCACCGGTCTTGGTTTGACGATTACACGGCAATTCATTGAGCTGATGGGCGGGACGATCAATCTGGAAAGCACGTATGGCCGGGGGGCGGTCTTCCGGGTGGAACTGCCTGTGAACATGGTTGCGGCAAGCGATGTGGCCAAGCCTGAAAGCATGGTCAAAGGCGATATTGTGGGCCTGGCACCTGGTCAGCCGGAGTACCGTATTCTGATTGTTGAAGATCAGCTGGAGAACCAGTTGTTGCTCACGCAATTGATGGTGAGCATAGGCTTGACAGTCAAGGTGGCTGAGAATGGTGAAAAGTCGCTGGAGTTGTTCCGGAGTTGGCAACCGCATCTGATATGGATGGACAGGCGCATGCCGGTGATGGACGGGCTTACAGCTGCCCGGCATATCCGCCAAATGCCCGGTGGCAGTGACGTGAAGATCGTTGCGGTCACGGCCTCTGCCTTTACTGAACAACGCGATGAAATGCTGGCAGCAGGCATGGATGACTTTGTGCGCAAACCCTACCGTTTCAATGAAATATATGAAACCCTAAGCAAACAGCTGGGCGTGCAATATGTTTATTCCGACACAGAGGTGGAGGACGTGAACGAGCCGGTCTTGACTGCAGAGATGCTGGCTGTGTTAGCGCCAGACTTGCGATGCGAACTGCGCAATGCCCTGGAAAGCCTGGAGGGCGATCGTATCAGCGCTGTCATCGGGCAAGTTACCGATGCGAAGTTGCAAAAGTTGTTGTCCGGCCTCGCGGGCAACTTTGATTATCCTGCCATCCTGAATGCGTTGCAGTTGGATCAATCAGGAAATATGACATGACCATACTTGCAGTCGATGATACGCCGGCCTCCCTGAAATTGCTGACAGACCTTCTGAAGGCCGAGGGGTATGCGGTGCGGGCTGCGATCAACGGCGAACTGGCGCTACGCGCAGCCCGAACCTATCCTCCCGAACTGGTTTTGCTCGATATTCGCATGCCCGGCATGGACGGATACGAAGTTTGTCGCCGTCTCAAGGCTGAGCCTGCTACGCGCAATGTGCCGGTAATTTTTCTCAGTGCAGCATCTGAAACAGGCGACAAGTTGCAGGGGTTCAAAGCGGGCGCGGTCGATTATGTCACCAAGCCCTTTCAGCGCGACGAGTTGCTGGCCCGCGTGCACACGCATCTGGAGCTCATCCGTCTGCGTCACCATCTGGAGGCTCGTGTTGCCGCGCGCACTATCGAGTTGAGCGAGAGCTTCGAGGCGCTGAACAGTATTCTGGAAACCACGCTTGACGGTTTCTGGCGCACGGATGGACAGGGTAATTTGCTCGACGTCAACCCCGCATATTGCCTGCTGTCGGGTTATACGCGTGAAGAACTGCTTGGGATGCGAGCCCGCGATTTTGAGGTGGAGGAAAATGCATCCGGGTTGGCAGCCCACCTTCAGCGCATCGTTGAAAACGGGCGCGATCTGTTCGAAACCCGGCATCGCCGTAAGGATGGGTCGATCTGGTATGTTGAGGTGAGTGTCACCTACCGCAAAATAGATGGCGGGCAGTTATTCGTGTTCCTGCGTGATATTTCCGAGCGCAAGCTGGCCGAACAAGGGCTTCAGCTTGCCGCCAGCGTGTTCACCTATGCCCGTGAAGGGATTCTGATCACCGACGCCAGCGGCGTGATCATCGATGTCAATGAAGCCTTCAGCCGTATCACCGGCTATAGTCGTGAAGAAGTTTTGGGTCGCAACCCGCGATTTCTCAAATCAGGTCGTCATGAAAACGAGTATTACGCCGCCATGTGGACCGATCTGGTCGGAAAAGGGCACTGGTACGGTGAAATCTGGAATCGGCGCAAGAACGGTGAAATCTATGCCGAGATGCAAACCATCAGTGCTGTGCGCGATGCCCAGAATGAGATCCAGCAGTACGTGGCACTGTTCTCCGACATCACCACGTTGAAAGAGCACGAAAACGAACTTGAGCATATCGCCCATTACGATGCGCTGACCGGTCTGCCCAACCGCGTGCTGCTGGCAGACCGCTTGCACCAGGGAATGACGCATGCGTTGCGGCGCGGACAGCGACTGGCGGTCGCTTATCTCGATCTGGATGGATTTAAGGCTGTCAACGACCATCACGGTCATGAAGCGGGCGATCTATTGCTGATGACCCTGGCAGACCACATGAAGCAGGCACTGCGTGAAGGTGATACCCTGGCGCGTCTGGGCGGGGATGAGTTCGTTGCCGTGTTGATCGATCTGGCAGACATCGACTCCAGCGTAATGCTGCTCAGTCGCCTGCTGGAAGCTGCAGCTCAGCCTGTGCAGGTCGGCAGTCTGATACTTCAGGTTTCGGCCAGTATCGGGGTTACATTTTTTCCGCAGGACGGCGATGTGGATGCGGATCAACTGCTGCGCCAGTCCGATCAGGCGATGTATCAGGCCAAGCTGGCCGGCAAGGGGCGTTACCACCTGTTCGATGCCGCGCAAGACAGCAGTATCCGCAGCCATCACGAAAGTGTGGATGGCATCCGCCGGGCCTTGAGTGCCGGAGAGTTCGTGTTGTATTACCAACCCAAGGTGGACATGCGCAGCGGATGCGTCATCGGTGCCGAAGCACTGATCCGCTGGCAACACCCTGAAAAAGGCCTGTTGCCGCCGGCGGTGTTCCTGCCGGTGATCGAGGATCATCCGCTGGCCGTCGAAATCGGCGAGTGGGTGATCAATACCGCCCTGAACCAGGTTGCGCTCTGGCAGGAAGCCGGACTGCGTATCCCGGTCAGTGTTAATGTCGGTGCGCGCCAGTTGCAGCAGACGGACTTTGTCGAGCGCCTGCGCGGGATATTGGCGGCGCATCCGGAAGTTGCGCCTGCCTGCCTGGAGCTGGAAGTGCTGGAAACCAGCGCGCTGCAGGATCTGGCGCACGTATCCAAAGTTATCGAAGACTGTCAGCAGATCGGTGTATTGTTTGCCCTGGATGACTTTGGTACCGGTTATTCATCGCTGACCTATCTGAAACGCCTGCCAGTCGCCCAGATCAAGATAGACCAGAGCTTTGTGCGTGACATGCTCGATGACCCGGATGATCTGGCCATCCTTGAGGGGGTGATCAGTCTGTCCAGCGCATTCCGTCGTCAGGTTATCGCCGAGGGCGTCGAGACACTGGCGCATGGCGAGATACTTGTGCAGCTGGGGTGTGATCTGGCTCAGGGCTACGGCATCGCCCGACCGATGCCGGCGGGCGAAATGCTGGCGTGGTCGATGAACTGGCGGCCTGAATCATCCTGGTCCAGCTTGCCTGTGGCGAGTCGCGAAGATTTGCCGCTGCTCAATGCCAGTGTCGACCATCGCGCCTGGATTAAAGCCGCCGGTGATTTCTTCAGGGGCGAGCGCGAGACACCGCCGCCGCTGGATATCCATCAGTGCCGTTTTGGCATATGGTTAGCGACCTTGGGACAGAATCGCTATGGTGAGCAGCCGGCTTTTCAGTCCGTTGAAACATTGCACCGGCAGCTACATGCCTTAACGTCGGAGCTGTGTGAACGCTACACGCACGGTAACGCCGTTGAAACGCTGGCAAGATTAGGTGAGCTGCATGCCTTGCGTGACGCCTTGCTTGAACAGATAAGCCTGCTGGCGCGGGGCATCCGCTAGCAGGCTGCTTTGGTGAAGTTATCTTGACTGATAGAATGGCGGCAGTCCTGCTACAGGCGTTGTGCCGCGAACTTCGCGCGGCTTTGGACGGGCTGAGATCGCATCAGCGCCGCTACCTGACAGGTTGCTGCCTGCGATGCCGAACAGCAAACGCCGTCGCATGTGACGGATAACTTTGTTTACCCTGCTTGCCTGAAGGCTTTGCAGAATGACTAAATGGGAAGGCTATGTCGCAATTAACTGTTGGCAGTAATCCAATCGCACTAAAAAGCGATGTTCACGCGGAGACGCGGAGAACGCGGAGATATAATTTCTGGCTACAAGCGCAAACACACGCAGATAAACTTATGCCAACCCGATCAATTATGAGTCTTGCGAATTTAGATTTTTATTTTTGGGGAGGTTGTGTGTTTTTCTCCGCGTTCTCCGCGCCTCCCCGTGAGACATTCCAAATCTAAATTCTCGTTTCAACATGCAACTACGACAGAGCGAATGGGAAACATGACATGACAGACAAAGGCAAGATACTCGCAGTCGACGATACGCCCGCCTCACTGAGGCTGTTGTCTGACATCCTGAAGGCCGAGGGCTATGAGGTGCGTTCTGCAATCAGCGGGGAACTGGCCTTGCACGCGGCTAATTCCAGCCCGCCCGAACTGGTGCTGCTCGATATCCGCATGCCCGGGATGGACGGCTTTGAGGTGTGTCGCCGTCTGAAGGCAAATCCAGTCACGTCTGATGTGCCGGTGATCTTTGTCAGTGCCGCGTCGGAAACGGAAGAGAAGGTAAAAGGTTTTGAAGTGGGTGCGGTAGACTTTGTCACCAAGCCCTATCAGCGCGATGAACTGCTGGCACGGGTGCGCACGCATCTGGAGTTGAATCGCCTGCGCCATCATCTGGAAGACCTGGTTGATGAGCGCACGGTTGAACTCAGGGAAAGCGAAAGAAAACTGAGGGTCAGCCTGCTCGAATCGATCACGGCGCTGGCTGCTGTTGTCGAAATGCGCGATCCTTATACTGCAGGGCATCAGCGTCGCGTCGCTCAACTTGCAATTACCATCGCCCGCGAGCTGAAATTGCCCGAGGAGCAGGTCGAGGGCATACACCTGGCAAGTGTGGTGCATGATGTTGGCAAGATTCGTGTGCCGGCCGAAATCCTCAGCAAACCAGGTAAGCTCACTACTCTGGAGTTCAGCCTCATCAAGGAACATGCCGAGAACGGTTATGAAATCCTTAAAAACATCGACTTCCCCTGGTCGATCGCACAAATCGTGCAGCAACACCACGAGCGGCTGGATGGTTCAGGTTACCCTCATGGACTCCGGGATGATCAAATATTGCTCGATTCCAGGATAGTGGCGGTGGCCGATGTGGTGGAATCGATGATCTCGCACCGACCTTACCGGGCCGGGCTGGGGCTTGAGGTTGCGCTGTCAGAAATTGAACGCAACAAAGGCCGGTTGTTCGATCCGGTCGTCGTAGAGGCCTGTATCAGGATTTTTCGTGAGCAGGACTTTCACTTCACGGTTTAAGCCGTAGCGCTGTTATCGGCAGTCGAGAGGCGGACGATTTGTGTTTCTGGTAATGCGGGTATAATGCAGCGGTTTTGCTGCCTGCCCTGATTACCGTAAAGAGATAACATATTGAATAATTTTGCAGAATTGAATCTGGCGCCTGAAATCCTCAGGGCGCTCACTGAATCCGGTTATACCATTCCGACGCCGATACAGGCGCAAGCCATTCCTTTGGTGCTGGAAGGTTGTGATCTGATGGCGGGCGCGCAAACGGGAACCGGCAAGACGGCGGCGTTCGCGTTGCCTATGCTGCAAAAAATCCTGCCGCATGCCAGCTCCAGTCCGTCACCTGCGCGTCATGTCGTGCGGGCACTGATCCTGGTGCCGACACGTGAGCTGGCGATCCAGGTGGAAGCCAGTGTGAAAGCTTATGCAAAGTATAGTCACCTGCGTTCACTGGTGGTGTTCGGCGGCGTCGACATCAAGACGCAGACGCCCCAGTTGAGAGCCGGGGTGGAGATACTGGTGGCCACGCCCGGTCGTCTGCTGGATCACATTGAGCAAAAAACCGTGCAGCTGAATCAGGTGCAAATGCTGGTGCTCGATGAGGCAGATCGGATGCTGGATATGGGCTTCATGCCGGATTTGAAACGGATTTTGGCCCTGCTGCCGAAACAGCGCCAGAATTTGATGTTTTCTGCTACTTTTTCAAATGAAATCAAGAAGTTATCATCTGAATTTCTGGTTAATCCAAAACTTATCGAAGTTGCCCGCAGCAATGCGACCTCTGAAAATGTCACTCAGAAGGTATACCTTGTCGGGCACGACGAAAAACATGCGCTGCTTGCGCAATTGTTGCGCGGCAGCGATGCAAAGCAGGCGCTGGTGTTTACCAAAACCAAGCTGACCGCCAGCCGTATCGCCCGCCAGTTACAGCGGGAGGGATTTTCGGCCGATGCGATTCACGGCGACAAGAGTCAGCTCGAACGGATGCAGGCGCTGGATGCCTTTAAAACCGGCAAGATCACCGTGCTGATTGCCACCGACGTGGCCGCGCGCGGTCTGGATATTGACCAGTTACCGGTGGTTATTAACTACGAAATTCCCAGTGCAGCTGAAGATTACGTGCACCGCATCGGTCGTACCGGCCGCGCCGGGGCTTTTGGCATCGCAATTTCACTGGTGTCACCTGAAGAAGAGAAATACTTGGTCGAAATCGAAAAATTGATCAAGTGTCAGATTCAGCGGGCCGAGCCGCTTGTTCCGGCAAAACCCGTCCGCGCCGAACCTCGCGCTGAACATCATGTGCATATCCGTGCGCCGCATGTCAGCGGGCCGAAAAGGCCGGTCCACGATGCCTGGTTCAATAAACCTTATGAACCCTCGGTCAGCACAAGGATCAACGAGCCGATAACGGCGCCTGTCAGCAAGCCCGCTAATCAGATTCCTGCGTTATTCATGCGCCGCAAGCCCGTCCAGTCTGATGCGAAAGATTGATTGCACGACTTCTCGCCGGCACGTGAAAACAGGCTTGCAACATCTTGGTCGCTGGCTATTTTTTTTCTTTGCCGTCGCGCAACTGAGCGCGTGTAGCAGTGTGCCTGCACCACCCGTTGTAACACCCGCAGTTGCACGACACGCGCCAAAAATAGCGCTGGTTTTAGGCGGTGGCGGTACGCGCGGTTTTGCCCATGTCGGTGTCATTAAGGCGCTGGAAGCGCAGGGTATCGTTCCTGATATTATCGTCGGCACCAGTGTTGGTTCGGCAATCGGCGCGCTGTATGCTGCAGGCTACACCGGTTTTCAGTTGCAGGAAATGTCCATTCCGATGAAAGAAGAGCGGGTTGTTGACTGGTCCTGGCCCAATCGCGGTCTGTTTACCGGTAAACCACTACAGATCTTCATCAATCAGGCCGTCAAGCAGGCGCCGCTGGAAAAGCTGCGCCGCACCTTTGCGGTGGTCGCGACCGATTTGGCCAGCGGTGAAAAAGTTGTCTTCCGCACCGGCAATACAGGGGTGGCGGTCAGCGCATCCTGTGCCGTGCCGGGCGTCTTTCAGCCCGTGATCATCAACGGGCGCAGCTATGTGGATGGTGGTCTGGTCAGGCCCGTGCCCGCTGCCGAGGCGCGCGCGCTCGGTGCCGACTTTGTGATTGCCGTCAATATCTCCAATCTGCCGCAAAACAACAAGACGGAAACCACGGTGGATGTGCTGATGCAGACTTTCGATATCATGAGTCAGACTATCAATCGTTACGAGCTGAGCAATGCGGATGTGGTGATCCGCCCGGTCACGCGTGAAATCGCACAAGGCAATCTGGATGACAGGCATCTGGCCATACTGGAAGGCGAAAAAGCGGTCGCTGCCATCCTGCCCGAACTGAAAACAAAACTGGAAAAGTTGCGTCGTGAACGCTGAGGAGGGTTTGCAATGAATTGGCTGTTAGAACCCCTTAATTTTAATCTGCTGGGCATAGGTTTACTGCTTCTTCTGGGTGTTGTGACGGCTACGTTCTGGTTGGCGCGAACCAACCAGCATTTGAAGGAGAGTTACCGTGAACGGGAGCGACTCGACCGGGAGTTGCAGCTGGCCAATGCGACGCTGGAGGAGAAGGTTGTCCTCCGCACGCAGGAATTAGAGGCAAGCGAGGCGCGTTTCCGTTCCATGCTCGAATCCAGTCCGATTGCGGTCAGGGTAGCCGACGGGGGAGGGCGTCACGTGGTGTTCGCCAATCAACGCTATCGTGAACTCATCAATGTGGGTTCCGATCATGCTGAGCCAATCGATCCGCGCAGCTATTATGTCCATCCTGAAGTTTACGATGAAACGCTGCAGCAGCTTGCCCAAGGACTGGTAGTGACTGACAAGCTGGTCGAGTTAACCATTCCGGAGCAGGGGGTCAAATGGACGCTGGCTTCTTATCTCTCGTTTCGCTTCGAAGGCCAGGAAGCCGTGCTGGGATGGTTTTATGATATTACCGAGCGCCATCTGCTTGAGGAACAGATGCACGATCTGGCTTTTTATGACCCGCTGACCAAGTTGCCGAACCGCCGTTTGCTGGTCGACCGGCTGGATAAGGCTCTGGCCGCTTCTTCACGCAATAAACGTCACGGCGCGCTGATGTTCCTCGATCTGGATCATTTCAAGGTGCTCAACGATCTGCATGGCCACGATATCGGCGACCAGCTGCTGATGGCGGTGTCCAGCCGCATTCTCGGTTGCATACGTGAACAGGATAGTGCGGCGCGTTTTGGCGGTGATGAATTTGTGGTGATGCTGGAGGGCTTGTCGGAGCATCTGAACGACGCGGTGACTCAAGCGGATGGTGTAGCTGAGAAGATACGTGCTGCACTCTCGCAGCCTTATCTGCTCAACAGAGGCGATGACGTCATTTCGCATCACTGCTCGTCCAGTATTGGCGTGACGGTGTTCTGTGACCAGAAGGATAATCTGGAACAGTTGCTCAAGTGGACGGATATGGCGATGTACCACGCCAAGGATGCCGGACGTAACGTCATCCGCTTCTTTGACCCGGATATGCAGACAGCCATCGAGACCCGCGCCGCACTGGAAGCCGATCTGCATACCGCGCTGGAGCAACGGCAGTTTCAGTTGTTTTACCAGATACAGGTCGATACAGACGGCAAATCACAGGGGGCGGAGGCGTTGTTGCGCTGGCGCCATCCGCAGCGTGGACTGGTGTCCCCGGCGCAATTTATTCCGCTGGCGGAGGGTACCGGATTGATCGTGCCGATCGGTGCGTGGGTGCTGGATACCGTCTGCGCACAGATTGCGCTGTGGGCGTCACAATCACTGACCTGTAACCTGGTGATTGCGGTGAATGTCAGTGCCAAACAGTTCCGCCAGGCTGACTTTGTCTCGCAAGTGAAAAAAACGGTTCAACAACATGGTATACAGCCAGCCCGGCTTAAACTGGAACTCACCGAAAGTCTGGTGTTGGACAATGTTGAAGACGCCATCGCCAAGATGCACGCATTAAAAGTCTTCGGCGTGAGTTTTTCGATGGATGACTTCGGTACGGGCTATTCCTCGCTGTCCTATTTGAAGCAACTCCCGCTGGATCAAATCAAGATCGACCAGTCGTTCGTGCGCGATATCACCACTGACAAGACCGATCTGGTGATGGTCAAGACCATCGTGGATTTGGGGGGCAACTTCGAGATGGATGTGATTGCGGAAGGGGTAGAGACAGAAGCACAGCTGCAATATTTGAAACAATGCGGGTGCGCAAACTTTCAGGGTTATCTGTTCAGTAAACCTGTGCCGCTGGAAGAGTTCGAGGAGCTGTTGCAGCGGGGTGTTTCATAGCCGGTCGTAAAGTATGTCCTGCCTGTTACGCATGAAAAATCCCCGGCAAGCCGGGGATTTTTACTAACGACTTACGACTTTCAGTAGTCCGTGTATCCCTTTGCGCCCGGGGTGTAGAAGGTGTCGAAATCGGGCGCGCTCAACGCGCTGTCATTCGCAAGCTTTTTAACCAGATCTGGATTCGAGATGAACGGACGACCAAATGCGACCAGGTCGCCGCGCCCGGCATCAAGGTCGGCATTGGCACGTTGCAAGTCATAGCCACCGGAGAGGATGTAGCGGCCCTTGAATGAGGCGCGTATCGCAGCTTTCAAGGTTGGGCTGACTTCCGGTGCACCCATCGAGCTGTGATCCACGACGTGGATATACGCAAGACCTATGCTGTTCAGTTCTTTTATCAGCGCCTGGTACATCGCATCCATCTCGGCGTCGGCTGCCGTGCCGTTGAACACGCCATAAGGCGAGATACGCATGCCGATGTGCTCAGCGCCAATCGCAGCAGCTGTCGCTTTTGCAACTTCCACCGCGAAGCGAATACGATTCTCAATGCTGCCGCCCCAACGGTCGGTGCGCTGATTGGTGGCGGTGTTGAGAAACTGGTCGATCAGGTAACCGTTCGCCGCATGCAGTTCGATGCCGTCAAATCCGGCTTCAAGTGCGAGTTTCGCACCCTTTACATATTCTGCGATAGCCTGCGCGATGTCGGCATCAGTCATTTCAGCCGGGACAGGGTAGGGCTGCATGCCGATGGTATCCGTCCACATCTCGCCGGGAGCAGCCAGTGCGGAAGGGGCAAGAACTTTTGACCCAACCTGCATGTTGGCCGGATGGCTGACGCGACCGGTGTGCATCAATTGCACAAACATCTTGCCGCCTGCCTGATGCACGGCATCAGTTACATGGCGCCAGCCTGTTACTTGCTCAGCGCTGAACAGCCCGGGTTGGCGTGCATAGCCCAGTCCATTCGCAGAAGGAGAGGTGCCTTCTGCGATAATCAGGCCTGCACCGGCCCGAAGCCGGTAATATTCTGCCATCAGTTCATTCGGAACATTGCCTGTGGCGCGGCAGCGCGTTAACGGCGCCATCGCGATGCGGTTTTTTAATTGCAGCTTGCCCAATGTGATGGGAGTAAACAGGGTTGTCGTCATTTTATGTTCCTTTTCTAGTAAGTTTTTTTCGCAGATTACACGGATTAAGTTGTATTAAATCCTTTTTAATCAATATATTGCATATTTTTATGGTTTTTATGGTTTTTATGGTTTTTATGGTTTTTATGGGGCTGCAACTCCCAGCTAAATTGTTCTTTTTAAGAATTAAATCAGCCTGTGTTTAATAATTTGAAATCTGCGGATAAAAGGTAGTTTTTTATTGCTTCAACGATTCAACCGGAATCGACAGGGTGACTTCATCGCTCACCAAAGGTGCATATTTAGCCATGTTGAAATCAGAGCGCTTGATCTGAGCCGTTGCATTGGCACCGCAGGCTTCCTTTTTTATCATCGGGTGAGGCATGCACATGAAGGAGGTTACGATCAACGCAACCGGTTTGGTCACACCCTTGATGGTCAGATTACCTTCCACGCCAACCAGTTTGTCGCCGTCAAATTTCAGCTTGTCGGATTTGTAGGTGATGGTCGGATATTTAGCCGTGTCGAAGAAGTCCTCGCCCTGAATATGTCCGTTAAACAGGGTCGAGCCGGTATTGACCGAAGTGGCATCAATGGACACATCTACCGAGCCTGTGTGCGCGGCACGATCCAGCGTGATTTTTCCCGTGACCGTGTCAAAGCGGCTGATCTGGGTAGAGTAGCCCATATGGTTGTACTCAAAGCGCGGCTTGGTATGGTTGGTGTCAAGAACGAACGTTTCCGGTGTGGCAAATGCGACGGATGAGATTGAGAGTAACAGTGGCAGAGCGATTTTCATGGTTTTTTCCTGACAGGTTGAGTTGATGAAGGTGAAGCTGCTGCGGGTGCTGCTATAACGACTAAGTGAAACTTGATCTGGATGTCATCAGCGACCGTGCCGAGATCGGCCCATTCTCCTGTCCCGATTTCATAGGCCAGACGCTTGATATTGAAGCTGCCGTCAAACAGCCCTTTATTTCCATCGATTTGTACGGTGACGGGCGCGGTGATATCCAGTGTCCTGCCCTTGATGCTGATTTTTCCGCTGGCCTGATAGTGATTGCCGCCCATATATTTGATGCCGCTGGATACAAAACTGGCAAGCGGATAAGTCCTGGTATTGAACCACAGACGGCCTGCCACCTCTTCGTCGGCATCCGTAGAGCCGGTGTCTATGCTGGCCAGGTTCACGTCGATGCGGGCCTGGGCGTTCGCCAGTTTTGCCGGGTCAAAGGAAATCTGTGCCGAAAATTTGTTGAATTTGCCGTCCATCGCCACGCCCATTTGCCTGTAGCCAAATGTCAGTGCGCTCTGGTTGATCTGGACCTGATTATATTCGAGCGCTTGTGCCTGACTCGCCACCAGCAATAGACCCGGGAAAACTGTTTTCCACATGATATTCATGACGGATTTCCTTTTGATGACGTGCCGGGCAGCATGCGGGACATTACGTCGTCCCGGTCGATATAACGGTGCTTGAGTGCAGCCAATAGGTGTATCAGCACCAACACCAGCAACAGGTAACTCAGACTTTCGTGGGCTGCGCCCAGCAAATTGCCCAGCGCCTTGTCCTTTTCGACCAGATCGGGCAGTGGCAACATCCCAAACCACACCGTCTGGACGCCCTTGGCCGAGCTCATCAGCCAGCCGGACAGCGGCACGGTGAGCATCAGCACATACAGCAAGGCATGAACCACACCGCTGCCTTGTTGCTGCCAGCGCGGCAAGGATGCAGGTAAGGGCGGCGGGATGTGCGAGATGCGCCAAAGAATACGCAACATAGCCAGCAGCAACAGGGTCACGCCTATCCACTTGTGATAACTGTACAGCTGAAGTTTGGTCGGCGACAGTTTTAAGTCGTGCATGTACAGTCCCAGCGGCAACACCGCGAAAATCAGCAGGGTCATCAGCCAGTGCAGCACAATCGCAGTTTTTGTATAGCGCGCGGACATCATTTTTGCTCCATAGGGAAAACATGAAAAGCCTTTTTCCGCAGATTACGCAGATTAACAAGGATGAAAAGCATCAAAGACAGGTCAGTTCCTTTTTCCTTTCAGGGGAAGGAAAAGCAAGTCGCTAGCTGTGCAGATAAATTCGTCTCGATGTATTTCAAATTTGAATTGGCTTTTATCTGCGTAAATCAGTTTAATCTGCGGAAAAAAACGCTGTTTCACTAAACAAAACGTCCTGAGCGATAATCATCCAGTGCCTGATGGATTTCTTCCTGCGTGTTCATCACGAATGGGCCGTACTGCACGATAGGTTCATTCAGGGGTTTGCCGGCAATCAGGATCAGACGCGTATCGTTAATGTGAGACTCGCGTAGCGATTCGTTTGTCCCCTCGCCCGCAGAGCGGGAGAGGGTTGGGGTGAGGGAATGGGCATGATGAGTTTTATCATCAGGGCTGCTCACTTCTACATGCCCGTTAGATGCGGTCAGCGTCACGCCGTCGCCCGTGTTGCTTAAAATGCCCATGCGGCGCGATTCCACCATGGTATCGCCGACCTTCACCGCCCCGCGATAGACGTAGATGAAGGCGTTGTGCATGCCCGGTATTGCGGTCTCGAAGGTGGTGCCTGCCGGCAGGTGTACATCCAGAAACAGCGGTTCGGTGTCTTCGCGCGTGATCATGCCTGCAACGCCATTGCTGGCACCCGCGATGACCCGCACGGTGACGCTTTTGCTTGTGACATATTCGGGGATGGCGCTACTTGGAAAATCCCGATACCAGGGATCATTCATCTTGCGCGATGCCGGCAGGTTCAACCAAAGCTGAAAGCCTTCCATCACGCCCTCGATCTGTTCAGGCATTTCGGAATGAATCAGGCCGCGCCCGGCAGTCATCCATTGCACGCCGCCATTTTCCAGCAAGCCTTCGTGTCCGGCGTTGTCACGGTGACGCATCCGGCCTGCTAACATGTAAGTCACCGTCTCGAAGCCGCGATGTGGATGGTCGGGGAAGCCTGCGATGTAGTCGTCCGGCACGTCGCTGCCGAAGGCATCCAGCATCAGGAAGGGATCAAGGCGACGTTGCAGCTTACCTGTCAATATGCGTGTCAGCTTTACGCCTGCGCCATCCGAGGTGGCAATGCCTGCTATCAATTGCTCGATACTGCGGGATTGGAATAATGTCATTTGGGTTGTCTTCCTAAAAAAACCATTGTCCGCATAAGTAGTGGCTTAGATGCAGTTTTGTTGCGTCTTAGTCCAATACTTAGTAGTTTCATCAGATTACACGGATTAAATGGATAAAAAACAAAATCAATAAGGCGAATCACAGGAATTAATATTCTGTATGAGTACCCTCTAACCATGCTTCATTCCACAAAATTAATGTCATCCATTTTTTTCGCAGCTTACGCAGTAAACTCAACCTATACATCATGCATATTCTTCTGGTTTGATTTTAATCTGCGTGAATCTGTGTAATCTGCGGATAGCCTTTTCAGGTTCTGGATTACCTCCGGTTGAAGAGTGACAGCATGGTAGAGCATGCAAAAAGATAGATAAAGCCGCTAATTCGGGATAGACTGTCCCATAAATGAAACAAACTAACCTCTCTGCCGACGATTACATCCTGTTCGCCACCATCGTCGAACAGCAGAGCATGGTGCGAGCGGCTGAATATCTTGCTATTCCCAAGGCTACGGTTTCCCGCCGCCTCGCCAATCTGGAAGCGGCGCTGGGGCAGCGCTTGCTGATCCGAACCACGCGCCGCCTTGCGCTCACCGATTTCGGTCAGGAATTTCTCGATCATTGCCGCCGTGTTGCGGAAGAAGTTGAGGCCACCCGGGATTTCGTGCGCAGTCAGGAAGCGCGTCCCCACGGACGTCTCCGTGTTTCCATGCCGGGCGATTATGCAAGGCAGCATTTCTCGCGCGCTATCGCCACTTTTATCGACGCCTACCCAGAAATTCAACTCGACATTGACCTGTCATCCAGACGTGTGGATCTGATCGGGGAACGCTACGATCTGGCGATACGCATGGGGGATCTTAGCGACGACGCTATCCTGGTTGCACGCAAGATAGACGAACAACATTTCGCCCTTTATGCCAGTCCGATCTACCTGGCACTGCATCCGGCACCGGGTCACCCCGATGAGCTGGCGCATCATGCTGCGGTACGCCTGCTCTCCGACCGGGGGAGTGCCGTGCCGTGGAGACTGCTGAATGGAAACGCAGTATGGGAGGGTGTGCCGCCCGGGAGGCTGACGCTCAATTCTCCCGACATGATCCAGCAGTTATTGCTCGATGGTGCAGGTATCGCCGCGCTTCCGTGCAGTTTCGTTGTAAAAGATGTGCGGCTCGGACGGTTGGTGCGCGTGTTGCCGGAGTGGTCGTTGCCCACCGTCCCCGCCTGGGCGGTGATGCCGATGCGCCGTTATTTGCCCGCCAAGACACGCGCCTTTCTGGCGCATATCGAACGCTTCATGGAAAAAGGCTGATTAGCGATGGCAGCAGCCCACCTTACAAATTGGGAATCTGCCAGTCAATCTCCGCCTTGCCTGCTGCGCGCAGGGCGGCGTTAATTTTGGAGAAAGGGCGGCTGCCGAAAAATCCCCGGTGCGCAGACAGTGGAGAGGGATGGGGAGACTCGATAACGAGGTGGCAGCTTTGGTCTATCAGGCTGATTTTTTTACGGGCGTAAGCGCCCCACAACACAAACACCACGCGATCATTTTTGGCATTCACGGCCTGAATCACCTTATCGGTGAAAGTTTCCCAACCCCGGTCTTTATGTGAGTTAGCCTGATGCGCCTGTACCGTCAGCACCGCGTTGAGCAGCAACACGCCCTGTTCCGCCCAGTGAGTCAGATAGCCGTTATTGGCTATCTCGCACCCCAAGTCTGCTTTTAATTCCTTGAATATATTGAGTAAAGATGGTGGGGTGGGTACGCCGGGGCGCACCGAAAAACATAAGCCATGCGCCTGTCCATCATCGTGATACGGGTCTTGTCCCAGGATAAACACGCTGACCTTCTCGTAAGGCGTCAGGTGCAAAGCAGAAAAAACATCCGCTTCAGCTGGAAAAACGCTGTATTTTTGCCGCTCATCGGCGACAAATTTTTGCAGATCCTTGAAATAAGGTTTGCGCGTTTCTTCAAGCAGAACGGGGCGCCAGGAGGTTTCCATAAACAGACTTTCAGGTGTTAAGACGTGCGCCAATTATATACGCTCACCAGGAAGTGCTTACTTCCGGGTAGCCGTAAATAATGATGAAGCTGGGCTGATGGCGGAAACTCTGTGATATTTATCACAGACATCCGGCGGAATGTCGTTAATATGAGACTAACCCTGCAAGGGGGAGTTTTTCAGGCATTTTGTTAACCAACACGGAGGTTAGGATGAGCAAGAAAACAACACTTTCTGCACTGGGCTTCGCATTGTTCTTCTCAGCTGGTAACGCGCTGGCAGCCGATCAGGTGGCAGCTCAAGGCCGCGAGCAGGTGCAGCAGACGACAGGCCGCCAGCTGATGACTGACGAGGAACGCAACGAGCAACGCGCAAAGATGCGCAGTGCCACTTCATCTGAAGAGCGTGAAAAAGTCCGTGCCGAACACCACGAAAAAATGAAACAACGCGCCAAGGAACAGGGTGCAACCATCCCGGATAAACCGCCGGTTCGCGGCAGTGGTATGGGGGGCGGCCAAGGCGGTGGTATGGGCGGTGGTATGGGCGGAGCCATGGGTAGCGGGCGTTAACTGTCGGCATTCGCGTAACGAAAAAGCCTGCAAATCCGCAGGCTTTTTTACGTTACTTATTGTTTTATTTCAACAAACCGGTAGGTCGCGTGACAGGCAATGCAGTTGTTCATTGCCATGCTCAATTTGCTGACGATGCGATTGCTGTCCTTAAATTCTTCTGCATCTGTTGCGATGTCGTCGAATTTTTTGCGCGTACCAAATCCGAGTGCCTTCATTTCAACCGGAATCTTCCTGAACAAAGAACCCTGCGTATCGGCTTCTGCGGCCATGCCGGATGCGCGGGCTGATTTGCTGACAGCGGCAAAATCCTTTTCGGATGCCGCAGCCAATATGCCTTGTGAGCTTTGCAGCCAGTTGCGCATCTCAAGCAGTAACGCATTGCGTTCATCCTTGGTCAACATGACCGCCTGACGCCCATCGTCGGATGGCTTGACTTCGCCCACAGTGAATTTGTAGCCTAACAGGGTGACGATGATGGATAAGACAACCACCAGACTCCAGCTCAATTTGCAATTTTTCATAAATTTTCTTTCTTAGTGGGTGACTTAATAGGGGTAGAGCGTTTTTTGATGCCGTGCAGTTAAATCGGGAAGATTCCATGGCCTCATCCAGCAAGCTGCGTTTCAAGACCTGCATGACCTTGCCAATATACAGCACGGCGGCACTGTTGCCGTCCGGTTCGGCAGATATACTTTTGCACAGAAAAAGATGGCAGTATCGTTGGGCTGCGAGGATAATTCGGCGCATAGTCAAGTATCATCTTGTAACATCGCGCTGATATAGTTTTCCTGATATTACCGTGATTTAATCCGGTTATCAGATTCCGAAATTTAACTATCAAGTTTCTATATTATCATGTCAAAACATTATCTTACGCCACTTTTTTCACCCAATTCAGTAGCCGTTTTTGGCGCGAGTGATCGCGTCGATTCAGTCGGTCAGATCGTTTTTCACAACATGCTGGAAAGCGGTTTCAAAGGCGCGCTTTATGCGATCAATTCCAGAGCGGCCGAAGTGCAGGGCTGCAAGGCATATGCGTCCATCAGCGAGATTGAGGATAAGATCGAGCTGGTGGTCATCGCAACGCCCCCGCAAACGGTGCCCGACATCATTGAAGAATGCGGTAAGCACGGGGTCAAGGCAGCGGTCATCATTACCGCAGGGTTCGGCGAAATCGGTGCTGAAGGGCTGGAACTGGAACGCCAATTACTTGCGAATGCCAAGCGCTATGGTATCCGCCTGGTAGGCCCTAACTGTCTGGGCGTGATGCGCCCTTCCATCGGATTGAACGCCACCTTCAACAACGGCGGCGCGAATGCCGGAAATCTGGCGCTGGTTTCCCAGTCCGGCGCGTTGTGTACAGCGATTCTGGATTGGGCGCAGGTCAACGATGTGGGTTTCTCCAGTGTGGTATCGATGGGTTCGTCCGCCGATGTGGATTTCGGCGAGACACTCGATTATCTGGTGTCCGATCCCCAGACACAGAATATCCTGCTGTATATCGAAGGCATACGTGAATCGCGCCGTTTCATGAGTTCTCTGCGTGCCGCAGCACGGGTCAAACCGGTGATTTTGATCAAGGTGGGGCGCCATGAGGCAGGTTCCAAGGCCGCCATGTCGCACACCGCGTCACTGGTAGGTTCCGATGATGCCTTCGATGCCGCAGTGCGTCGCGCAGGGGTTGTGCGGGTACAATCCGTGACGCAACTGTTCTCGGCTGCCAAGGCTTTGTCTTGCGGTTTTCATCCCTCCGGCAACCGTCTGGCGATTGTCACCAATGGCGGTGGGCCGGGTGTGATGGCGACCGACCGCGCATCGGATCTGGGACTGATAATGGCGAATCTGTCGGATGCGACGATCGAGCGGTTGAATCAGGTTTTGCCGCCCAACTGGTCGCACGGCAATCCGGTGGATATCATCGGCGATGCGCAGGCTGATCGTTATCAGCATGCGGTGGCGGCCTGCCTGGAAGACCCGAACGTGGACGGCGTGCTGACCATTCTGACGCCACAGGCAATGACCAAGCCACTGGAGGCGGCGGAAGTCGTGATTGAACTTGCCAATCATTACAACAAACCGCTGCTGACCTGCTGGATGGGCGAGATGCAAGTGGCCGAATCGCGCAAGCTGTTCGCCCACTCCAAAAAACCCAACTTCCGTACACCAGAACCTGCGGTCGAGGTGTTTTCCTATCTGTCCGATTATTACCAGAACCAGAAGTTGTTGATGCAGATGCCTGAGCCGTTGTCGCACCGTCTGGAACCGGATGTCGAGGGCGCGCGCATGGTGATCGAAGGCGCGCTGATGGACAAACGCCGCGTGTTAAGCGAAATGGAGTCGAAGGCCTTGCTTGCTGCCTTCCATATCCCGGTCGCTCAGACCATGATCGCCCGCTCACCTAACGAGGCGCTGCTGATCGCGCACCAACTGGGTTTCCCGGTGGCAATGAAGGTCAATTCACGCGACATCACCCACAAGAGCGATGCCGGCGGCGTGATGCTTAATCTGGGTAATGCTCAGGCGGTACGCGCGGCGTATCACGAGATCACCGAGAATATCAAACGCAATCGGCCCGGTGCGCACATGGATGGCATCTCCATCCAGCCGATGATAGTCAAGCCGAACGGGCGCGAGTTGATGGTGGGGGTGATCTGCGATCCGGTGTTTGGTCCTGTGATCACCTTCGGCGCGGGCGGCACGATGGTCGAAGTGATGGGCGATGCGCAGGTGACCTTGCCGCCACTCAATTCATACCTGGCCCGCGATCTGATCAACCGGACCAATGTCTCCCGTTTGCTGGGCGCATTCCGCCATATGCCGCCGGCCAACATGGACGCGCTCGAATCCGTGCTGCTGCGTGTCTCAGAGATGGTCTGCGAGTTGCCGATGCTCACCGAAATGGATATCAATCCGCTGATTCTGGATGAGCACGGCGTGCTTGCCGCCGATGCACGCGTGGTGGTGGGGTTCAGGCAGCCGAGTGCGGATCGTTACTCGCATATGGCGATTTACCCCTATCCGACGCATCTGGTCAACCACTGGCAACTGGCCGATGGAATGGATATCACCATCCGTCCGATCCGTCCCGAGGATGCCGAACTGGTGCAGGAATTTGTGCGCAACTTGTCGGAACAGTCGCGTTACTTCCGTTTTATGAACAGTGTGCAGGAACTGAGCCAGGCCATGCTGGTACGCTTCACGCAGATCGATTACAGCCGCGAGATGGCGCTGATTGCGGTGACCGACATACACGGTAAAGAAGTGGAATTGGGCGTTGCGCGCTTCGCGATCAATCCGGATGGTGAGAGTTGCGAATTTGCCTTGGCGATTGCCGATAACATGCATGGCAAGGGACTGGGACAGCGCCTGATGACGACACTGATGGATGCGGCACGTGCGAAAGGCTTGAAGCTGATCGAAGGCGAGGTGCTCAAAAACAACACCGACATGCTACATCTGATGGACAGACTGGAGTTTGAAGTGTTCACCAGCGAGGATGACGACAGTATCAAATCGGTTCGCAAGGTGCTGTAAAAATCTTTGTCCGCAGATTATGCAGATTAAATAGATTAAATTCATAAATTAACTAAAAAAACATATAGTTGCAATTGTTTTTTGAGATTATGGTTCGTTTTTTAAATCTGCATGAATCTGTGTAATCTGCGGATTAGATCTTCGTTTCTAACTTACTATTTTTATGCAAACAGCCTACCTGACCCATCCGGCCTGTCTGAAGCATGAGATGGGTGCGGACCATCCAGAGTCTCCTGCGCGTATCCATGCGATAGAAGATCAGCTCATCGCATCCGGGCTGATGCCTTATCTTGCGCATTATGACGCGCCCCAGGTCACCCGGGAGCAATTGCTGCGCGTTCATTCAGATTCATACGTCGCATTTGTGTTCGCGCAATCGCCCGAAAGCGGTCTGGTTTATCTGGACGGCGACACGGCGATGAACCCGTACACCTTGTCTGCGGCACTGCATGCAGCGGGTGCGGCGGTAAACGCCGTGAATCTGGTGATGGAAGGCAGGGTGGAAAACGCCTTTTGCAATATCCGTCCTCCCGGACATCATGCCGGACGGGCTGCTGCGGCAGGTTTCTGCGTGTTCAACAATGTGGCGGTGGCGGCGGCTCATGCCCTGAGTCAGTACGGTCTTGAGCGTGTTGCGATTGCCGACTTCGATGTGCATCACGGCAATGGCACGGAGGATATATTTCACGACGATCCGCGCGTGATGCTGTGCTCCACCTTTCGACATCCTTATTACCCTTACTGTGGGGCTGCCAGCGGCAATTCCCACATCATCAACGTGCCGCTGGCAGCGGGCGCCACGGGTGCCGATTTTAGTAAGGCGGTAACGCAGCACTGGCTGCCCGCACTGGAAGACTTTCGGCCGCAGCTGCTGCTTATTTCGGCAGGCTTCGATGCGCACCGCGAAGACGATATGGGCGGACTTGCGCTGCGTGAGGCAGACTACGCCTGGGTGAGTGAACAACTCAAGGCGCTGGCGGCAAGGCATGCGCAGCGGCGCATCGTATCGGTGCTGGAAGGCGGTTACGCGTTAAGCGCTCTGGGGCGTAGCGCAACGGCGCATGTCAGGGTGCTGAGCGGGCTGTAAGTTAAAAACGATCTCACGCGGAGGCGCGGAGAAAATAAAATACTTAAAATATTAGGAGTTTCTTAATTAAAGCTGATTTTGTTTTTTATATATTTTTTGTTTGGTTTTGTTTTTCTCCGCGTTCTCCGCGCCTCCGCGTGAACAATTGCTTTTTTCTTGAATGATACGATTGGATGAGGTTCGCGGCGCATTAGGAATTTCCTTATGGACACAGTGCAGGTAATCCCTGTATCTTGCTGCACTGCCAAAATTTACCACTGAGGATAGTGTGGCTGATAAAATCGAAACACCCGCCGCTGATGTGCAGTACGGTTTTCCCGTCGCATGTCTGGGCGCTTCTGCCGGTGGACTGGAAGCCTTCGAACTTTTCTTTCGTCAGATGCCACCTGCCAGCGGCATGGCCTTTGTGCTGGTATCCCATCTCGATCCCAGCCATGGCAGCATACTCACCGAAATACTACAGCGCAGTACCCGCATGACGGTGGTCGAGGTGCAGGATCAGATGAAGGTCGAGCCCAACTGCGTGTATGTGATCCCGCCCAACCGCGACATGGCGATTTTTCATGGCGTATTGCAACTTAGTGAACCCTTGCAACCGCGCGGGCAACGCATGCCGATCGATGCCTTTCTGCGTTCTCTGGCCGAGGATCAGGGCGAGATGGCTATCGGCATCATCCTCTCCGGGACCGGCACCGATGGCACGCTGGGGCTGCGTGCGATACTGGGTGCGGGCGGTGTCACGCTGGTGCAGGAACCGGCTACTGCGAAATATAACGGTATGCCGGAAAGTGCCATCGGGGCGGGCTATGCCAGCCACGTTCTGCCGGTAGAAAAAATGCCGGAAGTTTTGCTGTCCGGCCTGCGCAGCCAGAATCAGCCGCCGCAAGCTGCTCCTGCGGTCACCGGTGGCATCAACCGCATCCTGATGCAGTTGCGAACCGCCACCGGCCACGATTTTTCCCAATACAAAAAGACCACCATACGACGGCGCATCGAACGGCGCATGTCCATGCACGACATTACCAGCCTTGAGGTGTATTCGCGTTACCTCAAGGAGCATCCATCCGAGATCGGCCATTTGTTCAAGGAACTGCTGATCAATGTCACTAATTTCTTTCGCGATCCGGAAGCGTTTGACGCGCTGAAGGAGGAGGTGTTGCCGCAATTGTTCGCGGACAAGCCGGAAGACTATGTGTTCCGTGTCTGGGTGGCCGGTTGCGCTACCGGTGAGGAGGCGTATTCCATTGCCATGTTGCTCACCGAATACATGGAAGAGACTCATCAGGAACGAAAAGTGCTGCTGTTCGCCACCGATCTGGATGATGATGCCATCACCGTCGCACGTGCCGGTTTCTATCCGCCCAATATCGCGCAGGACATGCAGCCTGAGCGGCTGCGTCATTATTTCGTCAAGGAGGATTCCGGTTACCGGGTGAAAAAAAATATCCGCGAGATGGTGGTGTTCGCGATACAGAATGTCATCAAGGATCCGCCTTTCACCCGGCTGGATCTGCTCAGCTGCCGCAATCTGATGATTTATCTGGAGCCTGAAGCGCAGAACCGCCTGATTCCGGCTTTTCATTATGCGCTCAAGGCCGGCGGAGTGCTGTTGCTCTCGCCGTCTGAGAGCATCGGCAATTATCCCGATCTGTTTGCGCCGATCAACCGCAAGTTCAAAATATATCGTGCCACCGGGACGATTGCCCCTGCCGGCGCTGTGACCAGCGGCGGTGTGGTATGGACCCGGAATGCAAACACGAAAGGCGCTGAAGAAATTGCCATCAAACCCCGTGAAACCAATTTCGCCGAGCTGACTAAGCGACTTCTGTTACAAACCTACGCGCCTGCGTCCGTTGTGACCGATGAAAAAGGCAGCATACTCTACGTGCATGGTGACACCGGTCGTTATCTGCGTCCGGCACCGGGACAGGCGACGCTCAATATCGTTGAAATGGCGCGTGAAGGGTTGCAACTGCATTTGCGCAATGCGCTGCAGGCCGCAGTTGGGCAGAATACGCAGTCCCTGAATCAGGAGGTTTCCGTCAAGAGCAATGGTGATTTTCATGCGGTGAGTTTATCCGTGCGCCCGATGCAAGGCCACGATAACCGGCAGAAGCTGCTGCTGATCAGCTTTCAGGATGTCGCGCACCCGCTAGCCAATAAATCCCGGCGCGGCAAAGTCCCGGGACACGCTGAACTTGTGCGTGTCGAGGAGCTGGAACGTGAGCTGGGCTACACCCGTGAAAATCTGCAAGCAACCATTGAGGAGCAACAGGCCTCCAATGAAGAACTCAAATCCACCAACGAGGAATTGCAATCGACCAATGAGGAGTTGCAATCGACCAACGAGGAACTGGAGACATCCAAAGAGGAATTGCAATCTGTCAATGAAGAGCTGATTACCGTCAATGCCGAGCTGCAAGGCAAGATCGAGCAACTGGCCGTGATGCAGAACGACATGAAGAACCTGCTCGATAATATCAATATTGGCACATTGTTTTTGGACGCACATCTGCGCATCAAGCGCATCACCCGGGATGCGGTGAAAATCTATCGGCTGGTAGCCTCCGATGTGGGACGCCCGTTATCCGACATCAAATCCAATATTCAGGACGGCGATTTGCTGAACGATGCACAGCATGTGCTCGATACGCTGGTGCCGTTCGAGCGCGAGGTGCTCACAACGGGCGGCGTCTGCTATCTGGCGCGCATTCAACCCTACCGTACGCTGGACAATGTGATCGACGGCGTGGTGCTGACCTTTACCGATATCAGCGGGCGTGTTGCGGCTGAAGCGGCTGTTTTGGCGGCGCGCGAATTGGCTGAAGGTATCGTCAATACGGTGCGCGAGCCGCTGATTGTGCTGGATGGTGAGTTGCGCGTGATCTCCGCCAGCCGCTCTTTTTACCACTATTTTCAGACTACCGAGCAGGCGAGCGAGGGCTGTCTGATTTACCAGTTGGGCAATAACCAGTGGGATATTCCGCAATTGCGCGACCTGCTGGAGAACATCCTGCCGAAGAATCAGGTCATGGAGGGCTTCAGTGTGGAACACGACTTCCCGGTCATCGGTCACCGCAAACTGTTGCTCAACGCTCGCCGCCTCAATGACGGGAAGAAAAAGGAGTTGATCCTGCTGGCGATGGAGGAGATCAAATGAGCGACCAACCCACCGCCGAGCAATTAAAACGTGCTGCGGAGGCGAAGCTTGCCCGCCTGCAGCCCGTGTCGTCGACGCGTCCGGTAGAGGAACTGCTGCATGAACTTCAGGTGTATCAGATTGAGCTTGAGATGCAGAATGAGAACTTGCGTCAGTCGCAGTTTGAACTGGAGAAATCCCGTGACCGCTATATGGATTTTTATGACTTTGCCCCGGTCGGTTATCTCACCCTGAGCGAGGAAGGCGTCATCCTTGAAATCAATCTTACCGGTGCCGGGTTGCTTTGCGTTGAACGCCACAAATTACTGTACCACCGCCTGACCCCCTTTGTGACGACGGAATATCACGACCGCTGGCTACGCCATTTTATGAGCGTACTGACAAGCCAGGAGGCGCAGGCGTATGAGCTGGAACTGCAGCGAGATGACGGGTCGCGTTTTTTCGCGCGGCTGGACTGTCTGCGTCAGATCCGGGCGGGCAGGGAGCCCGAGGTGCGCATCGTGATGACCGATATTACCGATCGCATCAAAAACGAGGAGGAGATTCGCAAGCTGGCGTTTTATGACGCATTGACCCAGTTGCCCAACCGCCGCCTGTTGAATG
This sequence comes from Gallionella sp., assembly GCA_041671725.1. Taxonomy (GTDB): domain Bacteria; phylum Pseudomonadota; class Gammaproteobacteria; order Burkholderiales; family Gallionellaceae; genus Gallionella. The sequence goes on along the minus strand of JBAZAY010000027.1, from coordinate 9,401 downwards.
ACAGGATGGATCAGGCGATGGCGGCATCCCGGCGCAGTGGTCGCTATGGGGCGCTGATGTTTGTCGATCTGGATAACTTCAAGCCGCTCAATGACCGGTATGGTCATAACGTTGGGGATTTGCTACTGATGGAAGCGGCGCGCCGCATCACCCGCTGCCTGCGTGAAATGGATACCGTGGCGCGCTTCGGTGGCGATGAGTTTGTGGTGCTGTTAGGTGAACTGGATGCGAGTCATAATGAGTCCATTCTGCTGGCGCGTGTCGTGGCTGAAAAAATTCGCACCGCGCTGGCTGAGGTTTATCGACTGAAAACGCAAGACACGGTGGAGCTTGAACACCACTGCACATCGAGCATTGGCGTGGTATTGTTCATCAATCATCTGACACCTCCTGAGGATATTCTCAAGTGGGCCGATATGGCGATGTACAAGGCGAAAGAGGGCGGGCGAAACCGGGTTATCTTTTTCGAAGCGGACAGGCAAGCAGGGCAAGGGGGCAGGATTGAGGATTGAAAAAATATGAGTACCGAGCCCGTAGAACAGCTGTGCGCGGAAAGCGCCGTAAAACCCGACAGCTCGGCACCGGAAACGTTGGTGCGTCCCGCTGATGGACTGTTGCATGAACTTCAGGTGTATCAGATCGAACTCGAGGCGCAGAATGAAAACCTGCGGCAGACGCAGCTTGCCCTTGAGGAATCCCGCGACCGCTATCTGGATCTTTATGATTTTGCGCCCGTCGCTTATTTTACGCTCAACCGCGACGGCCTGATTTTAGAGGCAAATTTTACCTGCGCCGCGTTGCTCGGATTGGAACGAAAGAATCTGTATCAAAGACGCTTTGCAGGATTTATCGCAAGCCGCGAGCGCGAGCGGTGGTACGGTTTTTTTCTGGATGTGTTAAAAAACAATAGCCCATGCCAATGCGAACTGGCACTGGAACGCACTGACGGACAGCTCATGTTTACCCATCTTGATTGTCTGCGCATTGAGACAGGTAAGGATGGCTACCAAGTCCGTATTGTACTCACTGACATCACCGAGCGCCGTCGTGCGGAGTCACTGCTGCGAGATTCGGAAGAGAAGTTTCATGCCATTTTCGAAGGGACTCTCGACGGCGTGGTGCTGATTGACGATACCGGGATGATCGTAGATTGCAATCCGGAATTTATACGCCAATCCGGCAGGACGCTCGGTCAGCTCAAGCAAACCCGGATATGGGAATTGCGTCCCGCCGATAAAGCCGAATTGGCAAAAAATATATTTTTCGAAGCCATGCAAACAGGTTCGGCAGGATCGGCTGATTTCATGTATAAAAGACCGGACGGCAAGGTTATTCACGTTGGCGTACGGGGGGCTACCATCTCCATAGGCGGTAAATGCTATCTGCAATGTATCACGCACGACATCACCGAGCGCAGGCAGATGGAAATGGAACTTGAGCAATCCAGACAGGCGCTGGATGCCGATAGACGGCTATTTCAGGCGATCCTTGACAATGCGCCGCTCGGCATCTGGATGTTGGGCGTCGATCACAAGCTGAGATTCCTCAACAAGACATTCTGTAACGCCGTCGGCATTACAGAGCAACAATTCATCCTGGCAAATCATTATGCAGATCTTCTGCCGCCGGCAGTTACGGCCAACTGCATGAAATCAGACCGCGAATGTTTTGAGCAACAGACGCCGCACCTTTCGGAGGAGTGGCTGCCTTTTGTTGATGGTCGTGAGCATTTGCTCGAAATTACCAAGGTAAAACTATTCGACCAGGAAGGCCGAACCATCGGACTGATAGGATTGGCAAAGGACATCACCGAGCGCCGGCAGGCAGCGGAGATTGCCCACCTCGGTGCGCAAAAAAATCGCCTGCTGTTCGAAAATTCATACGATGCATTGATGACACTGGCACCGCCGGCGTGGAAGTTCACCAGTGCAAATGCGGCGACCCTGAAGTTGTTTGGCGCATCCAGCCAGGCAGAATTTACCGCGTTAACTCCCTGGGATGTTTCTCCGGAACGCCAGCCGGACGGACGTCTGTCAGGCGAGAAGGCGCATGAAATGCTGGCAATTGCCCTGCGTGAAGGTTCCCACGCCTTTGAATGGCAACACCAGCAGCTGAATGGTCAGTCGTTTCCCGCCAGTGTACTGTTGACCCGCATCGAGTTGGGCGATGAGGTGTTTGTGCAGTCCACCGTGCGTGACATCACCGACCTTAAGCGCGCAGAAACGGAGATTCTGGAATACCAGCAGTTGTTGCGTGAACTGGCAGCGCAAGGCGTCGCAACGCGTGAAGCCGAACTCAAGCATGTCGCACGTGAAGTGCATGACGAACTGGGGCAGCTGTTGACGGCGTTGCGCATGGATATTTCATTGTTGCGTATACAGTTTGGTGAGCGCGACCCGGCCTTGATGATCAAGATACAGGACATGCTGGTGCTGGTGGATAAGGCGATTCGAGGCGTGCGCGATGTGGCGCTCAATTTGCGTCCGCCGGCGCTGGATATGGGTATCGGTCCCGCTCTTACCTGGTTGAGCAGTGAATTTACCGCTCGTACTAGCATCAATTGCACCCTGCGGATCGTTGATGAGCCGGCCAGTCTGGATGATGCACGCAATGTAGCGCTGTTTCGCATTGTGCAGGAGTCGCTGACCAATATCGCGCGTCATGCCGGGGCTACGCTAGTAGAAATCACGGTCGGACAACGGGGTGATGACATCACCGTGGAAATACGCGATGACGGACTCGGCTTCGACCTGGATGCTGTGGCTGGGAAAAAGTCCTTCGGCCTGATGGGCATGAAGGAACGCGCGATTGCCGTATGTGGTAAGGTTAAAGTGTGCAGCACGCCTATGATGGGTACGGTAGTATCCGTTCATGTTCCACTGTATCTAATACACCCAGGAAGAAGAATTAATGATTAATCTTTTGATTGCCGACGATCACGCCATCGTGCGTGAAGGAATTAAAAAAATACTAGCGCTGTCTGCTGACATCAATGTGTTGGCCGAGGCCGTCGATGGCACTGACGTCATGCAGCAGCTGTCTGGCTGTGCGGGCTTGGATTTGTTGCTGATGGATCTGACTATGCCGGGTGTCACCGGCATGTCTTTGGTCGAACAAGTCAAGGCCGCTTATCCCGGCTTGCCTATGCTGGTATTCAGCATGCACAACGATGCACAGGTCGCCTCGCGTGCGATCAAGGCAGGTGCCTGCGGCTTCATTGCCAAAGACAGCGACCCCGAAGTCCTGCTGGATGCGATACGACGGGTGGCCGGCGGCGGCAAGTATATTGACCCTGAATTGGCCGAGCAACTGGCATTCGATGCCATGCTGCCCGAACAGCGTGCGCCTCATGCACTGCTGTCAAGCCGGGAATTTGAAGTGTTCAGGCAACTGGTTGCCGGAAAACGGGTCAATGAAATCGCCGAGCAGCTTAATATCAGCAACAAGACCGTGAGTACCCACAAGCTGAACCTGATGGTGAAAATGAAACTGGGCAGCACAGCAGATCTGGTTCACTATGCTCTGCAGCATAAGCTGTTCCCAAACTGATCCAAAACGCGCGTGCGGATGATGGATTCCGCACGCTGCATCTTTTCGCCCATCTGTACGCCGTATATCTTGCCGCATCCCGTCTAGGGAAATTCTTATCACAACCCCCTGCTTTTCGCATGAAAAAATCAGCCTCACCTGATTGTGCGGATAGGGCTGCCCTGCGCATAATCCACCACGTTGTCAAGGTTTATCCGGATTGATGATCGGATTCCTGCAAAGGCGGGAAGCGAGGATTAAGGCCAGGGTTTTTAGGTGCGGTCATCCAGTCAGACGGATTTATGGGTCAGGGGAATTTGTGGAGCTAAATGATGAACAAAAAATATAATAAAACCAGTACGACACTGTTCGTCTCCAGGCTTCAGCAGGAGATGAAGAAATTGAGGTCCGAGCTGAATGAACACCGGTATTATCTTGAACGAAATGTAGCGCTGAGAACGGAACATCTGAGCCGACGCATCGAACTGTTGGAATCCTGTAATGCAACCCTGTGCGGCAAGCTGGCCCAGTCCAGGAAGGAATTTGCAGAGGGCGAGCCGACTGCGAATGAAGCCGGCGATGGCCTCGTGAAGTTATACCTCCTGAACACGGATGTGCAGCGCACTGCGGCAGCCTGAAGCGGTAAAGTCAATACGTAACCTTATTAAACCTGTAGCAATGACAGCCAGACATTTATTACATTATTTCAACCGTAGCTGCAATTTACCAAGGAGTAATAACATGAAACTTGAAGTTGTATGCACGATTGCCAAATCGCACGGTATTCACACCGGCAAACGTTCAAAAACCGATCTGGTTAAAGCCATTCAGTCCGACGAGGGTAACTTCGATTGCTTTGCCACAGCCTATGCTGGTGTCTGCGATCAGGGAGAATGCCTGTGGCGTGAAGACTGTTTTAACGCAGCTAAATCAGGAGATTAATCATGAACTTAGTTAAATGGAATCCTTTCAGGGAATTGGAAGATGTCAGCAACCGCCTGAACAGTATTTTCGGGCGCATGCCGGCCAGAGTTGAATCCGGCACGGACATGTTGACCCTGGCAGACTGGACGCCTTCGGTCGATATCAGCGAGACGGATACCGCGTATCTGATCAAGGCGGAAATTCCCGAAGTTAACAAGGAAGACGTCAAAGTGACCCTGCAGGACGGCATGCTCACCATTGCCGGTGAACGTCGTCAGGAGAAGGAAGAAAAGAACAAGAAGTTTCACCGTATCGAGCGTTCATACGGCAGCTTTGTGCGCAGCTTTCGTGTGCCGGATGATACCGATGCAGACACCGTTGCAGCGCAATTCAAGGATGGCATGCTCAACGTTACACTGCCAAAATCCAAAAAAACACAGAGTAAGTCTATCAATGTAAGCATCGCGTAGCGATACCTTGCCACTCTCTCCCGCCGGGGGGCCAAGGGGAGGGTGGGTAACAAGGTGGTGGTATCAGGCAGGAAGCAGTAATTCTAATTTTACATAGCAAGGGGATAGTTACATGGCAACAGGTACAGTTAAATGGTTTAACGATGAAAAGGGTTTTGGTTTTATTTCTCCCGATGAAGGTGGCGATGACCTGTTCGCACATTTTTCAGCGATCAATATCAATGGTTTCAAGTCGCTCAAAGAAGGTCAAAAGATCAGTTTCGACGTGGCACAAGGCCCCAAGGGCAAGCAGGCTGCAAATATTCAAATTGCTTGATTTTTAAGCAAATTTCTTGCTGTCCGACCTGGTTTCTTCAATATTTAAGTGCCTGGTCGGGCGCACCGGACACCCTCCAGGCAGCTCAAGCTAATCACGCTCTCAAAAAGATATCTCCCGCTCTTAATCCCTCCCGCATATCTCTTTTGCCAAATCAACGCACAATGTAGTACCCTTCACCTTTGTTGTACCCGGTGCTTAATCAACCGTCGCCTATTTTTTAAACCGGGGGTGCAGACGTGACATCGCTATGCGAATCTCGCGTTTAATGAAGGAACTATAATTGAAGCATTCAGCAGATAATCTGGTCGAAGTGAACAACCTGCATTTTGCCTATGGCGAAACAAAGGTACTCAAAGGCATCAATCTCAATATTCCACGCGGCAAAGTGGTGGCCATACTCGGTGTCAGCGGATGCGGCAAGAGTACCTTGTTGCACCATTTCGGCGGGCAACTGAAGCCTGCCGGCGGCAGCGTCAAAGTGCTGGGGAAAGTGATTCACGAGCTGGACAACGATGATCTGTACGCGATGCGCCGCGAAATGGGCATGATGTTTCAGGTGAGCGGCCTGTTCAGCGATTTGTCGGTATACGATAATCTGGCCTTCCCGATGCGCGAGCATACCGAGCTGTCGGAAGAGATGATTCATGACCTGGTTCTGATGAAATTGCAGGCTGTCGGCCTTCGCAACGCGCATGGCTTGATGCCAAAAGACCTGTCCGGTGGTATGGAACGTCGTGTCGCACTGGCCCGCGCGATTGCGCTTGATCCAGCGCTGATCATCTACGACGAGCCTTTCGCCGGACTCGATCCGATCTCGCTCAACATCATCGCCAACCTGATCCGCAAACTGAACGATGCGTTAGGCGTCACCTCGGTGGTCGTCACCTACGACATGTCTGAATCGCTCAAAATAGCCGATTATGTGTATTTCATCCATGAAGGCGTGGTTGTGGCGGAAGGGGAGGCGGCAGATATGCTCGCCTCAAAAGATCCGTTCGTCCATCAGTTCATTCATGCAGAACCCGACGGGCCGGTGGCTTTCCAGTATCCGAGCCGGCCCTATTCAGAAGACCTGTAAGCCGTACTTATCGCCGAACGAACGGGCATGGCAAAGACACCACCCCAGATAATGAAACTCACCATGCCCGTTTTCCCCTTTTGCGAGTTATTGTCCAATGAACAATATACCTGCTAACATCTTTTCAACTTTCCCCCGCAAGCGAGGGAAAGGGCAAACGAACGCTTGCGCAATTTCACGTTAACGCTTTACTGTCACGCTACGATTTTTCCGTTACGACCCCAATGACCCAAGATACCCCGCAAACCAAACTCCTGGCAGACTACGCGCCACCCTCCTTTCTGATCGACAATGTCGATCTTGACGTTGATTTTCAGAGCGGATTTACGCAGGTTGCGGCGCAGTTGACGATACGCCGCAATCCGGCTGCACTGACCCCTGATGCCCCGCTGGTGCTGGACGGTGAGGAACTGGAGTTGCTCTCTATTACGCTCGATGGCGCCACCTTAACCAGTGACCGTTACAGTTTGAGCAAAAGCGCTTTGACTCTCAGTTGCCTGCCCGACGCCTTTTGTCTTGTGACCGTGACGCGCATTTATCCGGATAACAATACTAGACTGTCCGGCCTTTACCGATCGGCTAATGGCTATTTTACCCAGTGCGAAGCCCAGGGCTTTCGTTACATCACCTGGTTTTTGGACCGCCCGGATGTGATGTCACGCTACACCGTTACACTGCATGCCGACAAGGAATCTCTGCCGCAGTTGCTGTCCAACGGCAATCCGGTCGCTGCCGGCCCTGATGAGGGCGGCCGTCACTGGGCCCGCTGGCAGGATCCCCACCCCAAGCCCTGCTATCTGTTTGCGCTGGTTGCGGCAAAACTCGACGTGTTGCGCGACAACTACCGCACGACATCGGGACGCGATGTTCAACTGGCGATCTTTGTCGAGCAGGGCCGTCTAGATCAGTGTGCACATGCCATGGCAGCGCTTAAAAAAGCGATGCATTGGGATGAACAGACCTTTGGTTTGGAATGCGATCTGGATCATTACATGATCGTCGCGGTGGGCGACTTCAACATGGGAGCGATGGAAAACAAGGGACTGAATATCTTCAACACCAAGTACGTTCTGGCCCGTAGCGATGTGGCAAGCGATGCTGATTTCGAAAACATCGACCGGGTAGTGGCGCACGAGTATTTCCACAACTGGACAGGCAACCGCGTAACTTGCCGCGACTGGTTCCAGCTGTCGCTCAAGGAAGGTTTAACGGTGTTCCGCGATCAGGAATTTGGAGCCGATGTGCATAACCGTTCGGTGGCACGTATTCGCGAGGTGCGCGGCCTGCGCGCCGCACAGTTCCCCGAGGATGCAGGTCCGATGGCGCACCCGGTGCGCCCCGCTTCGTACATTGAAATCAATAATTTTTATACCGCCACTATCTATCAGAAAGGCGCCGAGGTGGTGCGCATGATACACACCCTGATCGGCAAGGCGGCTTTCCGTCGCGGCATGGATCTGTACTTCGCGCGCCACGACGGTCAGGCTGTGACCTGTGATGATTTTGTCGCCGCAATGGCTGATGCGTCGGGTGCCGATTTTACCCAGTTCATGCGCTGGTACGAACAGTCCGGTACGCCGCATGTGAAGGCGACGGGCAGTTATGATGCGGTCAATCAGCGCTATATATTGAACCTGAGCCAGTCCTTTGCTGATACGCCCGGGCAGCCGGCCAGACTGCCTTGCCACATTCCCGTTGTCATCGGGCTGGTCGGCCCCGACGGTGAGAATTTACCTTTGCGTCTGGCAGGGGAGAGCACTGCTGCTTGCCAGCGCGTGCTCTCGCTTTGCGGCGAGTCTCAACAGTTTGTTTTTGAAGAGATTTCTGTTGCGCCGGTGCCCTCGTTGTTGCACGATTTTTCGGCCCCGGTCATGCTCGATTTCGCCTACAGCGATGCCGATCTTGCCCATTTGCTGGCGCATGATTCGGACCCCTTCAACCGTTGGGAAGCGGGACAGCGTCTGGCCGGCCGCCTGATTGTCAGCGCGACCGCGACGATCATCTCGGGCGGCATCCCCAGCTGGCCGGTCAGCTTCGCCCGTGCCTGCGCGCGGGTATTGATTGATTCGGTGGACGATCCGGCTTTTGCCGCCGAAGCCCTGTCACTGCCGAGTGAGGCAACGCTGGCCGAACAACTTGAGGTGGTCGATCCCGACGCCCTGCACGCTGCCCGCAACGGTTTGCGCCGCTTCATCGCCGATCAACTCAGCTCCGAGTTGCAGGCTTGTTACGAGCAACTGGCAGCAAAGGGAAGTTACAGCCCTGATTCTCAGTCGGCCGGTCGCCGTTCCCTGCGCAACTTATGTCTTGGCTACCTGTGTGAAGCCGATAGTGCCGCTACCCGTGCGCTGGCGCAGCAGCAGTTCGATGCTGCTGACAACATGACCGATCAGTTCGCGGCGCTGGCAATTCTGGCGCAGACTGACAGCGATGAACGAAGCCAGGCACTGGATGCCTTTTATCAACGCTGGCAAGGTGAGCCTCTGGTGGTCGATAAGTGGCTGCAGGTTCAGGCCACCAGTCGCAGTGTTAACACGCTGACACAGGTTGAGCGACTGGCGCTTCATTCCGCTTTTGACTTGCGCAATCCGAACAAGGTTTATGCCTTGCTGCGCGCTTTTGGCAGCAATCATGTGCGTTTTCATGCCGCCGATGGCAGTGGTTACCGTTTTATGGCGGAGCAGACCCGCAGGCTCGATGCCATCAACCCGCAAGTCGCTTCCCGACTGGCCCGCTGTTTTGACCGCTGGCGCAGGTTTGACACAGGCCGCCAGACTCACGCCCGTGCCGCGCTGGAAATGCTGCGCAGCCATGCCGGCCTGTCCCGTGACGTGTTCGAGATTGTCGATAGTTCGCTGTCAGCCGGATAAACCCAGAAAAAGCTGTTGTCCGCATAAGTAGTGGCTTAGATGCAGTTTTGTTGCGTCTTATTAGCAGTGGCTTAGGTGCGGCCTTATACACCTTAGTCCACTGTTTAATTGCTCCATCAGTCCAATACTTAGTAGTTTCATTAGATTAAATTGATTAATGCTGATTAAACAAATACTTATGCGCACACTTGGTTCGCCATTTGGGTGGCGAG
>JBAZAY010000026.1:24189-40577 GCA_041671725.1 Gallionella sp. | reverse complement strand
GTCACGGCCCACAAGAGACAAGGCGATCGAGGGGATGCCCAGCAGATAACCTTCGGTCGCAGCGGCAACCGTGCCGGAATAAATCGTGTCATCGCCCATATTTGCACCGGCATTGATGCCCGACACTACCATATCCGGCTGGTAATCGAGCATGCCGGTCACGGCCAGATGTACACAATCGGTCGGCGTGCCGTTGACATAATGAAAACCACTGGCAGCGCGTCTGAGTTTAAGCGGGCGATCGAGCGTCAGTGAATTGCTCGCACCACTGCGGTCGCGTTCAGGCGCCACCACCACGACATCGGCGATTTTAGCCAGATGCTCGGCCAGGCAAGCCAGACCGGGCGCGAAATAACCATCGTCATTGCTGATCAGGATACGCATCGGCGGAAGGATAAATTGATTTGATGAAATTGATTGACCGGGACAAGAAGATTTAACCCTCTACCGGGATGACGCATGATAACTCACCCCCTGCGGATTCGCCAATAGCTATGCAGCGTGCCGCACCGATGATGCACGAGCGGCAAGTATTGCCAACGCTCGCCGACACATCTAGATGTCTCGCACCGCGCGATTTCCGGTCCGTTTTGAGAACCGGGTCATGCAGTTGTGCACTTCAATTTCAACCCTGGCATTTTTACCACCGTAGACGCTCGTCTTTAACCATGCAACCTCTGCCTTGATCGCATCATCCCCAGCCACGGTGGTGTGCCAGCATTTTTTATCTCCATCCCACCGATAACCGCGAGACTTGAGTATATCCTTGGTCTCAAAAGGTGATCCGACAGCGAATATCTGATAACTTTTCTGCGCCAGTCCGTTTAAGATGGCTTTCAGCACCAGATCGCCTGATTTGGGAAGCGGCTGCTGCAAAATTTCCAGCAATGCAAAACAGTCACCCTCTGCCCGATGCGCCTCATAGAAAAAACCATATTGGTAAGCGATGTAATCCAGCTTGGCAGAACCGATTCCTTCACCACGCCAATCAACCTGCGCAAAAGAACATCCCCAGGGCAGCGACTCAAACAGGGGCAAACGCTTCTCAAGAAAGACCCGGTCAAATTTTGAATTATGCGCAACAACCAGGCTGACACCGTCAAGAAACTGCGCGACGCCGGCGTCATCTATGCGCCGTCCGGCAACCATTTCATCGGTAATACCATGCACAGAGGTCGATTCCGGTGGAATGGGAAAGCCGGGATCTTCCAGCTGATCGAATGAGCCCAGAACCCGATAGGCACTGCCGGTCGCCGGATCAAACTCGAATAGCACCATGCCAAGTTCAATAATCGCATCCTTGTCGGGATCAACGCCGGTCGTTTCCGTATCAACCACAACACCTCTCGATAAGGATTTCCCCTCATTGTCGGTGAATACGGTACGAGGGGAAATGCGGCGAATGACCTTGTAGTCGGGGTGCGCATCCAGCAGTTGCGTGGCTTCTTTGATAACTGAGATATTCATGTATTTAAACCCGGCGGCACCAGAAATCCATTTCCTGAGCCTGACATTCAGACCGTTGATCCTATAAAAAGCATTTAGCCACAGAGAACACCGAGATCACAGAGTAAAAAAAATAGTTACAATAAGTTTTTCAATCACCATTTGGATGAGTCAACAAAAAGTGAAAAAACCATGCAACTCTCTGTGTTCTCTGTGAGCTCTGATGAAACAACTAAGTATTGACTAAGCACGATGAAACCCGTGCAAAATCACTACTTATGTGGCTTGAACTGCGATTTTAAGGGTAAATAATCGCAGAACTCAAGCTGTGGACGTCTCAGAAGTTAAGCGTTTCTGGTACAGATAAAAAAAATAAGGGTTTCACAGACTGGCTGGAAACCCTTATATATTTTGGTCAGCGTGAGAAGATTCGAACTTCCGACCCCTACCACCCCAAGGTAGTGCGCTACCAGGCTGCGCTACACGCTGAAGCTGGCTATTATAACAGAGCAATCCACTGTTTGAAGCCCTTTTACGCGTCTAACAGTGCGATGATGTCGCGAATTTCACGTCTCAACGCGGTAACATCCACTCCCGACGCGGAATCCGGAGCCATAGCAACTTCGGCTTTAATAGCAGCGCCCTCAAAATCCAGTTCAACCGGATTATTGGATCCACGTGCACCGTCGAGACGGTTGCGTGCGCCGCTGATGGTAAAGCCCTGCTCATACAGCAATTCGCGGATGCGTCGTATCAGCACGACTTCATGGTGCTGATAATAGCGTCGATTGCCGCTGCGCTTGACGGGATTAAGCTGGGTAAACTCCTGCTCCCAGTAACGCAACACGTGCGCCTTCACCCCGCACAACTCGCTTACCTCACCGATGGTGAAATAACGTTTTGCGGGGATGGGAGGGAGTACAGAATTAGGCGTGTGGTGTTCCATGATACGACTTTTCCACCAGAGTCTTCAGCTTCTGACTAGGGTGAAATGTCACCACACGGCGTGCTGAAATCGGAATCTCAATACCTGTCTTGGGATTACGCCCCGGACGTTGCGGCTTGTCACGCAATTGAAAATTACCAAAACCCGATAATTTCACGCTCTCGCCCTGCTCCAGTTGCACACGAATTTCCTCAAAAAAGGCTTCGACCATATCTTTGGCTTCGCGTTTGTTCAGTCCGACCTTTGCAAACAGCAAATCCGCCAGTTCCGCTTTTGTTAATGTAGTAATCATAATTATCCCTTACATGCGCAATTGCGCACCCTGCTTGTCCAATACGTCCACCAACAGCGAAATAACAGGCTCTATTTCGGCATCGGTCAGTGTCTTTTGAGTATCTTGTAACGACACGCGGAATGCAAGGCTTTTTTTACTAGATTCGACCCCTCGTCCGCGATATACATCAAATAAAACAACTTCCTGCACATAGGGAGCCTGAACTTTCAGTATTGCATCGAGCAAAGTTTGTGCACTGACAGATTCATCCACCAATACCGCCAGATCGCGACGCACCGGCAGAAACTTGGCTATCTCGCTCATACGCGGAACACGCACATGCATCAGCGCGTCCAGCTCGACCTCGAACCAGATACATGCTTGCGCCATGTCGTACTGCTGCTGCCAATGCGGATGCAGCTCGCCTATCCAGCCCACGACTTTATCGGCGCAGTAAATTTGCGCCGAGCGTCCCGGATGCAAGGCCGGATGAGCAGCTGCGACAAAACGCAAAACCTCCGGGGCGAACAGCGCTTCCAGATCAGCTTTCACATCGTAAAAATCAACCGGTTTGGAGGCAACCCCCCATTGCTCCGGCAAGCAGGCCCCATATGCGATCCCTGACAGGCGCTGGGTTTGCACGTACTTGTCTTCCGCCTTGGCGAAACAGGCACCAACCTCGAATAGACGCACACGCGGCTGTTTGCGATTGATATTAAAACGCAAAGCCCCTACCAACCCGCCAAGCAGGCTGCTGCGCATCACCGCCAGATTGCTGGCAATCGGGTTTTGCAAGGCAACCGGATTGTCATTACCGCACAGTTCACGCTCAACCTGATCTTCGACAAAGGCGTAGCTGACGATTTCCTGGTATTCACGCGCAACCAGCGTTTGCTGGACATGCGCCAATGGCCGCTGCGATTCGCTGTGCGGCAACATGGTCAACGCGGCATGAGGTGCTAATGCCGGAATGTTGTCATAGCCATACAGACGTGCAACTTCTTCAATCAGGTCGGACTCAATAGACAAATCGAAGCGAAAGCTGGGCGGTTGCACACTAAAGCAATCGCCTTGCGCCGCAAAATTAAATTGTAAGCGACTGAATATACTGGAAATTTGTTCATTACTAAGCGCGACACCCAGAACCCGCGTTACACGTGAGGTGCGCAAGGCAATGGCCGGACGCGCAGGCATCTCACCCGCAACTTCGCTGATCTCACCGACACTGCCGCCGCAAATCTGCAGCAGCAATTGCGTGGCACGCTCCATCGCCATGCGGGTTGCCTCGAAATCTACACCGCGCTCGAAGCGGAACGAAGAGTCCGTTGCCAGACCGAAGCGACGCGCACGGCCTGCGATTGCATCGGGATGAAAAAACGCAGCTTCCAGAAACACATCCTGCGAGCTCACTTCCACTCCACTACCCTGCCCGCCCATGATGCCCGCCAAGGCTAGCACACGCGCATCATCGGCAATGACCAGCACCTCTTCATCTAAAACAACCGCCTGGTCGTTAAGCAAAGTCAGCGCTTCATCCGGGCGTGCGCGACGCACCGTAATACCGCCTGACAACTGCGCCGCATCGAAAGCGTGCATCGGCTGCCCCTGCTCCATCATCACGTAGTTGGTAATATCCACCACCGCATTGATGCAACGCAGTCCGCTACGTTCCAGACGACGCTGCATCCAGACAGGCGTCGTTGCAGCGGCATTCACGCCTTTAACCAGCCGACCGCAATACAACGGACAAGCCTCTTTATCTTCAACCACCACCTGCAATTGTTCCGAAAGCGTAACCGGCTGAACTTCGAAGCTGACAGCCTCAAGGGGACTGCCGGTCAATGCCGCAACTTCGCGAGCGATCCCCTTCATGCCGGAACAATCGCTGCGGTTAGGCGTAAGCTTCAAGGTGAACAGTTTGTCGTCCAGATCCAGATACTCGCGCATCAGCTGCCCGACCATCGCGTCAACAGGCAAGATCCACAGGCCATCGCTTTCGGTGGCCAGCCCCAGCTCGACAGCCGAACACAGCATGCCGAACGATGCAATACCGCGCACCTTGGCCTGCTTGATTTTGAAGTCACCCGGCAGCACAGCGCCGATACGCGCGCAGGGAACTTTAATGCCGACCGCCACGTTAGCTGCGCCGCACACGATCGTCAGCGGCTCGGCCTCGCCCACATTCACCTGACACACATTCAGGCGATCCGCATCGGGGTGCTTCGTAACCGACAAGACTTCGGCGACCACTACGTCGTTAAACGCGGGGGCAACTGCCTCCAGCGCCTCGACTTCCAGACCTGCCATCGTCAAAACATGACCCAACTCTTCGCTGGACAGGTCGGGATCAACCCAGGTTCTTAACCAATTTTCAGAAAATTTCATCGCGGTATTTTTAATTAAATTGCTTGAGGAAGCGCAAATCGCTCTCATAAAACTGGCGCAAATCGTTCACGCCGTAACGCAACATCGCCAGGCGTTCCACACCCAGACCGAATGCAAAGCCGAGATATTTTTCGCTGTCGATATTCACATGCTTGAGCACGTTAGGATGCACCATGCCGCAGCCGCCTATTTCCAGCCAGCCACCCTTCCAGCTCATATCCATTTCAGCCGACGGTTCGGTAAAAGGAAAGAAGGAAGGACGGAAACGCACCTGCAAATCATCCTGCTCAAAGAAGCGCTGCAGAAAATCCTGCACCACCCCTTTGAGATTGGCAAAGCTGACATGTTCATCGACCCACAAGCCTTCCACCTGATGAAACATCGGTGAATGGGTAGCATCGGAATCAACGCGGTAAACGCGTCCCGGCGAAATAATCTTCAGCGGCGGTTGATTCGCTTCCATATAACGTACTTGCACAGGCGAAGTATGGGTACGCAACACATGCTCAGGATCGATATAGAAGGTGTCGTGCATCGCGCGGGCCGGATGATTTTCCGGAATATTCAGCGCAGTGAAGTTGTAGAAATCGTGCTCGATTTCAGGGCCGGCCGAGACGGCGAAGCCCAGCGAATGAAACAGATGCTCTATGCGTTCCAGTGTGAGCGTGATCGGGTGCAAACCACCTGTGCTGATACCGCGTCCTGGCAACGTTACATCCAGCGATTCTGCGGCAAGGCGCGCTTCTAGCTTCGCGCGTGCAATCGCATCGCGGCGCTGCTGCAAGGCCGCCTCAATCGCCTGTTTAACCACATTGATGCGAGCACCCGCCTGAGGCCGCTCTTCATTCGAGAGCTTGCCCAGGCCTTTGAGCAAAGCGGTCAGACTGCCCTCTTTGCCCAGATATTTTGCTTTGACCTGCTCTAACTCAGCCTCATCGCTGATGAGAGCGAACTGCTGTAGAGCCTGATCGAGAATTTGTTGAAGTTCTTCCATAAAAACACCATTGCGAGGCACAACAAAAAAAAGGGGGCTCATCGCCCCCCTTTTTAATTACGCAGTCAAATGCAGACTGCGAGGCTCAACTATACAGCGAGACTAGCCTTGGCTTGCTCTACGAATTGGGCAAATGCGGCCTTATCGAAAATAGCAATGTCAGACAAGACCTTACGATCCACTTGAATGTCCGCTTTCTTCAGGCCATTCATGAATACGCTGTATGGCATTCCGAATTCACGTGCGGCTGCATTGATACGTGCAATCCACAAGGTGCGGAACTGACGCTTCTTCTGGCGACGATCGCGGTAGGCATATTGCCCTGCTTTCATCACAGCTTGCTTGGCTACACGGTACACATTCTTGCGGCGACCACGATAACCCTTAGCCTTGGCTAACAGTTTCTTGTGCGTTGCACGGGCTACAACTCCACGTTTTACTCTTGGCATGGTCTACTCCTTACGCGTAAGGCAGCATGCGGCGAACCGATGCTACATTGGTTGAGTGAACTTCCGTCGTACCGCGCAGTTGACGCTTGGTCTTGGTTGTCTTCGAGGTCAGAATGTGACGCTTGAACGCTTGTGAGCGCTTGATACTGCCGCCAGCACGAACGACGAAGCGTTTTTTTGCTCCGCTTTTAGTTTTCATCTTAGGCATAACTACTCCTTAAGTTATGGTGGGAGGTGTCTTCCGACTGGAAAAACTTGTTAACCCATACACCACTTATTTTCCGGGGATCTTCTTACAACATCTTCCTGATCAGCCCCTGCTACCAGAAAAATTTATCTGCTGCCGGCTACACGCCACCAACTGCTATTTCTTCAGTGCCGCTTTAGGTGACAATACCATCACCATCTGACGACCTTCCATCTTGGGAAACTGTTCAACGACTGCGAATTCTTCCAGGTCATTTCTGACGCGTTCAATCAGGCGCATACCGATTTCCTGATGAGCCATTTCACGACCGCGAAATCGCAACGTAATCTTGGTCTTGTCGCCGTCATTCAGGAATTTGATCAGATTGCGCAACTTGATGTTGTAGTCGCCTTCATCCGTCCCCGGACGAAACTTGATTTCCTTGACCTGAACTTGTTTCTGTTTAAGTTTAGCTTCATGTTGCTTCTTGCTTTCGGCATATTTAAACTTGCCAAAATCCATGATGCGACAAACCGGCGGATCCGCCATCGGCGAAATTTCCACCAGGTCCAGCTCAGCTTCACCAGCCAGACGCAATGCTTCTGCGCTGGACACGATCCCCAAGGGTTCTTTATCTGCTCCAATGAGTCGCACCTGAGGTGCGGTAATCATTTCATTGAGGCGCTGTAATTTATTCTGTGCTATTGGAATGTCTCCATTTTGGAAAAATTAAACCGTGCTGCCCGACTTGATTTCCGACTTGAAACGCTCGATTAAAGCTTCTGGCGTCATTTGTCCGAGATCTTCACCACTGCGGGTACGCACGGCAATCAATCTTTCAGCAACTTCCTTATCGCCGACAATTAGCTGATAAGGTAATTTCTGCAAGCTGTGTTCGCGGATTTTATAGGTAATCTTCTCATTGCGCAAATCCAATTGCACACGAATGCCCGCCTTCAGCAATAATTGCCCGATTTCCCGGGCATATTCCTCTTGCGCCTGAGAGATGTTCATCAATACAGTCTGTATTGGCGACAGCCACAACGGGAAAGCGCCGGCATGATGCTCGATCAGAATGCCGATAAAACGCTCCATGGAACCCAGAATAGCGCGATGCAGCATCACCGGCGGGCGGCGCGTATTGTCTTCATCGACAAACTCCGCGCCCAGACGGGTTGGCAGGTTAAAGTCCAGCTGGATCGTGCCACACTGCCACAGACGATCCAGACTGTCTTTCAGTGTAAATTCAACTTTTGGACCGTAGAATGCACCCTCGCCTGGCTGAATATCATAAGCCAGCTGGTTTTGCTGCAAGGCTGCAGCCAGCCCCGCTTCCGCCTTATCCCAGGTCTCATCGGAACCGACACGCTTTTCAGGGCGCGTCGACAACTTGACGATCACCTCATTGAAGCCGAAGTCGCGATAAACCTCGTTCAGCATCACGATAAAGCTCGACACTTCAGCCTGCACCTGCTCTTCGGTACAGAAAATATGTGCATCATCCTGGGTGAAACCGCGTACCCGCATCAGGCCGTGCAGCGAACCGGAAGATTCATTGCGATGGCAGGAGCCGAACTCGGCCAGGCGTAGCGGCAAATCCCGATAGCTGTGCAGGCCGTGATTGAAAATCTGCACATGCCCCGGACAGTTCATCGGTTTCACAGCGTAATCGCGATTCTCTGATGACGTGGTGAACATGTTGTCATGGTAGTTTTCCCAATGCCCGGACTTCTCCCAAAGCGTCTTGTCCATGATAGCCGGCGTGCGCACCTCCTGGTAATCGTGGTCGCGAAACTTCGCACGCATGTATTGCTCGACTTCCTGCCACAACGTCCAGCCTTTGGGATGCCAGAAAACCATGCCTGGCATGGTGTCCTGCATGTGAAACAAGTCCAGTTGCTTGGCCAACTTGCGGTGATCGCGCTTTTCGGCCTCTTCCAGCCTGTGCAGGTAGCTCTCAAGCTCTTCCTTCTTGGCCCATGCCGTGCCGTATATACGCTGCAGCATCTCGTTTTTTGAATCACCGCGCCAGTATGCACCCGCCAGCTTCATCAGCTTGAACACCTTGAGCTTACCGGTGGACGGCACGTGAGGCCCGCGACACAAGTCGGTGAAGTTACCCTCGGTGTAGAGCGATACATCCTGATCGGCCGGAATGGATTCAATGATCTCGGCCTTGTAGTGTTCGTTGATACCCTTGAAGTAGGCAACCGCTTCATCGCGTGCCATCACGCTACGCACCACCGGCAAATCACGTTTGACGATTTCCGCCATGCGCTTTTCAATCGCCGTTAAATCTTCAGGCGTAAACGGACGATAATAGGAAAAATCGTAGAAGAAGCCGTTTTCAATCACCGGACCGATGGTCACTTGTGCATCGGGAAACAGCTCCTTTACCGCGTGCGCCATCAAGTGCGCCATGGAATGCCGGATGATTTCGACACCCTCCGCATCCTTGTCGGTAATGATGGCAAGCTGTGCATCCTGCTCAATCAGATGAGAGGCATCGACCACTTTGCCATCCACACGGCCAGCCAGCGTGGCTCGCGCCAGGCCGGCACCAATACTGAGCGCCACATCGGCAACCGTAACAGGCTGATCAAAACTGCGCTGCGAACCATCCGGCAAAGTAATAATAGGCATTCTTTTTCTTCCAATAAACGATGATGACGACATGACCCGACCCGGGCAGCCGCGAATTGTCCCACAGCCACTGCTTAAACAGCAAGAGAAGCCACCGAGATCGGGGAGCTGGCTGTCGGAAAAGTCAAAAACGGCGCACCGGCTTTTCTCGAATCCCGAATCCTACGCTGATAAAACCACTCAATAAAACTACTCAATTCTTGCCAAGGTGAAACATCCCGCCTAAACCTTCATTGATCGATTCCCGCCAAGCGATAAATCACTTGCAGTCATTGCTCAGGAACCCAAACCAGCACCAACCGTCCTGCTCATCGCTCCCTCCCCGCTTCCTGAAATGCCCCCAGCACAGGCGACAGCAAGTATTCGAGAATGGTGCGGGTGCCAAGGTGTATCTCCGCTGTTACTTGCATACCCGGCGTGAGGGTGTAGCGCACGCCATCGGCGATGAGCTCTTGCGCCTTGAGGTCTATCAGAGCACGGTATGTAAAAGGCTGGCCGCTACCGGGTTTACTGCTGGGCGCTGCAGACTGACCCGCGCCTTGCTGGAGATTATCGCTGGCGTCTGCGCTGAGGTTGGTGACTTGCCCGTCGATCATGCCGTATTTCTGAAACTGGTAAGAAGCCAGCTTGAGTTTGACGTGCTCGCCGATGTGAATGAAACCGACATCCTGATTGCTGACCCACACTTCGGCGCGCAGAATTTCATCGTTGGGTACCAGCGTCATCAGGATAGAACCGGGACTGATGACAGTGCCAACGGTATGCGTGGCAAGGTCTTTGACCACACCTTCCTGCGGGGCTTTGAGTTCGTGTAGCCCACGACGATATTGTTGTTTGGTGATTTCTTGTTCGATCTTATCGAATTTGTCGCTGATGTCTGCTCTTTCGACTTGTAGTTGGCGGCGGTAATCGGCGCTGATCTTGCCGATGCGCTCACTGCTTTGTTGCAGGGTGGCACGTGCTGCGGCGATGTTGTGTTCCTGCGATTTGAGGTCTTGTTCATTTTCGATACGCTCGCGAGCTTTGTCGGTAGCGGATAGTTTGCTGACGTAGCCGTCTTTGACCAGCTCGCGATAAGCGTCGTCCTGAGCGCGGTAGTGCGGCAGGATTTGCATCAGTTTGCTGCTTATGGCTTGCGCCGAAGACAGCTCGCTTTGCGCTTTGTCGTGCAGGGCATGCTCCTCCGCGAGGGCGGTTTCCAGCGCCTTGCGGTTAGCGATGTATTGATTAAGCACCGGGTTGAACAACTCCGGCTCTTCTTCCTGCAGACGTTCGAAGTGCTTGTTGCTCAGTTCGGCATCAATGCGCCTCAGGGTGATTTGTTTACCCAGATAGTCAGACTTGATTTCTTTTCCGTCGGCATCGGTCAGCGTTGTGTCCATGCGCATCAGCACTTGTCCGGCTTTGACACGTTGCCCCTCGTTGACAAGGATTTCACGAATAACGCCTTGCTCGGAGGGTTGGACGATCTTCAGGTAACTTTGTGGCAGGAGCTTGCCTTCCGCACTGGCGACGACATCGAGCTTGCCGAATACCGCCCAGATGATCAACAAGCCAAACAAAATAAGCAGACCATACATTACCGCGCGAGCGAATGGCGTGGGCGGCTGAGTCTGAATGCGTAACAGCCCAGGCGAGAAGTCGAGCGGATCAACGCCCGTGAGTTGCTTTTTCCAGTGCTGCTTGCTTTGCATCCTGCGCTCCTTTGAGTGGATATTTGTTTGCATTGCGTCTCATTTGATATTAAGTTGCCGAGTTCTCATGCGATCACAGCCCGATTGCCCGTTATTGAAGGTGCGCTTCGATAACAGCAGTACTTAGCCCTTCGTCTGGAAGTACGCTGCTGTCTTTACGTTCCATGCCCAACACGTCGAGTCCTGTAAGCTGCCCGGTCTCTGCGAGGAGTTTGAGGTAGTTGAGAACGGCATCGTTGCGCGCTTTGTTCCAGTCGCGCAGCACTTCGTCGCGTTGTTGTCGGGCTTGCAGCACATCGAGGTCGGCCTTGAGTCCGTGCGCTCTTTGCGCTTCGGCTGATTTGAGCGCGATACTGGCGGATTTGACAGACTGTTTGCCGGATTGCTGGCGGGCCTGGCTGGATTTCAACGTCAGCCAGGCTTGTTTGATCTTCAAGTGCGTAGTGCGCCGCGTCGCTTCCAGTTCATAGCTGGCTTTGTCACGCATGGCGAGGGCTTCGCTGACTTTTGCGTTCTGCTCGCCGCCGCTGAACAACGGGAGGTTGAGCTGCACGCCGACGCTGTTCACTGTGCTGCGGAAGCCGGCCTGTCCGCCTGTGAGGCCATAACCCTGCGTGGCGTTGTTATATGACGCGATTAAATCCAACGTGGGCAGGTGTCCGGCGCGTTGCCTGCTCACTTCTTGATGGGCGGCATCCAGTGCACGCCGGGCTGCAAGTATGGACGGACTGCCGTTTTCTGCCTGGGCGATCCATTGCTCCGGTGTACTCTGGTCAGGTTCCAACGAGGAGAAGCGATTCGACAACACGGAGGACACAGGGGTATCAGACGAGCCGATGATTTGTTCGAGCACGGCCAGTTTGAGGCTGTGTTCGGTTTGCGCCGTGACTTGCTCGGACTGCGCCTGATCCCGTTTGGCTTGGGCGGCTTCAAGTTCCGCCACGGACATGACACCTTTTTCCAGGGCACGTCGTGCCAAGTCAAACTCCTTTTGGCTTGCCTGAAGTCGGCTATCGGCTGCCGTGACGACGTCGCGCGCTTGCCGGATGTCCAGCCACGCCTGGGCAAACCGCATCAGCAGGTCTTTCTCTGCGGCAGCGAATTGATAATCGGCCTGATTCACCAGCAGACCAGCCTGATTCAGCGCAAAGTATTTCTCGGCATGCAGCAGCGGTTGGGTAAAGTTCACTTGCGTCCCGTGGCTGTTGTAGCGCTCCGGCAGGGTATTGCCCCGATTGCTCAGTATGAAGTAGTCGCGGCGATTGTCATTGGTGTTGGCACTGGCGGTAAGCTGTGGCATCAGTCTGGCGAACGCCTGTGAAGAACGTGCCCGGCTCGCATCCGCATTGGCTTGTGCCGCGAGGTAGGTTGGATCGTTATGCAACGCCTGTTCGATGGCGTCAACGAGTGTCAGTGCATGTGCAGGATTCGTCCATGCAGTGACGAATATACAGACAACAATGAGGACATCCACCAGAAAAGGTGATGTGATCTGTGCACGCGTTGTGTAAGGCTTGTTCAGCATGCTGATCACGGCTGCTTTGTATTCGCTTCAGGCATGCCAAAGTTCAACACCTCATCAACCTGCAAGACTTTGGGCAAATGGTGGGTGATGAACAACATAGTGACACGGCCCTTGAGTTTATTGACAGTTCCGGCGAAGTGTTCGGCGTTGGCCTGATCAAGGCTGCTGACAGCCTCGTCGAAGATCAACACGCGCGGGCGTTTGAGCAGGGCGCGTGCGATGGCAATACGCTGACGCTGCCCGCCGGACAGCCCGATGCCGTTTTCGCCCACAGAAGTCTGATAGCCTTGCGGGAGCTGTTCGATGACAGCATGTATCTCGGCCATCTTGCAGGCATTGACGATCTCATCGAAACTGGCATGAGGGCTGGCCAGTTGCAGGTTGTAGTAGAGCGTGCCGGAGAACAGCCGCGTCTCTTGCGGTACCACGCCAAAGTTGGCGCGCAATTCGTTGGCGGCAAGATGGCGGATGTCGTAGCCGTCGAGCAGGATGCTGCCACCGCTTGGCCAGTAGAAGCCTTGCAGTATCTTGGCCAGCGTACTCTTGCCGCAGCCGGATGGCCCCATCAGCAGGGTTAGTTTTCCGGGCATCAGGGTCAGGCTGAGGTTGCGGTACAGATAGGGGTGCTTGTCGCTGTAGCGGAAGCTGACACCCCTGAGTTCAACTTGCCCCCCTGCATCGCTGCGGGTACGGGTCGGAACCAGAGCATGCGGCTCAACGGGAGCGTTCATCAGATCGCCCAGACGTTTGACGGCGATGTCGGCCTGCTGGAATTCCTGCCACAGTCCGGCCAGTCGCAGCATGGGTTGGCTCATGCGTCCGGCGAACATCTGGAAGGCCACCAGCATGCCGATGGTAAATCCTTCGTTTTTCATCACCAGCAATGCGCCCACCACGAGTATGGACAGAGTCATGATCTGTTCCAGCGCGTTGGCGACGACGTTGTAGCTGTTGGAAAGTTGGCGGGTAGCGAATCCGGCAGCAAGGTATTGGGCAAGGTTCTCGCCATATTTCTGTTCCAGCACCGGTTCCATTTGCAAGGATTTGACGGTTTCCATCCCGGCCACGTATTCGGTGACGAAGGCCTGGTTCTGGGCGCCCAGCAGAAACTGATGATCGAGTTTGTCACGAAGAGCAGGGGTCACGGCAAAGCTCAGTGCGGTGATGAGCAACAGCAGCAAGATTGCCACCAGGGTGAGCTGCCAGCTATACCAGAACATCACTGCGACGAAAATGAACAGGAACGGCAGGTCGAGCAACAGACTGACCGTTGCGCCGGAGATAAATTCGCGTACCCTTTCCACACCGTGCAGGCGCGCTACCAGCGTACCGGTAGGCCGATGCTCGAAGTAGGGCAACGGCAGGTGCAGCAAATGACGAAACACCTGACTACCCAGCAAGGCATCGATACGGTTACCGGTGTGCAGCACGAAGTACTGGCGCAACCAGGTCATGGCACTGTTGAACAGCATGAACATCACCAGTCCGACTGCAAGCGCGATGAGCGTGCTCTGGGTATGGTGGACGATTACCTTGTCTATGATGACCTGAGTGAACAGCGGTGTAATCAGACCGACCAACTGGATGGCAAGCGAAGCGATCAGGATGTCGCGCCATACGCGCTTGTGCTTCAGCAGTTCCGGGATGAACCAGCGGAAGCCGAACGGGGTGTGACCATGCTGATGTTCTTGCGTGGGTGCGGTCTGTTCAGCTTCGAGATCGGCTGTCGATTGCGTGGTATCTCGCGCAACCAGCAGTACATCAGAACGAAAGTGCTTGCTAAATTCACTCAGCAAAATCGTTTCCTGCTGCCGGGCGCCTGCCCGGAAAAACAATACGCGCTCGGCATCGGCCTTAATCAGCAGCACGGGGGTGGCAGGCATGGGCAGTGCATCAGGGGCACCCGTGTTCGAGGCGGATGCGGTCTCGCCGAGCGGGGAGGTGTTTTCTGTGGATGAATCCAAGGGAAATTGGTCTGGCTCGCCACCATCTGGCTCTTCCGCCCCATCTTCTCGCACAAACGCAATCACTGGAAACGGAACACTTTGTAGCATGGCGATGCCTTCATCGTCCAGTTCCATTTCGCCAACCTTGAAGTCCAAAGCCAGCAATGCGTTGAGCAGCACGGTGCGGGAATACGGCGGCGGAAATTGCTGGCGAACCAGATGCGCATCGAACGGCAGATGGAATATGCGAGACAGACTTCCGATCAGCCATAGCATATCCTGCTCTGAATAGCGCATTCCTCCCCCCACTTTAATTTATAATATATTGATTTGTATAGATAATATAAAACAACATCTGCTAAACAAGCCATATCCTTAGTTATCAGTGTGCCGGTCCAGACCCGCTACAATGTCACAGCACCTCCTTGCAGTCCTTGCAACGGATGCAAGGTTTGCGGCTGCTCACCGAATTGCGGTACGTTCAGCACATCTTGTGCGGCAGTGAGGTTCATGCCGGTAAAGCCTTCATTTAAGACGTACTGGTTGGCAAGGTCGCCACCGATTGCGGCGGTATCGCTGCCGGCGAGATGTGCTGCCAGCAGGCTGTTGGTCGCACTCCAATGCATGAAGGTCTCACTGGTTCCCCGTGCCTGATCGAAGCTGGCGGCAATGGCGGTGAAGTCGAAGTTCTGCACAGCCTGATTCAGCAACGGATCGCTAGAGGTCGCATCGAAACCCGCCATTGCGTCCACCATCACTTGCAGATTGAGTACGCTCTTGAAATTGGCTGTTGTGTCATACCAGTTCGCCAAGGTAAGCTGCTCACCGCTGCCGACCTCAATTATCAGGTCGTTATTGACCTTAGAAAGTGCGATATCCGCATAGCTGATGCCCTTACCGAGGGCGATCGTGTTGTCGGTGCCGATGCTGCCGTTGACCACATCCATTCCGTCGCCCCGGTTGAAGGCGATGATGTCTGCACCATTGCCGGTGGTGATGGTGTCATTGCCGATGCCGCCGACGAACATTTCGTTGCCGGAATTGCCGGCCAAAGCATCCGTCCCGGCGCCGCCGATGAACAGATTTTTCCCTCCGGTATCGCTCAGTGCATCGTTACTATTTCCGCCTTTCAGTATGTCGTTGCCGGCAAAACCGAATACAAAGTTATCCAGCACCGTGCCGTCGTCGAATTCTACCTTCTCGATCTTGTAATAAGGGCTGCTGTAGTAGTTCTTGATGCGCAGCGAGTCGGTTGTACCAACAACCTTGATGACCAGATCGTTGGTCGGCGCGCCATCGCCGCCCAGCTCCCGCGCAAAACTGATCTGCGATGGGTTCAGCCCCACCAGTTTGACGGTGTCAATATTGCCCGCTACCGGGTCGTAGTCGTTGATGGTGTCTTGCCCGGAACCCGCCGCAAACAGATAGGTGTCGTTGCCATTGACGTAGTCGCCACGCCTGACCGAGCTATTAATCGAGCCACGCAAGTCGATCACCGCCGCATCCAACTCCGCCGTGCCCCAAACAGTACCATCAGCAAATGCCAGCTTTTCGATCTTGTACACCGGACTGGCGTAGTAGTTCTTGATGCGTAACGAGTCGGTTGTACCGACAACCTTGATGACCAGATCGTTGGTCGGCGCGCCATCGCCGCCCAGCTCCCGCGCAAAGGTGATTTGCGATGGGTTCAGCCCCACCAGTTTGACGGTGTCAATATTGCCTGCTACCGGGTCGTAGTCGTTGATGGTGTCCTGCCCAGCACCTGCCGCAAACAGATAGGTGTCGTTGCCATTGACGTAGTCGCCACGCCTGACCGAGCTATTAATCGAGCCGCGCAAGTCAATCACCGCCGCATCCAACTCCGCTGCGCCCCAAACAGTACCATCCGCAAATGCCAGC
>JBAZAY010000026.1:0-24179 GCA_041671725.1 Gallionella sp. | reverse complement strand
TGATGGTGTCTTGCCCGGAACCCGCCGCAAACAGATAGGTGTCGTTGCCGACACCTCCGTTGAGGGTGTCATTGCCCGCCCCGCCGTCCAGAATGTCGGCACCCACACCGCCGTTTAGCATGTCATTGCCGGCGCCACCGTCAAGGTAGTAATCCGCGCCATCCGGCGCTGTAAGCGTATTGTCTCCGGCATCTCCCGTAATTTTGTTATACCCCAGATTGGCAAGCTGAAACTCAAATGCCGTCCCTCCCATATTTCCAAGCTTGCGAAGCTGATCAATATATCCCACTCCGCCGCTATAAGTTTTCAGGTCAGCACCGAAGGCCTGTAAATCACGCAACGCCCCTGGCGGGTCGGTGGTGTATTTCGTTTCAAGTACCGTGACCACGGGTGAGAAATCCAGACCCAATAAACCGGTCGTGGCATTCCAGGCGATTCCGACGCTGTCGTAAAGGTAGCTGATGCTTGACCTTGCCAGTCTGGTCGTGACGTAGTTGACGAGACTGTCGAATGCCTGCAATAACACAGATGCCGCCTGACCATGCGGATTCGGGTCTAACGTTCCCCAGCACCATACGCCGACATAGCCCTCGCCCAGCAGCGCCTCCAGGCTCGCCAGCTTGCGTGCATCGCCGATGACGTTACCATAGATCATGCTGGCAGCGCGACTGGCCGGGTCTACGTTTTCCACGCCCGCCCAGGCATAGATGAGTTGAGTGGTGATCGCCTGACGGGCCGTCACGTCGGTTGCGACCATGAATTGTTCAACCAGGGATTGCAGGTGCCGTGTGGTATCCAGCGCCATTGCCTGATGCAAGCTGTGGACATTGCCGAATCCGGCCAGGTCAGGCAGCACGGCGATCTGGGCGGAGACCTCCACGGTATCCTTTTCAAGAGTCCGAGCGGTGTCCACGGCAAACCAGACATCATCCATGGCATGGCTTGTGCCGTCGGCTGCGGTGTAATGCCCAGTCTGATTGTGCTGGTTTCCCTGAGCATCTACGGTAGGGGTAACGGCATAGCCGGTGGCGAGACTACTGACGCCCGCCTGTGCGAGGGTGAGGAGTTCTCCTGCGTCGGTAATGCCGTTCTGGTTGGTATCCTTCCATATTTTTATTCCGCCTGCGGTAGCTTCGGTGCTGTCAACGGTGCCGTCAAGGTTGGCGTCCACCTCTGCCAGCGAGGCGAAGCCGTTGGCGGCTTTCTGGCCGCTTGCCAAGGTGGTATTGTTGCCGAAGAGTTCGCCCCCGCCGTCTATCTGGCCGTTGTTGTTCAAGTCCCTGACCAGCAGGCCATCACTGGGCGCAACCCAACCGCTGAGTTCGGAAAAGCGGTTGTTGTTCTGGTCGAAGTGAACCCCGGCGCTCATCGCAATAGTGCTGACTCCGTCGCCATTCAAATCGAGAACGAGCGGGCTACGCGTAATTTCAGCCTGGTGAAAGAGGTTTTGGATGGTGGTGAGGAAGTCGGAAACGGATTGTTCGAGGCCATTGATTTTGTTGCCAAGACCGAAGGCAATATCGAGGAAGGTTTTGACGGCGAATTGTTCTGCTGCAGTCAATGCACCGGCTACTTGCCCCATTGCCGAGGAGGTCGCATTGACTGCATCCTGATAGGTTTGTCCGACTGTTCCGGAAACTTGCTGGAAGTCGTTTTGCAGTTTGACGAGTACCGGATCAGTCGCTGATGTTATGCCTTGCTCAATAGCATTGATTTGGTTGCCGAGTGTTCGGGCGAAATCAACAAAATCCTTCGCCACTGGTGAGGTGAGCGTTGGCGGTGCAAAAATTTCCTGGGTAAACCGATCAATGCTGTGGCTCCAGTCGAATTTCACCGCCACATAGGTGGCAGGGAAAGCCACGACTGATTCAGGTCCCAAGAGCGCAGAACCGGCAACCAGTGCCGCTGCCGGAAGTTCACTTGCCGCAACATGCGTTTGCATCTGTCCAAGTTGGTCGCTGCCAAACGGAGAACTGCTGTCCAGCCTGGAAACGCCATCCAGCATGGTCTGGTGGTTGACAATGTTGGTATACGTTGCGTTGGGATCAAGCGATAAACCGTATCGTGCGTTGAGGACGGAAACCAGGCCTTTGGCGCCGTAGGGATTGAAGGTGACGGCGGATAGCCCAGTTTGTGCAGCCAAGAGTTGCGCAAGCGACCCGCCCAATGAATGGCCGGTAACAGTAATGGTGGCGTTTAAATTTGTACTCAATACCTGATCCAGAAACTGTTTGGCAAATTGATACTGGTCGGGCAGTTTATTCGCCACCATCTGCAAATCCGCCGTCCTATCCAACGAAGAAGTAGGCTCCGTGCCGCGATTGGCGATGACGATTTCAACAGGATTACCAGCAGCATCGAGTCGTGCAAAAGCGTACCCTTGATAGCCAGCTTGGTTCGGATCGGAAGGCCTTAGAAATGTCCAGCCCGAAGGCAATTGCATGTTTGCGGGATTGTCTTGATAAGCGGCGCTTGATAGTTGTGCAAATTCAGAATTGGTTGCCATGACGTGTTCTCCTTGAATAAATGGTGAGGTTAACGAGATTGATTTTATTTAGGTGATTCACAAGTGTTACCAAAGCGTTTGGTTTTTATCGAACGAAGAGTTAGGGTCATTCCAAAAAGCTCAGACCTTCGCAACAAACAGGATGTCCAATCCTCAGCTTCGCGGATGTAGGGATAGATACGTTGCATTAAGCCATCAGGGACATCGAAGTGAATTGCGTCAGGCTCGAAAACCGCTGTACGGTTCTCGTGAATAAACCTTGTCGGGAAGCGGATTTCATTCCGGAATAGTTGCGGATCGTTGAAATAACCGCATTCACCTTCGATTTCAAAGTATGCGAGTCCTTCCTGGAGTTGGCGGTAGTAACTCAGGTAACTCAGACCAATGCTTCGTTCTGGGCGAGTTCGCTCCAGTTCGTTTTTTGGTTTTTTGTTCCAAGTGGCTTGCGCAGGTGTGAATTCCTTGACCACTAATGCCATGTTGAGGCCAGGCATTCCTCCCTGCCAACCATACCCCGGTACGGTGTATATCTCCCCCGGCGGCGCAAGTATCGGCAGCTTGTTATCCATCAGCCCGACGATATTGCAGGTGTAGCGCTGCCATTGCTGGTTCTGGATGCGCTGGACTTTGACCCCAATCAGCCAAAGCCCCCCATCTTTTAACCCATCCGGCTGCACCGGCAACCCAAATCGCTTTGCATACTGAGGACTCCACGCCCATTCGACGATCTGCGCCTGATCGCCCAGCACCGGATCGGAAAGTTCGGGATGCAGTTTCTTTTGCCGATGGATGGGCAAGGTCATGTCTATGACGGACGAATACTGCGTATTTTGGGCGTACTCTGTAGCGACAGCCATAGATGGCAACAAGACTAACAGGCAGGCCATAAATAAAAACCTCATTGTTCGCTCCTTGTGTTGGCTCATCCCACTCTCCGCACCTCTAACACCGGATCTTTCGCAACATCGCTTTTGGTTTGCCCAGGCAAAACGGCGCATTGCGCGCCGTTCCGGTTCATCAATCGAGCCACATCACCCATCACCAAAAGCAAATGGGGCAACTGCAAATCACTTTTCCGAAACGCTTTCATTCCATGCTCCCTTGAGAAAGCAGATCGCTTCAATTCATTTCCGCTATCGCGAATAGCCATCCAACATTAATTGCGCGACGCTACTCGCATCCAAAGCCAATAACAATATGCCGAAATGCCTATGCAATTCGGACTAGCAGCCCTGTCAAACTTTTAACATAACAAATTGATTATTATTACTATTTAACCGTTACACGACAGCTCGCACCACGATTTTTCTCATACTGCTTTGTTCCACATTTCATTCGCTGCCTGTCCATGCGGATTCGCATCCAGCGTTCCCCAGCACCATACGCCGACATAGCCCTCGCCCAGCAGCGCCTCCAGGCTCGCCAGCTTGCGTGCATCGCCGATGACGTTACCGTAGATCATGCTGGCAGCGCGACTGGCCGGGTCTACGTTTTCCACGCCCGCCCAAGCATAGATGAGTTGGGTGGTGATCGCCTGACGGGCCGTCACGTCGGTTGCGGCCATGAATTGTTCGACCAGGGATTGCAGGTGCCCTGTGCTATCCAGCGCCATTGCCTGATGCAGGCTGTGAACGTTGCCGAATCCGGCCAGGTCCGGCAGTGCGGCGATCTGGGCGTTCGCAGCCCAGCCATAGACGGGAGATTACTTATGACGGGTTAATCTACAGTCCGGTTGCTGTGCAGCATGGCCTTATAGTAAGCTTGCAAATTCACCACTCATGGCCAGCCGAACAATGCCGGGAACTGTCTTACATATCAAACCGAGCGCAGATTTCGCCCGTGAGGCTACAGAACGACTCGCGTCCCAGCTATCCACCGTGATACAACGTTTCGTTAACGACGTGACCTCACTTGACGCAGCACTGCACGAGCAGGAGTGGCGCGCCATTTTTTGCGAACAGGATGAAGCGAACAACACACATTATTCATTCATGGACAGCCTCCCCGGCATGGCTTGCCAGATCAGACTAGATAAACAGGGTGCGTTACACTTCCCCTATGTCAGCGAAGGCTGTTTTGACCTGCTCGGACTGACCCCGCTTGAATTACAACATCATCCGCAATTATTGAAACCGCATCCTGATGATGCTGAATCCTTCCGGCAAAGCATGCTTATATCCGCAAGCGGCACCACGCCCTGGAACTGGGAAGGGCGCATCGTTTTACCCTCCAGCGGGCACGCCCGCTCCCCTCACCTCAATCCTGATGGAACAACTAGCCAATCGACTAGAGCATCAAAAAACGACGCCCAAGTCGCTGGTTATCTCCCGCTTGCGGGCGAGGAGGCAAACGAATCGCTACGCGAAATTCAGGTTGACGAAATAAAATGGGTAAATTTGCGAGCTAAATATCGAAAAACGAATTCACACGGCACGCACTGGAAAGGTTTTGTGGTCAATATCAGCCAAAACAAACAGGCCGAAATTGAACTCAAACACTCTCGCCAGCGACTGCGCGAACTCTCCTCTCATATTGAAAGCATCAAGGAAGAAGAACGTACACGCATCGCACGCGAAATCCACGATGAAATAGGCGTGTTGCTGACTGCTTTAAAAATGGATTTGTCCTGGTTGACGCTTCGCCTGCCGACGGACAACATCGCGATACAAGAAAAAATACAGGGCATGGCCAAATTATTGGACACGGCAGGACGCGCCGCAAACAACCTGGTACACAGCCTGCGTCCCGGCTCACTCGATTGTTTTGGCATCGTCGCGTCGATTGAAATAGAGGCCAATGAATTCACCAAGCGCACCGGCATACCCTGCAAAATCATCAAAACAAGCGACAATCTCGATGTCTCCGACGAACAATCCATCACGCTGTTCCGGGTATTTCAGGAAACACTGAACAACATCATGAAACATGCATCGGCACGCCATGTACAAGTGCAAATTCTTAAAACCGGTACAGAACCCGCCAGCACACAGGTAAAACTCATTGTATCGGATGATGGCTGCGGCTTTGACGAGACGGCACGCAACAAACCGCGCTCATTCGGTTTGCGCGGCATTCAGGAGCGCATTCGTCAACTTGGCGGCGAGGTGACAATCACCAGCAAACCGGGCAAAGGCACAAAAATTGACGTGCGCCTGCCGATCAATGCTTAAGCAATCTACGCGACTCATTTCAAAGTTGACTTCAAAAACGTATTTATCCGCAGATAAAACGAATACAAAGCATTTTTGCCACAGAGAACACCGAGATCACCGAGTAAAGCGGGGTAAGCAGGGATGATGCCCTGCGGGCATCAACTCGCAATCGCTTCTCGCAGGGATTTTGCCCTGAGGGCAAAAACTCGCAAAACAAATAGTTATAATAAGTTTTTCAATCACCTTTTTTTTTGGGGGGGGGGCGACAAAAAGCGAAAAAACCATATAACTCTCTGTGTTCTCTGTGAACTCTGTGGCTTGAACGCGGTTTTCAGGTTAAACGGATTACAAAAGATTCAGCAAAAATTATTGAGGGTTTCTGACTTAAAATTCTGGCGCGGAACGCACAATTGGCAACCATTTTAAAATATTCGTAACATACTGATTAAACTAGGATTTTTATATTAATCAGGTCAGACGGCAGTAAGCATTTTCTTCTGCCAAGTATGAGAATCCCCAGCCTTTCAATACCGACCAGACTTCCTGACCGTATTGATCGTGATTGGCCGGGCGTATCCACTTGCGGCCGTTGCGCTGTTCATCGTATACACACTGATACCGCCGGCAAAACGCCGCAATGGCATTTGCGGTCACACCCAGTTCCTGAGCAAATTTCCCCTCCCAGCTAAGCTGACGGCTATCCTGATGCCGCAACGGCGTTGAAACTCGCGCAACATCAACATTCTGCGTAATATCGTTAACGCTGATCGCCCCGATATCAATCCAGCCTTTGGCGAAGTAAAAGGCAGGAACACCTTTCCGGGTATCGTAAAAGTAAGCCACGTTGTTTTCACGATTGAATTCAACAACATGGTGATGCTTGAACTGCAAGATGCAGGTATGCACACCGTGCTTTTCTTCGGTAAGCTTGGCAACCAGTCCTTTTGCATGACTGCGGAATTTATATAAAGCCATATTCCCCGTCACGTAGGCTTCCCGCCCCAGCGCAAAGTACATGCCAGTCAAATCTTCACTGTAGAGATCCCAAAAATTTAAACGACGCGGATTCGCCTTATCGTCGTTGGACAGCAGACCAAAAAACTCCTTCAGCAGCAGACGCCTGAGCCAGTGCCCCAGCATTGCCCGTGCCTCTGCGCCGCATTGCCATTGGTGTGCATTGTCCGGCAACCATGGATTACCCCAAAGCCCCACAGCAAAATCCCTGAGTTGCGCATGAATAGCCCGGTCTTTACATCTGGCGTAACGATCCAATAAAACTTGCAGGCCCGTTCCAGCGAACAGCGGATAGTCGTTCAACAGCAGCAACAGACTATCCAGATGATCCCTGAACGTCGAATCATCCATCCGCCCAACTGCCATCAGCGGCGCCATCACCAGTTGCCGCACCAGCCAGGATCTGCCGTCGAGTGCAAGACGTTCACAAATTTCGTCAAACACCGACCAGTCACCCTGCAACAGCGAGGCTTCCATGAATAAACCAGGCTCCTCGCCCAGCAGCTCGGGATACTTGGCTAACACGCTGAGCCAATCCGGGGTGAATTCGCCAATCACAAACGACACCAGATGCTCACCCAGAAATCGTCTCAGTGTCGCCCAGTTACTGCGCCCCGCCGGACCGGCATCCGGGAAATCAGGATCGTAAGAAAAGTAGCTGCTGAGCAACCCCCGGTAAAGCTTACGAAAGGTTCGACGCCTGTCCTTGTAATGATCAACATATTTGAGCAATTTTTCGAAAAGCTCAGTATTTTCGATCAACCGATCAGCATCGCTCCCCTGTGTGCAGCCATAACAAACCAGCCGTATCTCGCGCAACCCCTTAAGATTCTTATTCTGCCGGTAAGCGCGAAGTACGCCCTCTATGGTACTCAGGGGCACATCTTCGAGCTGATAAGATCCTTTTACCCACTCCCGCAGCCTTGCCTGTTCATGAAGCATCTGCAGCGAATCGCCAGGGCGTATTTTGGCAAGCGCGACCTGATTGAGCGTGCGCAAGGTGCGCTGCAGTTTATCTAGCGCATCCATATCCTAGATTCGGCAACTACCAAAATTCCCGCGAGAAATATCGTTCAGCGCCGGATGCGCCTCGTCCAGGCCGAAAAACTCCAGACGCAGTTCAATACGACGGCTTTCCTCAAGGGATTTCTTTGCTGAATTGAACGAGTAACCTCCGACCAGAAAGTAATCGCGCACCTGCTCTTTTTCCGCAGGGGTCAGCACGAATGCCTGATTAAGTGGCGGAGACAGCAGTGCACACAACACCCGCTGGCTGCGCTGCAGGCTTAAATTCAAATTCAGCAGATAATCGCCGCGCTGATCGGCATAGCCCTCGGCGACGATGCGTTTGAGCCATTTATTACCCAACTTATCCTGCGCAATCACCAGTATCTCGGAGACGAACTGGCTCAGGTATTGCGCCTGCTCATTTGAAAGTGTCGAGCTGCCTGTATCGAAACGGGCGCGGTCGCCAAAATCGATCACAGCCCGATTCTTATCAACCAGTATCCCCGGATATTTTTCAGCCGCCTTCTCAATTTTTGCCAGCAACTGGTCAATTTCCTGCTCTCGTTGCGCCTTATTCCGATCAGCTGCCGAAACCTGATCCGTGACAGCCAGCAAGGCGACACTCATGACCAGCAGAAACATGACCATCAGTGCAGTCATCAAATCGGCAAATGAAATCCAGAAAGGCTTTTCACCCTCCTCTTTGTTGCGGCGCCCCAGAATCAGATATTTATTTATCATGCGATTGTCGTTTTAAACGGTGTTTTAATCCGCAGATTAAGCAGATTCACACGGATTTTAAAAACCTCGCAAATGACTGACGGACAACCTGACAAGTCAACAGATATATTTTTACAATTCATTGTTTAATCTCGATTAATCTGCGTGATCTGCGGACGATTGCCTGTTACAGACTGGTGGCTGCATCGAGCGTGCTCTCCAGTTCATGTATCCCTTCACGCAGCAACTTCACGGAATCCGATAATGCCTGATGGAATTCGCGATTGGCCTCGCCGACCGCACGGGTCATTCCCTCGCTGAATGATTGATGTGCCACCGCGATAACATCGGATATTTTTGACAGGTAGTTGTCAGCATCTTTTTGGGCATCTACCAGCCTGCCCGTAGCCGACTCTATTTTTTCAAACACCTCGCCTGACATAGAGGCGTCACGTCGAATCTGTTCAGCCAGCAATTGCAAAGCATGCATCTGGGCGATCATGGCGTCGCGCGAAGTCTTGTAATCGCCGAACAGATCAGCTAATCCGGCAGATGCAACGGATACAGAGTCGGCCGCATCAGTCAACTGAGCTGCCACGGCGGCGGATTTTTCAAGCGTGGAAGCGGCACTCTGACCGGCAAGGGCAAAATCCTGACTCGCCAGATACAGCGTGTCTGCACTGGTGTTAAGCGCCGTCATGGCCTCACCTGTTGTCGTATGCATAACCGTGACGGCCGACTTCATCTCGGCAACGGCTTCAGTGACGACCTCAACCACATCAGCAATTTGAGCGCCAAACTGCCCGGCCATACTTTGGCTCTGCGCCTCCATATCCAGCTGATGACGGCGGCTGACATCGCTGACCGATAACACCTGAACACTCAGTCCGTCGATGAGCGAGCCCATACGCTCAGACAGTCCATTCAACGAATTTTGCAATTGCGCCTGCTCATCTGTCTGCGATTCACTGCTCACCAGGCGCATTTGCCCGATGAATTCAGCCAGTTTTTCATTCATGATGGCCTGACGGGATTCTGCAGCTGCGTTTGCCTTGGCGATTTGCTCAGCCATTGCATCCGTGCTGCGCTGCGCTGCCGACTGAGCATTTGCCGCCATGACCTCCAGCCTCGCGACAGTATCCCCAAGCGCTTCTATGGTTTGCCGCTGCAGACTACTCATGTCGCTGACCTGACCGCCGAACAACGCTTTCATTTGACTATTAAAGTTATCAAACATGGTCGAGAGCATGGCTTGCAGCGCCTCACCCTGATCATCGCGTGAACGCCTCAATGAACCGGCTATGTCTGCCAGCGGTTCTTTTAATCCCTCTTCGATACTGGCCGCGATACGATCGCCCAGTGAGACCGATCCGGCCTGGGTCGCCGCGATTTGTTTTTCAGTCAACTCAGCGAGCATTTGCCTGAGTTCACCCTTGAGCAACCCGGAGGTTTGTGCGGAGGACGCCTCGGATGCCTGCACCAGTCGTGCCAGATACTCTTCGCCGGCGCCACCTTCGAACAAGCCATCGAGCAACTGCACCAGCTGCTCTACTTTCGCATTCAGCCGGGAAACCACCAGTTTTTCGATGAAGGTGACGATCATTGCCAATGTAATCGCCGAAGCAGAAACCAGAAAAGCCTCGGATACACCGTGCAATAACCGCGTCAGGCTGGCGCGAACGACCGCCGTATTTTCGGAAACGACAAAGGACTGCATCCCGATCAGCAAACCATAAAACGTTCCGATGATACCAACGCCGGTAAATAAACCGGGCAGATGCTTGAAAAAGTCCGCACGCAAGGGAATGTCCACCAGAATATCCGGCCTGAAGACCACCCCGGCGGGTATGGTAGAGCGAAAACGTATCGTTTGCCCGTCGCCGGCCTGCTTATGCAGGGAATCCGCATATTCCCGCCACAGATGACCGAGAACGCCGTTATTCTGAAATATCTGATCCAGACTGCCATCCGGCTTGCCGTTTAATAAACTGAGCTTTTTAATCACCCGCGACAATTGCCGCGACACGACAAAGGACGGAAAGATGGAAAAAATCACAAATGAAAGCAGCAGCACCCCAAGCAGGGCGGCAAAAATATAAATATGCTGAGGCAAACCGATGAAAGTTGTCATAATTGATCTACTGAAGTTTTTACGCGGCACTAATAGCCAGTCCTGCGCAGGAATTATGACTCAAGTTCAGTCATCAAAGTTGGCAATTTACTTAACCACTGCTGCCAACCTGAACAACCCTTATAATAAACACATGGATTCAATTGGAATTTCAATAGTGAACGACACAGCGGGCACCCGGCGAGACAAAGCCGTTCTGTTTGCCGATGTGAGCGGCAGCACGCATCTGTACGAGGTGCTGGGTGATACGCGGGCATTCGCCGCTGTCGATGCCTGCCTTAACACCTTGCGGCGCCTGACGGTGGCACATTCAGGCCGTGTCGTCAAAACCCTCGGCGATGAGATCATGGCAGTCTTTCCGAACGTGGATTCTGCTGCACAGGCAGCGTGTGAAATGCAGATGGTGGTGAGCGCCAAGCCACCCATCGACAATATCCGCGTCGCTATTCGCATCGGCTTTCATTTCGGTCCTGTGCTGGAAAACAACAACGATGTATTCGGTGACACGGTCAACATAGCCGCGCGCATGACGGAATTAGCACAAGCGCAACAAATCATCACAACAGGCGCTACGGTCGCGATGCTCCCGCCCATCATGCGTACCAGCACACGCACGCTCAACAGCCTGTCGATCAAAGGAAAGACGGATGACATTGAGGTGCGCGAAGTCATCTGGCAAGAAGGCGAAGAACTGACCATGATGGTCGGCAACACCTATGCCGCCCAGACCGCCGAACCGGTTCTGCAGCTGATTCATCGTAGCAAGACACTTATCGTGGATGCCGCTCACCCTTCCATCACAATCGGACGTGATGAACAGGCGGACGTCGTGATTGAGGATCGCCGCGCATCGCGGATGCATGCCAAAATCGAGCGACGACGCGACAAATTCATCCTGATTGATCTGAGTTCCAACGGCAGCTTCGTGATCGTCAAGGGCGAGGGCGAAGTTCAGTTACGGCGCGAAGAAATGGTGTTACGAGAAAGCGGCACTATCAGTCTGGGACATCCCTATAAAAAAGACCCCACCGAGTTCATCGAGTTTTCCATCCAGACCAAGCTATAAATCCGGCAAAAGCACTCCACACAGATAAATCTGCATGCAGACATGAGCAGATTTAATTAAAGCACTTTATAAATAG
The DNA here is from genome assembly GCA_041671725.1 of Gallionella sp. Classification (GTDB taxonomy): domain Bacteria; phylum Pseudomonadota; class Gammaproteobacteria; order Burkholderiales; family Gallionellaceae; genus Gallionella. The sequence continues at coordinate 12,506 of JBAZAY010000026.1, read as the reverse complement.
TCAGTTACATCAATACCCATGCACACCTTACAATATAACTTAAAGCGGAATTTATAAAGCTCTGTCGTAGTTGGCTGTTGATAATTACTAATCACTTGAAAAAGCGATTTCACGCGGAGACGCGGAGGTCGCGGAGAAAACCAGAATCAGAAACAAGAACTTGCTTATTAAATTTATTGTTTATATTCAATTAGTTAAATAAATTTTAGATTCAAAGATATTTATCCCACTGATTTTTTGGGTTTTCTCCGCGCCTCCGCGCCTCCGCGTGAGTATGGTTTTGAATTTCCCTCTGACTGAGTTTCAACAGTTAATTGCTACATAGCCATTTATAAGACAAACACTGCGCGAGCCTTATTTGGATGAAGGCAGCAGGCCGAACACAATTCCGATCAACAGCAGCACCAGAAAAATACCTATCATCAGCATCTTGTAGCCGTTTTTCTGCTTTTCGAGCGCTGACTTTTCCTCCGCTTCTTTTCTCAGACGATCAGCTAACAGAGCCTGCTCTTTTGCTGCGGCAATTTCCTTTTCACGCGCCGCCAATTCTGCAGCTATGCGCTGACGCTTTTCCGCCGCATCCGCTTCAGCCTTTTTTTCAGCCAACTCTCTTGCTGACAGCAACTGCATCCTGGCTTGCCTTTTGCGCTGCACCTCTTCTTCCAGATGGCGCCTGGCCTCCGCTTTCATTTTGCGCTCAGCATCGCTTTGAGCTTCCCGTTCAGCGACGACCTCCGAGATTTTATTGGTACGATCGGACAAAGCAACTGCCAGCTTTTTGGCTCGCTGCGCCTGCTCGCTAGCTTCTTTTTCACGCCTGATCGCATCGAGCGCCCGAGCCTCTTCGGCTTCATTTTTGAGCGCCACAATCTTGCGTGCCAGCAGCGCCTTCGTCTCAATCTCTCTTTGCAGCCTGACTTCGGCTTCGGCCTGCGCACGAGCCTCCTCTTCAGCTGCCCGTGCGGATGCTTTTTTCAGCGCCTCGATACGCAGTCGCGCCGTCTCTGCAAACCCTCCGTCGGGAAATTCCTGTAAATAACGGCTGTAATCCGCCGGATTTTGACTATGCGATATAAGTTGCCAAGCCGCGATATCAGCCTCACGCCACGAACCCGTCGAACTTGCGCGATTCGGCAGCTCAAGGGTTTCATCGTGAGCCAATACCGCATCTGCGGCATCGGTCACAGGATGCTCGACCGCAGGCAAAGTCAGCGCTGCGGCCTTGAGCGCCTTCAAAAACTTTTTCGCACTCTGAAAACGATCTTCCGGCCGTTTAGCCATCGCTTTTTTAACCACCGCATCGAGTTGTCTGGTGACATCAGCATTGAGTTGGGAAGGCGGAGTCGCATCGCGATGGGCAGCCTGGTGCATGATGGCAATCACACTGCCGACAAAAGGGCGCTCGCCGGTCAGAGTCAGATACAAAATGACACCGACGGCATAAAGATCGGCACGGTGATCCACCGCATGCCCCATGAATTGCTCCGGCGCCATGTAAGTTGGCGTACCCAATACCACGCCAACCTGGGTATGCCCTGACGAATCTATCTTGGCAATGCCAAAATCCGCAACTTTAACCTGGCCATCAACCGTAATCATGATGTTGGCCGGTTTGATATCACGATGGACAATACCGTGCGCATGCAGGTAATCGAGCGCATCGAGCAACTGCATCACAATGCGCAGCCCCTCGCTGATGGTCATGCGCTTGCCATAATCGAAGTATTCGCTCAATTCCTTGCCGCGAACCAGCTCCATCACGATGTACGCCATGTCATCGTTCTCGCCGTACTCGTAGATGGAGATAATCTTGGAATGCGAAAGTCTGCCGGCCGCGCGCGCCTCGCTACGGAAGCGGCTGAAGATTTCCTCCGCTTCATTCATGTTTACAGTCGACTTCAGGATTGTCTTGATGGCAACGGTGCGTTCAATCAGCGTATCGAACGCCTCATATACAACGCCCATCGCGCCTCGCCCCAACTCTCCGATAATTTTATACTTGCCCAGCTTTTCCAGATTATTCATATCACTCAATTAAAACTCGCCCAACCCCGGTCACTTGCTCAGGGTGCGTAATGTAGCCGGGGTGGCGTGAATCTGCAATTAACCATCTCGATGCGACATGCAAAAACCGTTAAATATAAAATTAAAAATTGTTTTGAAGTAAAATCGGCGCCACTGCGGGTAGCGGTTTCCATTTTTCAAATCGGCTTTCAAACAACGGTCAGTATAACGGGCGGTTACTATAACGAGCGGTTACTCCCCCCACAGGAAAAAGTAATGCCGCGCAGCCTGAAAAAATCTTAATTACCTGATTTATTTAAATAAATACAACATGATCAACATTCTTGTCGTTGACGACCATGCATTGATCCGCAAAGGATTGAAGCAACTGCTCGAAGACAGCCCGGACCTGAAAATCACCGGAGAAGCGGCCAGCGGACTTCAGGCGACAACCATGCTGCGCACAAAACATTTCGATTTGATGCTGCTGGACATCAATTTGCCTGACAGGCATGGCATCGAGATCCTCAAACAATTCAGGACGGAGCAACCTGACCTCAAAATCATCGTGTTGAGCATGTACCCGGAAGATCAGTATGGCGTTCGTGCACTCAAAGCCGGGGCCATGGGCTATATCAACAAACAAAGCGCATCGGATGTGCTGATCAAGGCTATCCGGCAAGTGCTCAGCGGGAAAAAATACATCAGCGACACGCTGGCCGAACAGCTCCTGAACAACCTGATCGGCGAATCACAGGAATTGATGCACCAGAAACTGTCCAACCGCGAATATCAGACCCTGTGCCTGATGGCCTCGGGGAAATCGCTGAGCGACATCGCCCAGATCATGACGCTTAGCCCCAAGACAGTGAGTGTTTACCGCAGCCGCATGTTGGCCAAAATGGGCTTTACCAACAATGCCGAGGCGATCCACTACGCCATCGCCCATCACCTGGTCGAATCAAACGATTGAAGCTGTGTCATTATGCTAAATTACGCACCATTGCCTGCACAAGTCCGACAATCGCCACAGTCAGCTCATCCAAGGTTGAACCATGAACAATAAGAATCCGTCAGAAGTCGCCCGCGAAACCTTAAAAATGCTGGCACAGCGCAGACTGCCGCCGACACCGGACAATTATGCGAATATTTACGCTGAGATCAGCGGCACACCTGCGCTGGAAAACAATGGCGCAGAACAAGTCTTGCGCAACATGGTTGAGCATTTGCTTCATACCGACAAAGCCGCCGCCACTGGGCTGGCCCTGAAAAAAATGCTGTCTGAGGAAAAGTGGGATCAATGTTTCAAGGAAATCGAAAAGGTTCTGCCCAAGACGCAGAAAGACGATACAGAAGATCAGACCTGGTCTGCTTTGATTCGCGACTTGTTGCGCCAACTCGACCTCCCACACAAAGGACTGACCACCTCGCGCAAAAAAGAAGGTGTGGAAACCGTATTGGCGCGCTTTTCATCCAAACCTGAGATTTTGTTTGAAAAACTGAGCAACCTGGTTCGCTCATGGTCCGAATCCCCTATCGCAGCCAGCCTGATCGAGGAAACTCCGGACGTACCGGCCTCTACACCCGGCACGCCTGCCACGGCGACACCTTCAACAGTGCCGGCAATCATCCCCCCCTCTCTCGCCAAGACCGATGAAATTGCCGCCGAGATGCTAAGCCGGCTTGCCGAATTGCTGGCAAAAACGCTGGAAAGCAGCATCAGCGCCCAACCGGAATTAACCGACGAATTAAGTCTGCTCAGCGCACAAGTGCGTGAAATCAGGACCCACGACCAAATAACGGAACTTAGCCATAAACTGAGGCACTTCTGGCTCAAGGTAGAATTGCGTGGCGGGGAGAAGACCAAGATACAGGAAGGTCTGGTGCGTCTGTTGCGTCTGCTGGTCGATAATGTCGGCGAGATGGTCGAGGACGAAGAATGGCTGCACGGGCAGATCAACACCTTGCACGACATCATAGAAAAACCGTTGGACAGACACGTCATTGCAGATGCGGAACGCAGCCTGCGCGAGGCGATCATCAAGCAAGGCTTGCTCAAGAAGAGTCTTACCGATGCGAAGTCTACCCTGAAGAACCTGATGACCACCTTTATCGACCGTCTGAGCAGCATCACGACCAGCACCGGCGATTATCATCAGAAGATCGAGAGTTACAGCCAGAAGATAGCCAAGTCGAATAACCTCAATGATCTGGGCCATCTGCTCGAAGACATCATGCAAGACACGCGCGAAATTCAAACCAGCGCCCTGCGTTCACACGAGGAATTGCTCGACTCACGCAAACAGGTTGAAAACGCGGAAGCTAAAATTATGAAGCTGGAAAAGGAACTTTCGGAGGTCAGCGAAATGGTACATCAGGATCAATTGACGGGCGCATTAAACCGGCGCGGCTTGGATGACGCATTCGATCGCGAGAGCAAACGCGTCGATCGCAGCCACGATCCACTTTGCGTCGCCCTGCTCGACATCGACGATTTCAAACGACTGAATGACACCATGGGGCATCAGGTAGGCGACCAAGCACTTATCCATCTGTGCAACGTCATCAAGGAAGCGCTGCGCCCCAGCGATTCAGTGGCCCGCTACGGCGGCGAGGAATTTGTCATCATCCTGCCCGACGTTGAATTGAAAGAAGCCGCATCCACATTGGAACGCCTGCAACGGGAATTAACCAAGCAATTCTTCATGCATGAAAATGACCGTGTGCTGGTTACCTTCAGCGCCGGCGTGGCGCAGCGCGCAGAGAATGAACCACAGGAAGAAGTCATCGGTCGCGCCGACAAGGCAATGTACCAGGCCAAGCGCACCGGAAAAAATCGCGTGATGATTGCAGGATAAACCTGAAAACCGCAGTTCTATCCACATAACCAGCCACTTGGCAACCGTTCTTTGGTTGCTTAGTGGAATGGCTAGTTGTTTCATCAGATTACGCAGATTTACACAGATTCACAACAAGTTACGAAATAACTACCCGTCACCCAAATGATGAACCAAGTGTGCGTATAAATATTTGTTTAATCAGCGTTAATCCATTCAATCTGCGGACAACAGTTTTTTCTAAGCTGAAGAAATGAGACCCGGCGGGCATCATCCCACAAAATCTGCATGAATCTGTGCAATCCGACACCACGGCAAGCCGCCCTCCAGGCAATCAGAATATGCCTCCCAAGCGCCTGATTATAAACAAATAAATCAAGTTATACAATTAATCAACTACTTAACCACCGTTTTGCGGTTATTAGCATGCTGACAAGTTGTTGCGCCAGTAGTACTATCAGCAACAGGCGCGGAAGTTATCCCGGCCTGCTACAAATTTTAAAAATAGTCCTAAAGTTTTTTTACCCCGCACCGATAACTGGAATAACGGCGGTTAATTAAGCCAGCAGTAAATGGCGAACCAAAGTAAACGGCGATCTAGCCGAACCCAGATACTTTAAAGGAGATTTAAAATGCCCTCATTTATCAATACCAACCTGGCCTCGCTGAACGCGCAACGCAACCTGAATCAATCGCAAGGTGCGCAATCAAGTGCGTTGCAACGCTTGTCTTCCGGTCTGCGCATCAACAGCGCCAAGGACGACGCTGCGGGCATGGCGATTTCTGCCCGTATGACGGCCCAGATTCATGGCACCACACAAGCAGCCCGTAACGCCAACGACGGTATCTCGCTGGCGCAAACCGCTGAAGGCGCGATGACTGAAGTCAGCTCCAACCTGCAACGTATTCGCGACCTGGCAGTACAATCACGCAATGCCAGCAACAGCGTAAGCGACCGCGCCGCGCTGAATGCTGAAGCACAGACACTCATGTCTGAAATTGACCGCGTATCAAACACAACATCATTCAACGGCGTAAAACTGATGGACGGCTCTTTTTCTGGCCAGGCTTTCCAGATCGGCGCGAATGCAGGCGAATCCATCTCGATCAACAAGGTTGTTGACTCTCGGTCTACCGCTTTGGGCGTGACATCAACCGCACCTGCCGTGTCGGGCTCTGCTACAGCCTCAGGTACAGGCGGCTTCGGTGGTGCAATAGCCAGCGGAGGTTTGACAATAAACGGAGTCGATCTTGGCGCAATTGCTGCTGCCGGTAGCGCTGCTGAACGCGGAGCACAAGTAGCGGCGGCAGCCAATGCAGTATCAACTCAAACGGGCGTCCTGGCAACAGTGGACAGCGCGGGTATCGTTACGCTGAACAACTATGGTTCCGTTCCTACCACCGCAGCTGGTGCAGTTAACACGGGCATTGCCATCGCTGGCACCGCAGCAACCGCTGTCACTGGTTTAACTACACAAGCTGCCTCCATCGCAGTAGCTGGCGTCGGCTTCGCCGGTCTGGACATCACCACTACAGCCGGCGCTGACGCAGCCGTGGCACACATGGACAATGCGATGACCGCGATTAACTCGGCACGTTCGGACATGGGTGCATTGCAAAACCGCTTCGCATCAGTGGTTAACAACCTGCAGACCACCACCGAGAACTTGACAGCTTCACGCAGCCGAATTCAGGATACCGACTTCGCCTCTGAAACTGCAGCTCTGTCCCGCTCACAAATCCTGCAACAGGCCGGTACTGCGATGCTGGCACAGGCGAACCAATTGCCTAACCAGGTCATGACACTGCTGCGTTAAGTTTTAAACCGTAACGCTCCCGGCCGGTTTTATAAATGCCGGTCGGGATTTTACCAGCGTGCATGGCAAGTATTAGCGCTTGATGATACTCGCCATGCCCGTTTCCCTCTCCCCCGCCTCCACTGAGTGAGGGAGACCAGGGATCGCCATGCGATTTCAACTACAACTTAAGGAAGAGGCAAAATGCTCATCCAAAATTTTAATAGTGCAGTACAGCTGTCCCAGCCTGCAAGGAATATCAGCGAAGGCACGTCCGTAGCTGAAAAACCAGCCGTTCAAACACCCGATGCAGCTCCGCAAGTGGCCGCGCAGCCTATTTCGGTTGCCCATTTGCAAACTGCGGTACAAAATGCCAATCAGGCAATGAAAGAGTCCAACCGGGATCTTTCGTTCAGTGTGGACACAGCCACCAAGCAAACCGTGGTCAAGCTGATGGATAGCAAAACCGGCGATGTAATCGGCCAGTTCCCCAGTCATCAGATGCTGGAAATTTCAAAAGCCATCGGACTGATGCAGGAACAACTGCAAGCAACACAGCTGACAAAAGCCCCCCTGCAGAGCCCACAAGGCCTGCTGATCAGGCAGCAAGCGTAACTAAGGAATCATCATGGCAACTTCGGCAGTCTCAGGAAATGGCATTGATGTCAACGGCATTGTCAGCCAGCTGATGACGGTGGAGCGGCAGCCCATCAACAAGTTACTGACCCAGGAAGCAGCTTCCCAATCGAAACTTTCTGCTTTTGGCACCGTCATGAGTGCCATGTCGACTTTTCAGACCGCCGTGCAAGGCATGAGCAATGCCAGCAGCTTCCAGTCTGTTAAAGCCACCTCATCCGATCCTGCAACGGTTACAGCCACGACTACCAGTACATCCCCAGCCGGCACCTACTCGCTGGATGTGCTCAGCCTGGCACAGACACAAAAACTGGTTGCCACCGGACAGGCCAGCAGTACCACAGCCATAGGCGCAGGTGCTGCAACCACCGTGACGTTTGATTTCGGCTCGATCACAGGAGGTACATTCAGTACCGCGACCGGCCAATACACAGGTTCGGCATTCACATCGAATGGCAATGGTGTAAAAAGCATCGTCATCGACAGTACCAACAATTCGTTGCAAGGTATCAGCGCTGCGATCAATGCCGCGAACATGGGCGTGACGGCAGCTATTGTGAACGATGGCAGCGGCACGCCCTACCGGCTGACGTTGTCGTCGAACAATTCCGGAATCAGCAACAGCATGAAGATTTCCGTTACCGGAGATGCCGCAATCAATACCTTGCTGGGAAACGACCCGGCGACCGTGCAAAATATGAGTGAAACCGCCACCGCACAAAACGCCAACATCAAGGTAAATGGCCTTGCGATCAGTAAAGCCACTAACACCATATCCGACGTCATTCAAGGCACCACATTTACCCTGAGCAAGATCACCACTACGCCTGTCGTGGTCACGATGGCTCAAGATACCGCTGCATTGAATACTGCGGTGACCAGCTTCGTGTCAACCTACAACAACCTTGCTTCGGCGTTGAAAACGATCTCAGCTTATGATCCCGCCACCAAAAAAAGCGCCCCTTTGCAAGGCAACAGCACCGTGCGCATGCTGCAGACTCAATTGCGCAGCATGTTAAACCAACCCATCACAGGAACGTCAGGCGGCCTGACTTCACTGGCACAGATTGGTATTACCTCACAAAAGGATGGCTCGATTGCCCTGGACAGCGCCAAGCTAAACACCGCAATGACCAGTAACTTCAAGGACATAGCAGGTCTGTTTGCCGCCACAGGCAGCGCTACGGACAGCCTGGTCAGTTTTAATACCGCAAGCGCCAGCGCAAAACCCGGCAATTACGCACTGAGCATTACACAAATGGCCTCTCAGGGTTCAGTCACGGGGAACGCCGTCGCCAACACCACCATCACTGCGGGTACGAATGACACTTTAAATCTAAACGTGAACGGGGTTTACGCCTCAGTTGTATTGGCTGCGGGAACCTATACCGCACAATCTCTCGCAACTGAAGTGCAATCCAAACTCAATGGCGCCAGCGCCCTTACCACTGCCGGCGTTTCAGTTGCCGTGTCCCAGACGGCCGGCACGCTGTCGATTACGTCGGCGAACTACGGGTCAAGTTCCAGCGTCACGGTGGCGGGCGGAAATGGTGCAGCCGGATTGCTCGGTGCGGCCCCCGTACAAACTGCTGGTGTCGATGTGGCCGGCACGATAGGCGGGGTTGCAGCGACAGGCACCGGAAAGAAACTGACTGATGCGTATGGCCTGAGCTTCGATATCAATGGCGGAGCACTGGGTGCACGCGGCACGTTAAATTTTTCGCAAGGTTATGCCTACAAGCTGAGCCAGTGGATAACCCCCCTGCTGGCAACAGGTGGAGCACTACCCAGCGCTACCGGCAGCATTAACAAGACGATGACCGACTCCAGCAATCGTCGCGCCGCATTGGAAACACGCATGATTGCTATTGAGGCGCGTTACCGGCAAATGTACACAAATTTGGACAAAATGCTGAGCAGCATGAACACCACCAGCAGCTATATGACACAGCAACTCTCAAGAATGGCTTAACCCGGAAAACATCATGAGCACATCAGCCGCTATCAGCGCATATAACAAGGTCGGGGTCGAATCCGGCGTAACGTCGGCAGATCCGCACAAACTGATTTCCATGCTGTACCAGGGCGCTCTGCTGGCGATTGCCAATGCAAAAAACGGCATTTTACGCCAAGACATTCCCGCCAAAGGCAAAGCCATTTCCCATGCGATACTGATCATCGACAGCGGCCTGAATGCCAGCCTGAACAAGGAAGTAGGCGGCGAACTGGCGCTCAACCTGTCGGCGTTATACGACTACATGAGTCAACGCCTGCTGTTCGCCAATATCAACAACGACATGGCAGTACTGGATGAGGTGTCACGCTTGCTGGGTGAGCTGAAAGAAGCTTGGGAGAGCATACGATCACAGGCCACCTCACCTGCGCCAGCCCCCTCAATATTACCCGAAGGTCAAAGTGAAAGACGGCTTTACGCAAGGGGTTAATGTCATGAACAATGTCATCGACCATTATGAATCACTCGCCACCTTAACCCGCCAAATGCGCGAAGCGGTGGATCAAGGCGAATGGGACAAGTTGGTCGATCTGGAACAGCAGTGCAGCCGTCATGTCGCCAACATCAAGTTGGCTGAAGAGACTGCAGCGCTGGACGACGCTTCCCGGCAAATCGAGATTCAACTGATACGGAAAATTCTCGAAGACGATGCCTATATCCGCGCCAACACCGAAAGTTGGATGGCTAAAATGAAACACGTCATGCAAAGCCAACGGCAGGAACAACGCCTGAATCAATCCTATGGTGCAATGTAAGTGCTGAGCGAGTATCGCGGGTGACATTGGATTTTAAGGCCCTATGCAACCCGCCAACCTAGTCGCCAGTCTGCAAGCACGCGCACTGTCAGCCAAGCCGCTGATCGTGGCAGAAAACGCCACCAATCCTCCTGCCAAACTGGAACCCGGTCAGCGTGTGCAGGCAAGCATACAAGAACAGGTCAGCCCCGGACTATTCAAAGTGCAAGTCGCCGGTCAAACCTTGCAAATGCAACTACCCGGTCAACTGAAAGCCGGCAGCGAGCTTACTTTAAAGGTTGAATCCGCCAGCCCGCGCCTGACTTTCAGCCTTTTCGCGTCAAACAACCCGATTGCCACCCAGGAACAAATCAGCTCGACGTCACGGTTTCTGTCTAACCTTGCCGAGCTGCCACTGGCCCGGACGCTCATCGAGTCAGCATCCGGCCGCGCCGTGTGGCAAGCAACAGGTTCTGCCCCGGACAGCAAACAACTGGCCGTAGCCTTAAAGGATGCACTGGCCAATAGCGGCCTGTTTTACGAATCCCATCAGGCGCAATGGGTACGCGGCGAACGCAGTACTGCGCAACTCCTGGTCGAACCACAAAATTTGCTGGCAAACGACGAGCGGTCTGTGAACCAGCAAGGGGCTGACTTGTCCGCGCAGGGCAAAACGGCGACAGAAACCAGTTTGCCCATTGCCAAGGAGTTAGTACCTCTGGTGCAGCAACAACTGCACACGCTGGAAACGCATCAGCTCACCTGGACTGGACAGATCTGGCCCGGGCAGCAAATGCAGTGGGAAATTGAAGGGCAGCCTGAACACCAGCACATGCGGCCAGATGAACGGCAGTGGAGCACCGAAATGGAACTCGCCCTGCCAAAATTAGGCGATGTCCATGCCCGACTGGTATTTAATCAAGGCGGGATAAGGCTCACCCTGCAGGGCGCTGACGCCAATACTGTCGCACTTTTTAATCGACGACTGCCGGGCCTCGCCATGACGTTGAATGAAGCGGGTGTACCGCTAACTGGCGTTGTGGTTGAAAAAACATGACCCCCCCTACCCCGCAACAAGTCGCCGTAGCACTGGCTTATGGTCAAAGTACCGGCGCACCAAAAGTCGTGGCCAAGGGACGTGGTTTGATCGCCCAGGCGATTATCGAACGCGCTAAACAAAATGGCGTTTATGTACACGAATCTGCAGACTTGGTAGGGTTGTTGATGCAGGTGGAACTGGATGAGCAAATTCCACCGCAGCTTTATTTAGCCGTGGCCGAACTATTGGCCTGGCTATATCGCCTGGAACACGAGGAATCCCCTGCTTTTCCACCGATAAAACAGCCGTAATTTTGTTATCATGCGCAACAATCTTGAATAGTGCTCGCAACAACATGGAAAAAGATATCCCGCTAAAAATTGAAATCCTGTCCAGCGACACGGATGACCAGTATCGCATCACTGCGCCCAAAGAAATCGAATTCATTTTACACAACATCGCCAAAGGTAATTCACGCATCGCGCTATATTATTCGGATGCGAGCGACTTTATTCTGACGACGTTATTGGCCGTGGATGCTTCCGGGCTGTGGTTAGGTCAAAGCCAAAAGACAAGTGAAAACAATAACTTGCTAAAAAGCAAAAAACTTATTTTTGTCAGTTCGCATGCTCAAGTCAAGGTGCAGTTTACTGCCGACGAAGCAACTGCCGCGACCTATCAAGGCCTGCCTGCATTTTTCCTGAAACTCCCCCAGAGCATTTACCGTCTGCAACGCCGCGAGTACTTCCGCCTGACAACACCGGTATCAGCCCCCCTGTTATGCGTCATTCCCATTGACGAAGCGGTAGAGCAGCATGAACGTGAGGTAACCATCATGGACATCAGCGGTGGCGGCGTGGGTCTTACCTGTGCAGAGTCCGATGCCGTACTGGTTCCGGGGAATACCTATGAAAACTGCAAAATAAATTTGCTTGAAATTGGCGAGTTTGTCGGCACGATAGAGGTCAAAAATCTGGTTTTGCTATCCACACCTTCTGGTCAAACGGTACGACGTGCCGGATGTGAATTCAAGAATCTTGACGGTACATCTACCATTCTGCTGCAACGCTATGTCACCATGATGCAGCGCGCCAAAATAAACGACTAAGGTTTAAGTTGCATTTACAACTGGCTATTTTAAGCACCGCAATCAAGGATGGTGAATGTGAAACCGGGAAGAAACGACCCATGTCCTTGCGGCAGCGGAAAAAAATTCAAGAAATGTTGCCAGGATAAACTTGAAGCATCTGCCGCGCCTCCTGAACAAAAAATCGAGAAGAGCAGCAACACCGCAAAAGAACCGGCAATGGCCGACATCACTCAACTTGTCGCCCTGTTCAATGCCGGTCAGCATGCCGAATCGGAACGTCAGGCGCGTTTACTGTTAACCCAGCACCCGAATTCAGGGGCGGCATGGAAGGTGTTGGGGGCCATCCTTCACGGGCA
>JBAZAY010000025.1:0-43545 GCA_041671725.1 Gallionella sp. | reverse complement strand
TTTTCTGGCCCGACGTACACAATGCGCAAGTGCTGATGACCTATATACAGCTGCAGGGGCTTGCTGCTGCGATTCTGGATCAAGGTCAGGCTGCTTTCTCTAGGCTTCAGCAGCTCAAATCTCAAGTGCGCGCAGCGGAAACGGTGGCTGAGGTTCAGGCTGTGGTTTGGTGATCGCTGATCACTGAATATTTTTCAGGCTCATGTCCGGGTGCTTTATGCTTTTACGGCACCCGGGCAGATCAGTATGAAAATTTTGTTTAAGATGCTTCAGCCACGTTCCCTCGCTGTTTATCATCGGGTGGCGTAACTCCTCGGTGATCTGTAGCAAGTCCTGGGCAGCTAGTCTGCACTCCGAATAAGGGAAAATTGCTCGATTCTGCTCTGGCCATCCCCGAATTTCATTCTGCAGGGGCGCTTTAACCTTCCTCAGATATGTTGAATCATCCCCGGTATCCAGAATCTTTCCAAATTCAGTTTTTGCTTGCTCAATCGTTTTCAGCATGAACTCAGCGGTGCGCTTTGCCTCCTGATCGCTCAGCGAAATCTCAGCTGCTTGAGAAAAGTTTTCATTAGATACAAATAGAAATAGTCCGATGAAAGATAGAACAGATATCGGGCGTGTAATTCTGATCATTATTTCCTCATCTTCATTTGAATAGTGATAGCAGCGCGAGCTGTTTTTCTACCGGCATACGGCGGAACAGGCTAAGCATCTGCCGTTCGATATCATTTAGATCTGGCGTGTAGCTCGCTGCTGTCAGTTGCGCCGCTGTGTAACTACCTTTTGTATTTTCCTGATTATCAATACTCAATTGCAGGCGGTGGACGATCTCCGCGTTCAGGCTGCGCCCGCTGATCTTCGCTTCCCGATCCAGTCGTTCTTTTAGCTCGGTCTGCATCCGCAGTCCGAATGGTGCTATGTCGGCCATTTTTCTTTTGTTTTCCATGACTACAGATTGTAGTTAAAAAGCTCTTGACGTTAATAGCTACAGATTGTTATAGTGACTACAGATTGTAACTACAGGAGCAACCGAGATGACCGAAGTAAAAAACATCATTGCAAAAAGCAAAGACCAGACAGTGACGGTCCGTTTTCCAGAAGGCCTGGTACCGGAACTGGATAAGTCTGCAAAGAAGAACGGACGGAGCAGGAATACCGAAGTAATCGTGCGTCTGCTGTCCACATTTGAAAAACCTTCCCAAAAGAAGGCGGCATAGGTAGAGCGGCCAGCGCGCTAACGCTGACCGCTCGGGTGCTCGTGATACTCGCTCGCTTGTAAGGCAGCCCAAGTATCCCGATCACCCTCCAGAAGTAAAAGGTTAATTTTACGGAGGGTTTCACCATGGGCAATTCAATCCCCAAGGACGTACAGGACGCGTTCTATCGGGTAGTTCACGATTTCGGCGTCGAAAAGCTGGCGGGCATGATGGGTATGTCGGCGGGCGTGTTGTACAACAAGGCAAACACCAACGATACCAGCCACCATAAGCCGACGCTGGCCGACAGCGTGATTGTGACCAACCTGACCCGCGATTTCCGCATCCTGCAGGCCTTCGCCCATTCCAGCGGCGGGGTGTTCCATCAGTTCCCCGATCTGTCCGATATTTCTACCGACGCACTGCTGATCCATATCATTCGCATTGAAAAGGAAGGCGGCGACTTTTACCGCGAGCTGCACGGCGCATTGCGCGAAGACGACACGATCAGCAAAACGGAGTTCGCATCGATCGAGCGCGAGGCGCACGAATGGATCTCGGCAATTCTGGAAGGCCTGGCGCGATTGAAGGAGATGGCGAAGTGAGCAGCCCTATTCCCGCCACCCTTATCAGACACGGCATCCGCCAGGTAACAGACAACCTTTCGCCCGGCGACGTGCTGGACGAGAAGAAGCTCAGCAAGTCTTTTTTCCTGCTGTATCGCACCGAGATGGAAGACAGGATCCTCGGTCGCGCCGTATCTGCAAAAAAATCCAAAGGAGAGCTGCCATGCGTGCCCTGATCCATCGTCGCGTGCTGCGTATCTGCAAAACCCTGGCGCAGCGCCGCGACTTCGTCCTGAACGTCGATTATTACTGGCGATGCCAGCACCACCGGTTCCGCCGCGCCATCGAAATGGCACGAAACACGATTTACCACTGACCTACCCGCCCGGGTTCGGGCATTTGATGAAGGAGCGAGCGATGTTGAACAAGTACTTGACCGAGGACGAGCAGAAACGATTGCTCGATGTCCTGAATTTATACAAGAGTGAGGTGGCGCTGCGCGACAGCGCGGTGGTTCGCCTGCTGATCCATTCCGGGATGCGCGTCGGCGAATGCCTGCGCCTGTCGGTGCAGGACGCGATGGCCGCGCTGAAGTCTGGCTATATCTATCTGCCGAAGGAGTACCGCAAGGGCCGTACCGACGAGCGACGCGATCACGAGGTACTGGTGACAGTTCCGGTAAAGACAGCGCTGTCTGATCTGCTGAATATTCGTGTCGGCGCCGAACTGGATGAGGCGCTGATCGTGTCGCGCAAGAGTGCCGGGCTGGGATGGCGTGCGCTGTCGGTGCGCGCCGTCGAGCAGCGTGTGGCGTTCTGGGCGCAGAGCGCAGGGCTGCCGGACGGCGTATCCCCGCACTGGTTTCGCCACACCAGGGCGATGAACATCATGCGCCGCACCACCGCCACCGATCCGCTGGGCGTGGTCAAGGCGGCACTAGGCCACGCCTCGATCCGCTCCACCGAAGTGTATGCAAGGCAGACCCGCGAACACGTGGAAGCCGCGCTGCGCGAGGTGGACGCCAAGCCGAGACTGAGACTTGCCGATCTGCGCAAAGCACACGCGACAGGAAACATGTGTCCGGGCACCCGGGGGAGAGCGTCATGAGCTACTACATTGAAAACCTCGGATACTCACTGTCCAAGCGTGTGCCGGCGATGGAGAGCGGATTCAGCATCGAAACAAACTACGGCCCTATTTCATTCGAGGAAGATGAAGCGAAGTCAGTCATTACCGCCGTGCGCAAATTGCTGGAGCGGAAGCTGAAGGCAGCTGAAAAAGCGCAAGCGCGGAGGCAGCCATGAGATCCCTTCCTCACCCTGTTGAAATAGGAACTATTACGCTGTTTGAAGCTCGCCGCCAACAGCCTGAATGTTTTCCATCCGACCCACGTCGTTGTACCACGCATTTTCATGCATGCAACTGCCGCGAACATAAGGTTGCAGTACTGGCAAAGGCATCGTTCGATGCTGCGGTTGAGCTGGACTGGATTAAAAACGTGCGCGGCGTTACTACGGAACAGCGTGAAAGCTGCAAGCAGCTCGTCGAGCGTATCTATTCCGCCAATGCAGCATTGGTCTTAAACCTCGGCGTGAGCGATGAGGTGGCAGCATGAAAACTGAATTCGCACGAATCATTCTATCCAGCGATGGACGACAGGTTTTGTTCTATGTTGAACCGGACTGCGGAGATTTTACTTTCCATCAGGTCACCAATCACAACGGATTTCAAGCTGATATCAATATTGCATTCACCTCACCCGACGAAGCGGAGAACGAACGGCGCGCTTATGCAGCGCTTGATGTTGTTGATCAGGCTGTTGCAGACCGAGTTGTCGATACGGTGTCGGATGCTATGTCGAAACTGATGGGCGAGGTGGCAGCATGAGCGGCAGCCCGGCGAAACGAAACAAGGCCTACCGGCCCAAGCATGTTCGCATCCCGGTTACCAGCCTGCGCGAAGAGTTCGGACTGGTGCTTCATATGGCACTGGAAGCGGCCAGGATCGGGTATTTCAATAAAGGGCAGTACGACCGAATCGGCCAGGCGATCAACTGCGTCTATGGCGCACTGGTGCTGCGTCCACCCAAGGATGCCGCCGTACTCACCGTGATCGAGGGCGCGATGCGGTCGGTGAATGACGCCGGACGGCGCGGCGATGCAACCGGCGTGTGGGAACTGCGCGAGCTGGAGCAGGCCGCCCTGCTGGCCGGGATCCATAAGGCCGAAGAGCAGCTACCGAAAATGGACGTGATGATGCTGTACCAGTCCATGCAGATGCTCAAGGCGATGAAGATTGAAGAAGATCGGGATGCGAAGAAAGTATTCCTGGGCGCCGACTATGCCGGCGGCCCTGATCACACGGCAAAGATCACCGCAATGCTGGAAGACGGCAGCCTGACCAACATCGACATCAGCGAAATCAAGCGCATCAACATCCTCGACGAGAAGACCGGCGAAGTGATTCACATCGAAAGGAAAGCAGCATGACAAATATCAAGCGTTACAAACTGGCTGCACCATTTGCCGAAGAATTCGAAGTAGTGGTTGAGATCAATAACGAGTTGCTGACCGAAGCGCTATTGCATGAGATAAATAATTTCTGGTGTGAAGCGGAAGATCGACTGGATGAGTATGACGGGAATGTACTGCATGCCGTGCTGGGTATTCTCTATCGAAGGCTGTGGTGGTCAATCGTCGAACTCGGTGGTGATGCGTATATCGATCAAATGGTCAGTCATTTCAAAAATATAGAAGGCTGGCCACCGATGGACGGAAGTTTCGGAATCAAGTTTGTCTCTTTTGATTCGATCGAATTCGACCACAATCCGACAATTGAAGAGGTGGCGCTGTGAGTCTGCCAAATTATGGAACGGCACCAATCAAGTGTGCAAAAGGAGGCTGCAAGTGGCGCGGCTATGAAACGCAATTGGCAAAAAAGCCGGACCCGTTGCATTCAAGCCTGTCAGCGACTCGTAGTATTTGCCCATCCTGTGGGTATGACAGCTACCTGTTTATGACAGAAAAAGAGATCACGGCATGGGAGAAAGAAAAGCAATTGCCGTTATGCGCGGTAGGCGGTACACCAGTACCAGGGGGGATGTGTGGGCGGGTGATCGTTGGACTCAAGTATTGCGGAAGCGCAGATCAGTGTGAGCATCAACGCAAGCAGGAGGCCGCAGCATGAGCTACCAATGCACCGAGGAAAGTTTCCTAAAAGATGTGGCTGAGCATCAGCAAGTTACTTTGCACGATGATGGAATTTACCGCCATATCAGATTCAAAAAACCAGACACCGGATGTATGCACTTTGATCTAGTGACGTGGCCTGGGTATCTGGCATATTCGGGTGACATGGGTTGCTATGTGTTTTGCCGCCTGACAGACATGTTTGAATTTTTCCGTACCGATCGCGACTATAAAAAGCGCAATGGGGAAAAGCTGTCTATCAATCTGGGTTATTGGGCTGAAAAATTACAGGCCGTTGACGGGAACAGAATCGAATCCGGGGCGACCGAATTCAGTGAAGAGAAGTTTCGGAGCGTTATCAATGAAATCCGTGTCGGCTGGATAAAAGGCAACCGTGATCTGCTAACAAAAGAACAGCGTCGCGAGCTTTGGGAGGAAGTTGATTCTGAAATTCTCAACCTGATTGATGATAGAGGTGGTGATGCTGCCATTAACGCGGCTTACGATTTTATTCACCGCACTGACGACAGGGATTTTTATTTTCAAGATTTGTTTGAACATGATTTCACGCAATACACCCATCGCTTTATCTGGTGCTGCTACGCACTTGCATGGGGGATACAGCAATATGACAGCGCGCTGACTGAAGCCATCGCCAAAGCGGAGGCCGCAGCATGAATGAGCTGACCTTATTCGCCAGCACGTTCGTCCTGGTGTTCGCGCTGGGCGCGCAATCACTTAACGTCAACAACGGACACTACGTCGCAGCGGCGCTGACCAGCTTCGTGATCGGTGCGGGACAGATGGTGCTGTTTAAACTGGCACCGCACGCCAGCTGGAGCGAAATCTCTGCCTTCCTGCTCGGTGGACCGCTTGGAATCATGGCCAGCATGTGGTCGCATCCGCGCCTGGTGAGACTTATCAAACGAGGCAAGAAATGACCTCACCATTCTTTTCTGTCGAGCGCCTGCAGCTGTTCGCAACCGAAGGTCAGTTGTACCGCGCATTCGATCACATGATCGCGGCGCGGATGGGTACGCTGTTGCTGGTTCCTTTTCACCTGGTCGTCGGTCGTTGCGATGAGGTTCTGGACGGCTGCCCGGTTCCTTGGGAGGACGTGTTCGCGGTGCTGGAATATCCGCGTCAGCACCTATACACCGCGCTGATCCAGGACGATTTGGTCGGGCAGATCGAACACCTCGGAATCGATATATCAGCGTGCGCGCAGGACACCATCGCGCCGATGGTCAACGGCCCGGAGAAAGTGCTGCGCCTGGTGCATCCGTGCGGTGTCAGATATGCGGTAGTGATGGATAACAACTGAGGAGATGACGATGGAAAAGAACATTGAAGCAGAACTCGCAGAACTACGCGAAGAGAACAAGCTACTCCGGGAGGCAGCACAACGTCCGGCGAAGCACAACGAGGAAGATGCCAGGGTGTCATGGCTCCTGGCAATGCAGCTACTAAAGCAGGCGCAGGCGGAGAACGAAGAGTGCGCCTATTGGTTTGTCAGCGCATTGAGCAAGCTGGCCAGTTCGCATCCACATCGTCCGGTGATCGAGGTGCTGGGGCTGGCTAGGCGCGCGATGCCCACTGCGGCCAAGCAGTATGCCGACTACGTAGCGGATAAAAGCTGAGGAGATGAAGATGAAGATGGCAAAAGCAAATAAGGCTGACCTTGACATGGCGATGGAGCTTTCCAGCGCGCTGGAATCTTTAGAAAGCCATCGCAGCATGCCTCAAGCCTTGCAGGATGATTCTGACGACACAGTAGAATTTGACGCAGATGACGCGGAAGACTGCAAGAAGGCATTGACTTACCTGCTTGATCTTATGGGTAAGGGATCACTGTTCCGCGTGGTTTTTGGAATGTGCGTTCTGTTGGACCCACGCAATCGTATCGTGGACCAGAATTCCACCGCGCTGGATCATCACCCGGATGTGAAACGGTATGAATGGCTCAAGGAGAACTTCGCAACGATTGATTTCAAGAGCGGCGACAACCTCCTGCACGTTAAGAACGGCGATAAGCCAGATCATCTTGATGCGCTGATTGACCAGCTGAGGAGATGATGATGGGTTTGACTGACTATTCAGTACGTCGTGACAAGTTCGAAGCCGCTCAATCAGGTGGACTAGCGTTTCCGTGTTCATGCTGTATTCATTCCGTCGGTGAAGCGCAAGACGAACCTTGCCGAACCTGCGACCACAACGTCAACGCGGAGCAATGCGAGCATTAGTGGAAGTGGCACCAGATCGCGGGTGAAGGAAGGTATTGCCAGAAATGCCTAGAGAGAAATTTTGATGTAGATGATTAGCGAATAAGGGGATGACGATGAAACAAAGCAAAGGATTTATATACCTCGCGAAACGTCCATGCGGGAAGGTCAGCGCAATGTCATGGGATGACGCTGGGAGTGAAAAAGAAAATGCAAAAATGATCTATGAGTGGATTAAGCGAGGCGATACGGCAGAGCGTATTGAGGTTTTCGAAGGGGATCCAATTCCGGAACAAATTTGCAAGCCAGGATGTAATGATTGCCGGAAGACGGCCAGCGATTAACGAATCCCGCCCCGCAACGGGGTTTTACCCAAGCCGGTGAGTGGGGTCAATAACCGCCGGCAGGCTGCGATGCTTCTACCTTCCAAGGGCAGGCGCAGCCATCCATAACAATAAGGGATAAGAACATGCAAGCGGCAAGCAATACGAATGCGGTATTCCAGGATGTGAAACGCTCTGCCGATCTGGCAGATTATATTGAGCAGGTTTCAGGAGCGAAGCGCAAGAAGGTGGGCTCGACGATCTTTTTCAACCCGGCGCCCTGCTGCAATCACAACGATTGTTTCTCGCTGTTCGGCGATGACGACAGCGCTTACAAGTGCCATTCATGCGGAGCGGGGGGCGATGTATTTACCTATGCCGAGCAGGTGCAAGGGCTGGACAAGGGCGAGGCGCTGCGTACGGTGGCGCAATGGGCCGGCGTGACGCTGCCGGATCTGAAGAAGTCCGCTAACGATACTCCGAAGCCTGAAAATCGTTCACAGCGCTTGCTGGAGGCGGCCATCGCGCATTACCAGTCGGTGCTGGCGAACCGTGCCGACGTGATGCAGTATCTGACAGCCGAAAAGCCGCAAGGACGCGGCCATAAGCTCACCACCCTGAAGACCATGGAGGTGGGCTGTTCGGATGGCAAGCTGGTGGAAGTGCTGCGCGCACAGGGTTTCGATCTGGATGAGGTGAAGGCGTCCGGTCTGTATGTCGAGAGCCGTAAAAATCCGGGCGAGTGGCGCGATTTCTTTGTGCCTGGGCTGGTTATTTTTCCTCACCGCCTGCCATCCGGCGAGGTGGCGCATTTCACGCTGAAAGACCCGAAGAAGAAGCTGGACTACCAGTTCCGCGCCGAGCACCGGCTGGACGGGTTCGTATTCGGCAATCAGAAAGCGATGCGCGCCGAGACAGTGATCTGCATCGAGGGCGAAAACGATCTGGCCAGCTTCTTCGATGCAGGTTGCAAGAACGCGCTGGCCAGCCTGGGGCAGTTGTCGGATAAGCAGGTCGCCTGGCTGGATGCGCAAGGCTCCGGCAAGACGATCATCACCTGGTTCGACTACGATACCAAGTGGGGCGACAACGGCCAGCCGCCTGCAGGATGGAAGTACACCCGCCGCGTGTATCAGCGCCTGCTGCGCAATACGCGCTGCAAAGTGCTGGTGGCCAGCGGGCTGATGGATCCGGGCGAAGATCCGGACGACTGGATACAGAAGGATATCGAGAGCGCGCCGCATCGCATCCAGTCCGCGCTAAAGAAGGCGATGAACCCGTTGCTGTGGGAACTGCGGGTGATGCCGGCGGACGTGCGCAGTGACGCCGATGCGTGCCTGCGCTACCTGAACGAGATCGAATTCTTCGAGTACCTGTCGCTGCTGGATGAGCTGCAGCGCGACGCGGTGATCGTGGAGATGCAGAAGCTGGGATTCTCGCGCGATGCGGTGATGAGCGGAGTCAAGGAATCCTACGGGCTGAAAGACACGCTGGACGATCTGCTGGAGAGTTTCAACGGCTCGGGCAAGTCGGACAGTTATAAGCGGCTGTGCTCGAATGCGGTATGGGACTACTTTCGCCAGCGCGGCCGGTTCTTTGTCAGCGGCGACCGGCTGTGCCTGTTCTACCAGCACACTATCTACACCATCGGCGACAACGTGCCGTGGAAGGCGCTGATGCACCGCGCGGCCGGGCTGAATATCAAGCAGGAGGTGAGCGGCTTCATCCTGGAAGAGCTGAAGGCACTGACTTACTCGCGCGGCGACAAGTTGAGCGAGTTCGGCTGGATCTCGCTGCTGGCCGATGACACCGGGCCGGTGTTGTACCTGAATCTGAAAGACGCGGCGAACCGCATTTTGCGCGTATCGTGCAACAGCGTGGACATTGCCGAGAACGGAACCAACCCGCACAACGTACTGCTGGCAGAGTCCAGTCAGATGAAGTCGTTCCGCTACGATCCGGATGTGAATATCGCCCAGGCGATGCACGGCATGAAATCGATGGTGCTGGACAGTATGGCGTGCGACCCGTCGCAGCGTTATCTGCTGATGGCATGGGCGCTGTCGGCGTTCCTGATGCCGCTGACATCGGCCAAGGCGTTGATGAAACTGGAAGGCGGTTCAGGTTCGGGCAAGACTTCCGCCGCCGAGGTACTTTCGCTGCTGCTGTATGGCGAGAATATGGTGGGGCGCTCGTCCACCGCATCCGATTATTCGATGGCGGCCACCGAGCCGCTGATCATCAAGGACAATCTGGAAACCGACGATCTGAACCGCAACGCGCTGAACTTCCTGCTGCTGGCTGCGACCGGCGCGACCAACATCAAGCGCGAACAGGGCACGCAGTCGGGTGTGGTGACGGAGAAGATCAACTGCCTGGTGGCGATCACGGCGATCGAGCCGTTCAGTAAGCCGGAGCTGATCAACCGTGCGTTCATCGTGGATTTCCACAAGAAATATCAGCGCATCGACTTCGTCAAGGATGACAACGCACGCGAGCTGCTGGCAAAGCGAGACGACATGCTGTCAGCCTGGCTGTTGCTGCTGTCCGAAAAGGTGCTGCCCAGCCTGGGCGACCGCGCCAAGATCATCCAGTACATCCGAGAGCACCACAAAGACTTCTCCAAGGACCGCGTATCGGAATACCTGGCGCTGCTGGTGCTGATCGCGCGTGCGCTGCTGCGCTATATGCCATTGAGTAACGAGCTGAAGCTGGAAGCCGGCGACCGCGAGCCGGAATACGTGCTGCTCGATGCCTGGATCAAATACCAGAACGAGCACAGTCGCGCGATCGAGCAGGGAACCAACGCGGTGCTGCAGCTGATCGACGGGCTGAAGCGCGTGTTCCTGATCGAATACACCCGCAAGGACGCCGAGGCCGTGGCCGCTAACGGCTTGTTCGGCATCAACCAGGTGCGCATCTGGTGCGAGCTGATGGGCGTGTGGATCTGGCGCGAAGAGGTGATCGACGAGGCCAATGTTCATAAACGGCGGCAGACGTTCTACTTCGAGGGCAGCACACAGGATCTGCTGTCGATGCTGCTGCGCTACGGCCGCGAGTTCGGCGTCAAGGTGCCGTTCAGTAACGCCCGTCAGCTTGGCGTGCGCATCGCCAACGAGATGGAGACGCTGAAGCGCGCCGGCTGGTGGCCGTCGCAGGTAAAAGTGGTGAACGGTAACCGGATCAGCCGGTGGCGCTGGACAGACGGAGGGGAAGAATGATGGGATCTAGCATTGAATTATGCGTCGATGATGACCATGAGTGGGAATATCACCAAGACACAATTGGAGATTATGGCGTAATCAATGGTACCTACACAGAGCGATGGATGGAATGCTGTATTTGCGGATTAACTAAGCAAGCATCATATGATGATGCTCCGGACTACGACGATGCGATCTGACGAGTTTACTTACCCTTCCCTATACCCAAGCCCCACCGGGATACAGCGGTCGCAAATTCAGCATCGCGCAGCGCCCTGCCCCATCGGGCTAACCTACCCGCGCCGAAGGCGCGGCAGGCATTTAAGCGAGGGAGGGGTGGCAGGCAGCTGGTTTTGGCCGGTTTTGGCTGTTATCCCCTTTTTTTTGACCGTTTGCTGAGCCAGACTTGATATATGTTGAAAACACTTGCACCTTTGCACCCTAATTAACATAAATATTTGATTTTATTAAAAAAAAAGAGGGTGCAAGTGAGGGTGCAAGTCGGGTGCTGCGGGTGCAAGTCGGGTGCAAGTGAGGGTTTAGGATGAAAGCACTTGCACCCGATTAACTATTTGATTTATTTGCGTTTTGTGGCAAAGTGCAAGTGAGCGGGTGCGAGTGGATTTTTAACTTGCACCCGAGCTTAAGCCCCGCCGCCATTAGGTTTTAAGGGTGTCGGGTGCAAAGGTGCAAGTGCTGGAAAGGTGGGGGGTGATCTTTTGAGGGGTGATATGGACAAGTTGATCGATGGTTTTTTAGAGTTCAAGCAGCACAACGCGGGACGATCCGAGCGCACCGTGGCGGTTTATCGCCTGGCACTGGTTCGCCTGGCGGAATTCTTCGTCGGCCGCAACGCGCTGCTGGCCACGCATGACGACCTGGTGATCTTCAGCGGTATCTGGTTGCACAAGCGCGGGTTGACTGACCCGGTCAGCCGGCGCACACATGTGGCCGCAGTGCGTGAGTTCTATCGCTGGATGCTGGATAACCATCATGTTCCCGGAAATGCGGCAGCCGGGCTGCCTTATCCGAAGGTAGGTCGCAAGATCCCGCGCGTGATGACGCTGAAGAATGCAGAGAAGCTGATGTGGGCCCCGGATTTCAATACCTTCGAGGGTGTGCGCGACGGGGCGATGATCGCGCTGCTGATCGGCTGCGGACTGCGCGCGTCCGGTCTGGTAAATCTCAACGACAACTGCGTGATCGAGGACGAGGTGGACGGCAAGGTACGGCTGATGCTGACGGTGCTGGAGAAGGGAGATAAGGACCGCCGCCTGCCGATCCCGCCCGAGGCGGATATATTGCTACGTCTGTATATGGCTCACGAGGATCTGAAACACATCAACCGCCTGCTGCCCAATGGCAACCAGGTGTTGTTCGTCAGCATGATGAATCGCACCTGCTCAGTAGATGAATATCACGGCGAGCGTCGCCGGCTGAATCGCCGCGCGGTGTTACAGATGGTGGCCAAGTACGGGAAGCGCGTCGGTATCCCCGACGATCAGTTGCATCCACATGCTATGAGGCATCTGTACGGCACCGAGTTGATCGAGAGCAATGTGAATATCATCAACGCACAGAAGCTGCTCGGGCATTCTGATCCTAAGAGCACCGAAATTTATGTGCATACGGCATCGCGCCAGTTGACCCGAGAGGTGGACCGAGCCAACCCGCTGGGGAAGATGAACACGCCAGTCAGTGCGCTGCTGAAACAACTGAATCAGAAGGGGTGAAAGCAGGCGTTTTTGGGCGCGTTTTGCGGGTTGCTGGCTGGCGCAACTCAAGGTGTGCCGCCCTGTGGAATAACCTGTGTAGAGCGTGAAGCCAGTGTTTGATTGACAAAGCTGTGCGCCTGAGTAGTTGAGTGCAACTGAAGGTCATAACGGGCTAAAACAGATAGGCTGTCGCAACTGTGAATTGCGTGGTCTGTGCATAAAGCGTAATTCGTTGACGTAGAAATAAGGGGTGAGCGATGGGAATCAAGAGCGTAAAGCGTAATTCAGAGCGTGAAACTGCCATGGTTGAGCAGTGCCAGGCTTGTCTCTTCGACAGGGTGGGGGGGCGGCAGACTCCCTCCCCCTCTTCTTCTGGGGGGGGTGGGTACCAGAATATCTGCACAGTTCTAAACTTTGAACCGGGCGCGGCGGAAAAAAAACGCGACCCGCGCCTGGAAGAATTTAGCCAGATGGGCTTGCAGCGCGTATGGCTGGAGGTTGCAGAGGAAATCGGCGTAGATGCGATGCTGAAAATGTGGCGGATTCTTGACCGAGACCAGGCAAGCGTAGGCGACGATGGGCGATTGCTTGTCCCAATCAGGAGCTACAGCACCTTCCTGCGCTTTCAGCGCAACCGATATATTGAATCTTTGAATGGAACAGGTATGAAGCCAAGAGATATTCAGAAAAAACTAAAGGATCAGCTGTGTGAACAGATCAGCCTTCGTCACATATCACGACTGATTAATCAGGAATAAACTCAAACATGGCCGACAATAAAGCAATTATTTATGCGCGGGTATCCACCAACAAGCAGGCGGATGACGGGCTTCCGGTAGAAAGTCAGATTGAGCATGGCCACCGCAAGGCTGAAGCGATGAATGCTGATGTATTGCGCGTGTTCACCGATGCGGGAATTTCCGGTCGTACTGATGAACGCCCTGCTTTTCGAGACGCAGTACGCTATTGCAAGGCCTACGGTGTCCAGTTCTTTATTTGCTGGAGCACGTCACGCTTTGCTCGCAACAAGCTGGATGCGGCCCTATACAAGCGCGATTTGGAGGCATCAGGCACCCGGGTGATCTATGTCAGCGTAGATTTGGACAACCGTACCGATGCCGGGTGGATGCTGGAAGGAATGCTGGAGATCTTCGACGAGCACTACAGCCGACAGGTGAGCGCGGATACATCGCGCAGCATGGTGAAAAATGCACAAGATGGACATTTCAACGGCGGCCGCGTGCCGCTGGGGTATGAAACCGTGCCATCCGGAAAGCGCAAAAAATTGGCGATCAACGAATCCGAGGTCGGTACTGTTCGGGAAATTTTCCGCATGTGCATTGAGGGCGCCGGCGCGAAAACGATCGCCATGCAACTCAACAAGGACGAACGCCTGAACCGTGGTCGACGCTGGAACAAAAACACAGTACTGAATCTGCTGAAAAACAGGATTTACATAGGGCAAACGGTATTTAACAAAACCAACCATAAGACCAAGACCGTAAAGCCGATGGAAGAATGGATTATTACCCAGGCACACGAGCCGATTATTGACCAGGAGACATTCATGGAAATCCAGAACAGATTTGGAGTTCGTACACCGGAAGAAGGCGGCGGATCGCCGAATAGTTGTTTTGTGTTCACCGGCCTGCTGAAATGTGGAAAATGCGGCGCTGCGATGCAGATCACAAGCTCCAAGGGCCGCAGCCGAAGATATCACTACTACAACTGCGGAACGGCGCATCGGGTGGGCGGTTGTGAGAATCGTCGCATCGCCGCGTATGACTTCGACGAATGGATGACGGATGTCGTACTGGAAAAAATCCTTACCCGAAAAATGCTGGTGTCCATGATCGAGGATCTGCAAGAACTCACCAGCAAATGGATAAAAGAGCGCGCTGAACGCCGATCAGCGACAGTTAAAGAGCTTCGTGATGTCGAAAAAAGACAAAAAAACCTGTACAGCGTGCTTGAATTGCACGGGCAGGATGCCCCAAATTTGGGCGATTTGACGGTCCGCATGCGCGAACTAAAGACACAGCGCGATGCGATTGAGACTCGGTTGATCAGGATTGAAGAAGAGGAGATGCCGGAAACAGTTGTAAGCGATATCGATGTGACCGAGATGGCCGAGATGCTGCGTGATATCGTTAAAACAACGGAAGACCCCAAACGATTGAGGATGTTCTTCTCATCGTTTATTGAGGGGATCGTCGTTGATGCTAGTTGCCTGGTAGTCAATTACGACAAATCAAAGCTTATCAATCAAGCTGGATTTGATGTGGTGCCTACTAAGCCAAAGTGGCTCCCCGATCTTGCCCTACTGGGCACCACTTTTCTGGAGATCAGGTTACCGGACAGATTTATGAAAAAGGCTGCATAAATATGTAGTTAATATACATAATTCTGTATCTTATATACGTTTTAACGTAACTTTATTCATGCCTCTTTTGTCCCTGTTTTTGGCTTGCCATTGCCGATATTGTGCGGCACATGGCCAAAGACCGTTCCAAACAACTCGCTGAAATAAATTTCTACTGCAAGCCGTGCTATCAGTCATTCAAGGCCGAGCCTGGACGAGTGGAGTCAGCACCGGAGCAGGAACATCATCCGTTCGTTTATTTTGCAGCCTGCCCTCGATGTAGTGACGAATGCGAGCAAGTCTCCTGGGAACGTAATCTACTGAAAGCCTATTCGAAGGCAACGGGCCCGAGAACTGATGATGGTAAGGCTGCAACAGCGGCAAATCTGGAAGGTCATCCTACCCCTGAAGAAGCATTGCGTACCCGGTTCAATGCGATGAAGCACGGTCTTAACGCACGGACCGCGACGTACTTTCCTGCCAAACCAGACGGGTATTCATTTTGCGTGCAATGCGATGTAGATCGCGGGCATTGTTCCAGACAGTCTGCCTGCGTGAAGAAAACGGAATTGTTCATGCTGCACCACGCTGCTTTCGAGCAGCGCAACCCGAAGCACCTGATGGGTATCTATTCCGACCTGCAGGCAGCCATATTCGCCGTGGTGCAGCAGATCCTTCAGACCATCGTTGCCGACGGGGTGAAGATTGAATCGCCGCAGTACTACGTAGACAAGGAAACAAACCGGCTGATCATCGCCGAATACATCGATGAAAAAGGTGAGCGTCGGGTCATCAAGGATATCGAGGCGCATCCGCTGTTCCGTCCGCTCGGCGAAATGCTCAGCCGTGCCAATCTGTCGCTGTCAGATATGGGGATGACGCAGAAGATTCTTGAGGCAGAAGAGGATGAGATGGGTAAGTTGACCCATGATCAGGTTGCCCAGGAAGGCGTTGACGAATTCCGCCAGCGCACGATGTCACTGCTCTCAGGTATGGCCGACAAGATACAGCGGGCGAACAAGCAGACTAATGATGACCCGATCCTGATCGAATAT
Organism: Gallionella sp.; assembly: GCA_041671725.1. GTDB lineage: Bacteria > Pseudomonadota > Gammaproteobacteria > Burkholderiales > Gallionellaceae > Gallionella. Next base: position 27,712 of record JBAZAY010000025.1, on the reverse strand, counting down.
CAGCAGGAAGGTGGCGGGGCGTGAAAGATATTCCTGAAACCATTCAGTTCTGCTTTGCTTGCCTTATTCCGATCAGCTTATTCGGCATGGCGGCATGGTTGATATACGCGAACAAAGATGGGTGGGGGTGGTTCTTATTTGCGGTAGTACTTGTTGCTGGTTCATTACACATTAAGGTTGGATCGTGAGTCGCGTCAGCACCAGCGATCGCATACGCCTCTCGAATCGTGCTGAGGTGGAGATCATGAGGTACAAGGAAGATCATGCGCTGTGGCATAAGCATGTTCATAACGTCGAGCTGGATACTGTACAGGTTTTGAAGTGTATCGAGATGGACGATCACCCGAATACCATCGATGTTTCCTGCCGGCGGACGGGAAAAACCGCTGTGAAGGAGCTGCATGCGCTCAAGCACAACGCTACTACCCCGGCACAGGAGCTGGGAATTGTGGCACCCAGGCTGCAGCAGTCTCAGAACAATCTGAACTATCACCTGGAAGCAATCCGGCGCTCTCCGATACTGAAGTCATACATCGAATACAAGAGCGGTCGCGAACAGCTGTCCGATACAAAATATCAGTTTACCAACCTGTCAAAAGCCAGCGCATACGGAATCATGAGCCAGATCGATGGTGACGCGATCAGCTACGCATCGATCGAAGAAGTAGATGACATGCCGGCTGATCGTCTGATGTCGCGATTCCTGCCGATGCTGGGATCCGCCCGAAGGATGGGCGCCGAAAAGGGAATCTCATTCAAGCCGCAGATCCGTGTGACGGGCGTATTCAAGGGCGCGGATGTGATCCAGCAGCTGCTCGACTCTAAGCAATACCACCTGCTGCCGATCGTGAACGTGTACCTGGGCATGGAGATGGGCATTCTCAACCAGGCTTTCATGCTGGAAATGCGGGCCCAACTGCCCGAGGGTGAATTTATCCGGCAGTTCCTGTGCAAGAACGTCAGCGCACAGAACCATATATGGGAAAAGTACATCCGCAAGGCGATGTCCGTCGGCCTGCAGGCAAAGCTGGAGATCACCGAACCGATGCCCGGCATGCGCTACAAGAAACGCGGTCTGATCTCGTTCGGATACGATCATTCCGGGCACGGCGAATCATTGCAGGCGTCCAAGTCTGCGCTGGTGGTATGCGAGCAGGTTGGCAACTACGTCACCTTCCCGTTCGTTAAGACATGGCCTGCAGGTACCGATGACGGCGTGGTGCAGCGCGACCTGCGCGGATTCTGGGAATATTTTAGGCCGGATTATGCGATGGGCGATGCGTATGGCGTCGGCATGCTGACCAGTCTGAACGATGAACTGTATAACCATGGGCTGACCGAGATCGACCGGCGCACCATCGGAAACGGTGACAGTACGGCAACTACCTGGACGCAGTGGCCGTTTGCGCCAATCCGCTTCGAGGGAATGACCAAGCACAGCATGGCCACCGCGTTGCGCGCCGCGTTTCACAACGGCCAGGCGGCAATCCCGTATTTTGATGATAGCCGCGATATCAGTGAAGCCAAAGAAGCGGCCAACGTGATCTGGCTCCCCCCTGGTGTAGAGTCAAATGAATTATCCGGCCCCCCTGACTGGATATTATTCGTGCGCCAGCTGGGAAACATCAAGACGCTGCCGACCAAGGCCAGCTATTCCAGCTACAAGATGGTGAACGCGAAGGTCGGTGATGACTTGTTCGACGCCGCCTGTGCCGGCATATGGGCGCTGGTGACACGCGGGGCTGCGGATGTGCCGACAGTGATCAGCGGACGCGTGCAGACGCGTGAGCAGATGCTGGGTAATCACGTTGCCGGCGCCGGCAAAGTGATCGGAAGGTCAGCATGAGTTACGGACAGGATCGCGGAAGAGCATTGGCCAAGCCTGATCCGGTACCGCGTCCACTGCGCGCATTGAGTGCAAAGGAACAAGCGAAGGTTGCAGAGAATCGCGCGGAGATTCATGAGCACATGCCGGAGATGCTGCCGATCATCAAGGAACTGCATGCGGCCGGACTGATCGACGGATGGCGCAGCGTGGTAAAAGTGGAATTACTCAAGGAAGGAAAAGAACATGGGACTGCTTGATGGATTGATGGTAAGAGCGAAGAGCGCAGCGGCTAGGTTTTCCGGTACGAATCCGATACAACTGCTGCCTAATGAGAATGCTGCACGGAATGCGGAAACAAGCGAACAGGGGTATCGCCCGACACCGGAAAACCAACTCAAATATGCCTATCGTCAGTTATGGGTGGATCCTGATCTGCGTCAGTCTATCCTCGATCTCCGCGATATGGATAAGCTGGACGGAAGGGTGAAGCGTATCCATGGAAAGATGGCCGGGCATATTGTGAAAGGCGGCCTGATCATGCTGCAGGGCATTCCAAGTCAAGTTCTGGCTCGGGAGTGGAATGCATTCCAGAGGCGCGTGCAGTTGCATCGTATAGAAAAGCTGAAGTCCGACGCGCGCGGGCTGGTAATGGAGGGAAATCTTCCAATGCAATGGGTGATCGACCGGGAATTTAACGTGGATTCCGGATTACGCATGCCCTCCGAGACGATCCTGCCTAATGTCGGTATGGATGGCCGGTTTAAGGATGTGGGTAAAGCGTTTTCTCAGATCGATATCATGACTGGTACAGAATTTGCCAGTTTCCCTCTCTGGCAGTTATGCATGGCGCGGCTAGATCCGGATAACTTCGACGATATGGGGTCATTGGGTCGCCCGTTTTTAGATGCAAACCGAACAACATGGCGCAAGCTGACGATGACGGAAGAAGACCTGGTAATCCGTCGCAGGATGCGAGCACCGCTGCGTATGGCTCATGTATTGAAGGGAGCGAGCGATTCTGATGTCGAAAAATATCGTGCCCAGGTGGAAAAAGACCAGTCTGATGGCATGACCACCGATTACTACATGAACAGGGAAGGTGGTGTATCGCCTATAAACGGAGACAGCAATCTGGACCAGATGGGCGACATCGTGCATTTAATGGAAACATTCTATGCAGGCGGCCCTGCTCCAAAAGGGTTGATGGGTTATACCGACGGGATGGCACGCGATATTCTTGAAGATTTGAAGCGTGATTATTATGATGAAATCGACGTGGCGCAGGATTCAATCTCATATGTATATGAGGAAGGTTTTCGCCTACATCTGATGCTTAAAAATATAAACCCGGACAATGAGGATTTCAAAATTACGTTTGCCGAGCGGCGCACTGAGACGATGACGCAGAGCGTAGATATCGGACTGAAGATGAAGGCGCTAGGGTATCCGATGAGCATGATTTTCGAGCGTATGGGGGACGATCCCGCTTATGTCGAAGAGCGGCGCACATCGGATGCAAACAACTATGAACCCTATCCTGATAAGAATGCAACAGACAACCCACCTGGCGTACTTCCTGTGACGGTACAACGGAGGTCGGCAAAGATAAGTATTACACCAGGGAATGGCCGCAAGGGAGAGTCCGGAACCAACATCAGTAACGGTTAAGCGATGAGCGATAAGACTACACAGCAAGCAACCATAAAGCGTGCCACGCTTACCGCGCAGCGCCAGGTATTCAAACTGGATGCGGATACGCTGGAAGAATTGGCAAGCCTGTATCAGCAAGCGGCTGACGATCTTTCTTCCAGAATCGATAGTTATAGCGGGCCTGACGGGAATATCTCGTTGCAGGAAATGCAAAGTGTGCTGGAGCAGGTTTATATACGTCTGAAAGCGCTGTCAAACGAGCGAAATGCACTGATTAACAAAAGCCTGTCAACCTCTGCGGATCTCGGTACTAAACCCTTTTCGTTGTCGTCAGCTGCGGCGATGCAGATCAATCACGATGCGTTGCATTTTGTGCGAACTTTTGTGGCAGAGGATGGATTGCAGTTATCTGATCGAATCTGGCGGCTGGATCGACTGGCGCGAGATAAGGTAAGCAACGCCATCGAAATGGCTGTAATACAGGGACAGGGGGCGACTCAGGCCGCACGTGAGTTTTTGTCACGAGGTCAGCCGGTACCTGTCGATCTGCAGGATAAGATCAATTCTGCCAGCGCTAGAAAAATCGCCAAAGAAACCACGGATGCGTTGCTTACAGGGCAAGGTTCCCCAATGGATAATGCGATGCGGGTAATGCGTACCGAAATCAACCGTGCTCATGGCGAGGCCTATATCAAGGGCGCTCTGTCACACCCTGATTCGGCAGGCGTAAGGTTCCTGCTATCTCCAGGACACCCAAAGCACGACATTTGCGACCTGTATGCCACACAAAATCTATATGGATTGGGATCCGGGGTATATCCGAACCGTGGCGCTTGCCCGTGGCCGGCGCATCCGAACACGCTATCGTTCGTTGAGGTGGTATTCAAGGATGAGGTGACAGCTGCCGATCAAGCAGGAAAGGAAACACCCCTGCAGGCGCTGGACAGAATGACTCCTGCGCAACGCATCGGCGTGCTGGGCGTGAATAAACATCAGGCGTTCAAGGATGGCAAGCTGACGCAGGGGATGATCAAGGCGCCATGGTCTGTAGTGCAAAAGAGAATCGGTATAAATAAACCTGTCCCGTTGCCAGTCAAGAAACAAGCCATATCAGGACTTGATGAATATATTTCAGCCGGACGCGGGATATCGACGGATTTGTTTAATCGATTTGCGGATGATGATATTCGCCATAATGGCGCGCTGTTATTGGAGAAGCTGCACGATCAGCTGCGCGCAGCAAGGCCGATGATGTCGGCTGCAAAAATTCAAAACGGTGGAAAAGGAGCGGATCTGGTCAAGGCTGCATCGATGATGTTTCCAGATGACTGGACTCGTGCCGCTGATCGTCACGGACCTTTGTTTGCCAAGCTATCCGCTGCACGCGGAGAATATATGGATTTATCACACTACCCCCCAGGTCGAAATTTCAGGCAATACGGATTCTCAGGGGTAACAAGGGGCGGGGAAGGTTTCATCCGAACGGACAGATTCTCAACTGCCGTACACGAGTACTCCCACCGGCTGCAGCATGCCATCCCTGCATTGGATGATATTTTTCAGACCTTGCACCAGCGCAGAACGGCGAAAGACCCGCTTGAGCGATTGCGTGACTTGTACCCGAGAATAAATTATCGTCTTGACGAGGTAGTGCGCAAGGACCATTATCGAAACTACTATCAGGGAAAGATTTATTCAAAAGCGCGCTACCTTGGGAAACAGGGCGCACTTGAGGTAATGACGATGGCATTCGAGGATGTACTTGGCGGAAATGCAAAAAACCTTGAAGTGCTGATTGAGGCTGATCGAGAGATGTTTGATTTAGTCGTGGGATTATTATTCAACTATGTTCCATAAATACACACTGAAACCTGCCGTATGGCATCAGCAACCGCTTGTATTCGAGTGGGATGCAGCTACGGGTGAGATACGCGGACCGGATGCCGACAAGGTACTCGGAATGATCGCATCTGCCATCAAAGAAGGCAGTATGACTGGGCACCCCTACCCGACCAGCTATGAAATAACCGATCCGCTGCATCGTCCTGCCGAAATGGCTGTGCTGCTCGGACAGTACTGGATATTGCCTGATGATCTGGCCAGCGCTTACCCTAACCCTGGGACAGATGACGAACGGTCATTCATCGCCGATGAGAATGGCGTAGAGCACGATATCTCTGATATGGCTCTGAGCTAGGTTTCAAACTATCCAAACAAACCCGCCACGGCGGGTTTTTTGTTGTCCACAGAAACTGTGGATAACCCTGTCGACAGAAATCAATTTTTCCAGATAGATCAACCGTTAAACCCATCACTGTTAAATTTTCAGCAACTGCCATTTTTGTCCCTGTTTCTGGCTTGCCATATCCGCGAAGATACGCTCCAACCCGAAAAGGTTAAGCCACCCGCAGCGGGTCACAGCTCGCTCGCTCCTCTCGCTGCGGAGGCTTTCTAAACAGGAACGAAGATGAATTCAAGTCGCCATATTCTGCTATCTGAAAACCCCGCCGGGACAGTGCGATTCCTGTCCGGCATCCATGTGACCCTGGATGAAGGAAAAACTCAGAGCTGGGTGACGGTGACGCGTACCGGAACGTTCAACGACCCGCGCTACGGAAAATTCGAGATCAGCCGCCACATGCTGTCAGCGATGGTCGAAAACTTCGATAAAAAAGTTTACGGGCAGGATGTATTTTTTGACGTTGCTCATGAACCGTCCAACGGTGCGGCAGGAAAGGTGTTGACCTTGAAGGTGGAAGGAGACCGGCTGCGCGCGCTGGTGGACTGGACCCCTTACGGCATCGATGCCATCAAGAACCGGGGCTACGCCTACAGCTCCATCGAATATCACGAGAAATTCCAGGACAACGAAACCGGAACGCAGTACGGCCCGGTAATGATGGGCGCGGCCCTTGTGGTGCGTCCCTGCATCAAGCGCCTCGATCCGATCCAGTTGTCCGAAGCCAGCGGAGGGAATGTTCCCACGCTGATGCACCCCGAATTGCAATCCACACTTTTACAGGAGATTTCACTGATGAAAAACAAGATGCTTGCCGCACTGAAAGCCAAATGCGCGGAACTAAAACTGGAAGACGGCGTTACCAGTCAATTATCTACCGCTCTGGGCGATGCCGTTGAGCCGGATGGCGATGAGAAGAAGTGCCAGGAATTGCTTGCACAGTACATCAAACTTGCCGAATCGATTGCCAGCTCAATCGGCAGCAAGCCTGCCGTGTTGCAACTTTCCGCACCTGCAGTTGCTGGAATTACCGCTGCCGATGTGAAGAAGCTGATGGCTGAAGAATCTGCCGCACAGGCTGCTGCTGTCAAGAGACTGGCGGAAGGCCACGATGCAAATGTGAAACTGCTGACCGACACCATCAATGCGGCAATAGGCCTGGATGACTCCGCCAAGAAAACCCTGGCTGAATCCGTCGCGGATCTGATCACGCCGGAGATGACCGCCGCCCAGGTAAAGCGTCTGGCTGAAAACCAGATCAAGCATGGCAACGAGCTGGCTGTGGCCAAGCAGCTTTCTTCGATGGGCTTTGCGCGTCCGGCAGGCAGCGTGCATATCACGCTGGACGAGGGTAACAACATCAAGGCATTGCAGGAACAGATGGATCGCCGTCTGGGTATCCTTGACCGTCCTGATGCGGAACGCTTTTCCAACACAGGCGGAAAATTGCAGGAAAAGAACAAAAAACTGGCTGAGAAAATTCTGGCTCAGTTCGATTCCGAGCGTGGTGCACAGTTGCATCGCGAGCATAAGATGCTGGCTGGTGGCGATGGCAGCGTGTCTGACGTGGCGGTACCGTCCAGCTTCGAGCGCACCGTGATCCGCGAAGCACTGTACAACATGATCGGGCTGCAATTCGTGGATGTGGGTACGGCAGAATTCGCACAGACCGTCGAAATCCCGTACAGCTACCGCGACACGACTGCCGCCAATCGCGGCAATGTTCGCGTATATGAGGGTGGATCCATTCCTCGCGCCGGTGTAATCCAGACCAGCGATCTGGTCTACCCGATTCCGCAAAAACTGGCGTTCGAGGTCTCAGACGAGTTGCGCTACCTGACCGGAAACGGACAGTTGAACTGGGACGCGCTGAGTGAAAATGCACGTAATGCATCACGCATCATCGGCGAGGATGGCGAACAGCTTATCTTCAACGAAATTCTCAACGCATCTGACGAATACAGCACCGCTGCGATCACCAACGAAGCGGTGGCTACAGCTGACGGCGCCAAGACGATCTTCCCGCTGGCGCAGTTTCCGGTAGTTCGTCCGCGCAAAATTTTCACCCTGAAGGGCGTGCAGGTCGGTAATACCCTGCATCCCGTCGTGGTGCGCGACGTGGCGGCCGTGGTCGCGGAATACGATGGAAGCAACACGCAAGGCGCAGGACTGTACTACAGCATGGACTATAACCAGGGCGAGATTCATTTCGTCAACCAGTTGGGTGTCCCAACAGCACCGGTCAATACGCACGCGATCACGGCGGACTACAGCTATACCAGCAATACGTTCAAATTCAACCTGGACATGGGAGCTGTTGCCACGGATGTGTTCTGGGACGGTTTCATGTATCGCTACGGTCTGCGCAAGGCGGTGATCGAGTCTGATCGCTATCACATGGCGAACTTCGGCCTGATGAGCAGCACAGTCAAGACGGAAATAGAACAGGCGCGCACCTTCGTCGAGAGCTTTACCCGTAACGGCACCGCACTGGATGCAGACGGAAATCTAGGTACCGTTAAGTCTGTGCCGAACTTCCGCACCACAGCGCCAGGACTTGCGATGGGAGACCAGCGCGTGGTCATCGGCGAGCGCGGCGTGACACGCTACCGGATGTTGAAGGCCTGGACGATGGGGCAGTTGCAGGATCAGCGCGATGCCAACGGCCGGTTTACAGGTAAGAAGGAAGCGTACGGCGACCAGTTCATCGCGCTGCATACGCCGACTCCACTGAAGGGCGCCTATACCACGCTGTCGCTATACAGCGCGACGGCGCGTGTGGCCCGCTAAACCATCCCCTCCCCCTATCCCTTCACAGGGGATAGGGGATAAGGTGAAATAAGGAGATCAATTGTGAACATACCCGTCACGAATAATGGAAATACACACCTCGCCGTTGGCTCGTTTCTGATCCCACCAGGTGAGACCCGGCATTTTGATGAAAATGAAGTGCCGCATCATTTGCGCCCCGCCGCCGTCGAAGTGAAGAAGGTGGAAGCGCCGGCTGACCCTCTAGCCGAGTTGCTCAAAGGCAATGTGGCATCGGTGGTTGCGGCGCTGGATGGAATGCTGCTGATCGACATCGAGCGTCTCGGCGATCTCGAACAGCAAGGCCAGGCGCGCAAGGGCGTGTTGTCGGCTATTGCTGAAATCCTGTTAGTACGCGCTGGTAGCGGAGCTTCCTAAATGTCCGGCTCCCTATCCCGCGCCGATCTGGTCGCTGACCTGAAAGCCTCGCTGCAAGATGCGGCGAAGGTTTTCACGGCTATTAACGATGCCGATTTCAACCGGCATCTGGATACGGCTGCGCAGGATATGACGTGTAAACGACCCCGTACGATGCTGGGTATGCTGACGCTGGCGGCGGATCAGTTCAACTATCCAGCCCCTGCTGATTTCTTTGATTTCAAGTCGTCGCTATGGGGAGTTTCCACACAGCGCGTTCAACCCTGGGATAAACGCCACCCCGGAAGATTGCCTGATGTACGCAGTGCAATGAATGGGTTGACGCGAGAGCTGCACTTGTTGCCGGCGCCGTCCGGGCTACAGATCAATGTGCTGGGAGCAAGTTTCAAGTTTTACTACTACGCGGCGCATTCGATTGGCACGCTGGCGACAGATACGACGATTCAAGCAGGCGATCGCGACTTGCTGTTACTGCGCGCCCAGGCTGAAGCGATGAAGGAAATGGCGATGCGTAATATCAGTAAGCCGGTCGCGATGCGCGACGGACTGTCGCAAGGACCGCGTAACGGCACGCCGCAATACTTGTTCGAACAATTGATGAAACTTTTTCAGGAGGCTGCGTGATGATTCGTCGATCTTTAGTGGATGTGGCTCGTATTGTCGGGCTGATCGCGCTGGCCACCGTGCTGGTGATGTATTCAACCCCGCTCGCTTTAGCCATCGGCGAACCGGCTTATGCATCATGGGGATTATTTGCAGGTCTTGCGCTCTATGGCGTCGCGCTGTCGCATGTGCTGCGCCGGGTGATGTTTCCGTATATCGATCTCAAAGAATTCGCGCATATATCCAGACTGCATCCGGTTGGTGCATCGGTCGTGTTTCTGGGGGTATGCCTGGTATTGGCCGCTTTCATCTCGCTGATGGGAAACGTAGTCCATGCCGCCGAGTTGCCCGCGAACGCAAAACTTTACGTGCCGATGTTGCAGGATGAACAACGCAGCTGGTGGCCGAATATGGCGATGCCTTCTGCGCTAGCCGCCCAGGTCGAACAGGAAACCTGCGTCAGCCTTAAATCGGCGCGCTGCTGGTCGCCCCGATCTGAATTGCGCACCAACCGGGAGCGCGGGGTCGGTCTCGGGCAGATTACCAAAACCAGCCGCTTCGATGCGCTATCGGAGGTTAAGGCGGCCAACCCTGATGCGTTAGCCGGATGGGGATGGGGAAGTGCCACTCTGTACGATCCGCGCTATCAGCTGAGGGCTTTGGTGCTGAAAGACAAGCAGGGATGGAATGCCATGTGTTTTGCGGCATCAGACTATGAGCGGCTGGCATTTTCGTTCGCAGCATATAACGGAGGTATCGGCGGGGTCATATCTGATTGTCGAATTTGCAAAGGCACTCGGGGATGCGATGCAGGTAGATGGTTCAGTCATGTCGAACACACTTCGCTTAAAACCCGCACCGTTGCATCCGGATACGGCAAGAGCTTCTTTGAAATAAACCGCGAATACGTGCGCAATGTGCTGATTGTGCGACGCGCCCGCTACACGCAGGTTATGGGTGAAGCATGAACCCGATCCCCGCCCCGTATCGCATTCTAGCCATGGTGCTGTTGCTGCTGGCTGGAATCGCATTCGGTTTCGTGCAGGGAACATTGCGCGAATCTGACCGGCGCGATGCGCTGGAGCTGACAAAAGAGCGCGCTGCAGAGAATCTGTTCAATGCCGCCCTGGACAACGGACGGAAGCACGCCGGAAACGTGATCGCGTGGCGTGGCCGTGCTGAAATTTATTACCGGAACTGGCAGGAAATACTTAAAAATGAAAACGATACGCAATTATCTGAATGTAAAACGCAAACAGACACGACGGCGCAGAACGGCGTTCCTGTTGTGTTGCTCAGCCCTGCTTGGATCGGGCTGTACAACGCCGCCTGGCTGCCCGAATTCGACAAACAAGGCGATACCGGCGGAACTGCTGGTGAAATCGTCGAAACCGGTTTTGTTACACCCCGCGAAGCCATCGGCAACATCGGCATCAACGCCCGTCTCTGCGGAGAAGACCGCAAGCGACTCGACGAACTGATCGATCATCTTAAAGAGACCGAGTAAATCATGCCAATCGATAAAAACATCGCCAAAGAAGCCGTCAAGGAAGCCCTTAAAGAATGGCTGGACGAGAAATATATGGCTTTTGGAAAATGGTCATTCCATGGATTGCTGGCTTTAGCCCTGGCTGGATGCGCATATTTATTCCTGATCGGAAACGGGTGGCATAAGTGATTTCAGTTCAGATCGACAACAAGGATGTGATCGCGGCGCTGCTGCGCGCACCAATATCGGTCAAGGCGCATGTCAGTCTAAAACTGGGTCGCGCAGCAAAGGAAGTTGCGCGCGAGGCGAGACGCGTTGCACCAAAGGCTTTCACTACACTGGCTCAGACGATCAAGGACAGCCGGATCGCGCAGCTGGAATTCCACGTCACACCAGGCGTTAATTATGCACGTTCTGTCGAGGAAGGAAGCCGTCCAGGGAAGATGCCGAATCCGGATGCGCTTCGCCCATGGGTTGAGCGCGTGCTGGGTGTGCGTGGCCACGAGGCAAAGAACAAAGCCTTTCTGGTTGCACGCAGTATCGCACGGCATGGAACTCGTGCTCAGCCGTTTATGGCGCCGACCGCGATCAAGATGGAGTCGCGCGTCATGCAGCTGGTCCGCGAAGGTGTCGTTGATGGATTGAATGCGGCGGGGCTGGCATGAGTACGATCAAGCCTATCCTGGATGCTGTTAAAACCGCGCTGCTGGCAGCGGCACCTGGTCGGGTAGTGACTCGCGCGATGGCCGATTTTGCAAACCGCGACACGCAGGAACTGGAAGCCGGGATTTTTACGCTGCTCAGCAAGGGCGAACCGCGCATCGAATATGGTTCCGACATCCTGCATTGTCTGCTGGTAGGTCAGCTGCTGCTGAACGAAGATGCCGACGGCGAAGCGATCGAGGAAGCCGAGCTGGTGATGGCAGACGACATACGCCGCTTCATCGACGGGGTGCAGGGTTGCCAGGTGAAGATGACTTCATGGCATCAGAGCCAGCAGATCGAGGCGCCCTATGGCTGGATCGCGGCTAATCTTGAGATTGGCCCGTTTGATTTCTCCATCGGTATAGATGAAACCACACTCGATAATTTCATCACTTTTGGTGCCGACTACGACATCGCACCGCATGTTTCAGCCACAGAGCATATCAAGTGGGTCGGAAATCCGCCTAACTACACCACCAGTCGTCCAGAACTGCAAGATCAACTGAAACCGTGAGGAGAGCATTATGAACAAGATTTTCGTTAAACCTGCACAACCCGGACTGCGCGTGTGCTTTCCGCAGGGCGGCGATGTCACGCCACCCGGTGCCCCGTTGCCTGACGAGGGCGACTGGGTTGAGCGCGATTCGTTTCTGATCCGCCGCATCAATGACGGCGATGTGATCGTAATGGATCTGCCCAAGACAAAAAAAGCCGCAACTGCAACCGCAGCTTAACTCTCAACGAACAGCATCTATAGGAGAACAACATGCCGGACAATATTACCTTTATGAGTATCCCGACCGACTGGCGCGTGCCGGGCGCGTTCCTTGAAATCGATCACACCAAGGCGGTGCGCGGATTGCCTTCCATGCCTCGTAAACTGCTGATCCTGGGGCAACGTCTCACGACAGGATCCGTTCCGGCCGCGACGCTGACGCGCATCACACGCCCGATGGACGGGGTAAATTATTTCGGCAACGGATCGATGCTGGCGCAGATGATCCCGGCCGCGCTCAAGGTTCACCCCACTGCCGACCTGTATGCCATGGCGCTGGACGACAATGTCGCCGGTGTACTGGCTACCGGTACGCTGACATTCGGCGGCACGCCAACCGAAGCCGGAACGCTCAATCTGTACATCGGCGGAACCAAAGTTCAGGTCGCGATTGCGGCCAGTGCGGCATCGACGGCCATTGCCACAGCGGTGGCTGCGGCGATCAATGCCAATGCAGCGTTGCCGGTGACCGCCACGGTATTGGCCAGCGTGGTCACCGTGACGGCGAGACACAAGGGCGAGGAAAGCAACAACATCGATCTGCGCCTGAACTACTACTCAGGCGAGTTCACGCCCAAGGGTATGACGGTTGCGATCGTGGCGATGACCGGCGGCACGGCTAACCCGGATGTGCTCACCGCGATCGCGGCGATGAGCAGCGGCGCGTTCTATACCATCGTCATGCCCTGGAACGATACGGCCAATATCACTGCGATTGAAAACGAACTGCAGGGACGCTGGGGCGGACTGGATATGCGCACCGGTCACTGCTTTGGTTTTAAAAGCGGCACGTTCGCGCAACTCGCCAGCTTCGGCACGGCTCGCAACAGCGCACACGACTCGTTCCCCGGTCTCAATAAAAGCCCGTCGTTACCCTGGCTTATCGCCGCGCAATTCGCGGCGGCTGTGGAGCGTTCCGGTGCGAACGACCCGGCAATCCCGTTCCGCAGCCTGTCGCTGCCTGACGTGATGGCGCCAGCCGAGGCGGATCGCTTCATCGACAGCGAACGCAACCTGCTGCTGCACGACGGGATCTCCACCATCATCTTCGACCCATCAGGACTGGCGATGGTCGAACAGGTCGTGACGACCTACCAGACCAATACCTTCGGCCTGACCGATGTGAGCCTGCTCAAGCTGAATACCAAATGGACGGTGGATTTCATGCGTTACACCTTCCGCATGGCGGTGCTGCGCGATTATCCGCAACACAAGCTGGCGGATGACAACGTGTTGAATCGCATTCAGCCAGGACAGAAGATCACTACGCCGCTGTTGATCCGCAACACGTTGATCAATGCGGCGATGCAACTGGAGTACGTCGGCCTGCTGGAAGGGCTGGAACAGTTCATCGCGGATCTGATCGTGGTGCGTTCGGTAGCCGACCGCAACCGGGTCAATTCGGTGATCCCGCCCAACGTCGTAAACCAGTTCGACGTGTTCGCCGCTGCGGTTCAATACATTCTTTAAGGGGTAAATCATGCAAGTTACGGGTCGAGTTTTTGTCAATGTAGCGGGAAAACGCCTCGCCTCGCGCGAGGGTGCCACTATGAAATTTGGCGGTACCGAACGCCAGCCGGAGTTGGCCGATACCGGTGTCGTCGGATTCTCTGAAAAAACGATTGCTCCGGAAGTTGAATGCACCCTGGTGCATGTCGGACAAACATCGTTGAAAGAGTTTCAGGACATGACGGATGTTCCGCTTACCTTCACCACGGATACCGGGAAGAGTTTCATCTTCACCAATGCCTGGTGCGCCGGCGGTCTTGAGCTTTCCAAGAGCGAACTCAAGCTGAAGTTCAACGCAATCGATTGCAAGGAAGCATGATGAGTACCGTTCAAGGAACAATGAAGACCGGACTGGTCATTTCAGGAACTGAATATCCAAATTTCGAGATGAGGGAGGCAACGGTCGAGGATATGCTGGATGCAGAGATGGATGCCGGCGTACATACCCCGCTTAATTTCAATGCGCAGATGCTGTTGCGGCAGTTGGTCAACGTTAAAAGCCGGGATGACCATGAATCATTTTCCGGACCATTCAGCATCGAGATGATCCGGAAATTGAAACCACATGATTTCCGTGTATTACGAGCCAAACAGCAGGAGCTTGATGCGCTGGGGGAAGCCGGTTAGCCAGGCAGAAAGGGATGCTAGACAGCATCCTGCTGCTTGCGCTTAAAACGGGCTGGACCAGGAGAGAGATCATTAATCTGTCACCTGGCGAATTCAGTCATTACATGACCCACCTATGCAAGGAACGCGATGAGTAACAACGACACGATCGCCATCAGGCTTTATACGGATGCAGTACGGTTCACCGCCGGGCTGATTTCTGCCGAGGGACGATTGCATAAATTTGGCGGAAACGTCAAACAGGAGTTCGAATCGCTCAAAGGTGTAGTTGGTTCACTTGAAGGAAAACTAGCCTCTCTGGGTGTCTCTGCAGGAATCGTTGCCAATATCATGCAAAGCGCCCGCATGGATAAGGGTCTGATCCAGATCGGTCAAACGGCCGGGGTAAGTCAGTTGGAAGTCGCAGGGCTACGCGAAGAACTGTTCCGGATGGGTAAAGAGACTGGTCAGAGTGTTGACGATCTGAAAGACGGGTTTAACAATGCTGTACAGTCCGGACTTAATTTCAAAGAGGCGCTACCCGTCATTGATGCGGTCAGTAAATCCGTCGCAGTTACAGGAGCCAATGCCAATACCTTGACCAGCGGGCTTACCGTCGCGGCAACCGCTTTTCAATTCGATTTATCCAAACCGGGACAGGCTGTCAATTTGCTGGATCAGATGACCGTTGCCGGGCGACTCGGCAATGCCGAGCTGCAAAATCTGTCAGATATTTTTGCGCGCGTAGGGCCAAATGCACAATCTGCAGGGCTAGGCTTTACACAGACGCTTGCATTCATCGAAGGCCTATCGATGATCGAGCGGCAGCCGGAGCGGCTCGCTACATTAGCCGACAGCACGCTGCGCCTGTTCAATAACCTGAATTACACCAAAGAAGCGGCTAATGCGATCGGGGTTAAGTTTTTCAATAAGGATGAATCCCGCCGCGATTCCATGGCTGTAATCGCCGATATTAAAAAACAATATGACAAACTGAAGACAGATAAACAGCGAGCACTGTTTATGCAAAGCGCATTTGGCAAAGCGGATCTGGATACCATCAAAGGCATACGTATCCTGCTGAGTGGCGACACTCTTAGCAAGATCGGTACATTCAGCAATCAAATATCTAATGCGAGCGGAACCATTGCCAAAGATTTACCAGCTGCCATTAATAACTCAGTCGATCAAGTCGGACGGCTCAAATCTTCACTACGAGAGGCCGCAGATAACTTTGCCAAGCCAATAAACGAAACACTATCCAATGCAATCCGCTTCGGGATGGATAAAAAAGAGAATGGCGGTCTGGCACTAAATGGCAAGGACATGGAGTTAGGTGCTGCAGGGCTGGCTATTGGAACGCTGGCTGCAGCGCGCTACGGTGGAAAAGCAATCAGCGCACTAGCTGGAAAAGCTGGGGGAATCGGAGCTGGAGTTGCAGCAGGTAAAGTACTCGAGTCAACTGCCGGAGTTACACCGGTGTTTGTCGTCAACATGCCATCAGGCGGAATCGCCGGGAGCGGGATAGATGTTCCTGCAGGGATTAGCAAAGAAATTCCGGTGGGAGTCGGAAAGGATACGCTGGTAAAGGGCGCGTCATTGGCCAGCAAGTTTAAAGTAGGTGCGGCATTACTCGGCGGAATGGACCTAGCTTCGATCCCGGCACTGGGTGCAGGAGCGACCGCTACAGCGGGGCTGGCAGTCGGTGCTGCCGGTGCCGCAGGATATGGGGTCGGGCTTGGCGGAAGCGCTTTGGCAGGCTATGCGGCAAAGGGAACCAGGATGGAAGGTTTTCAGACCGATGTAATCGGGGCTTCTATTGCCAAGGCATTGGCTTTTGTCGGGATTGAGAATGCGAAGCAAGCGGTTGCCATCAACGAGAAGATCGGGGAAACAGGATCCGCTGTAACAGGACCAGGAAACAAACAAAATCAGAACATTGGTGGAACGCTCAACATCAAGATTGATTCGGAAGGCAGGCCAAGAGTGGTCAGTATGAAACCCAATAATCCGCTGTTTGGTTTCAATGTGGACAGCGGCTATACGATGCAGGGGGGATGAAAAGTCAAATTCAGTGATGCAACGGCTCAGCGTGCAGTTGAATTCCCAGCGCACGGATCACTTTGAGCACGGTGTCGTAACGCGGTTTCGCCCCCGGCGCCAGGGCTTTATACAGGCTTTCTCGCCCCAGCCCGGTATCCTTAGCCAGTTGCGTCATGCCACGCGCACGCGCCACATCCTTGATTGCAATTAGAAACAATTCAGGATCATCATCTTCCAGTACGGCGGACAGGTAAGCGGAAATCGACTCGTCATCATTCAGATAGTCGGCAGCATCAAACGGGGTAAAGTTAGTCATGGCTATTCCTTCGGTAAGGTGCGCGCCATTTCACAGGCTCGCTTGATGTCACGTTTCTGGGTCGATTTATCCCCGCCCAGCAATAACAGATAAACCACCTTACCGCGCCGGGTGAAATAGGCACGATAGCCGGGGCCGTAGTGAATCCGCATTTCTGAAACCCCTTCTCCCACTGCCTCACAATCACCGAACCGACCGGTTTCAGCCGCCCGTATGCGCTTGGTGATAATGGCTTTTCCGACCGAATCTTTCAGCCCGGCCAACCAACCATTAAATTCATCCGATACAAGAAAGGTATTCATAGCCGCCATAGTATCCGAAGTAATACAAGCTTGCTTGAAAAACGAAATTCAACGGGGTAACATCACCCGACTTTTATTAGGGATACGATGTGAAAAACTTTCTGCCATTCATCGCTTTTTTTGCTATCTGGTATTTTATTTTCAAGGCGATTGGAAACTCTCCTCAACATAAATATAGTAAGGGATTTGGCCATGCAATAGGCATACTTTCTGGGGTAATAGCTTTTGTCATTACCATTGGATTGATAGCACCTACTGCACTCCCGAACAAAGCAGAAAGCGCCACTGCTGAAATAACATCCAAATCTGAATACAAGGGGATCGGGGTCAGCTACGATCAGGTTATGCAAAACCTTGATTCGGTCTTCACGATGGAATCCAATCCTCTAGCTGACGGTACACCTAGAATGACAGGTCAGAAAGGATTGAATATCCTGGAAATTAATGGCGGAAATAAAGGAAATATTGATTCGGTATCCTTGATGGTTATGATCCCAAATGACAATGCTGAGTCTGTGGCGATGAGTACCCTGCTGGTTTTTATACTATGCAAAAACGCGCTGCCTGAATGGGATGCTGCGGCTAAATGGATTACATCCTCAATGGATAAAATCGGACGTTCAAAAAACAAGGATCACACCAGCGAGCAAATCGTTCATGGGGATAAAATAATCAAAGTAGGAATAGTAAAAGCGCTTGGGATTGTTAATATTTCCATTCGGAATAAAGACGCTATCAATAAGTAGCTTGACATCCTCCCACCACATCCCGTAATCTCCGCCTGCCTGCCAACCGCAGGTGGTGCTTCAAACACCGAATTAGGCGGATTCCGCCCACACCCGTAGTTGTGGTTTTTTTACGCCCATAGAGCACGCTCGCTCCTTCGCGCATAAAAAACAGTTTTGGCCGGGAGTGTGACGGATACAACACCCGAAAGGGAAAGAAGTCCGCGTGTTCCTATTTCACGTTTGAAGCTCCCGGCCACCCTTATGGGTAACGACTTCAAATCGCAATAGGAGAATCACCATGTCCAACACCGAAACAACTCCCTTCAATTGGGGCGAAATCGCCCTTGCCGAAACCGTCTTCATCGACGGTGCCCCACACGCTACCCGTTTTGCCATCGGCGACTGGCTGGAATATGAAGACCCTGCGGATGGAATTCGGAAAATTTTGAACCGGAATTCCTACATCGAGGAGCATTCAGTAGCGGTCAAGCTGACCGCTACTGACGGTAAAAAATACGACACCAAGGTGTATCACCCGATCGGCTTTCTGCTGATCGTGATGGAGTCAGGGCAGCCGAAAGCACAGGCGATGAAACAGGCGGTGGCGGAATTCGTCTGGCACTTTGCCGGGCCGCGCAAGATGAGCTTCAAGGAACGCACCGAGCTGCTGAAGCTGTCGCGCGTATTGCTGGCCGATTTAGGCAAGACCAAGGATGCGTTTGTGAGCGAGGCGCTGATTACTCACCTGCGCGAGGTGCATCTGACGCTGGGTCAGCCGCTTCCGGACATCGCTCGCCTAGGAAAGAACATCGATCAACTCGTCTTGCCGGGGGTGTGAGATGAGCACCTTCGACATCAAGATCCGCCAGTCCGGGCGGGTGATGCGCTTTTCGGCGCTGGCCGCTGACTTCTCCGGCGCGTTCCGGCTGGCTTGCGAAGCGGTCGCTGAAGGCGTGGCGTTCGGCATCGTGGTCAGGAGAACGGCATGACACCGCTTACCGAAGACCAGGCAGAGACCGCCGAAATGGCTGAAGTACAGATAACCGCTGCACAAGGGGCGTTGTCTGCCTTTATGGAGGTATTAAAACAGGCAACAGACTTTCATCCGATGCCGATGGATTTGTATTATCTGCTGCGTCCGATTCATGGCGAAATCCTCGGGGCGCTGAACGAGATACAGGCCATGCAAGGAAAGTAACCCACAACCACCCCGCTTCTGCGGGGTTTTTTCTTGTACTGAATCCTGAATCCTGAGTCCTGCATCCTGTTTTTATCGCCATTTTCGTCCCTGTTTTTGGCTTGCCATACGCGCCAAAATAGCTCACCTTCCCTATCAGGCCCGAGCAAATGAGCTGGCGCGAGCAACTGCAACCCGCAAAATTCAGAGACGCTCCCTTCTCGGTTAAATCCGCAGAAGGGACGGCGGGTAGGCGCACGGCTAAACACGAATATCCGCAACGCGAAGATGCGCCGTTTGTCGAAGACATGGGGCTGCGTGCACGCGAATTCACGCTGGAGGCCTTTGTCATCGGCGCGAGCTACATGAGCTGGCGCGATGCCTTGCTATATGCGATCGAAACGCCGGGGCCCGGCATGCTGGTGCATCCGTATCGCGGCAGCATCAAGGTTTCGGTGACGGAGTGCCGCTACACCGAGAGCAGCGAATATGGCGGCATGGCGAAGTTCCATCTGACGTTCTGCGAGACTTCAGAAAATATCCAGCCGGATAGCAAAGTCGACACCCCCGCCCAAGTGGACAGCGCTGCCGACGCGGCTCATGCGGAAGTAACAAAAGAATTTGGCGACAAGTTCAAGGTGGCCGGAATGCCTGCATTTGTCGGAACGGCGGCGCTTGCCAATGTGAGTGCGGCTCTGGAATCGGTGCGCAAATCCATTCTCTCCGGATTGCCGGATATGGCGATACTGCCCGCCTTCACCTGGGAGCTGACGCACATGATCAACTCCGTCCAGTCGCTGATCGCACTGCCGGGTGATCTGGCAACCCGCTTCACAGATCAGGTTTCAGCGCTGCTGTCGATATTTCCCTCACGGCATGCCTATTCCTCGACTAGTTCGATTTCCGGTTCATCGGCTGGTTCGACTTCGCTTGCCAGCTTCGGCACCGGAATGCAAAGCGTGCCGCTGACCACGCCGGCGCGGACCCAGCAGGCGGCGAATCAGGATGCGGTGATTAACCTGGTGCGGAATACAACCTTGATCGAGGCGGCGCGCGCCAGCAGCCAGATCGAGTTTGTCAGCCTGAATGAGGCGCAGACAGTCAGAGACCAGTTAGTGACCCGGTTCGATGCACAAATGCTGACGGCGCCCGATGCGGTGTATGCCGTTCTTGCCAGTTTGAAATCGGCGGTAGTGCGCGACATTACCGTGCGCGGCGCGGATCTGGCTCAAGTGGTTAGCTATACGCCTCGCACGACGTTGCCGGCGCTGGTGGTAGCCCATCAGTTATATGGCGATGCCACGCGCGCCGATGAGATCGTGGCACGCAACCACATTCGACACCCCGGCTTTGTGCCCGGCGGGCGAGCGCTTGAGGTGCTGGCATGAATACGTCCCTGAACCGCGCAGAGCTGAAGGTTAGCGGGGTTATTTATGGAGGCTGGACTTCATTGCGCATCGAGCGCGGAATGGAGCAGATCGCGGGTACGTTCAGCCTGGGAATCACCGAGCGTTGGGCGGGTCAGTCCGACAAGCGCCCGATCAAGGCGGGACAACCCTGCCAAGTGCTGATCGACGGCATACCTGTCATCACCGGTTATGTGGATGACGCAAACCCGTCATATGACGCGAATCAGCACGGGATTACCGTCTCCGGACGAGATAAGACCTGCGACCTGGTGGATTGCGCGGCGATCCATAAGGGCGGCTACTGGAAAGGCGCAAAGCTGGACAAGATCGCAGCCGACCTTTGCGCGCCGTTCGGTATCAAGGTGATCGTCGATACCGATGTCGGAAATGCAATCCCGTCATTTAAACTCAACGAGGGAGAATCGGTATTCGAGGCGCTGGAGCGCGCCGCACGGTTGCGCGCATTGCTGCTGGTGTCGGATGGCCTGGGTAACCTGGTGATTACCCGAACCGCCCGGATCCGCATCCCTACCGCGCTGATCGAGGGCGGTAATATTCTATCTGCCTCCGGCACCTTCAGCTGGAAGGAGCGCTATAGCCATTACATCGTCAAGGGTCAGGCGGCTCCCGACGGGGATGAATTCAATCAGACGACGCATACCTCGCCGAATGGCAATGCCGACGACCCGGTGATCAACCGCTACCGGCCGCAGATCGTCATCGCGGAAGACCAAGGCAACGGAGTCACGCTCAAGCAGCGCGCGGAATGGGAACGCAGCGTGCGTGTCGGTCGCGGCAACCGCGCCACAATCAAGGTGCAGGGATGGAAACACGATGCGGGGATATGGCTGCCGAACCGCCTGGTTCCGGTGCGCTCCCCTTATCTGGATGTCGATGCCGACTTACTGATTTCATCGGTGGCCTACACGCTGGATGAGTCGGGAACCTGCAGCGAGCTGCAAGTCTGCCGTGCAGAAGCGTTCGAGATGATCTCCGGGGTCAAGGGCACGCGCCTGAAGAATGCGATTCGCGGGGCGAACGGTGCGGAGCAGAACGTTAAAAAGGGTAGTCAGGGCGGCAAGAAAAAACAGGATTGGAGCATCCAATGATGCGCACTATTTCAAAGATGATCGCGCCAGTCAGCCGACGTTTGCGGCTGACGGTATCGCGTGCGGTGATCACGCTGGTCAACGACAGCCTGAAAACCCAGCGCATGCAGCTCAGTTTGCTGGATGGCGAGGTGATGGACGGCGTGGAACGCTTCCAGGAATACGGTTTCAGCAGCGTGCCGCTGCCAGGATGCCAGGCCGTGATGGTGTGCATCGGCGGCAGCCGTTCGCATGGCATCGTGGCGGCCACCGAGGACGGACGGCACCGGGTCAAGGGTTTGTTGCCCGGCGAGACAGTGATATATGACGATCTTGGCCAGAAAGTATATCTGAGCCGTAACGGGATCGTGATCGACGGCGCAGGGTTGCCGCTGAATATCATCAATGTGCCTCAAACCAATCTGAGCGGGAATCTCCATGTGGCGGGGTCCATCGTGGCGGATGCCGATATCAGCGACCATGGCAACAAGAGCATGGCCGGGATGCGCACTGTCTATAACGGCCACACGCATACAGATCCGCAAGGCGGCAGCGTTTCTGAACCAGGAGCGCAGATGTAATGGCCGAT
This sequence comes from Gallionella sp., assembly GCA_041671725.1. Classification (GTDB taxonomy): domain Bacteria; phylum Pseudomonadota; class Gammaproteobacteria; order Burkholderiales; family Gallionellaceae; genus Gallionella. The sequence continues at coordinate 5,470 of JBAZAY010000025.1, read as the reverse complement.
ATCGGAACTATATTCATCGACATGTCCCAAGGCGCCGATTACGAGCTGGATGCGCTAGGCCTTGTTGAAGACGACGGGCTGGACACGGCGGTGATCATCTCGCTATTCACAGATCGCAGGGCGAATACAGACGATGTTTTGCCCGGAGACAGCACCAATCTGCGCGGATGGTGGGCCGATGCTTATCCCGGCATGCCGGGCGACAAGATCGGATCTCGCCTGTGGCTGCTGTCCCGTGAAAAACAGCTCAATATCGCATTGAACCGGGCAAAGGAGTACGCCGAAGAGGCATTGCAATGGCTGGTGACCGATACCGTAGTCAAATCGGTACAGGTTACCGCCACTATCGTGCGCTCCGGCGTGATGGGGATACACATTGAGATCATGCGCAGCAATAGTACGGTCCGCCGCTATCGTTTTGACAAATTCTGGAGTAACTGATGCCGTTTAATCGCCCTGCCCTTACCGAATTGATCGACCGAGCCGAGAGCACGATCGAGGCATCTCTTCCCGGAACCAATGCGCGCCTGCGACGCAGCAACCTGAATGTGCTGGCGCGCGTACACTCAGGCGCCGTGCATGGTTTATATGGATACCAGGAGTTTATCTCCCGGCAGTTTTTGCCCGATAGCGCAGAGGCAGAATATCTGGACCGTATGGCATCGCTGTGGCTGGATCAGCCGCGTAAAGCCGCCGCGCACGCGATCGGCAGTGCGACTATGACCGGAACCAGCGGCGTGACGATCCCGGCCTATACAGTTTTATCCAGGGCAGACGGCGCGGAATACACCACCGATGCGGACGCCACCATCGTCTCCGGTACCGCCACTGTGGCAATCACCGCTGTGGTAGCCGGCGCCGTGGGGAACATCGATACCGGCGGATCTGCGCTAACCTTAGTCACGCCTGTTTTAGGGGTACTATCCACGTCCACTGTCGGAATTCTGTCTGCAGGATCCGATACGGAATCCGACGATAGCCTGAGAGCGCGCATCAGCGCACGCATGAAAGAACCGCCTCATGGCGGGTCGTCTGGAGACTACACTACATGGGCGCTGGAGGTGGCGGGAGTCACCCGCGCCTGGGTATATCCGCAGGAACTCGGCGCCGGAACGGTTACGCTGCGCTTTGTACGAGATAACGATATCAGCCTGATCCCGGATTCGTCTGAAGTCGCCGCAGTGCAGACCTACATTGATGCGCTCCGCCCGGTTACCGCACAGCTCACCGTCGCTGCTCCCGTTTCAACTCCTCTCGCATTCACGATTTCTGTCACGCCCAACACCGCCGCAGTCAAGGCTGCTGTAACGGCTGAACTGACCGACCTGCTGCGCAGGATATCCGTTCCACAGGGCGCCAGTACAGACGGGACGATCTATCTTGATGACTTGCGCGAGGCCGTCAAGATCTCAAATGGATTGAGCCACTACACAATGACGGCGCCGGCGGCAGACGTGACTCATACCACCGGCCAGATTGCCACAATGGGGACGATCACATGGGCATGAGTCGCGCCGACTACCTGAGCCAGCTGCAGAAGCTGCTGCCGCAAGGGGTGGCCTGGCCGCGTGAATCGGATGCGGCGCTTACCCGTTTACTCGACGGATTTGCTGAGGAGTTTTCCCGTGTCGATGGTCGAGCAACTCAACTGCTCGACGAAGCGGATCCGCGCACCACCTATGAGATGCTGGAAAACTGGGAACATGCAGCCGGGCTATCTGCATTCTCATTGGTAGATGGCAGTGTGCTTTCTCTCGATCAGCGCCGCGCCAATCTCGTTTCAAAGATTACCGAGCGCGGCGGACAATCGCGCGCCTACTTCATCGCACTAGCTGCAAAAATGGGTTTTACCGTCACCATCACCGAGTTCCACGAATGGAGCGTGAACGACGATGTGGAAGCATCGCTGAACAGGTTGGAGTGGAACTTCGCCTGGCGCATCAATGCGCCTCTGACCACCTCCAGCGCGTGGAACGTTGAAAGCGATGTCGAGACACCGTTCTCTGTGGTCTGGCTCAACGCACTGCTGGAATCTGTATTGCAAAAAGACAAACCCGCGCACACCGTGCTGCTGTTTAACTATTCATAAAGGAGAAATACACATGGACAATCGATCCTGGTCATCCGGTGCATCCGGAACGCCGCCAACTCCCCCCGCGTCTCCTTCGGTGGGATATCCGACATCCGGAGACCCATCGCTCGGCATTGCTTCTACAAAAGGGGGCGCTTTCTGGTTCCACCAGATCGGCGAAGAACTTCGTGCCGTTCTGGTGGCTGCTAACATTATCCCCAGCACCGCCAACAACGCCCAGGTACTCGCTGCCATCCAGTCGTTAATCACTAATCGCAACATCTCAGGGTTGATCCGGTCGCTGACTCCGATCGGTGGTGCACTGGTGCGTGAATATGCCGACATCACCAATGCTGCCACAGTCGGCGGAATTGAAATCTGCCAGGTCTATAACTGCGCAATCGATCCTGCAACAGGGATTTGGGCAGGCCGCGATGTGGCAGATATCTGCTGGATTGAAAAAACATCTGATGCAGGCGGCCTGAAGGAATTCTGGTATGCCCCAACGGCCGCTGCAGGCGTGGTTCCCGCATGGGTGAAGATCGATTCTCTGGATCTGGTGAATGCGCTGCGCACGATCAATGGCAGTCTGGTAGCCACTGGAAATGTTAGCGCCGCAGCGGCAACGGCGGCAGGTCATACCGTGAATTTAGGGCAGTTTCTCGGTAGCCTGAGCGGTAACGGATATTTAAAAATACCGATGTGGAACAACGGAACGGTCAAGGATATTTTTATCCTGCAATGGGGTATTTCAGTTTGTGGGGCATCGAATCCTACTTCAGTCACATTTCCGATCGCATTCCCAAATGCTGTACTTAATGTTTTGCCTACACCGCTCAATGGCTCCCCCGGCTATCAATCCATGGCTGTTTTAAATTCGGAAAATTTAAACGGATTTACCTGGAGTGCATTTTTTGCAGCTGGCGCCGGAGTTGTTATGAATGCCGCAACAACGAATCAGGTATCAAACAATTGGATTGCCATCGGCAAGTAAGGAAAAATAATGTCAAAAATCGCACAATTTGATTCAAAAGCGGCACAGCCAACTGCCGTTATAGGCTGGTACGATACCGACGAACTTGAATACCCGAATCTTCCGGCGCCGTCTGAGTTGATTATGCTCACCGATGACGAGTGGAATGTTCGCATGGATGAGCCGTGGTATGTGCAGGACGGCAAGCTCGTGCCGAAACCTGCGCCCACTGCGGCACAACTGCTTATCGATGCTCAGGCTGTCCGGATTGGCATTATGGAATCGGCTTACCTCGCTTCGATCCAGCTTCCCGTTGCATACATGGCTACAACCTTCCAGGCTGATGCGGGAAGCCAGGACGTGCTTACTAAATGCCTTGCTGCGGGCTCTGTTCCGGAAGGGTTTTTCTGGCTCGACGTACACAATGCGCAAGTGCTGATGACCTATATACAGCTGCAGGGGCTTGCTGCTGCGATTCTGGATCAAGGTCAGGCTGCTTTCTCTAGGCTTCAGCAGCTCAAATCTCAAGTGCGCGCAGCGGCGAATGTAGCTGATGTACAGGCGGTGATTTGGTTATAAAAAACTGGTGATAAAGATTGCGGCGGATGTCCCGTCAAATCCGCCGCATGAATGCTCATTTTTAACGTAAATCTATCATATTACTTGTGCCAAAATCTGCGCAAATCAGTGCCAAATCGCGCGCCGCCTTACACTTGGTCGATCTTGAATAATTCGTTTAATTTCTGGGGCTGGCTTCCAAAAAGTATTAGACAAGCAGTGTTTTCTTAGACAGTGGTGCAAAATAAAACACAAGAAAAAAGCCTTCTAATCTTTTGAATTAGAAGGCTTTTATTTGGGGTGGCTGATGGGGCTCGAACCCACGACAACAGGAATCACAATCCTGGACTCTACCAACTGAGCTACAGCCACCATTAAACTTGTAAAACTAAAACTTTGTCCGGACACCCGGCAGACACTGGTGTGCCCAACAGGAATCGAACCTGTAACCCCCAGCTTAGAAGGCTGGTGCTCTATCCGGTTGAGCTATGGGCACAAATTCTTTTTGGCCAAGGCCAAACATGCTGATTACTACAAAAACCTGGTCGGGGTGGAGAGATTCGAACTCCCGACATCCTGCTCCCAAAGCAGGCGCGCTACCAGGCTACGCTACACCCCGAATACTGCACATTATACCGATTAAGCCTGATCAAGGCTACCTCAAATTTCAAAACCTGGTCGGGGTGGAGAGATTCGAACTCCCGACATCCTGCTCCCAAAGCAGGCGCGCTACCAGGCTACGCTACACCCCGAAGGCTGCGCATTATACAGACGCATCCCGATAAAGCAACGCTGTTTTCATATTTCTTTTAACCGTTGCATCGCCAGCATCAGGTAATAGCCCATCGACCACAAAGTGAGCAGCGCCGCCATGTAGAGCAGCATCGATCCGACGACCTGACAGTTAAAACCTGACAGCGTTTCCTGATAAAGCAGCAAAGTGATCGCAAGCATTTGAAAAGTCGTCTTTATTTTTCCCAGCAGGGAAACGGCGACACTCCCGCTCTCACCGACTTTAGCCATCCACTCGCGCAGCGCGGAGATCGTGATTTCACGACCGATGATGATGAAGGCGATGACGGCATCCGCACGCCCCAGCTTGACCAGCAGTATCAGGGCTGCGGCCACCATCAGCTTATCCGGTACGGGATCAAGAAATGCGCCGAACGCGGAAGACTGATTCAGACGGCGGGCAAGGTAGCCATCGAGCCAGTCGGTCCAGGCCGCCAATACAAACACACCGGTCGCAATCAAGTTTTTCGAATGCGGTAACAGCGTGCTGTCGGACATGTAAAAAACGGTAACGAACACCGGAATGAGCAAAATTCTCAGCCAGGTGAGCAGATTGGGGATATTTAGATTCATAGCATCAATATGGTACTCGCGTTGCAAGTCCTTGTCCCCCTCGCCCGCTTGCGGGAGAGGGTCGGGGTGAGGGAACAGGCATGGCAGTTTTCATCATTAAGGGCGGTTTATTTGCCATGCCTGTTAGTGTAGCCGCTGGCAAATATTTGCAGCAAGCTATTTACTGAGTTTTTAGTGTAGTTGCTGATAAATCTTTGCAGCAAGCGATTTACTGATGCCTTCGACCTGACTGAGCTGCTCGACGCTTGCCTGCATTACTTCACGCAGCCCGCCGAAGTGGGTCAGCAGGCTGCGCCGCCGCTTATCCCCTATCCCGGCGATCTCCTCCAGACTGGATGTCGTGCGCGCCTTTGCACGGCGAGCCCGGTGTCCGGTAATCGCAAAACGGTGCGCCTCATCGCGAATCTGCTGGATCAGATGCAGCGCGGGATCATCGGCTGCCATCCGTTTGGCCGTACCGTCGGGGAAAATCAGCTGTTCCATCCCCGCTTTGCGCTCCTCCC
>JBAZAY010000024.1:0-44870 GCA_041671725.1 Gallionella sp. | reverse complement strand
TGCCGGCCTCTCACTCTTTCCAGAAGGCGGTTCAGTCCAACAAGGTTTATCTGCCGCGTATGCGTTCATCGCCATGTTTAAATTTCGCTGCGCGGCAGATAAACGCTATACGTTAGGCAGAAAGTATGAAAAAGAGCGACAAAATATTACTTGGAATATATCAGCATTGGCCAAGATTGGATGACGACATCTCTCTTGAAGTAGCGGAGCTGGCTTGGATTATTTACAACGGTGTTGATGGCTGGCGGATAGAGAATGGATGGAAAAAAATTGAGTATTCAGCAGTGAAGAGTCCAGAAGAAAACTCTTACTTGGATAAACCGCTTAGAGATAGAGGGCTAGTTGCTAAAGAGTTAACAATATTACAAGCCAACGATTGCCTTGAATTCACGCGTCCTTCTGGATTTGACATGCGTTTTAAAATAAGACTACAACCAAATGGGTTGTTACGAGCAGAAAACCTGTCATCAATACCGGGAAGAATTGAGCTATGGTACAGCGAACATAAAAACGGAATTCTTGGTTTAGTTGTAACCATTACTGTGGCTGCAATAACTGCGTGGATCGCCTCTATATTCACAAGCAAAAATGGCTAACATGGCGCTCAACCGGAGCGCAGTTATAATGCGGTTTTGTTTTTCAGCTTTCCGGGCCGCGCCCGGTTAGCTTCACGTTGACCTTCCGCTGTGCCTCGTAAACCGAATTTCGCTAATGAAGATCGGGGAAACGGGTTTCCAAGCCATCGTTACTAGGAAAAGCTGCTGTCCGCTGATTAAATGGATTAACGCATATTAAACAAATACTTATACGCACACTTGATTCACCATTTGGGTGACAAGTAATTATTTCGTAACTTGTTGTTAATCTGTGTTCTCTGTGTTCTCTGTGTTCTCTGTGAGCTCTGTGAGCTCTGTGGCTTGAACTGAAGTTTTCAGGTTAATCAATAACTTACATAACGCCCTGCCGGGCAAGCGCCCAGGCGACATGTTCGCGCACCAGATCCGACGGATGCGCCGCGCGGGTTTGCAATGAAGCTACGATGGCAGCACTTTGCGGCGCATTCCCCATCGCCACGGCGATATTGCGCAACCATTGTTCGTGACCGATACGGTGAATCGCACTGCCTGCCAGCTTCACCTTGAAATCCGCCTCACTCCATGCGAATAATTCCACCACCCCCACATCATCCAGTCCATGTCGCACAGCAAAGTCAGGTTCAACCGAGCTCTGTGCAAAGCTGTTCCACGGACACACCAGCTGGCAATCGTCGCAACCGTAAATACGGTTGCCTATAAGCGGCCGAAACTCGACCGGAATGCTGCCTTTTAATTCGATAGTGAGATAAGAAATACAGCGTCGCGCATCCACCTGATAGGGGGCAATGATAGCCTGGGTGGGGCAAACCGCTATGCAGCGGGTACAACTGCCACAATGCGCCGCTTGCGGCTCATCCACCGGCAAGGGCAGATTGACATAGATTTCGCCCAGAAAAAACCACGAGCCCTGATCGCGCGACAACAATAAGGTGTGCTTGCCGCGCCAGCCCAGCCCCGCACGGCTTGCCAGCGCCACTTCCATCACCGGTGCGCTGTCGGTAAACACCCGCCCGTCGAATTCCAACACCTGAAGCCTGATCTTGTCAGCCAGCTGCGCCAACCTCTTGCGCAGCAACTTGTGATAGTCACGGCCCAGTGCATACCGCGATATAAAGGCGCGATCGCCCTGCTGCAACACCTGATCGCTATCCCTGGCAAGCTCTGGCAAATAATTCATACGCAAACTGATGACACGCACCGTACCTGGCACCAGATCCGCCGGACGGCTGCGTTTCACACCGTGTTTTGCCATATAATCCATCTCGCCGTTAAACCCGGCCGCCAGCCACTCCAACAGACCGGTTTCAGCCTCCGCCAGATCCGTATCCGTGATACCCGCGGCCTGAAAACCGAGTTCATGCGCCCAGGCGCGTATATTGTCAGTAAGCTGGTCATACTGCCCTGATTGAGGATTTCTATTTTGCATATACCCGATGATAGCCGAATCACCCTTGCCCTCGCCGATGAAAATGCGACCCTTGCGCTGGCCGCGAATCTGGCGGCAAAGTTACAACCCGGCATGGTCATTTATCTGCATGGCGATCTGGGCGCAGGCAAGACCTGTCTGGTGCGCGGGGTATTAAACGCGTTGGGATATAAGGGGCGCGTGAAAAGCCCTACTTACACCCTGCTTGAGCCCTACCAGGCCGCAGGATTAGAGTTACGCCACTTTGACTTGTATCGTTTGCAGGATGAGCATGAATGGGAATCTGCCGGATTCCGCGACGAGTTTGACGGCGTCAATATCCTGTTTATCGAGTGGCCGGAAAAAGCACATATACCGCCAGCTGATGTTTCTATAGAACTGGAAATTTTGCCTCAAGGACGCTGTGCAGTACTGAAGGGTCATACATCAATAGGACGAGCATGCTTAAAGCAGTTATAAACACCCCGCTGCAACACTGGATAGTAAGCTTGCATCGCATGATTGCGCTGCTGCTGTTGCTATGGCTGGCACCGGCGCAAGCCGCCATTGAAATCACGGCGACACGCATCTGGCCTGCCCACGATTACACACGTCTGACGCTTGAATCAAAACATGCCATCCAGCACAATATTTTCTCTGTGGAGAATCCGGATCGTCTGGTCATCGACCTTGAGGATGTTGAACTGGGAGACACACTCAAACAGCTCACCGACAAAATTGGCGACGACGACCCCTACATCAAGAGTGTGCGCGTGGGTCGTTTCAAGCCCGGCGTGGTACGACTGGTACTCGACTTAAAGGGGCAGGTCAAACCTCAATTATTCGATCTCAGTCCTGTGGGCGAATACGGATACCGACTGGTACTCGACGTTTATCCCGCAACAGCACCCGATCCAATGATGGTGCTACTGGATCAGGACAAGTCCGCCGCACCCGCCGGAAAAACAATTGACACCATCGATGCCAATACAGCACCGGTTATCAGCGCCTCTCCCGCGTTAAAAATCCTGCCTGAAATGCGTGCGCGAACCTTGATTATCGCAATTGATGCCGGACATGGCGGCGAAGATCCAGGTGCACAGGGCGGGCGCGGCTCTCATGAAAAAGACGTCACATTGGCGATTGCGCGCCGTCTGTGTGCCCTGGTAAATAACACACCTAACATGCGCGGCGTGCTGATACGCGATGGCGACTATTTCATTCCGCTGGGCGGACGAGTCGTCAAGGCGCGCCAGGCGCGTGCGGACTTATTCGTGTCCATACACGCCGATGCTTTCATTCGGCCGGACGCGCACGGTTCATCCGTATTCGCACTTTCCGAGCACGGCGCTACCAGTACTGCGGCCCGCTGGCTGGCTAAAAAGGAAAATGAGGCCGACCTGATAGGCGGCGTCAACATTGCAGTGAAAGACCCCTACCTGGCCCGCACCCTGCTGGACTTGTCGCAAACCGCCACCATCACCGACAGCATACGACTGGCGAAACACGTTCTTGGAAAACTTAACGAAATCAATGATTTACACAGCGGACATGTCGAACAGGCAGGGTTCGCCGTACTAAAGTCACCGGACATCCCTTCCATTCTGGTGGAAACCGCTTTCATCAGCAATCCCAGCGAAGAAGTGCGCCTGAACGATGAAAGTTACCAGACAAAACTGGCCGATGCGGTACTGAGCGGCATAAAACGTTACTTTTCCCAAAATCCTGCATTATCCAGACGTAACGTTGCGCAGAACATAAGGATGGAACCGCTATGAATCAACGACTACTCAGGATATTAGGAGGAAAAACAGAACACTATCCCCATGCACTGGAGAACAACTACCCGCGTATTCTTGAAAACATCATGTCGCTTTGGGATGACGATGCAATTGACAATTATTTTATGGAATTGATAGTCAGCAATCGGGGCCAGCGCACAGGTTTCCCGCCCGACGTTGCGGCAGATATTCTGCGCCTGAGCTTAATTCACGCGGCGCAAGAAGCACCCGGCAAGCACAAAGGCATCTGGGACGCCCCCTCGGACTCATTTGCGAACTTCACCCCCCACCCGACATCCGATTGGGAAGACCCGGCTCAACACATCAAGAACGAACTCGATAAACAGGGAATTCTGTGTACGCCAGGAGGATTTTTCGAAGCCGTAGAAATGGGCAGTCGTACCGCAGTCGCTTTATTTATTGAGGCACCAAGCAATCTGGAAATTCGCGACAATCGAGGCTGGACCCCGCTGATGATGGCGGCCTTCAGCGGCCGTGATGAAATAGTCAGCCTGTTGATACAATATAAAGCCGATGTAAACGCCCTCGATCTGGGTGGCAACAGCGCATTGCACTGGGCCGCATTTGGCGGGCATATATCATGCGCAAAACAGCTGATCGCGCATCAAGCCAGACTCAACTCATGCAACAATTTTGGCTGGACACCTCTGATGCAGGCAACGGCACGAAATCACCTTGAGATGGTTGCGTTGTTGATAGCCAGCGGCACCGATCTGGACGCAGCCGCCAATGACGGCTATACCGCGCTGCACAAAGCAGTCACATCGGGTTACAGCGAAATAGTGCAACTCCTGCTGGATCACGGTGCCGATAAAAACCTTGAAACCAGCAACGGTGACACGGCGGAAAAACTGGCTGTCAAGAACAAGCTGGACGATATCAGCAAACTTTTAGCAGGCTGCTAATGTCCATCCAGTCTGCACCGGCTTAACGAGCATGGTGAAGTAAACAACCCAGATAACGACACTATGCCCGCTCCCCTTCCCTACCTTCCCCCGCAAATGAATCCTTGCGAGGGAAGGGGCAAACGTATCACTACGTGAGTTTCACGTTAAAGATAGAGCGGATTATCCGGATCCAGTTTCTGCCCCATTGCTGCAGCCTCCTTGAATGCAGCTTCATCACCAGTCTCTTTGAGTTGCAGCGCTATGCCCTCGAAGCTCTTTGCATCGGTGCGCGCATCGTAGATACGCAACAACGCCTGGTAACCATACAGATTCTTGGGGTTGACCTTTATCGCCTGAATCAGTGCCTCCTCGGCCAGCTGGTCATTCCCGGCGCGCAGGTGACGGTTGGCTGCCATCAATATTGCGTATTCAGGGGGGACAATCGGCGCATGTTCAGCGTAAGCCGGCGTCTCAATTGACTGCTCACCGACGGGTACAACCACTTTTTCAAAATGCAGCTCGGTCTCGCCTGGCTCCGTCGGCGTTTGATTCTCCTGCGTAAGCTGCGTGTCACTGGACTCGGCCAGCGAAGTAAAGGGCGCTTTTTTCGTCGGGAATGGCATCGTTATATCCGGTGCTTCCGGCTTGATATAAACTGGCTCGCGTACAATCATTTGAGCAACAAACGGCTCTGCTTCATGCAGATCGTCAAATGTGCCCTGCCCCCCCTCATGCATCTGCTTATATTTGCGATACCACACGACACCCACCAAGCCCAATAAAAGCACAGCGAAAGCCAATACTGAATTTAGCCAGTTTATTTCACTCGTCGTGCCGGGTGGCTGAGCGCTTAGCACGACAGGCTCGGGTAACTCGGCGCTGTGCACCTCGCTGGCCGCCAATGCAGCTTCCGGAACAGCGGAAGAAGAGGCAAGCGCACGTTTATCCTGCAACGATTTGATCACCGTCTTCATTTCGCCTATTTGCAGATTCAGGTCCTCTAGCAGTTTTTCTTTCGCAATCAACTCTTCTTGCAGCGCATCATTGGCCTCCTTTGGACCGACAGGCACGGAGGCGTCGTATCTGGAAATGGATAACGACATGGCAAGCTTCATATGCGACCTGTCAGTCGCGTGTTCAGTCTGAGCTGCCTTATTGGCATGATGCTTCTTGCGCTTCGATGCAGTTTTAACCGGCCTGACAGACTGCTCATGCGCATGTTTGCCGGATACGCTTGCTGGCATTGATTGCGGCGATACGTCATGCAGCGCCGCCGACTGCACAACAGCAGATGAACGGAGCAAATCGGACGGGGGGTCGAGCAGTAGCGTATAAGCACGGGTTAACTTGCCTGAAGCGGTGGAAATTTCAAGCAGCAAGTTGATAAAAGGATCCTCTACCGGATGCAAGGTGGAAACACGAATAAAAGGTGGTGCCCCTGCATCATTTACCAGCTGGAATCTGAACTTATGAACATCGGGATATTGCAGTCCGAATTTCTTGTATACCTCAGCACTCGCCAAACCAGTTTTGAGCTCCAGCAGCTCCTCATCGCTGATTGCAATCAAAGCGATCCGGGCGCTGAGCGACTGACCTAACGCGCTGTTTACCTGAATATCTCCCAGCACCAGCGCGCTGGCATTGACCATAAACACTGCAGCCAGGGAAAAAGTCCATAGCTGAAACAAAATTTTCTTGCAGCGCTGCGCCTCACTCTTCATCGACAATATGCACAGTAGTTATTTTGACGCAGGATTGTAACCATATTTTTCAGGTTTGGGGCCAAATCAGCCCGGAAACACGCCGGTAGACAGGTAGCGGTCGCCGCGATCACAGACAATAAACGCAATCACCGCATTTTCGACTTGTTGCGAGACGCGTAATGCAACGCTCAGCGCGCCACCGGATGAAATACCGCAGAAAATACCCTCATCACGCGCCAACCGGCGCGTCATTTCCTCTGCGTCAGCCTGGTTCACATATTCAAGTCTGTCCACATTTTGAGCATTGTAGATTTTTGGCAAATACGCTTGTGGCCACTTTCGTATACCGGGAATCTGAGCCCCTTCTTCCGGCTGCACGCCAATGATTTGCACATCGGGATTCTGTTCCTTGAAGTACCGCGCGCAGCCCATGATGGTGCCGGTGGTGCCCATGCTGCTGATAAAATGGGTAAGACGCCCATCCGTGTCGCGCCAGATTTCCGGTGCCGTGCCTTCATAATGCGCGAGCGGGTTATCAGGATTTGAGAACTGATCCAGAATGATGCCGCGCCCTGCATCGCGCAACTGTTCCGCCGTATCGCGCGCCAGTTCCATGCTGCCCGCCTTATCCGTCAAAACCAGCTCTGCACCGTAGGCACGCATGCTCTGGCGACGCTCTACACTTTGATTTTCCGGCATCACCAGTATCATCCTGTAGCCGCGCATTGCGGCCGCCATCGCCAACGCAATGCCCGTATTACCGCTGGTCGCCTCGATCAGCGTATCGCCGGGCGAAATTTCGCCGCGCTGCTCGGCATGTAAAATCATCGAAAGTGCAGGCCTGTCTTTCACCGAACCGGCGGGATTATTGCCTTCCAGCTTGGCCAGCAGCACGTTAGTGGTCTTACCCGGAATGCGTTTGAGCTGCACCAGCGGCGTGTTGCCGACGAAATTATCTAAGGATGGATACATATTCAAGCCGCGCTTTTGAGCATCTGTTCCACGTAGCGACCCACGCCCTGCTCAACGGAGAGGAACGGTTCGGCATAGCCGCAACTGCGCAGCGCAGCGATATCGGCCTGGGTATAACTTTGGTACTTGCCACGCAGGACATCCGGAAACGGGATGTAACTGATCAATTCCTGCTGCTGCAACTCGGCAAGCGTTAATGCGGGTTTCCCGTCAATATGACGCAGACTATTGATGGTCGCCGCCGCCACGTCATTAAAGCTTTGCGCCTGCCCGGTACCAAGATTGTAAATACCTGATTTATCTGGATTATCTAGAAAATACATATTCACCTTGACCACATCTTCGATCGAGACGAAGTCACGCAATTGCCCGCCGTTAGCATAACCATCGCAACCTTCAAACAGCTTCACCCGCCCCTCGCTGCGATACTGGTTAAAAAAGTGGAAAGCAACCGAGGCCATGCGCCCCTTGTGTTGTTCGCGCGGACCATACACATTGAAATAACGCAGGCCGACGACCTGCGCGCCGCGCTTGTGCCAGCGACGCCGCATGATCTGGTCGAACAAAAATTTGGAATAGGCATACACGTTCAGTGGTGCCTCGTATTCGCGGCTTTCACGAAAAACACTGCCACCACCATAGACGGACGCAGATGACGCATAGAGAAACGGCACTTCTTCGCTCTGGCAGTAGTCCAGCAATTCCAGTGTGTACTGGTAGTTGTTGTCCATCATGTAGCGTCCGTCGGTTTCCATGGTGTCGGAACAGGCGCCCTGGTGCAGCACGGCCTTCACCAGCCCATCAAAAAAACCTTCCTGAATCTTCTTGCGAAAGCTCTCCTTATCCAGAAAGTCGGCGATCTCGCAATCCACCAGATTGCTGAATTTATCGGCCTTCGTGAGGTTATCTACCGCGATGATATTATGCTCACCGCGCTCATTGAGCGCCTTGATAAGATTCGAACCGATAAAACCGGCTGCTCCTGTGACGATGTAATACATGACACCCCCTCTAAAAATTCAATCGTAGGGGCACAATTCATTGCGCCCTTCTTTTTCGGTGCAATGGGCGCGATAAATCGCGTCCCTACAAACCCGAATCCTGCATGTCTTTAATAATTTCTTCGCGGCTAACCACGGCCGTACCCAGCTTGCCAACCACAATACCCGCCGCGCGATTAGCGATGCGCATCGCATCAGGCAGTTCTGCACCACTCGCCAGCATTACCGCCAACGCTGCGATCACAGTGTCACCGGCGCCGCTGACATCGAAAACTTCGCGGGTGTGGGTGGGCTCATGCTGCACATCACCCGCGCGATACAAACTCATGCCGTCTTCGCTGCGCGTGACCAGCAGCGCATCCAGTTGCAAATCGGTACGCAACTGTTCCGCCTTGCGGTTAAGTTGAGTCTCATCTTCCCAGCTGCCCGCCACCTGTCGAAATTCGCTGCGGTTCGGCGTCAGCAGGGTAGCCCCGCTATAACGCGCGTAATCATCCCCCTTGGGATCAACCAGCACCGGCTTGCCGGCGTCTCTTGCCATGCGGATCATTTGTGCGATATGCGCCAGCCCTCCCTTGCCGTAGTCGGACAGGATCACCACATCGACCAGCGGCAATTGTGCGCGAAAATCTGCCAATGCAGCATGTAACACTTCGTGACTGGGCGGCGTCTCGAAATCGATGCGCAACAACTGCTGATGCCGTGCGACGGCACGCAGTTTGATGATGGTGGAAATACTGCTGTCGCGATGCAGCAGCGCAGTGAGATTGCCATGCTGATTGAGCAACTTTTCCAGGCATGCGCCGGCTTCATCATCGCCTACCACCGACAGCAGCGTAGCTTGAGCACCCAGGGCTGCAATGTTGCGAGCCACGTTTGCAGCACCTCCGGGACGCTCATCCACACGGTCCACCTTAAGCACCGGAACAGGCGCCTCAGGCGAGATGCGATGTACCTCGCCGAACCAGTAACGGTCGAGCATCACATCGCCGACGACCAATACACGTGCGCCCTCGAATTCGGGTAACGCGTTCATGCCAGCCCTCTGATTTGCTGATTGATATCGAGCAACGCCTGCAAAGGATCTGCGGCCTTGGTGATCGGCCGGCCAATCACCAGATAGCTTGAACCCGATCGCAACGCGGCTTCCGGGGTCATCACCCGTGACTGATCGTCGAGACTGGCAGCAGGGGGACGAATTCCCGGCGTGACCAGAGAAAATTTACTGCCACACTGCTTGCGCAACATTTCAGTTTCCATGGCTGAACACACCACACCATCCAGGCCGGATTCCTGAGCCAGTTTCGCCAGACGCAACACCATCTCTTCTGTACTGGTGTTGATGCCAATATCGTTGATGTCTTCCTGATTCATGCTGGTCAACAGCGTGACTGCGATCAGCTTGGGCGGACGGGCACTATTGGATACCGCAATTTGTGCCGCCTCCAGCATTTTTCGTCCGCCCAGCGCATGGACATTGATCATCCATACACCAAGGCTGGCCGCCGCCTTACAGGCTTGTGCCGTGGTGTTGGGTATATCGTGAAACTTCAAATCCAGAAAAATTTCGAACCCGCTCTTCATCAATTGCTCAAGCAGAGCAGGCCCTGTCGCGGTAAAGAGCTCCTTACCCACTTTGAGGCGACAAAGCTCGGGAGATAATCGGTGTGCCAATGCAAGGGCGGGCACAGCGCCTGGAAAATCAAGTGCAACAATAATTTTTGGATCGCTCATAACGGTTTACCACTTTCCTCATCGCGCCTCGGCGCATAACTATCCCAGGCCTGACAGGCCGGGCAATGCCAGTAAAATTTTCGTGCTTTGAAACCGCAATGACTACAATGGTACATCGCCAGATTGCGTGTGCGTTTATGCACCAGATCCTTCACCATTTCGATGTCTGCGCGTTTGTCCATCGGCACCTCCAGCAAACGTGCCTCAAGCAACTTATCAAGACCGAGCAAACTCGGATTGCGTTCCAGTTCGTCGCGTACCAGCTGATAGGCTGATGCCGGTGTTTCGTATTTCAACATGCCATCGAAAACGACATTCAGTAAATCGATCGAATGATATTTAACCAGATATTCACGCAACACCCGGATACCATCCGCTTCACGGTCAAGCGAACTATAAGCGGTTAACAACCGTTCCGCGACCAGCGGCAGATACTGCGCATCCTGCGTCTCTATACCCTGCCACAGCCTGATCGCCTCATCCACTCCACCCTCAGCACTGACCATATCACCCAGCATAATCGTCGCGCGCACGCTGGCCGGACAATCCTTTAATGCCTGTTGCAAATGTTCGCGGGCGCCTTTCAGATTACCTGCTGCGATTTCATCCGACGCCAATTCGCAGTAAAAAAAGGCCGCCTGCTTGCAATAAGACTGCCCTGATACAACGGACAGTTGCTGCGCGACTGCGATTGCCTTTAGCCAGTCGCGCTCTTTCTGAAACAATTCAAGCAAAAATTCCAGAGATGACTTGGCATAGGAAGTATTCTTCAGCTCGCCAAACAGGCGTTCAGCGCGATCCAGTATCCCGGCTTTCAGATAATCCTGCGCCAATTCAAAGATGGCCTGCTGGCGCTTGTCATCATCCAGATCGGCCCGATCGACCAGGTTGTGATGCATACGCAAGGCACGGTCCACCTCGCCACGCCGACGAAACAAGCTGCCCAGTGCGAAGTGCAATTCAACCGTGTGCGGATCAATCTTGACCACTTCGATAAAGGCTTCAATGGCTTTATCCTGCTGTTCGTTAAGCAGAAAATTCAGCCCCTGGAAATACGATTCCGGCAATGCCGTTGATTCGGAGAGTAAATCTTTAATATCAAGACGAGCTGCCCACCAGCCCATGCCAAAAAACAGCGGAAAAACGAGCAGCATCCATGGTTCAAATTCCATTAAATACTCACAAAGATTCGATTAAAAACGGATGTGCGCAACAAGGCGCAAGACAAATTTCAGATTATGCCGTTAAAGCGGCTGATTGGCAGCATTACCGGCAAGTTTTTTGATGTCGCTGATCTCACGTTTCAGACGAAAAAGCTCGCGGCGTTGGCGGAACCAGATACCCAACGTAGCCAGTATCCCCAGCGCGACCCCTACAGCGAAAAACAACAACAATGCGATGACCAATGTTGACTGCCATTCATAGCCAAAAAAATAATGCAACGTCACTGGCTGACTATTTTTAAGTGCGAAACCGAGCAGGATGATGAAAACGAACATCTGAATAAGCCAGCTTATATAACGCATTGGGTATACCTCAAAGAATCTGGTTAAAGATAGCATAAAAAAGGCGGCGATATCTTTCAATATCACCGCCTCTATAAAACCACCTTTGTTATCAGGCTTCGTCGTTACCTACCCGCTCTCTAAGATCCTTACCTGCCTTAAAGTGTGGCACGTACTTGGCCGGCACCCCTACCTTATCGCCAGTCTTGGGATTACGCCCCTGACGTGGCGGACGGTAATTCAAGCCGAAGCTGCCGAAACCGCGAATCTCGACGCGCCCCCCACGCGACAGCGTGGAAGACAAGGCATCCAGAATCACCTTAACGGCCAGCTCTGCATCCTTGGCCAACAACTGCGGGTGCAATTCGGCCAGCCTGGCAATCAAATCAGAACGAGTCATGCAATCTCCCTGGACTTAGGCTTCACTCTTGCCGCTAAGCTTGGCTTTGAGTAACGCACCGAGATTGGTTGTACCCGCATTGGCGCTGCTGTCAGATGCCAGCTTTTGCATGGCAGCAGAATCTTCCGCCTTGCTCAACGCCTTGACCGACAGACTGATACCGCGATTCTTGCGGTCTACGCTGATGATCATTGCCTTGACGGTATCGCCTTCTTTCAGATGCGTACGGATGTCTTCAACGCGATCAACCGACACTTCAGACGCTTTCAGATAGGCTTCTACGTCGCCTGGCAGAGTCACAACAGCACCCTTGGCATCAACTGATTTAACTACGCCGTTAACAATTGCGCCCTTTTCATTGGTAGCAGCAAAACCGCCAAATGGATCACCTTCCATTTGCTTGATGCCCAATGAGATACGCTCACGTTCAACGTCAATAGCCAGAACCACAGCTTCAACTTCATCACCCTTCTTGAAGTTGCGTACCATTTCTTCGCCAGGTTGACTCCATGACAGATCGGACAAATGTACCAGACCGTCGATATCGCCATCCAGACCGATGAACACGCCGAAGTCAGTGATGGACTTGATCTGACCGCGAACTTTGTCACCCTTCTTGTGGTTGATCGCGAAATCATCCCAAGGATTGGAGTGGCACTGTTTCATACCCAAAGAAATACGACGACGCTGTTCGTCAATTTCCAGGATCATCACTTCAACTTCGTCGCCTACCTGCACAACCTTGGAAGGATGAACGTTCTTGTTGGTCCAATCCATTTCGGATACGTGTACCAGACCTTCGATGCCTTGCTCAATTTCAACGAATGAACCGTAGTCAGTCAGATTCGTTACCTTACCGAACAGACGCGTACCTTGTGGGTAGCGACGTGCCAGACCATTCCAGGGATCATCGCCCATTTGCTTGATGCCCAATGAAACGCGATTCTTTTCTTGATCGAATTTGAGGATCTTGGCTTCGATTTCGTCGCCAACGGTCAACACTTCCGAAGGATGCTTCACACGACGCCATGCCAGGTCGGTGATATGCAACAGACCATCGATACCGCCCAGATCAACGAACGCGCCGTAGTCTGTGATGTTCTTGACGACGCCCTTAACGATTGCGCCTTCTTTCAGGTTTTCCATGACGGATTCACGATCAGCGCCCATCGTAGCTTCCAGCACAGCGCGGCGGGAAACAACCACGTTGTTACGGCGACGATCCAGCTTGATGACCTTGAATTCCATGGTCTTGTTTTCGTACGGTGTGGTGTCCTTGACTGGACGAATGTCCACCAATGAACCCGGCAAGAATGCACGAATACCGTTAACCATAGCGGTGAGACCGCCCTTAACCTTACCGCTGACGAAACCTTCAACGATTTTGCCTTCTTCCATGGCGATCTCAAGATCGTGCCATGCAGCCAGACGCTTGGCTTTTTCACGCGACAGCTTGGTTTCGCCATAGCCGTTTTCCAGCGATTCGATTGCAACGGTAACAAAGTCACCTGCAGCAACTTCCATTTCGCCCTTGTCGTTCAGGAATTCCTCAACAGGAATCCAGCTTTCAGACTTGAGGCCTGCGTTCACAACCACAACGTTGTGGTCAATACGCACAACTTGTGCGGTAATCAGCTCGCCTGCGCGCATTTCTTTGCGCGTCAAACTTTCTTCAAACATTGCGGCGAAACTATCTGGATTTAGTACTGCGTCTGCGGTTGCGTTCATCGAATACACCTAAAGATTTTTCTGCTTAAACAGAAGGTTAGTTAAAAAACCAGAGGACGGAGAGTCCTATGGGGCCAAACATTTTTCCCGGTAGCCTGTCAGCACTGAATCAACCGCCTGCTCGATATTAAGAGCCGTGGTATCCAGCAGACTTGCATCCGGGTACTGTTGCAGGGGAGCTGCGCTGCGCTGCGTATCTCGCTCGTCGCGCGTCCTGATATCCTGCAAAAGATCCGCAATACTAGCATCCATTCCTTTTTCTTTCAACTGCTTATAGCGCCTATCTGCTCGCGCCTCTGCACTCGCCGTCAGAAATATCTTAAGCTTTGCATCCGGAAACACCACCGACCCCATGTCGCGCCCATCTGTCACCAGACCCGGGGCTCGCCTGAATTCGCGCTGTTTATTCAGCAAGGCGATTCTTACCTGCGGCAATGCTGCCACTTGTGATGCACAACCTCCCATTTCCTCCGAGCGCAGCTCGTCGCCCACCTGCACCCCGTCCAGCCAGATATCGCTACCCTCGAAACGAATATCCACTTGAACCGCCAGCGCTGTCAGCGCTGCCTCGTCATCCAGTGCCACGCCATCACGCCGGGCCGCTGTCGCCAGCAACCGGTATAACGCGCCGCTATCGAGATAATGAAAGCCCAGCGTTTTCGCGACCAGCCCGGCCACCGTGCCCTTGCCGGAGGCTGAAGGCCCGTCGATTGCAATCACCGGCACGGCCTGCGTCACACTTGCAAACGCCGCAAAATAGCCAGGAAAGGTTTTGGCGACGCACTTTGGATCGTTGATGCGTATGCCTTCACCGAATGCTGCCAGCGAGAAACACATCGCCATACGGTGATCGTCATAGGTATCTATGCCAGATTCAGGATTCCACCCGCAAGGGGTAGGCCGTGCGGTTCCCGAAGCAGAAGCTTCGATCGCTACGCTCAGAATTCTGGATTGAGGCGTAATTTTGATAAAGTCTGCGCCTTCTTCGACGAGGGCGCCAACCTTGCGAAGCTCGGCTGCCATCGCTGCGATGCGGTCGGTCTCCTTGACGCGCCAACTGGCGATGTTACGCAACACGGTCGTGCCTTCCGCGAACAAAGCTGCAACAGCCAGCGTCATGGCGGCATCCGGAATGTGATTGCAATCCAGCTCGATCGCGCGCAATTTACCGCTCGCCGGCGCACAAGCCTCGATCCAGTTGTCACCCATGGTAATAATTGCGCCCATCTGCGTCAGTGCATCAGCGAAACGCACATCGCCCTGGATACTGCTTTTACCTACACCCTCCACGCGCACCGGCCCGCCGCCTATCGCACCGGCCGCCAGGAAATACGATGCCGACGACGCATCCCCCTCAACATAAATCACACCGGGAGACACATAGCGACTGCCCGCCGCCACCGTAAAGCCAGACCAGCCGTCGCGCGCAACGTTAATACCAAAACGCGCCATCATTGCCAGGGTAATTTCGATGTAAGGCTTGGAGATCAGTTCACCAGTCACCTCAACAGTCACCAAACGGTTTAAAAGTGGCAAAGCCATCAGCAAGGCTGTGAGGAACTGACTGGACACATCGCCGCGCACGCTGACAACGGCCGCTCCGGATAACATCGCAGGTTTGATCTGCAACGGAGGAAAGCCATCGTTACCCATGTATTCTATATTTGCACCCAGAGCGCGCAGCGCGTCCACCAGATCGCCTATCGGCCGCTCGTGCATGCGTGCCACGCCAGACAACTCAAAGCGCCCGCCCGCCAAAGCCAGCGCCGCTGTCAGAGGACGGAATGCCGTACCCGCATTACCCAGAAACAGCACAGCTTCCTTGTTCGGAAAATCTCCGCCACAACCCGTTACGTTATAGGCGTTATTGCCCAGTTCATCCACCGTCACACCGAGCGCGCGCAGCCCGTCCAGCATGCGTTCGGTATCATCGGAGTGCAACAGATCGCGCACCTCGGTCATACCATCGGACAAGGCGGCCAGCAACAGCACGCGATTGGAAATGCTTTTAGAGCCGGGCAGTACAACCGTGCCGCGAGCAGACATCAAGGGGGGCAAGTCGATATATTCAGCGTGAGTCATGATGCACTTTCAAATTCTTCAATAAAAACAAGTATATATAACATACCACCCACTATCCACCCGTTCACACAGATCACTTTACCGACGGAGCGTCCAGCCTCACATCTTCATAGATTTCATCCAGCGTCAGGCGACAAGCAACACTTTCCAACGACAAAAACTCACCTTCGCTCATGACAGCGAGTTGCCATTCGTCCTGTTCGTCACGACGATAGATTTCTACCTGCCGTTTATCGGTGGCGATCAGCACATATTCACGCAAACTGGACAAGGTGCGATAGGCCAGCATTTTCTCCCTGCGATCGGTGCTTTCAGTGGAGGGTGAGAGCACTTCCACCACCAGGCTGGGCCGCTCCTTGAAGTGACTCTGACTATCGGCAGGATCGCAAGTCACCATCACATCAGGGTAGTAATAGGCTTTCCATGTTTTGACATGCAGTTTCATATCGGAAATGAACACGCGGCATGGGCCGCCACGCACAAATTCCCGCAACTTGGCAAAAACATTACCCGCAATCAGATTGTGCGCCTCACCCGCGCCAGCCATGGCATACACTTCGCCATCTACATATTCGTGGCGAATCTCGCTGGATAATTCTCCCCGCAAAAAATCCTGTTCACTCAGTCTCGACAACATCAGATTACTCATCATGCCTCCCTGGAAATTTCCTGCGCCTAAAAGTATTCACCGCAAAAAATACGTGCCACCCGTTACATTGGCACCGCGATATTCAGAGATTAATCACCCGTTAAATCGTTGGATGCAGGTGCATGATGCCGCAAGGGCATTCCCACGGGATATAAGGCGATAAATCGCCTATCCCTGATTGAAAATGCACCCTACGCATGCTATTGTTGCGTCCAGTTGCCGCGAACTTTTCGCGCCAGGCTGAAGATTTCTTCCAGCCTGTCAGCATCACGTTCAACCAGCGCCTCATGGATAGCGTCAAGCTCCTGCATGTAGCGCCCCAGCTCACTCAGCAGTGCATCGCGGTTGGCCATACAGATGTCGCGCCACATTTCGGGTGAGCTTGCAGCGATGCGGGTGAAGTCACGAAATCCGCTGGCTGCAAAGGACAGCAACTGATCGCGATTATCCCGTTGCGCCAGATCATGCACCAGTGCGAACGACAACAGATGCGGCAGGTGGCTCACCGCCGCAAACACCTCATCGTGCTGCTTCGCTGTCAGCTCACTGACAACTGCACCACACAGCTCCCATGCTTTACGCACTCGCCTCACGGAATCAACCGTGTTTTCCGGCAGCGGCGTTAAGACAACTTTCTTGCCCACGTACAAATCGGCACGCGCAGCCGCAGCACCGCTTTGCTCGGCTCCCGCTATCGGGTGTGCGGGCACGAACTGCGAAACTTTGTCGCCCATATTCGCATAAGCCGCAGCCACTACATCGCTTTTGGTGCTACCGCCATCTGTAACCAGCGTATGCGCACCAAGATGAGGGGCTATGCGCGCCATCAGTTCTGCCATTTGACCAACTGGCGTTGCCAGCAACACCAGATCTGCATCGCCGACTTCAGTTGACACATCCAGTGCAACCCGGTCGATGATGCCGAGCTGACGGGCTTGCTCAAGCGTCACAGCGCTACGCCCGAAACCCACTACCTCACCGACTGCATTCGCACGGCGCAACGCCAGTGCGAACGATCCGCCGATCAGGCCGACACCGAATATCACAACCTTATTCAATTTCATATTCGTGGATTGCAACAGGGAAAAACGGAAAACACAATCATGCCATGACCTCCGGGCGTGGAGCTTTACAGATAGGTGTACTCACCACTTCGGCTTAACAAAAGAGCTGGTTAAATCCAGTGACTTTATTTCATTTAACGATGAGGTTGAAGTAACAGCGTGATCAGGTTCCACAACATTGCCCTTCAAACTCAAGCTATTCATTTTCCTGTACATCCAGCCGAGCAGCGCCGCCATCACAACAACCACCGCGAGCAAAATCCAGGTCAACAAACCAGGCTCATTGTTTCCAGTCAGTTGTGACTGAACAGGCACAACAGCAGGCGTACGTACGCGCACTGGAGCCGCCACGCCGACCTCCACCACAGCAGATGCATCGACTTGACTCTTTAAACGGATGACCTCTTTAAGCAGACCGATATGCTTTTCAAGCAGGACAATCTGCTCTTCGATTTCGCCATTTTCTTTCTGAAGCGCATGAATATCATCCGCATATTCGCCGTACTTTTTAATCTGCAAGCGAGTCTCGGACGGCTTTTTTACTATCGCCTCGACTGGCTGCGCAGCGTGACGCTGCCGTGATTCATCGGGCAGCCTGGCTTTAACGGGCGCAGACTGCGCGGGTGCACTTTTTCCAATGGTTCTGCCTTCATCATCGGGCACAACCTCTATCATTTTCCCCCCGACAAGCCCATACTTGCCAGCCGGCAAGACGGATTCTGCATTACTTTCGACAACAGGCAATGCATCCGGATTCGCCTTGAATTCAGGTAAAAATTCGAATGCGTTGTAAACGGTTCCGCCATTAGCCGATACGGATTTGATCAGAACGCGATAAAACAGCTCATTGCCTCTTTCACCCGTAAGCTTCAGAAAATACTGCCCATCCGGCCGTCGCTTGATCGTGAGGGTCAGCGCCCCCTCATAAAGCGAATCACAGCCATTCGCAGTCGTTGCGATGATGGATGAACGACATTCGGCATTTCGAACCTGATAAAACTTGACATCGCTGCTGTAGTCGCCCAGCAAGGCAACATTTGCTGACAACGACTCGCCTACGAAACTCAGGATTCGCCCTTCACCCAGGGACATTGCCGATACCGACGGTGCGATACTGGCAATAAGCAACGCCAAAAACAATTTTCTTAAATACATAATACCTTCCGGCAACGGGCTCCTATCTTGCTGTTCACGCAATGTGCAACAATAACACCAGCTGTTTACACTCAACTTTCAACGTGCCCGCAATGGGTTACAGCGTACGTCCGATTGCGCCTGCGATTGCGCCCAGGGTACCCATCAGTTTCTTCAACTCCTGCGGGGTCAACGCCTGATCTGCGTCACACCAGGCTTCGCAAGGATTTGGATGCATCTCGACCAGCAGGCCGTCGGCGCCTGCGGCGATCGCAGCTTGCGACAGCGCCGCCACCATCCATGCCTTACCACCGGCATGTGAGGGATCAACGATCACAGGCAAATGCGTTTCTTTCTTCAGAACCGGGATTGCCGTCACGTCCAGCACGTTGCGGTAATAGGTTTCAAAGGTGCGGATACCGCGTTCACAGAAGATAATGTTGTGATTGCCGCCAGCCGCGATGTATTCGGCTGCCATCAACCACTCGGAAATGGTCGCGGACATACCGCGTTTCAGGATCACCGGCTTATTGGTACGCCCGACCTCTTTCAACAGATCGAAATTCTGCATGTTGCGCGTGCCGATCTGAATCACATCTACATCGTATTCAAGGAACGTATCCAGCTGACGTGCATCCATCAACTCGGTGACGATAGGCAACTTATACTGCGCTGCCGCCTTGCGGAACATATCCAGACCTTCCGCGCCATGCCCCTGAAATGCATAAGGGCTGGTGCGCGGCTTGAACGCACCGCCACGCATCAAACGACAACCGGCTTCATGCACGAATTTCGCAGACAAATCCATTTGTTCCTGTGTTTCCACCGAACAAGGCCCTGCGATAATCTGAATCTGATTGCCGCCCAACGGAACACCGGCGATATCGATCACGGTGTTGTCTTTGTGTGATTCGCGCGAGACGATCTTGTATTGTTTGGCGATGTGCATCGCCGTTTCCACACCCGGCAAGGGGGTGAACATTTCTTCGCTCAACTGGCGTTCATCGCCGATCGCGCCGATCACCGTGCGTTCGATACCGCGCGAAATATTGGCCTTGAGTCCCGCCGTTTCCAGTTTTTTGACCACCGCGCCGATTTGTTCGTCGGTGACATCTCTTCCCATTACTATAATCATGCTGCTTCTCCAAGTATCTGCTTCAATGCAGATAAAAATTTGCGATTCTGTGTTTCCAGACCGATGCTCACGCGCAAATAGTCCGGCAAGTTGTAATTGCCTACGGGGCGCACGATCACGCCCAGCTCCAGCAGGCGGCGGTATACTTTCGCTGCATCAGGCACATGAAAGCAGACGAAATTACCGAAGGAAGGAATGTAATTCAGCGCCATTTCACGCAAGCCATCCGTCAACTGCGCCATACCGCTAATATTTAATTCATAGGTGCGCCGCACGAACTCTTCATCATCCAGCGCCGCCACCGCAGCGGCTTGCGCCATACTATTGACGTTAAACGGATGGCGTACGCGATTGAGCATATCGATTACTTGCAAGTGTCCCAGAGCATAGCCGACACGCAGCGACGCCAGACCATAAGCCTTCGAAAATGTCCTTGAAATCAATAGATTAGGAAATTCAGCCAGCCAGCTCACACTGTCATAGCGGCAGTTTTCAGGCAGATATTCGTTATAGGCCTCGTCCAGCACCACCAGAATATTGGCTGGCAACGCCTGTAAAAAAGCGCGCAGTTCATCGCCAGGTAAAAAAGTACCAGTCGGATTATTTGGATTGGCGATAAAAATAAGCTTGGCACCCTGCTCTACCGCAGCCTGTCGCATCGCATTCAGATCATGACCAAAATCCCTGGCCGCCACATTGATGCCGATCGCACCTGCCGCCTGCACCGCCAATGGATAAACCGCAAACGCGTGGTCGGAATAAACCGCGCGGTCCCTAACGGTCAAAAATGCGTGCGCCGCCAGCTCCAGCAGATCATTGGAACCATTGCCCAGCGCCAGCTGGTTGTGCTCGACGCCATAACGAGCAACCAGCGCCTGTTTCAAAGCGAAACCGTTGCCGTCCGGATACAGACTGATCTCATCAAGAGCTGCACGTGCAGCGGCGACCGCGTTGGGACTCGCACCCAGCGGATTCTCATTCGAGGCCAGCTTGACGATGCCGGTTATCCCAAGCTCCCGCTCCAGTTCAGAGATCGGTTTGCCGGGCTGGTAAGGCGCAATCGCGCGTATATAGCTTGGTGCCAGTTCAGAATAATTCATTTCAACAATCATCAGCATTTTAAGGTGCGTAGGGTGGGCTATGCCCACCATGTCGGGCAAAGCCCGACCTACAGCGGTTTACGTAAAATCCAGTAGGTCTCACCCGGCCAGCCCGGGAACATCGCACCGAACCACAGGTTGAAACGCAACCACCATTTGGTATTTTCCAGAAAGAAACCTTTCTTGCGCATGAAGAAAGCACCGCTAAGAAACTCGACTTCCAGCCCGTTAGCAGCGGCCATTTCACGCACACGCTCGGGAGAAAACACGCTGACGTGGCCAAATTTCCGGGCGGTTGCGCGTATCTTTTCCTCGCGAGCTTGCGCGAAGAACTGCGGCGTAGAAGGCAATCCGCCGATCAGCATGCCGCCTGGTTTGAGGTGTGGCACAATTTTCGCAACCAGCTCTTCCGGCTTGAACAAATGTTCCAGCACATGCAACAGTATCATCACGTCATATTGCTTGTCGCAGCTCAAGGCGAACTCCGGGCTTTCCAGATCAACCTGATAGAACTTGTTGTAGCCGACGCGACCCAGAATATCTTCGCGTATCAGCGCATCGACCGCATCCCAGCTCGCTAGTTCGACACGGCCGCCACCCAGTTCTGTAGCCGCTTTTAAAAAGCCCAGCATCTGACCTACATCCACACCGATTTCGCACACATTCAGTGCACCACGGCGCAACGACTCTTCACGCAGAAAATGAAAGATGAACCAATATCTTACCATTCTAATCGGATAACTGATGTGGCGCGCATCCGCAGGAATCCCGTAATTATCGCTTTGGAAAGCCGGGTTGTTTTTCAGGAAATCCACTTCCCAACTTAATTGCTTAATCGTCATACTTAATATACCTCTTTTTGATGGTGGGTTACGCTGCGCTCTTGTACCCTTTAGGGTAAACCCACCCTACACTGCAACCGGATACGAACCTAAAATTTTCATGAACGCTGCGGCCAGCTTGAGTTCCGCCAGCGCGGCAGCTACGCGTGAATCTGACTGATGCCCTTCGATATCCACGTAAAACACATATTCCCACAGGCCGGAACGCGACGGGCGGGATTCAAATTTGGTCATACTCACGCCATGTTTCGCCAGGGACGTCAGCAAATCATGCACTGCACCGGGTTTATTCGCGGCTGACAACACCATCGATGTCTTGTCATTGCCTGAAGGTGCGACCTGCTGCTTGCCCAGCACCAGAAAGCGCGTCGTGTTCCTTGCGTCATCTTCGATATTTTCCACGCAGACCTTCAAACCGAAGTGCCCCGCTGCCTGGCTACCGGCAATCGCAGCACTGTCCGGATGACCGGCAGCAAGTCTTGCAGCCTCCGCGTTACTCGACACGGGGATGCGCACGGCATGCGGCAGGTTCACATTCAGCCAGCCCTGACATTGGCCTAACGACTGAGGATGCGAATAGACGGTTTTGATTGCGCTCAATTCACACTGAGTAGAGAGCAGGCACTGATGTATCGCCAGCATCACCTCGCCGCAGACCTGCAGCGTATTTTGCAGCAACAGATCCAGCGTACGGCCGATCGCACCTTCGGTGGAATTTTCCACCGGCACAACACCGTATTGAACCGCACCGCTTTCTACCGCGCGAAACACATCATCTATCGTCGCGCACGATTGCCCCTCTACCGCGCTGCCAAAGCGTTTGATTGCCGCCGCCTCGGTAAAGGTGCCCTCCGGCCCCAGATAAGCCACAGACAACGGCGCTTCCAGCGCGCGACATTGCGACATCACCTCGGTGAACAATGCGGCGATTGCCGCATTACTCAAGGGGCCTGCGTTGGCATCTTGCAGACGCCTCAACACTTGCGCCTCGCGCTCCGGACGCAGCACAACGCCCCCCTCCTTGAGGTGTCCTATCTTCTGGGCAAGGGCGGCTCGCCGATTGACCAGTTTTAGCAACTCGTCATCCAGTCCGTCTATCTGTTCACGACACTGTTTCAACTTTTCACTCATTGTGTTTCCGGTAAAGGCAGGTTACGCACCATCAGCACTCCCTGAATGGCTTCGATTTGCGCGATTAATTCACCCGGCACAGCCGAGTCGGTATCCACCAGGGTGTACGCCATTTCACCGCGCGACTTATTCATCATGGTGTGGATATTAATGCCCGCTTTGGCTAGCGAGGTGGAAATCTGCCCCAGCATGTTCGGCACGTTGGCATTGGCAACTGCCAGACGGTATGCAGATTCACGCGGCATCACCAGGTTTGGAAAATTCACCGTATTGGTGATATTACCGTGCTCAAGATACTCGCGCAGTTGATCCGCCACCATCACCGCACAGCTCTCTTCAGCCTCTTCGGTGGACGCACCCAGATGCGGCAGCGTCACCACATGTGCCTGCCCCTGCAATTTTTGCGCAGGAAAATCACATACATAGCCGCGCAAATGTTTTGCATGCAACCCTGCCAGCACGGCATCGTTGTCCACGATCGCATCGCGCGAGAAGTTCAGCAGCACACATCCCGTTTTCATCGCCTGTATGCGCTGTGCATTTATCAGGCCACGTGTCGCATCCAGCAAAGGCACATGCAGCGTGACAAAGTCGCTGTGCTTTAGCAACTCCTCGATGCTTTGCGCTTTTTTCACGCTGGACGACAGACTCCAGGCCGCTTCAATGGTGATTTCAGGATCGTAACCCCAGACGCGCATCCCCAGTCCCAACGCGGTTTCCGCGACCTGTCGGCCGATGGCACCCAGACCGATGACGCCCAGCGTGCGCCCGCGCAACTCGATACCGGCATAATGCTTTTTACCGTCTTCGACCAGCTTGTGCAGCGCCGCATCATCGCCTTGCAGGCCTGCGACAAACTGCAGCGCCGGCACGATGTTGCGCGCTGCCAGCAACATGCCTGCGATCACCAGTTCCTTGACCGCATTGGCATTCGCACCTGCCGCATTGAACACCGGCACGCCGCGCGCACTCATCTTCGCGACAGGCACGTTGTTGGTTCCGGCTCCTGCACGCGCAATCGCCTTCACGCTCGACGGAATCTCCATGTCGTGCATGACTTGCGAACGCACCAGAATCGCATCAGGGTCCGCAATATCGGCTGCCACCTGATAGGCGTCAGCGGGGAAGTGCTTCAGCCCAGCGACTGCAATCTTGTTCAGCGTGAGGATGCGGTATGGATTAGCCATATCGTGAAAATTAAGCGTTTTTCCCGGCAAATTCGTTCATGAATTCCACCAACGCCTGCACACCCGCCAACGGCATCGCGTTATAAATCGAAGCGCGCATGCCGCCTACCGAGCGGTGCCCCTTGAGTTGCAGCAGACCACGCGCATCGGCTTGCTTGACGAAGTCGCCATCAAGCGCTGCATCCTGCAAGGTGAACGGCACATTCATGCGGGAACGGTCGGCCTTGTTCACCGGACAGCTGTAGAAGCCATTGCTCGCGTCGATAGCAGCATACAGCAGTTCCGCCTTGGCAATATTGGCCAGCTCCATTGCAGCGATGCCACCGTTCTTCTTCAGCCACTGAAACACCAGTCCGGCCATGTAGATGCCGTAGGTCGGCGGGGTGTTGTACATCGAATCATGGTCGGCATGCGTCTTGTAGTCCAGCATGGTCGGTGTGCCCGCAGCAACATGGCCGATCAGGTCGTCGCGCACGATCACCAGCGTCAGGCCAGCCGGGCCGATATTCTTCTGCGCACCTGCGTAGATCAGGCCGAACTTCGACACATCATAAGTCCGCGACAGGATATTAGAGGACATATCCGCCACCAGCGGCACATCACCAGTCTCCGGCACCCAGCCGAACTCCACGCCGCCGATAGTCTCGTTCGGGGTGTAGTGCAGATAAGCCGCTTGCGGGTCGCACTGCCATGCAGCGAAATCAGGCACATAGCTGAAATTTTTGTCGGCGCTGCTAGCCACCACATTCACCGCGCCATATTTCTTCGCCTCGGCAATGGCCTTCTTCGACCATTCGCCGGTATTAACGTAATCGGCGGAAACCTTGCCGCGCAACAGGTTCAACGGGATCATCGAGAACTGCAGGTGTGCACCGCCCTGCAGGAACAGCACCTTGTAATTGGCGGGAATGCCCATCAGTTCGCGCAGATCGGCTTCGGCCTGGGCATGGATGGACATGTATTCGCGGCCGCGATGCGACATCTCCATCACCGACATGCTGCTACCGTGCCAGTCGAGCATTTCCGCCTGAGCCTGTTGCAACACTTCTTTCGGCAAGACTGCCGGGCCTGCGCTAAAGTTGTAGATGGTCATTTCGATTCAACCTCTGATATATAAAAATTTGCTGCGTAGGTCGGGCTATGCCCGACAGGGTGGGCGCAGCCCACCCTACGGTTACTCTTCCTGTCCTTCAATCTCAGACCCTGAATCCTGAATCCCGGCTGCTGAATCCTGCTCGTCAAGTCCTTCTTCTTCACCAGGCTCGGCAATGCGGCTCAGGCCTGCCAGCTTCTCGCCTTTCTCCAGATTCATCAGCGTCACGCCTTGGGTGGTTCTGCCCATCTCGCGGATCTCATTGACGCGAGTGCGGATCAGCACACCATTGGTGCCGATCAGCATGATTTCATCTTCAGGATTCACCAGCGTTGCGGCAACCACTTTACCGTTACGCTCCGAAGTCTGGATTGCGATCATGCCCTGCGTGCCGCGTCCGTGACGGGTGTATTCACCAACCGGGGTGCGCTTGCCGAAGCCGTTTTCGGTCGCAGTCAACACGCTCTGCTGCTCGTTCTCAGCCACCAGCAACGATATAACCTGCTGATTATCCTGAAGTTTCATACCGCGCACACCGCGCGAGGCACGACCGGTTTCACGCACGTCATCCTCATCGAAACGCACTGCCTTGCCGCCGTTGGAGAACAGCATCACATCGTGCTTGCCATCCGTGATCGCAACTCCGATCAGGTAATCGTCTTCATCCAGATTGATTGCGATAATGCCGCGCTTCATCGGGCGCGAGAAATCGGTCAGACTGGTCTTCTTCACCGTGCCGTTGGCTGTGGCGAAGAATACAAACTTGTCTTCAACAAACTCGGTGACCGGCAAGATCGCGTTGATCTTTTCACCGTCTTCCAGCGGCAGCAGATTCACGATAGGCTTGCCGCGCGCGCTAGGACTGCCTTGCGGCACATCGTAGACCTTCATCCAGTACACACGCCCCTTATTGGAGAAGCACAGGATGAAGTTATGCGTATTGGCGACAAACAGGTTATCGATGAAATCATCATCCTTGTTCTTGGTTGCCTGACGGCCACGGCCACCGCGCTTTTGCGCACGGTATTCGTCCATCTTCTGCGCCTTCATGTAGCCGCCATGCGACAGCGTAACCACCACATCTTCCGGCGGGATCAGGTCTTCCATGCTCATGTCATGCGTGTGCGTGACAATCTCGCTGCGGCGCTTGTCGCCGAACTGAACCTTCACGGCCGCCAGTTCATCGCCGATAATGGCTGTAACGCGCTCAGGGCGAGCCAGAATATCGAGCAGATCCGTAATCTTGTCCATCACCTCGCGGTATTCGCCGATGATCTTGTCCTGCTCCATGCCGGTCAGGCGTTGCAGACGCAATTCCAGGATCGCCTGAGCTTGCGCATCGGATAAATAGTAACAACGCACACCACCCGATTCGATCAGGCCGAACTGCGGCGCCAGGTTATCAGGACGCGATGCATCGCTGACGCGACTCAACATATCTTCGACCAGCGCAGAGCGCCAGTTGCGCGCCATCAGTTCGCGCTTGGCTTCCGCAGGAGCCGGGGCCGCCTTGATCAGCGCGATAATCTCGTCCACGTTGGACAAGGCCACAGCCAGACCTTCCAGCACATGGCCGCGTTCGCGCGCTTTGCGCAATTCGAAAATAGTGCGGCGCGTAACCACTTCGCGGCGATGACGCAAAAATGCGTCCATTACCTGCTTTAAATTCAACAACCTGGGCTGACCATCCACGATGGCAACCATATTGATACCGAAGCTGTCCTGCATCTGGGTATCTTTGTACAGCTTGTTGAGCAGCACATCGGCGTTTTCGCCGCGCTTCAACTCGATAACCGCACGCATACCGGACTTGTCCGATTCGTCGCGAATTTCGGAAATACCTTCCAGACGTTTTTCGCGCACCATTTCGCCGATCTTCATCAGCAGATTCGCCTTGTTCACCTGATAGGGCAGCTCGTCGATGATGATCGCCTGGCGTTCGCCTTTACCGATATCCTCGAAGTGGCAGCGCGCACGCATGATCACTCGGCCGCGCCCGGTGCGATAACCTTCCTTGACACCCGCGAGACCATAGATGAAGCCGGCGGTCGGAAAATCGGGTGCAGGCACGTATTCGATCAGCTCTTCGATATCCATTTCGGGATTTTTGAGCAGCGCAAGACATGCATCGATCACTTCGGTCATGTTGTGCGGCGGAATATTGGTCGCCATACCCACCGCGATACCGGAAGAACCGTTTACCAGCAGATTAGGAAAGCGGGCCGGGAATACCAGCGGTTCGTGCTCAGAGCCGTCATAGTTTGGCCCGAAGTCCACCGTTTCCTTGTCCAGATCGGCCAGCAGTTCATGCGCGATCTTCGCCATGCGGATTTCGGTGTAACGCATCGCCGCCGCGTTATCGCCGTCGACCGATCCGAAGTTACCCTGACCGTCAACCAGCATGTAACGCAATGAAAATGGCTGCGCCATACGAACGATAGTGTCGTACACGGCGGTGTCGCCATGCGGATGGTACTTACCGATCACGTCACCGACAATACGCGCCGACTTCTTGTAAGCGCGGTTCCAGTCGTTCGACAGTTCGTGCATCGCAAACAGCACCCGGCGGTGCACAGGCTTCAAGCCATCGCGCACATCAGGCAGCGCGCGTCCGACAATTACGCTCATCGCATAGTCCAGATAGGACTTGCGCATCTCTTCTTCTAGACTGACCGGCAGGGTTTCTTTAGCGAATTGTTCCATGTGTATTTATGTGATTATGAATGCTAAAAAACAGCTCGCAAGTTTACCACAGCCAGGCAATCACTAGCCAGCCATACCGCCTGAACTTGCAGGGCGACAAGCCCGCTTTCGCATCGATACTAAAGCGGCGAATACGGCAGCAAAACGAAGGAAATCAGACCGATATGCCTTACAGGAAAGCCGCCGCCAGCGGCAGCTTTGATACTGTCACGATTGCAAACTGCACCGCAAAAATTCCGCCACTTCAACAGCCGGTACAGGACGACTGTACAAATAGCCCTGATACTCTTCACACTGCAAGGATTTGATGAAATCCAGCTGATCTTGCGTTTCCACGCCCTCTGCCGTCACCCGCAGATTTAATGCATGGGCCAACACGGCCGTAGCACTGACGATACTGGCATCGTCCGGATCAGT
The DNA here is from genome assembly GCA_041671725.1 of Gallionella sp. Taxonomy (GTDB): domain Bacteria; phylum Pseudomonadota; class Gammaproteobacteria; order Burkholderiales; family Gallionellaceae; genus Gallionella. Next base: position 16,600 of record JBAZAY010000024.1, on the reverse strand, counting down.
CACAATATCACGCACAAAGGACTGGTCTATTTTCAGGCTATCCAATGGCAAGTTTTTCAGGCGACTGAGCGAGGAATATCCGGTGCCAAAATCATCCAGCGCCAGCTTGATTCCGGCAGCACGCAATTGCTCAAGCGCCCCCACCCCCGACGCACCCATGTCCATCAACATGCTTTCGGTAATTTCCAGCACCAGATAACGCGCATCCAGTCCGGCATCGCGTAAAACAGTCAAAATGTGTTCGGGCAGATTGCTCTGTTTGAGTTGGCGCGCCGAAAGATTGACGGCAACCGGCACGATGTCAAATCCCTGCTCCTGCCACAGACGCGCCTGCAAACAGCTTTGACGCAGAACCCAGTCGCCGATCTCGTTAATCAGACCACTTTCTTCGGCAATAGGAATAAATATCGCAGGTGAAACAAAGCCCATATCCGGATGTTGCCAGCGCAACAGGGCTTCCATGCCGGTCATTTTTCCGCTCAGCACATTGACCTTGGGCTGGTAATAAACCATCAGTTGCTGCTGCACGATGGCCGAACGCAGAGAATTTTCCAGTTTTAGCCGCTGCACCGCTTTGATATTCATGTCAGCCGCATAGAACTGGAAGTTGTTGCGCCCACTATCCTTGGCGCGATACATCGCCAGATCGGCATTGCGCAACAACTCGATCGGCGTCTCACCGTCTTCAGGATAAATACTGATACCTATGCTCGGTGTAATGGAAAGCTGATACTCTTCCAGCGTAAAATTCTCCATCAGCGACTCAATCATTTTCTCTGCTACGAAAATCACTTCATCGAAGGAACCAAGCTCGGTCAATACCGCCACGAATTCGTCTCCGCCCTGCCGCGCAATGGTGTCAGTCCTGCGCAAACAGGCCTTTAACCGTCGCGCCACCAGCTTGAGCAAGGAATCGCCGATATCATGCCCCAGAGAGTCATTGATGTTTTTAAAGCGATCCAGATCAATAAACATCACGGCCACCTTGGCCTGATTTCGCTGCGCCGATGAAAGCGCCTGCTCTATACGGTCTGACAACAGATAACGATTAGGCAAGCCGGTCAGCACATCGTAGTTAGCCAGATACCTGATGCGCTCCTCCTCTTTTTTACGCTCGGTAATATCAAGGAATACAGCAACATAATGGGTAATTCGAGACTGCTCGTCACGCAGCACGCTGATCGTTACCCATTCAGGAAAAATTTCGCCATTTTTGCGTTTATTCCAGATCTCTCCGCGCCACAGGTCATTTGCATTAAGCGATCGCCAAAATTCCTCGTAAAATCCCTTGGATTGCCTGCCTGATGACAATATCTTGGGGTTTCGACCCAACACCTCATCGACCCCGTAACCGGTAATGTCGGTAAATGCCTGATTTACCATCACAATATTCTGTGCAGCATCGGTCACCAGGATGGCTTCGGTATTGTTTTCAAATACCTTAGCCGACAAACGCAACCCCTGCTCAGCCTGTTTGCGCTGACTGATTTCACGGGTCAGGTTTTCCACCATGTCGTGAATTGCAGTGGACAGGTGCGCCACCTCGCCATCACCCAACTGGGCCGGCACATCATAAAGCAGCTCGCCCGACGCTATCCTGTCGGCGGCCCGACTGATACGGGAAATCGGCCTGGCAATGCGCCCTGCCATCAGCCAACCCAGGCAGGCAAACAAAATACCCAGCGCCATACCTACCAGCAAAATATGCTGCTGCAACTCACGCGCAGGCGCAAATGCCGTACCGACATCCTGACGCACCAGACTCACCCACCCCAAACCCGGGTACTCTCGATAACCGGATGATCGCGCGAAACCGACCAGATAGGTCTTGCCGTCATTCCACCTGACCCGTTGCGATCCCCCGCCAGTATGGTTGGCATTGATAGCCTGCATAATTTCCGGGGACAGCTCGGCCATTTTGCTCTGCGGCTTTGCCGGACCTGACAGCACGATGCCATCACGGCTTAACAGAAAAATATCCTTGCCGGGCGTCTTCTTGCTATCGAGCGCCTCTTCCGCCCAGCGCCAGTAAATATGTCCGCATAACACACCTTGCAGTACACCCGCACTATCCTTGACCGGAGTTGCCACATCGACCAGGTAGAATGATTCGCCGCTGGGATTGGGCAACAACCTGGACAGCAATAGCGCATCATGCACATCGCCGATGTAATTATTATCGCGCCCCTTGCTGCACCAGGGACGCCGGCTTAGATCCTTACCCTCCAGATAGCGCCCCGTACCGACCAGGCCTTTTCCGTCCACATCACAGATACCGATCCACGCATAAGCATTAAAGGTGGTTTGCAGTCGCTCAAGAATCTCGCGCTTATGTGCAAGCGGCGCAAGCGGATCACGTATTTCGTCGAGAATAGCCGCGTTCTGAATCTCCCGACTGCGCTCGAACATGCCGCGATCCAGCACATCCAACGCATTTTTTGCACGCAGCGCAAACGCCTCGCCCTCCGTTTTCTCGATCTGTTTCCTGCTGATATCCGCCGCATAAAAGCTCATCACCAGTGACAACAGCACGACTACAGCAGCCGTTGCCAGACCGATTTGCGCACGCAAACTGTGTCTGGGATGAAGTTTTTTTAACCAGTTATTCATGATTTATTGAACTCGCCTGAATATGCCAATACAGCATACGAGCTTTAATTAGAGCCGCGCAGCACACCAAAAATTTGTCAGTTATTCAGACGATTCCCTGAAACCGCCGGACGCCAGACTATCAAAGCGGGTGTACTCCCCCCGGAAGGCCAGCGCCACCGTGCCGATCGGGCCGTTACGCTGCTTACCGATAATGATTTCGGCCTTACCCCTGTCATCTGAATCCTTGTTGTAAACTTCATCGCGGTAAATAAACAGAATCAAATCGGCATCCTGCTCGATCGCGCCCGATTCGCGTAAGTCGGACATCACGGGGCGTTTATTGGGGCGTTGTTCCAACGAACGGTTAAGCTGCGAGAGTGCAATCACCGGGCATTGCAATTCCTTGGCCAACCCCTTCAGCCCGCGCGAAATTTCCGAAATTTCCGTGGCGCGATTCTCGCTCGCCTTGCCTGCGTTTGAACTCATCAGTTGCAAGTAATCCACCACGATCAGCCCCAGCTGGCCATGCTGACGATGCAAACGGCGCGCGCGCGCGCGCAAATCAAGCGACGACAAGGCAGCCGTCTCGTCGATAAACAGCGGCGCATCATTGAGCTTACCCAGCGCGTGAGTCAGCCGCCCCCAGTCATCATCCTGCAACTTGCCCGAGCGCAGATCATGCTGGTTGAGCTTACCGACGGAACCCAGCATACGCATCACGAGCTGCGCCGCGCCCATTTCCATACTGAAAATCGCCACCGGCAACTTGCTGTCCAGCGCGATATTCTCGGCGATATTGATCGAAAAGGCGGTCTTACCCATACTAGGACGACCTGCCACGATCACCAGATCACCTGGCTGCAAACCGGAAGTCATCTTATCCAGATCGATAAATCCGGTCGGCGTACCCGTCACATCGCTGGCATTATCGCGCCCATACAGCGTCTCGATACGCTCGACCACCTGGGTGAGCAAGGGCGGCATGGACATGAATCCCTGCTTGCCTTTCGAGCCTGCCTCGGCAATCTCGAACACCTTACCTTCGGCCTCATCGAGCAATTGCGCGGCATCGCGACCGGTCGGATTGTAAGCACTGCTGGCAATATCCGTACCCACTTCCACCAGTTTGCGCATGATGGAACGCTCGCGCACGATTTCCCCATAGCGGCGGATATTGGCAGCGGACGGCACGTTCTGCACCAGACTTCCCAGATAAGCCAGACCACCCGCCTTGTCCAGCTCATCGCTATTCTCCAGCGCTTCAGCGACGGTAATTACGTCCACCGGCTTGGCCTGTTCACTCATGCGCACGATATGTCGATAGATCAACCTGTGCTCGCGACGATAGAAATCATCCTCGGTAATCAGATCGGCGATTTTATCCAGCGCACTGGATTCCAGCATCAACCCGCCCAGTACCGATTGCTCGGCTTCGACCGAATGGGGCGGCAGTTTGATCTGATCTATTTGCGCGTCTGAATTGGAAAAAGTTTGCATGGCGTGAACCGTTAAATTACAAATAAACAGCAGGCATTTTACCTTGCGACAGGTAAAATTTACGGAAATAAAAAAAGGACTGTTTCCAGTCCTTTTTTGTGTTGCTTTACTGCGGAGAACTAGTGTTCGCCAAGTACCGAAACAGTGATCTCTACTGCAACGTCAGTATGCAACGCGATGCTGACTGTGTAATCGCCAACAGCCTTGAGGTGGCCTTCAGCCATACGCACTTGCGCCTTGTCGACTTCGAAACCCGATGCTGCCAACGCTTCTGCGATGTCTGCATTGGTTACGGAACCGAACAAGCGACCATCAACACCGGCCTTTTGCGAGATTTGTACAGTCGTACCAGCCAGCTTTTCGCCGCGTGCTTGCGCATCAGCCAATTTAGCCTGGTCAGCAGCAATGATTTCAGCGCGACGCACTTCGAATTCAGCCATATTAGCTGTCGTCGCACGCTTTGCTTTTCCTTGTGGAATCAAGTAGTTACGAGCGTAACCATTCTTGACGTTAACAACATCACCCAATTGACCCAGGTTGATTACTTTTTCCATCAAAATTATTTGCATGTCCGATACTCCTAGTGCAAATCAGTATAGGGCAGCAAAGCCAGGAAACGCGCGCGCTTCACGGCAGTGCTCAATTGACGCTGGTAGCGTGTCTTGGTACCGGTGATACGTGCTGGAATCAGCTTGCCATTTTCAGAGATGAATTCCTTCAGGATGTTCACATCTTTGTAATCTACTTCTGCGATTTTCTCGACTGTGAAGCGGCAGAATTTGCGACGCTTGAACAGATTGTTACGAGAAAAACGCTTCTTCTTGTCATCGCTACTTTTGCTTGATGGACGCGCCATGATGTTCCCTTTTACCAAATGTTGATAAGCTAAACCAGTTATCTGCGCATGCGCAGTTACAACCTGGTTAGGCGACTAGATTTAAGCTTCTACGCTTTCTTCTTTAGCCTGAACAACCTCTTCGCTCAGCACTGAACGGGATTTTTCTTCCTTCATCATTGCCGATGGAATTGTGACAGCCGTCTTAGTCTTGACGGTCAGATGACGCAATACTGCATCATTGAAGCGGAACGCGTGTTCCAGCTCGTCCAATGTTTCCTGGTTGCATTCGATATTCATCAGCACGTAGTGTGCCTTGTGAATTTTCTGAATAGCGTAGGCCAGTTGACGACGACCCCAATCTTCCAGACGGTGGATCTGACCGCCCTTGGAAGTAACTAATGTGCGATAACGCTCGATCATTGCAGGCACTTGCTCGCTTTGATCAGGATGCACGATAAACACGATTTCGTAATGTCGCATTACATCTCCTTGTGGTTATAAAAGCCCCCCGCCATGCGAGACGGTGGAGCAAGGCTGCAAAACCGACCATCGGCTTTACAGGGGCGCGGATTATATCTGAATATACGAAAAAATCAATTGATAATTGACAATGGACAATTGATAACTAAAAACAGCAGGTTATCCATTATCGATTATCAACCATCCATTGTTAATTATTCATTGCTCTTCCAGCAGGCCGAGTTTCTTCGCCAGCCACTTGGTGGTGGTCGCCTGCAGCAGGATCGTCATCAGGATAGCGATAAAGGTAACAGACGCGATGATCTGCGCGCCGGGCGCCTTCATCCCCACCAGCATCCCCGCCAACGCACCGGGAATCACCCCTGTTTCACGCGTCCAGCACATGAACAGCATTTCCCTGAAACTCCATTTCGCACGGCGATCCGGCAACGCACACAGAAACACCGTGACAGGGCGCGCCACCAGCATAAAAACCACCACGACGGCTACGCCTGCCCACAAATATTGGTTCATCAGGGCAAAATCCACCTGCGTGCCGAGCAGGATAAAAATGAACATGCGCATGATCAGCGCAGTGGTCATCACAAAGTCCTCCAGCTGATGACTCTCTGAGCTGGAACGCGCAAAGCCCAGCGACTCCACGTTACCCAGCATGATGCCGAACACGAACACCGCCATGAATCCGCTGGAATGCAGGCCGTCTGCCGCCATGTAAGCGCCAATTACCGCCATCAAAGTCACCACAGGTGCAAACTCGGCAAGAAAATCGAACTTTTGGTGGGCGATCAGCACGGCGGCCAGATAGCCCAATACTCCGCCAATCGCGATACCCAATAACGATTGCTTGAGCAGATCCAGCAGCGCATCCGTGGCTGAGAATTCGCCCGCCCCCATCGCCACGCCCAACACGGTGAAGGTGATGATCGCACCCATCGCATCGTTGAAAGCCGACTCGGTCATCACCGTCTGAGCTACGCGCTCACGGATCTTGACCTGCTTGAACACCGGCACCAGTGTCGCAGGATCGGTGGATGCCAGCACAGCCCCCAACAGCAGGGCGACGATGACCGGCACACCGAGAAAATAGTAAGCCGCAGCCCCCGTGATGGCTGCCGTGATCAGCACACCGATGGTCGCGAGCACGACAACCGTGACCCACACCTGTTTGAGCACCTTCAGACGTATTGATGCGCCGCCGTCAAACAGGATGTAGCTGGAACCGAAGATCAGAATCAACTGATTGACGGTCGAATCCGCCTTGATATCCACAAAACCCAGCGCACCCGGCCCGATCAGCATGCCGACCAGCAGAAATACCACCACATCCGGTACGCGCACCAGACGCGCCAGCAGGCCGGAAAACGTACCTATGCCAAGTATGATGCCAAAAAGCAGCAAGGTATGCTTGGCGAGATCCAGTGAAGCGGAAGAATCCATGTTGTTCCTTTATTCAGATAAGACACAGGTTAATTTAACGCTCTGTCGTAGTTGCCTGTTGAAACTGGAATTTAGATTTTGAATGTCTCACGCGGAGGCGCGGAGAACGCGGAGAAAAGCACACAACCACCCCAAAAATAAAAATATAAATTCGCAATCTTCATAAATAATTGCTTAAGTTGGCATGAGTTTATCTGCATGTGTTTGCGCTTGCAGCCAGTTGATTAGCAGATTATATCTCCGCGTCTCCGCGTGAACATCGCTTTTTAGTGCGATTGGATTACTGCCAACAGTTAATTGCGACATAGCCTAATTTAAACCTGATGATGTGCAGATTCAGCGCAAGAGTCATTGCTTACCTGCCGGACACCATGGCGTGCACCGCGCTGATTCTTCCGGCAATTTGCTGCAATGGTATTTCCTCGCAGACCGCTCCCAGCTTCATTGCCTCTTTCGGCATACCATACACCACGCAGGAATCTTCGTTTTGCCCGATAGTATAGGCTCCCGCATCGCGCATTTCCTTGAGGCCGCGAGCCCCATCATCGCCCATCCCGGTCATGATGATACCCAGCGCATTTTTGCCGGCAAACTTGGCAGCCGAGCGGAACAACACATCCACCGAGGGCCGATGACGGTTCACCAGCGGACCCTCTACCACTTCGACGTGATATTGCGCGCCACTGCGCTTGAGCAACATATGCTTGCCGCCAGGCGCGATCAATGCACGACCGGGAATCACCCGGTCATTGTTTTTGGCTTCCAGCACCTCAATCTGACACAGACTGTTCAAGCGCTGTGCAAAGGCCTCGGTAAACACCGCCGGCATATGCTGCACAATCACGATCCCCGCACAAACACGCGGCAATGCGGTCAACACCAGTTCCAAAGCCTGGGTACCGCCGGTGGAGGTACCGATGGCGACTATCTGCTCGGAGGTCTGCCCCAGACGGGCGATACCCGGCGGCGCAAGAATGGCATCCGCGTTGAGCTTGGGGCCGACCGTTTGACGCTGCGCGGTGTTCGAGAGGCGGCGCATATTGGCGCGGGCAGCCGCCTTGACGGCTTCGACCAGGTCGTTGGACGCATCTTCCTGCAGATACCGTTTCACCCCCATTTTTGGCTTTGAAATAATGCTGGTCGCACCCGCTGCCAATGCCTGCATGGTCGCCTGTGCGCCTTTTTCCGTGAGCGTAGAACAAATCACCACCGGTGTAGGACGCTCACTCATGATTTTATTCAGAAAAGTGAGTCCATCCATGCGCGGCATTTCAATGTCGAGCACAATCACATCCGGCCACTGCACCTTCATCTTTTCCATGGCAAAAATAGGGTCCATGGCGGTGGCGATGACCTCTATGCCCGGATCCGATTCCAGCACATGCTTGACCACTTCACGCACCACGGCGGAATCATCGACAACCAATACCTTGATTTTACTCATTATTTACCTGTATTTATGCGATCCACATGCATCAGACTCACCTCGCCACTCCACACATCGAAGGCGATCTTGCTGTAGCCAAAGCCTAACGTGTCATATGCCAGGGTGAATCCGTGTTCATCGAGCAAGTTGCGCGCCATCTCGATATTCTGCATACCAACATCGGTGTGACGGGTAGCCCTGTTGTCAAACATACTCCCGCCGCCATATATATTCACCCGATATTGTGCAGGAACGGCATGGCGCTTTTTGATTTCAAGCATGAACAACGCCATAGCCTCGTCGCCGTATCTGCCGTCCAGCGCGACATTGCCGCGTGGCTGGTTGCGGCGGGGTAACATGTAATGACACATACCGCCGTGAGCCAGCCGTGGATGCCACAGCACGATAGCAACACAGGAGCCCAGCAGGGTATTGATGCGCAACCGCCCTTCGCCGAAACAGAAATCACCCGGCCTGAGATAGACCTCGCGGAGCGGGCCTGCCGCCTCCATATCTACAGTCTCCTGTAGACGGTCGGCTTCACAGAGGTTAACACATCGGTAATCCCGGTCAGCGATTCCGAATGACCGACGATCAAATGACCACCTTTCTTCAGGCACGGAATGAGATTGGCGACGACGCGCTGCTTGGTTGGAATATCGAAGTAAATCAGCACATTGCGCAAAAAAATGACGTCAAAATCACCCGGCTTGCTCATTCCTTCCACGTTCAAATTCAATTGCTCAAAATTCACATGCTGACGCACCTGCTTGTCGATCAGGAACGTGCCCTCCTGCTCGCCCCGGCCTTTCAAACAATATTTTTTCAGGTACGCAGGAGGAATTTTGTCTGCCTCGGCAAGGCGATAGTGCCCGCGCCGCGCCTGCTCCAGTACGGAATGGTTGATGTCGGTACCAAGAATTTCCCATCTGGCACCGCAGCCCAGCTTGTCGGCCAGCACCATGGCGATGGTATACGCTTCCGCACCTATGGAGGCAGCAGCGCTCCACACGCGATACACCTGCCCCTGATTGATGGCAGCAGGGATGATCTGTTTGAGATAATCAAAATGCTGCGGCTCGCGAAAAAAATAGGTCTCATTGGTAGTGAGCAAGTCCACCATGGAGCGTAATTCCGCAGCGTGGGCGACGTCGGTTACATACTTGAAATATTGCGTGTAATTATTCAGGCCGAGTGCTGCGAGCCGCTTGGACAATCGGCCGGTGAGCAGCACCTTTTTGGCATCGGTGAGCGTTATGCCGGCAATATCGTAGAGCAGATTGCTCAATCGCTTGAATTCCGTATCGTTGATTTCATAACTCATGATTTGAAACCCCCCGTCTAGAACTGCAACGCCCGGGTCAGCGAACTGACCTCTTCGGCAGATTCATTGAGAATACGGGTAAGCGTCTCCTCACCGATCAGCATTTCGATGCTTGCGGTCATATCCTCGCCGCCCGCCAGTTTGTTATCCAGTTGATGCAACGGTGAAGGGACCGGGGCCAGCTGTTCAGCAAGCAGCAAGGTATCCGCCAGTGTCGCAGGCGGCATGGCAAGAAAACCATCCCAGAACAACTCGATGGCTGTCATAACCGATTCCGGCACGGATAACTTGTTAAATACAGCACGACCAACGATAACCTCACCGTCTTCGAGCCATTCCGTGAAATCGCCGTCGAGCAACCCCGGGAAATCACCAACCCGGGAAAGCATATAAAAACCGCCGATCTCGTGAATAATGCCGGCGAACATGGCCGTCTCCGGGTTCTGATGGGTTACGTGACGCGCAACCACATGAGCAAGTGAAGCCACATGAGCCGTGTGCTCCCAAAGCTTGTCGACCAACTCCCGGTGCTTCGGGTCGGTCGACTGCCCCGCCATCTGGCGCGCCACCAAAGCCATCGCCAGTGATCGCACGACATTGAATCCGAGCAGGTTAACGGCAACGCGCACATCCGTAATTTCCTGACCGGTACGGTTGTAGACCACTGAGTTGGCAATGGCGATGACCCGTGCCGAAAGCAGCGGCTCCGCCTGTATCAGGCGTGCAGCGGCGTCGACATGACAGTCAGGATCATCGAGTGACTGACGCAGCTTGAGCGCCACCTGTGCGCCCGTCGGGAATGCCAACTCACCTTGTGCCATCTGGATGGCGATAGTCTTAAAAGCCTCACGTTTGTCCATGGAATGAATCATACATGCAATGCCCCGGTATTTATACCCGGTGAGATTATGCCCCCAATTCGTCTTGCCGGCTCACGCTGAGACCGTATATTGGATGTAGAATACAACCACCCTATAAACCAGCCATACTAATTGCCGGCACAGCCCCGATTCCATGAACGATCTCACCCATCAGACAGGCAAGGATTTCGAACGCATCGCCAGGAACATCAATCCCGGCGGCTGGGCAATTGAGTCCGTACGGCCTATCTCTACGCTGCTCGGCTCCTGCGTCGCAGTCTGCCTGTTCGACCCGAAACTGAAACTTGGCGGCATGAACCATTTTCTGCTGCCGACCCGCACCAGCGGCAGCAACGACGATATTGACGTGATCATGAACGGCGATTATTCGATGGAAGTATTGGTCAACGGCCTGCTTAACAAGGGCGCAAAAAAATCCAGGCTGGTCGCCAAGGCGTTCGGCGGCGGAACCATCGTAAGCTCAATCCGCATGGCCATCGGCGAGCGCAACTCGGCGTTCGCCCACGAATGGCTGGAACGCGAGGGCATTCCGCTAGTCGCCTCCGACTTTAACGGCCCCTGGTCGCGCAAGGTGGTCTTCGTACCCCAGAGCGGCGATGCGTTCTGCCGGCGCATTCCGACCACCCAGGCCAACGCCGCAGAAGTAGCCCGTGCCGAGCAGGAATATGAACGTTCACTGGCCGCGCAAAAGAAGGCGCCCGTTCAAAAAATCGAACTGTTTTAACGACCAGAATACCTGCCTGGCTTTTTTCGTCCATAGGCCAAAGCTACCAACCTATAAAAAGCACACGCCACAGAGAACACCGAGATCACCGAGTAAAGCGGGGTAAGCATGAATGATGCCCTGCTGGCATCAACTCGCAACCGCTTCTCGCAGGGATTTTGCCCTGTGGGCAAAAACTCGCAAAACAAATAGTTATAATAAGTTTTTCAATCACCTTTTGGGTAAATCAACAAAAAGTGAAAAATCCATGTAACTCTCTGTGTTCTCTGTGAGCTCTGTGGCTTGAACTGCGGTTTTCAGGGCCAAGCCAGTTTTTTATCCCTTGTTTTCGCCTTTCCGCCTGAACGCGTTCAGGGTGGCGGCTCCGCTAACGGACGGGTAAGATTGCCGCGTATCTATTCATCGAGGCCGCTATGCGCGTCGTTTTTCACGAAGCATTTCACGAGTCTGACTACTCCGGAGACAAGTACGATAATGCAGCCGATCCCGGCCGACTCGCCGGAATCATGAACACCTTGCGCGGCGATGGGGGCTATGCTGTTGAGGTGCCTGCGGCAGCGACCCGGGACGACCTGCTGCGCGGACACAGCGAAGCCCATGTAAACTCGATCGAGGGCAAACCGCGCCTGTTCGCGATGGCCTCACTGGCAGCCGGAGCCGCCATCCGCGCGGCCGATCTTGCCATGCACGGTGAGCCGATGTTCGCCTGTGTGCGTCCGCCGGGGCACCATGCCAGCCGCTCATCGGCCTGGGGGCATTGCACCTTCAGCAATCTAGGCTTGGCGCTGCTGAAGCTGCGCGACGCCGGACTGATCCGTTCGGCATTCGTCGTGGACTTCGACCTGCATACCGGCGATGGCACCATCGACGTACTGCGCGGCTGGCCCGAGGCCCACATCTTCAACCCCTACGGCGAAAACGCTGCCGATTATCTTCGCATCCTCGAGGAACGCCTGAAACAGGCACCTCAGGTTGACATCCTAGCCGTCTCAGCCGGCTTCGACGCCTACCTGCACGACCTCGGTCACAAGCTGTCAACCGAGGATTACTTTACCATCGGCCGGCTATTGCAAACCTACGCCATCCGCCTCGGACACCAGCGTCGCTTCGCTGTTCTGGAAGGAGGCTACTACCTGCCCGACCTGGGAAAGAACGTTCTTTCCTTCTGCCGTGGCTTTGAGTGAGCGCCCTGTGAAACAGCTACCGGAATTTACGGTCATCCCCCGCGATGCCCTGGCTGGCTACGACCGTATCGACATCGACCTGCCCACCGTGCGGGTCGGCAACGTCCGATGCCGTTTCATGGGCGAAAAGGTGATCGTGTATTCAATACAGGTGTTTCCCGAGTTCCAGGGCAACGGTTACGGCAAAGCCGCCATCGACATGCTCAAAAAACGTTTTCCCGTCATTGTCGCGGACCGCGTACGCTTCACCGCCCGTGAGTTTTGGGAAAAGATGGGATTCAGGGAGCTTAGCGACGGCAACTGGGAATACCGGCATCCGTTTACTGCGTAAACAAGGTCAAATGGAAATCTCGCAGCGCAGCCCGAGCACGGTAGCATTTTTGATCCCGGGCGCAAGGCCGGTATTGAATACACGCTGGAGATTCGGTTGTATCACCAGCCAGGGCTTGAACTGAGTACGATAAGTAATTTCTACTGCAGTTTCGTTGCCGGGAATATTGATGCCGGCGGCTTGCTGGGCGAGACGAAATTTCTCGCCGGCATGGGAGCTTGTGGCAGAAAAGCCGAAAAAATCATCCACCCGGCCGGTTATCAGCCCCCGCACGCGCAGCCCGATACTGACCGAGTAGTCGAAAATGTTGACGTTTTTTTCCGCCTGTCCATAGCGAAAAAATGCGGTCACATCGCGCTCCATATTGTCCGGACGATACAGGCTGTTTTCCATCAGCAGATAAATTCCCCGGTTTTTGCGTTGCAACGGATTCCCGGCGGGATCGCTGTCGAACAGGTCGTCAAAACGCTTGCTGTAGAACCAGTATCCGACAGCATACTTGCCGATGGGTTCATAGCGTTGTTCCAGTCTTTGCGCCGTGGTCAGAAGCCCCCCTCTCCCCGGCTCGATGTTCGGATCTGTCATATGGTGGGCTTCACCGGGACTGTAGGCGACTTCTGCAATAAGCAATGAGCCGTCACCGTGAAAGGGATTAATACGGGTCCAGTGTGGTTTTCGGCCGCCCCCCGGGTTGCCATCCAGCATGGCTGCTTGTGCATAGAAAATCGGCGATGGCTGATACTTTACCCGTACGCCCAATGCAGCAAAAGGATAGACCGAGGGTCCATTTTTTCCGGTTTGAGCCAGTTCCGCCGCCATACCGAAAGAAGGGTGGATAAAAATACCAGAAGAATCAGTTACATAAAACTCAGTATCTACCGGATAGACTCCCGCCAGAACGGACAGGGTGGAACTGAAAAAATTCTTGTTGAACCAGGCCTGATACAGCTTGGGATTGTTTTCACTTACCTCGCTGTTGTCCACGCCCATCAGGCTGCCCACGTAAGCCGCGTTCATCCTGCCGCCGTTGTTGAGCACCACGTGAAGATAGGCTGAGCTGTCGGGAATACCAGACAGTTTGGCTGTGTCCAGTCCGAGTTTCAGCTCCATCAGTTGCATGTAATCACTGCCCTGCCTGATACCCCCTGCCGGGCTGGTCATCAGCGTGCCCTTGAACAGCAGTTCGGTGTTGATACCCTTTTCGCTCCACGCGCTACGCGTGCCGTTCCAATCCCCGCTGAAGGTTTCCGTCCCCCAGTCATCGGCTCCCAGCGCTATGCAGGGCAGGATTATCAGCAACGCCCCGATCGCCTGCGCCAAAAATAACCGGTACTTCCACCGTTGCGCCGGCATGTCGCATGAATGCGGAATGAGGAATTCAGAGCGCGGAATTTCCCTCTCCGTAATCAGCATTCCGCGTTCCGCATTCAGCATTAGATTTACTCCGCACTCCTGAATAGTTACACAGCCGCCTCAGCCAGCGCCGCATGCGTTGCTCCTGCTGCCTGGCCCAGCATGGACAACTCATCCACCGACAGCACCCTGTCGGCATCCAGAATGATGACAAACTTGCCAGCCACCTTGCCCATGCCGTGGATGAAGTCCACGCGTATCCTGGCGCCGAAAGCGGGCGGCGGTTCGATCTCGCTGCGTGGAATTTCCAGCACTTCGGAGACGCTGTCCACCATCACGCCGATGTCCAGCTTCGATTCATCGCTACCCGCCACCTCGATGATGACGATGCAGGTGCGGCGCGACACTTCTGTCTTGGGGCGGCCGAAGCGCGCCGACAAATCCACGACCGGCACTACACTGCCGCGCAGGTTGATTACGCCACGGATAAAACTCGGCATCATCGGCACCTCGGTCAGGCTGCCGTACTCGATGATTTCCTTGATATTGAGGATGGCGATCGCAAACATTTCGCCGCTCAACAGGAAGGTGAGATATTGATGATCTTCTTCGGCCGACGCCTGAGCTGCGACGGCCGGCAGATTTTTCGACTCGTTCATATTAGCCTCCTATAACCAACGACTTAGCGCATGTTTCATCGCACTTAGTCGAATGGCTAGTTGTTTCATCATTAGAATTGACTTTGCACAGGTTTCATCGTGCTTAGTCAATTCTTAGCTGTTTTATCAAAAACGGTCAAAGTCCTGTTCATTGGGCGCCCCGGCTACGGCCTTGCCAGCAGACTTCCTGGCGGTTGCTTTGGATGGCTTAGGCGCAGGGCTGCGGCTCGGGCTGGTGTGGTGCACAGCTGAACTGCCCTGAGCACCTGCACTGTTTAGCTTGAAGAAGGTCATCAGGTTTTGTAGCTGCTCGGTCTGGCTGCTCATTTCCTCTGCCGTTGCAGCCAGCTCTTCCGAAGCGGAAGCATTCTGCTGCGTAGTCTGATTGAGCTGCCCCATTGCGCCGTTGATTTGCGCGACACCGGTGGACTGCTCCGATGAGGCGGAGGCGATTTCCTGCACCAGTTCGGATGTCTTGTTGATGGACGGGACGATCTCATCGAGCAACTTGCCGGCCTTCTCCGCCATGCTCACGCTGCTGCTGGCGAGTTCGCCGATTTCCTGCGCGGCCACCTGACTGCGTTCAGCCAGTTTGCGCACTTCCGCTGCCACCACCGCAAAGCCCTTGCCGTGTTCGCCTGCACGGGCAGCCTCAATCGCCGCATTCAGTGCCAGCAGGTTGGTCTGGTAGGCGATGTCATCCACGATGCCAATCTTGCCGGCGATCTTCTTCATCGCTTCAACCGTGCTGCTCACTGCCTGCCCGCCTTCGGTGGCCTCCTTCGCAGCCTTGCCTGCCATGCTGTCGGTAACCTTGGCATTCTCGGTGTTCTGAGTGATCGAGGCGCTCATCTGTTCGACCGAGGCGGTCGTCTCTTCCACGCTGGCCGCCTGCTCAGAGGATGCCTGCGACAGCGATTGCGCGGTGGCGCTGATTTCCTCGGTGGCACTTGCCAGTGCATCCGCCGAACGATTGACTTCGGTGATGGTTTCGGTCAGTTTACTGACGGTATTGTTGATGGCCTGCTTGAGCATATCGAAGTCGCCCTGATAGGACTTGGTAATGGTCTCGGTCATGTCGCCGATTTCCATCGCTGCCATGACTCGGCGCACTTCATTGATCGGACCGACCACGTTATCCAGCGTATCGTTGACGCCTTTGACGATACGCTGGAAGTCGCCCTGATGCTTGGATGCATCAGCACGGGTTTCGAGTTTACCCTCCACGGCAGCCTTCGACAGCATGACAGCATCAGCCACCAGCGCATTGACGGCATCAACGCAGGTGTTGAGGTTGTTTTTGAGGGTGTTGAAGTCCCCGTTGTAAGTGTCGGTGATCTTAGGTGGGATATCGCCACGAGAGATGCGGTCGACGTAGCCGGCAGCCACATTCAGCGGACCAATCACGGCGTCCAGCGTCTGATTGACGCCGGCGACGACATTGCGGAAGTCGCCCTGATGACGGGTGGCATCGGCGCGGGTTGCGAGCTTGCCCTCCACTGCAGCCTTCGACAACATGTTGGCATCCACCACCAGGTTCTCAATGTTCTGTTTCATAAGAACCAGGAACTCGTGGATCTGATCGTCGTTGGACGCTTTGGCCATTTTCGCGGTCATGTCGCCGTTGGCAATCTTGGTCACGTATGCGGTCAACTCGGTCAACCAGCCATGCACGCCGTTGATCGCCAGTTTCATCTTCTCATGATCGCCCTTGCAGGCAACTTCCACGCGTTGCCGCAGATTGCCGCCACGGATCAGCTCCAGCACGCGGTTGCCTTCAGCTATAGGCAGCAGGATAGCGTCGAGCATCTGGTTGACACCGCCAACCACGTCGGCATAAGCGCCCTTGAACTGCTCCGGTTTGCCGCGTTCGA
>JBAZAY010000023.1:0-44950 GCA_041671725.1 Gallionella sp. | reverse complement strand
TGTTGATATTACTGGCAAACGCAAACCCACGCATCAAACAGGTGATGCATGCCGCACAGCTGCGCATCCCGTACGTCGGCCCGGTCATCAAGAAAATCATTCTCGCGCGCGTCAGCGACACCCTGGGGCTGACTTATCGCACCGGCATTCCGGTGCTGGATGGACTGGTCTATTGCAGCAATATCACCAGCAATATCGTCATTAAAGAAGCCATAAACAACGCGCGCACCGATATTGCCAACGGCGCCCCCATCAGCCGGGGTTTCGCCGCGCAAAAGTTATTCCCCCTGCTGATCATCCGCATGATCAAAATAGGCGAGGAAACGGGCGACCTGGCAAGCTCGCTGAAAAACATTTCCTACTTTTACAGCCGCGACATCAACGACTCCATCACCCGTGTACAAGCCTTAATCGAACCCACACTCACCATCATGCTCGGCATACTGCTGGGCTGGATCATGATGGCTGTACTGGGGCCCATCTATGACACGATCAGCAAGCTCAACATAATATGAAAACCGTCCTGCTCATCAGCCCATCAGGTACGCGTTATTTTCAGCGTGTCAATGGCGTATGGCAGCTCATCGAAAAGCCGGCGCCGACAGACAAGCTCTGGGTAATTGCCAATCTTCCCGAGGAAACGCTGGAAGCATTCAATTTTCCGCTGTTGTTTGGGCGTGACCGCAGCAATTTCCTGGAACGCCGCCTGGTCGCCGCATTCCCGCGTAGCCAGTACCGTGCTGCAGCCATTATTTCCGGCAACTGGTTCAAGCCCGGCACCGCAGTACTCACCGGATTGACCTCGGCTGAAGCCGTTACCAGCCGACTCGACAAACTGAGCATACCAATCGCGGGAGTCTGGGGCATCTCCACGCTGCTTACCCTGATGGCCCGTCGCCTGGCGATAAACAATGTACTGCTGGCGATACCCAGCGAACATTACTTGCGTATCCTGGTAATCAGGGAAGGCATTCCGGTACTCACGCGTTGTGTGCGTCGTTACAGCGAGGACAACAGCAGCGACAACAACAGCGATGCCAATGAAATTCTGCGCACCCGCCAGCACCTGGAAAATCGCAGGATGTTTGAACATGACGCCATGCCGCCCATACTCTATATGGGTGATGCGACGTCGGTCAGCCCTCATCTCGACCTTGCCGGGCTCACCCTGCTGCCTTTGCCCGATGCACTCCTGGCCAAAGCGGATGCAGCTTACCTGCATCCTTTGTTTGAACAGGTCATATCCTCTCCGCACGGGCAGTTGGCCCCGCTGCAGTTGCGTGCCCGTCATCTGGCTGAGAATGTACGTCAGGCCTCCTACGCGGGCATTGCGCTAAGCCTGCTGGCCGTCGTTCTGTTCGGGCAGGAAGATTTCCGCGCGCTGATCGATTTGCAGGGTCATGAAAAAACCCTCAATACCAATCTGCAACAGACAATCCGCGAACGAGATCTGTTGGCGGCTCGCATCAGCGCTACCGGAACAGACCCCGCACTGCTACGTCAGGCGACAACATTTGCGGCGCTGAAAATGGATGCTGCGCCCACCCCTGAATCCATTCTTCGATTCACTGCCGCCGCCATTGCCGACTTGCCCCAGGTCCGTATCAAGAGTCTGACTTTCCGTTTTCCAAAGCAGGGCGAGCGCTACTGTCAGGGACAAAGCGTCATTCCACTGATCGGCGGCAGCAATCCGTCTGATTCGGACAGTGCGGCCGTAGCGCAGCATTTTACCGAACTGCAATTTTCGATATTGCTGACCGAAAATATGACACCTGCCGCACAAATCGAGATTAACAAACGCATCTCAGCCGCACTCAAGGCACGCGACGGCATCCAGTTGATGCAGGATCCGGCCGTCTTGTCGCTGATTAATACCCTCAAGGGCGGATTTGGCATGGAAACCACCCAGACCGACAACCTCTGGTGCATGAGCATCCCCTGGAAAACCACGCCGCCCAACCTGGAAAAACCACTGTCTGCGAACGGTTCCGGCAGGGCTATAGCCCCCGTGGTCAACCTGCCTGAGCAAGTCCGCTCGCAGTCAGACAAAGCACCCGCAAATAACTCGTTACGCGAGCTTCGCGTTAAGGGATTGCCATGAACGCCTACGGAATCGTGCTTAAACCGGCCAAAGCCGCCTTGATTCTGTTCGGACTATCCGTGCTGATCGCCTTTGCCGCCGTTGCCGGACTTGCCCAATACCGCACCGGAAAAGAGCAGGCCATCAAACAAAAGGATCAACAGCTGGCGGCCACACACGAGGACATCAGAAAACTCACTTTTGATCTGGATAGCATCAACAAACTTGCATCGAAATACAGGCAACTCACCTTTGTGGGTTTCATCGGCGAACCGGATCGCGATGGCTGGGTGCAGCGTCTGGAATCGATTTACCGCGACACGCACCTGCCAGCCACCTTGCGCTACACGCTGGCCCCGCCCCTGCTGCTGCATCCACAGCCTGTCGCAGCAGGCACCCCGACGGCCTACCAGAATAATGTCTTGCACCATGATCTGAACATCGATCTTTCCGCCATCCACGAGGGCGAGTTGCTTGATTTTATGGAACAACTGGCTACCGACTGGCGAGCGCCGTACCGACTCGAAACTTGCCAGATGTCGCGCGCAGAGGTGAATGAACCGATCACCGGCCTGCAAATAAAATGCACCGTGCAACTGTATTCATTGCCCGTGCTGGCGAAAGCACCGTAGGAACGAGAAGGGATAAGGGGCCGTAGGGGCGTAAGGCATTACGCCTAACACGTTAACCGATTAAGTAAAGTTGTGTAGGTCGGGCTCTGCCCGACATGGTGGACGGAGTCCACCTTACCGGGGGATGAACACCATGAACATATTTCGTTTCATCTTTATCAGCCTGCTGCTGTTTGGCAGCACTGCGCAGGCCAACACGATAGGCACGGTTTTTTACTCTCCTGCCGAGCGTGCAGCGCTGGTCGCTTCGCGCAGCGGCATCACGCAAAGTGTCCTCTACACCCTGAACGGCATCACCCAGCGTGGTGCGGGTAAAAGTGTGGCATGGATCAACGGTCGTGCTGTCACTCAGGTACCGCAAGATGCAGCCATACCCAGTCTCGTCATCAATCGCGACCATATCCTGATCGAGGGAAAACAGATCAAAGTGGGTGAAACGCTGGACATCATTTCAGGCCAGCGCACCTTGCGCCTGCCTGAAAAATCCGTACAGCTTAAGCCATGAAAATCCGCTCAAGACAACAGGGTTACGCGCTGCTGATATTCGTCGCTGCTCTGGCAACAGCGTCAAGCGCGCTCGCCGTTAAAGTCATCAACAACAACGGCAACAACCAGATCGCACGTGACAAAATTACGGCGGCAGCACTGGCACAGGCAAAAGATGCACTGATCGGATATGCAAGCATCTACCAAGATGCGAATTTGAACGTTCCGTTTTATATGAATGGCTATCTTCCCAATCCAGACCTTGGGCCGGGGGATAGTCAAGAAGGAAGGGCCGCTGGAAACTTTTCAGGAAATCACAAGGATTATTCGGCGATCGGAAAAGTTCCCTGGAAAAAACTGGGTGTTACACCGCTACGCGACGGGCAAGGGGAATGTCTCTGGTACGTGGTTTCCGGACGTTTCAAGAATACGCCGCTAACGGACGAACTTAACTGGGATACCCAGGGACAGATCGACATCACCGACAGCAACGGCAATCTCATCGCAAGCAATGTCGCCGCTTTGCTCGTGGCTCCCGGCAAACCCCAGACCGGACAAAACCGTGCGCATGATCCTGCTGACACTCAATACATTCAATGCGGCGGCAACTACGATGCGGGCAACTACCTTAATTCCTACTTCCCCGGCAGCACGAATAATCGCGTCGCATCCAACACCAACAACAAATCGTTCGTCATGGCAAATAACGATCGCTTCCTGTTCGTCACCGTCGATGACATCTTCCGCCCGATTATCCATCGCAGTAATTTCCGGGATCAGATATCTGCATTACTGAACGACCCATACCTCCAGAGCATCGCCAGCTCTGCCAGCAAAAAAGGCACCAACAATATCAATTGCGACAACACAAGTAATTCCGACAACCAGAATTTTTGCAAAAACTGGGGGATTATACTGTTGCTCACCACTCTGCCCGTGCCGTCGAACATCACCATCGATGGCGCACTAACTCCCGCCCCCTGTAGCCGCGTACTGATCTTCGGCGGGCAAAAAACCGCTGGTCAAGTTCGCCTCACCAACGCCGACAAGAATAATCCGGACAACTATCTCGAAGCTCCAAACCGGGCCGCCTTCGACACACCGACCGCTCACTCCAGTAACTTCTACGGCTTCTCGACCTTCGATGCCAAACACCCGGAGCATGACCTGCTGAGGTGCATACCATGAGAACTATCCGAGCCAACGGCTTTACCCTCGTCGAAATGGCCATCGTGCTGGTCATCGTCGCGCTGCTGCTCGGTACAAGCCTTACGCTGATTTCCGCCCAGCAGGAGCAGCAGCGCATGGAAGAAACCAAAACCCTGCTCAGCGATGCACGCGAGGCGCTGATAGGCTATGCGCTTTCAAGTATCGCTACTACCGATTTGCGCCCCTATCTGCCCTGCCCGGACAAAACAACTGCGGGCGGCGCAGGCACGGCAAACGATGGCGTGGAAGATCGCACAGCCGGTGCATGCGTTGCACAAGAAGGAAATTTGCCTTGGGTTACGCTAGGACTGACACCACCGCTTGATCCATGGTCGGACCGCCTGCGTTATGCAGTTACTGCAACCTTCTCCAACAGCGTTAACGGAATGCAACTGACCTCCACTGGCAACCTGAACGTCAATGATGCCGCATCAGGTGGCAATAGCCTTGCAGTGAACGTGCCGGCAATAATTCTTTCTCATGGCAAGAACGGCTTTGGCGCCATCAATGCGGCTGGCATCAGCAACCCTGCACCTTCTGGGGCTGACGAACTGGCAAATACCGATGGTTCACCTTTTGTCAGCCATACCCTCGCTCCGACAGGGGCTGCAGGGGGTGAATTTGACGACCAGGTCACCTGGCTTTCCCCCAACATTTTATTCAACCGCATGGTTCAGGCGGGCAGACTGCCATGAGTGAACGACAACATCTGACGGGCGCATTTCACGCGGATCACACCCTCCAGGAACTGCTCATCGTCGAGGATGACGAAGCGCTTGCCGGCTATTTAGCCAGCGTCATGATCGACGACGGGTATCGGGTAACTTGTGCACACAGCCGTCCTGAGGCAATGACAATCCATCCGCAACCCTTGCTGGCGCTAGTGGATCTTGGGCTGCCACCGGCAGAAAACCGCACCTCTGAGGGTCTGTTTCTGATAGACGCGCTGCTGGCAAATGAGCCGCACAGCAAAATCATCGTCATCACCGGACAAGACGAAGAATCCGCCGCTTTCGAAGCGGTACGCCGGGGCGCCTTCGATTTCCTGAGCAAGCCTGCCAGCATGATTGACATCAAGGCGGCCATCAAGCGCGCCACCCTGTTTTTGCACCATGAAGAACACCTGTCTGAAGCCGGGGAAGCACGCCTGCACATCACCGTCAGACTCGCCAACGGTCCGAAGGACACCGCCGACGCGGTCGAGGAACAAATGGTGCGCGGCACACTGGCCGACACCCACGGCAACGTCACCGAAGCCGCACGCCGACTGGGCCTGGTACGCGAGAACATGTATTACTACCTGAAAAAATACGGCATCCAGCTGAACCGGACGTAAGAGGCAGTCGTTAGTCGTTAGTCGTTAGTCGTTAGTCGTTAGTTGGAAAGCTTAACAATCGCTCACGCGGAGACGCGGAGAACGCGGAGAAATTCAAAGAAATAAAGCTGAGTGAGATATATTCGATGCGGGAAACGGGTGTTTTATTGGGCGATGTCACCATGTTGAATTTGCACCTAACAGTAAGTCGCAAAAAAGTTTTTATTTCTAATCCTGGTTTTTCTCCGCGTTCTCCGCGCCTCCGCGTGGAACGGCTTTTTCTGGAAAAACAAATTTCAATAACCTGACATGACAGCCTATTCCAGTTTGCCACTGATATTTGTTGCGACAGGCCTCATCCTGCTGGCCGTTGTTGCCTATCTCGCACGACTGGTCAACCGGCATCGGCGCGCTTTGTCCATGCTGTTGCAACTGGCCAAAACCAGCCTGAACCCGTTGCAACTGCCCGCCGCCGCATGGCCTGCACTCAGCGATGGCGGACTCATACGACTTGAATATTCCGGCATCTGGTTTGGTCAGCCGGTGCAGGGCATTTTTGGCGCAGCGCCGGGTGACAGCCGCCCGTTCACCTTCAAGATCATCGCGATTAGCGACGTGCACCTCGATTTCCAACTCTACGCACGGACTGATCGCGGCGAGGCACGCCTGTTCGCCGAGAATCTGGCGGGGGTATTTCGTCTGCTGCTGGAAACCGCCATGCACAGCAAGATGGAAGCCCTGTCCGCCGCGCTGGCAGAACAGGCGAAGCTGACGCTTTATCTGCAACATGATCTGCGCAACCTGGCACAGTGGGTGGAATGGCTTGCCGCCGATTTTGCCAGCGCACAACATGACGCTGACTTGCTCGGCGTCGCAAAACGTCTTTGCAGCAGCGCACCCCATGCCGCCGCACGCGCGAAACACATTCTCGATGCCACCTGTAAACCTCCGACAAGCACGCCGTCCACACCGCAAACTGTTGCACTTGGCAACGCCATCCGCGATGCAGCGGAGCATGCAGGCATCGTCGTTACCATAGAACAGGATGCGTGTGTTTTCCTGCGTCGCGATCTGCTTGACCGTACGCTGGATAATCTTTTCACCAATGTCGCGCCCCTGCTGCGCCTGCACACCGACCTGAGTGTTCGCGTGTTCATCACGCACGATGCGGACAAGGTCGTCGCCAGAATCCGGCTGCCGCGCACCCCTGAAGTGGCACAACTCCCCCCTGAAAAACTGTTCGAACCTTTCGCCAGTGGTCGTCCCGGCGGACTGGGCCTGGGACTGTATCAGGCGCACAAGAGTCTGCTGGAGGCGGGGGGCGAGCTGACAGCCGAACTGTGCGAGCATGACATCTGCTTCAGCCTGAGCTTGCCGGGCGCAAAAACCGGTGCAGTGCGGGTGTAAAACTTTTTTACTTCACGAAATCAGGCACATCACCTACATTGAACTCCGTACTACTCACGCTACAAACCGCAGTTAATTCATACTTTTCGAGGGGAATATCATGTGGAAACAAAACCGTCAGTCAGGCTTCACACTGGTTGAACTGGCCATCGTACTGGTGATCATCGGCCTGATACTGGCGGCCGTGCTCAAGGGCCAGGAAATGATACAAAACGCCAGGGTCAAGAGCGTAATCAATGATTTGAGAGGCGTTTCCTCGGCGTTTTACGCCTACCAGGATCGCTACAAGGCGATACCCGGCGACGATGCAAATGCCGCCAACCATTTCACCGGAGGTGTCAACGGTGGAGGTAACGGAACTATCGTCGGACTTTATACGGCCACCGGCACTGTGCTTGCTGATGGAAATACGGCAGAAAGCGAAAAATTCTGGCAACATACCCGACTGGCCGGCTTCATGACGGGTAGCGGTTCGAACCCGCCCACCAACGCGCTGGGTGGTCTGCTTGGCATTCAGTCGGATATCACTGCGACCGGCGGAACAACCTATGGCATGATTGGCCCGGTGGTCTGCGCCGGCAGCATCCCATGGAAAATCGCCCTAGCTGTTGACACAGTGCTGGATGATGGTAATAGCGCTACTGGTACCGTGCGAGCAGGTGCTACCGGTGCAGCAAACCTGGACACCACTAACGCGACGGCCGCTGCATTTGGATCGGGTGTTGCTGCGCCCGCTACAATGGACCAATTGCATACGGTTTGCATGAGAATCTAGCGGCCTCCTGACGTGCATGGATGAAACCACCATGCACGCCTCCCTATCAATTAACCTGGAAAAAAGCATTGGTCCGCTGATTATATGGATTAACACAGATTAAACAGATGCTTATATATAAGTGCTGATTCACCGTCTGGGTGACGTGTGGCAATTTCATAACTTGTTGTTAATCTGTGAAAAGTTTCTCGCAGGGATGATGCCCAGCGGGCATCAACTCGCAGAATCTGCGTAATCTGCGGATAAAACTGAGGTTTTTAGGATTAACCCTGATGGAGCAACCAGTCCCGCTATGCGAGTTTCACGTTGATTCATACTTTTCAAGGAGAATATCATGTGGACACACGGCAAACAATCCGGCTTTACGCTGGTTGAACTTGCCATCGTGCTGGTCATCATCGGCCTGCTGCTCGGTGGCGTGCTGAAGGGTCAGGAGATGATCGAAAACGGCAAGATCAAGAATTTAAAGAATGACATGCAAGGCATGACGGCCGCCTACTACGCCTACCGGGATCGCTACAACGCCTTACCCGGTGACGATATCAATGCACTTATTCGCTGGCCTGGCCGCACACCCGCTGCCGTTGCTGGCACAGGCAATGGCATTGTCGTTGCCTCTGCCTGGCAGACCTGCCCCACTACCGCTTCCACTAATTCAGATGAAAACTGCCTGTTCATGCAGGACCTGCGCCTGGCAGGCCTGATTACCGGAGCTGCCAATGGCGCTGACCCGATCAATGCCTATGGCGGGGTGATCCGCGTCTTCAATAACACAGACACGTCTATGACCGCTTTAGGCATCGGCTTGAACCTGTGCTTTGGCAACCTGCCCGCCAAGGCGGCGGAATCGATAGACAGCAATTTTGACGACGGCAATCCCGCCACCGGCAACGTGCGTGGGGCACTCGGCTCTAGCAATACAACTCCTGCCGTAACAGCCGCAGCATCATACATTGACACAGGTTCAAATTTTTACACGGTGTGCAGGCTGCTCTGACAACATAGGTTTTCTGTTGTCTGTTGTCTGTTGTCTGTTGTCTGTTGTCTGTTTGCTGTTTGCTGTTTGCTGTTTTGAGTTGACAGCGCAAAGCCTGCATTGCAGGCTTTGCGCTTCAAACCTGACATCCCGCTTGATTTTCGTATCCAAACGAGTACACTCATGAACAATTTCCAGAAATCCGATGAGTTCGATGTTTGGCTGATCAGTCTCAAAGATCAGATTGGCAAAGCTCAAATCGCTTTGCGTCTCGATCGTGCAGCAAAGGGAAACTTTGGCGACTGCGAGCCGGTTGGCGAAGGCGTTATGGAAATGCGGATTCACTACGGGCCGGGTTACCGGGTATATTTCACCCGGCACAGCTCAGTGGTTTATCTGTTGCTGTTGGGCGGCGATAAATCTACCCAGAAACGCGACATCAAGCGAGCCATAAAAATGGCAGACGAATTACCCAAGGATTAATACCATGACTAATTTCACCCCCTTTGATGTCGCCGATTATCTCGATAACGAAGAAACGATTACCGCTTATCTGACAGCCGCACTGGAAGATCCCGATCCCGACACATTCCTTGCGGCTGTAAAAACGGTGGCGCGTGCTCGTGGCATGACACAACTGGCAAAAGATTCCGGGCTGGGGCGCGAAAGTCTTTATAAGGCGCTCTCACCAGGTGCTAAACCGCGCTATGAGACCATAATGAAAGTAGTGCGGGCTCTCGGCGTTAATTTGCATGCCGAAATTCGCCATACCTGACTAACCCAACACCGCTACACGCGTCGCCAGTTGGTGCCGGCATTGCTGTCTTCCAGCACGATGCCATCTGCCAGCAAGGCCTTGCGGATGCGATCCGCTTCGGCGTAATTTTTGGCCTGTTTGGCCTCATTGCGGGCAATGATTTGTGCGGCGATCATCGCCTCATCCGATCCCTGGGCGATAGCCCCGCCTTGCAGAAATTGTGTCGGGTCGCGCGCAAGCAGCCCCAGCACAGCGCCCAAAGCCTTGAGCTGCACAGCGGCATCTTGCGACTGACTGCGATTCACCTCATTTGCCAGATCGAACAGAACAGCCACCGCTTCCGGCGTATTAAAATCGTCGTCCATCGCGGCCTTGAAGCGGGCTGCATAAGACTCGTTCCAGTCTATCGAATCCGTTCGCCCCATAAAGCTTGTGGTCGGGCACCCGCCTGAGCCTGTCGAAGCATGAGCAGTCTTGAGTGCCGTATACAGCCGGTCCAGCGCTTTCTTGGCGTCGTCCAGATGTGCATCGGAATAATTCAGCGGGCTGCGGTAATGGGCGCGCAGGATAAAGAAGCGCACCACTTCCGCGTCGTATTGCTTCAGAACCTCGCGTATCGTGAAGAAATTGCCGAGCGACTTGGACATCTTTTCGTTGTCCACGCGCACAAAGCCGTTATGCATCCAGTAATTTACATAACTGCACTGGTGCGCGCCCTCGCTCTGGGCGATCTCGTTTTCGTGATGCGGGAACTGCAAGTCCGCACCGCCACCGTGAAGGTCGAAATGCTCGCCCAGCAGTTTGGAACCCATCGCCGAACATTCGATATGCCAGCCAGGACGACCGCGCCCCCACTTGGAATCCCACTTCACCTCCTCAGATTCATCTTCACGGGCGTGTTTCCATAACACGAAGTCGAGCGGATCATGCTTGTCGGACGCAACCTCGACGCGCTCGCCGGCGCGCAAGTCTTCCAGCGATTTGCCGGACAGTTTGCCGTAACCTTCGAACTTGCGCACCGGGAAATTCACATCGCCATCCGCCGCCTGGTAGGCCAGACCGTTAGCTTCGAGCTTCGCAATCATCTGTAGCATTTCAGGCACATACTGCGTGGCACGCGGCTCATGATCGGGACGCTGCACACCAAGCGCTGCGGCATCTTCGTGCATCGCGTCGATAAACTTCTGCGTAAGCATATGAATAGACTCATTATTTTCTGCAGCGCGACGGATGATCTTGTCGTCGATGTCGGTGATGTTGCGCACATAAGTCACGTCATACCCGCTGGCCTTGAACCAGCGATACACCATGTCGAATACCACCATCACCCGGGCATGTCCCAGGTGGCAATAGTCATAGACCGTCATGCCGCACACATACATGCGCACGGTGTTGGGTTCAATCGGGACAAATTCCTGCTTATCGCGCGCTAACGTATTGTATATTTTTAACATTTAAAACCTTTTTTATCCGCCGATTAAACAGATTAAACTAAATTAAAACCAAACAATTCATATCAAAAATCTCTGCCAATGCCTATTGAAAGCTTGAATGTTCAACGCAGCAGCCGATACATCGAGCAATTTTCGGCGGCAAGACCATAGAACATTGCCAGGATTATTCGGTTTAAATCTGTGTGAATCTATTTAATCTGCGGATGAGTAGTTGTTTTAGCCTTTAATTATTGACTGGTTTACCGCATGCGCCGGTATGACGATCAATCAGAATGACATGGGTTTGTTATCGTTGAGGTTGAGCCAACCTTTGACGATGCGGTAGATGATCCAGCAGAAGTTGGCAAACAGGATTGCGAAGCCAACCAAAATCACGGCGGTTGCCGCACCGATTACCGTCCAAATCAGCCCGAACCAGAAGGTGCGTATCTGCCAGCGAAAATGACTCTCCAACCAGCTTCCGGCAACCTCATCCTTCTTGACGTAGTTGATGATGATGCCGACGATGGCGGTTATCCCGGTAAAGTAAGACAGCGCATACAGGATGTACACGGCCTGCGTCAGACTCCGCAGCGATGGCTTCCCGTCAGGCACGACACTGTCTTCGCTCATGATTATTCTTTCGTCCAGGAATCTTTCAAAGTTACGGTGCGGTTAAATACCAGTTTGCCGCCCGACTGATGGTCGCGGCGGTCGGTCACGAAATAGCCGAGCCGCTCAAACTGGTAACGCGTTTCAGGCAGCGCATCCTGCACCGCAGCCTCTACCCAACCCTGCACTACGGTGAGCGAATCAGGATTCAGATAGCTGCAAAAATCGACTTCCTTGTCCGCATCGGGTGCTGCAACGGTGAACAGGCGGTCATACAAACGAATCTCGGCGGGCAGCGCGTGCTCGCAGGACAGGAAGTGAATTACGCCCTTGACCTTGCGGCCTTCCGGATTTTTGCCGAGGGTGGCGTGGTCGATACTGCAACGCAGCTCGATGACTTTGCCGTCAGCATCCTTGATCGCTTCATCGCAACGCATCACATAACTGTGGCGCAGCCGCACTTCGCCGCCCAGCGTGAGGCGCTTCCAGCCTGAAGGCGGCACTTCTGCAAAATCATCTGCTTCGATAAACAACTCGGGACCAATCGCCACAGAGCGTTTGCCGAACTCGGGGTGATGGGGATGGAAATCAGCCTCGCGCGTCAGCGCTCCTTCAAAATTGGTAATGGTCACCTTGAGGGGATTGATTACCGCAACCACGCGTGGCGCGCGTGCTTCGAGGTCTTCGCGGATCGCGCCTTCCATGACTGCCATATCCACGCTGTTGCTGCTCTTGGACACGCCGATACGTTTGGCGAATTCGCGTATGCCTTCTGGCGTGTAACCACGACGGCGCATGCCTTGAATAGTGGGCATACGCGGATCGTCCCAGCCTTTTACAAGCCCGGCATTCACCAGTTGCAACAGCTTACGCTTACTGGTGATGGTGTAATGCAGCTCCAGGCGCGAGAATTCATACTGGCGCGGATGACAGGCGATGCTGATATGGTCCAGCACCCAGTCATACAGCGGACGGTGATCCTCAAACTCCAGCGTACAGATGGAATGCGTGATGCCTTCCATCGCATCGGAGATGCAATGCGTGTAGTCATACATCGGGTAGATGCACCACTTGTCGCCGGTACGGATATGGTGCGCGCGGCGGATGCGATAAATCGCAGGGTCGCGCAGGTTGATGTTGGGCGATGCCATGTCGATTTTGGCACGCAGCACTTTAGCGCCATCGGCGAATTCACCGGCTTTCATGCGCGCGAACAGGTCGAGGTTCTCATCCACCGAACGATCACGATAGGGACTATTCTTTCCGGGCTGAGTCAGCGTGCCGCGATATTCGCGCATTTCTTCAGGGGTCAGATCATCCACATAGGCCAGTCCCTTGCTGATCAGTTCGACCGCATAGTTATACAAGGCATCGAAATAATCCGACGCCCAGTGCACCTCGCCCGCCCACTGAAAGCCCAGCCAGCGCACGTCATCCTGGATCGACAGCGCATACTCTTCGCTCTCCTTCTCAGGGTTGGTATCATCGAAGCGCAGATTGCACTTGCCCTGATAATCCTGTGCCAACCCGAAATTCAGACAGATGGATTTAGCGTGACCGACATGCAGATAACCGTTCGGCTCCGGGGGAAAGCGCGTGACGATACTGCTGTGCCGACCGGCCGCCAGATCGCCATCGATGATGGTGCGGATGAAATTGGAAGCTGCGGATGCCGCCGGTAAATGTGAACTGCTCATACTGAACTTTCTTGTGTCTTGATTGAATTGTCGAAGATTACCGGCGGATTTTACCCGAAAATACGCAATCAATCCCCATTCAGGCGGGTCTGCATGCATTAACTTATGTGAAAACTCGCCGGTTATTTGGTAGAATTCACGACTAGCTATATCAGCGCAAGTCATGGCGCACCCACAGGATCCGAATTACCGATGAATATATTGAATCGCCTCCATCTTCCCGCCGTACTTCCCGCCGTACTGTTGATTGGCATGTTAAGTGTCAGTATGGCGCTGCATGCAGATGAGTTGCAGGATGCCACACAGCTGTTCAAGCAAGGCCAACACGCCCCGGCGCTGAACAAGGTAAACAATTTTCTGACTATTAAACCCAGGGATGCGCAAGGTCGCTTTCTCAAGGGGCTGATTCTTACCGAACAAGGCAAAATCCCGGATGCGATCAAAATCTTTTCGGATCTGACGCAGGACTATCCCGAATTGCCTGAGCCGTACAACAACCTCGCGGTGCTGTATGCCAGCCAGAGCCAATACGACAAGGCCAAGTCATCGCTCGAAATGGCGATACGCACCCATCCGAGCTATGCAACCGCGCATGAAAACCTGGGCGACATCTATGCCAAGATGGCCAGCCAGGCCTATGACCGTGCCTTGCAACTGGATAGCAGCAATACCACGACACAGACCAAACTGGCGATGATTCAGGATTTGTTTTCCGATAAGCCGCGCAACAAATTTGCGGCACCGCGTACACCTGTAGCCGTCAGCAGACCTGTTGCAGAAGTGCCCGTCGCTAAACCTGTCGCAGCGGTGCCGGTAGCAAAGCCTGCAGCGCCTGTCGCAAAGCCTGCGGTTGTGGCGCCACCTGCCGTGACCACTGCAAAAGTGCCAGACAAGACACCGGCTGAAGCCGCCGCACCGGTCGTATCCGACAAGGCACGTGCTGTCCAGCAAGCCGTTGAAGCCTGGGCCGAAGACTGGTCAGATCAGAACGTAAAGAAATATCTGTCGCACTATGCTGCCGACTTTAAAACCCCGGATGGCGAAAGCCGCAAAGCCTGGGCTGAG
The DNA here is from genome assembly GCA_041671725.1 of Gallionella sp. Lineage (GTDB taxonomy): Bacteria > Pseudomonadota > Gammaproteobacteria > Burkholderiales > Gallionellaceae > Gallionella. The sequence goes on along the minus strand of JBAZAY010000023.1, from coordinate 30,506 downwards.
ACTCGCCGCGACCGCATCAGCAAACCCAAGCACATTGATGTCAAGGTGAGCAATGTGGATGTTGAATTCACCGACAGCAGCCACGCGATCGTGAAGTTTCGTCAGAATTACCGTGCCAGCAATTTCAAGGCGGGTGGCGGCAAAACCATGCTGATGGTTAAATCCGGCGGCAATTGGCTGATTCAGGAAGAGCGTACCCATTGATGCGCCCTTTTGTCCTGCTCTTGTGTAGTCTAGCTGTCGGCACGGCGAACGCCGCGCCCGACTCGCGCGCGACCGAAGTCAAGCTGGCGAAAAGCCTGATGGCCATCAAGAACAACCGGCTGGATATCGCGATGAACGAGGTGGACAGCCTGTTGCGCGTCAATCCCAATTACAAACTGGCACAACTGGTCAAAGGCGACCTGCTGATGGCCAAGGCAGGTGCAATTACCAGTTTCGGCAGTGCGGCCCACGCATCGGGAGACAAAATTCAGGACTTGCGCGACGAGGCACGTGTACGCCTGCAACGTGCGCAAGCCCAGCCACAAACGTTGCATACACCGCAGTACCTGTGGCAACTCAATGAGCAGCAGAAGTACGCACTGGTTGTAGATACCAGTCGTTCCACGATGTATGTCTACGAAAACGTCAAAGGTGAACCGCGCTATGTGACCGACTTTTATGTCACGATCGGCAAGTTGGGCACCGAAAAGGTTTCCACCGGCGACCAGCGCACCCCGATAGGCGTGTATTTCATCCAGGCCAATCTGCCTAAAAACCAGCTGGCCGACATGTATGGCAGCGGCGCATTTCCGCTCAGCTACCCGAACGAATGGGACAGGAAAAACAACCGCACAGGCAGCGGCATCTGGCTGCACGGCACGCCCAGCAACACCTACAGCCGTCCGCCGCGCGCCAGCAATGGCTGCGTGGTACTGAACAATGACGACCTGAACAAACTGGCCCCCTATCTGCAAGTCGGCATCACACCGGTCATCATCACCAACAAGATGGCTTGGAGCAGCGCCCGGGATCAGGCTGACCGAACTGCCCTGCTACATGAAATAGAATCGTGGCGTCGCGACTGGGCGAGCCTTGATACCAATGCCTACCTGAAACATTACGCGCGAAATTTCAACAGCGACAACACCAATTTCGATGCCTGGGCACGCCAGAAGCAGGCAGTCAACGCAGGAAAATCATGGATCAAGGTCAGTCTTGTCGATGTCAGCTTGTTTAACTATCCTGAACTGTCCGGCATGGTAGTGGTCAATTTTGAACAGGACTACAGCAGCAGCAACTTGTCGAATCGCATGAAGAAGCGCCAGTACTGGGTCAAGCAGAACAATCGCTGGCAAATTATTTACGAAGGCTCAGCATGACAAAAATTATCACCGCGCTGCTCGCACTGATGTTGTGCGGCATGATGCAATCCACTTATTCTTTAACTCAAGGCAAACAAAAAATGGTCAAGTTACACACCAATCACGGCATCATCACCCTGCAACTGGACGCTGAAAAAGCACCTGTCACGGTCAAGAATTTCCTCGACTACGTGAATGCCGGTTTTTATGAAAACACCATTTTTCATCGCGTGATTGGCAGCTTCATGATTCAGGGCGGCGGCTTCGAACCCGGCATGAACCAGAAGAAAGTCAACTCACCGATCAAAAACGAGGCTGCCAACGGACTTAAGAACGATAAATACACTATCGCAATGGCGCGCACCAACGATCCGCATTCAGCCACCGCACAATTCTTCATCAACACCGGCGACGACAACAGTTTCCTCGACTATCCGGGTCAGGACGGCTGGGGCTACTGCGTGTTCGGCAAAGTAATCGAAGGCAAGGATGTCGTGGATGCAATCCGCAAGGTCAAGACCGGCAACAAAGCAGGTCATCAGGACGTGCCTAAAGATGATGTCATCATCACCAAAGCGGAAGTAGTACAGTAATCAAAATAACGGCGCATCAGGCGCCGTTTTTTTATGCCACATACCCTATTCATCTCCGACCTGCATTTAAGCACTGAGCATCCGCAAACTCTGGCGGCGTTTCAGCGCTTCATCGCAACGACAGCAACTCAGGCGGAAGCCCTGTACATACTGGGCGACCTGTTTGAATACTGGGCGGGCGACGATGACCTGCAGGCACCCTTTCACCAGCAGGTTATCAGCGCATTGCGCAGCCTGCCCGCCACCCGAGTTTACCTGATGCAAGGCAATCGTGACTTGTTGATGGGCGAGGCGCTGGCAGAGGCCTGCGGCGCAGTGTTGCTGGCCGATCCGACCCTGATAGATTTGTACGGCACAGCCACCTTACTCAGCCATGGGGACCAGTTGTGCACCGATGACGTTGAATACCAACGGTTCCGCAAACATGTCCACTCGCTTGATTTTACAAGACAATTTCTTGAAAGACCACTAGCGGAGCGCAAGGCCTACATCGAACAGTTGCGCATCCGCAGCGAAACAGAAAAGCAGAACAAAAGCAGCGCGATCATGGATGTAAACGACGATGCCGTTGCGCAACTACTGCGCGAATATCGCTATCCCCGCCTGATCCACGGTCACACCCACCGCCCGAAACGCCACGAGCACGTGGTGGACGGGCATCTTTGCGAACGATGGGTATTGGGTGACTGGGGCAATCAGGCGAATGCGTTACGCATTGACGCCAGCGGCATAAGCTGGGAAACCATACAGCACTAGATCAACACGCACGATCCCAGCTGGGTCTCAAACTGAGCTACCGGTACTGGCTTGCCAAACAGATAGCCCTGGTAGTGCAGACAGCCATTGTCCAGCAGAAACTGCCGCTGTTGTTCCGTCTCAACCCCTTCGGCGATGACCTCCATGCTCAGGCTGTGCGCCATTGCAATGATGGTGCGCACGATCGCTTTATCGCTGCTGTCGGTCGCAAGGTCTCGCACGAACGACTGGTCAATCTTGAGCTGATTGAGCGGCAGCCGCTTCAAGTACTGCAAGGAAGAATAACCGGTGCCAAAATCATCCAGCGAGAACTGCACGCCGATTGCTTTCAATGCATTCATGGTTGCAATGATCTCCTCGATGTTTTCCAGCAGCAGCGTTTCAGTCAGCTCAAGCTTGAGCCGTGTCGCATCGATCGCATGACGTTGCACAGCCGCTTGCACCTGAGCCACGAAATCAGCCTGGCGAATTTGCCTTGCGCTCACGTTCACCGCCAGAACAAGGTCGCGTGCATTCGCATCGTGCCGCCATGCACTGAGTTGTGAGCACGCAGTATCCAGCACCCAAAGACCGATGGGCAGAATCAAGCCGGTTTCCTCGGCCAGCGGAATGAATTGCAGCGGCGACACCATGCCGCGTTCAGGATGTATCCAGCGTATCAATGCCTCAGCACCCACAGGCCTTCCCGAGCTATCCACCTGAATCTGGTAATACAAATGAAATTGCTTCCGCTCGATTGCCAGGCGTAACTCACGTTCAAAGGCCACATGAGCATTAACAGCAATCTGCGTCTGGGGATCGAAGAAGCGGATGGTGTTGCGCCCGGCCTTCTTGGCCTGATACATGGCGATGTCCGCCTGTTTCAACAGCTCCTCTATGGTCTGCCGGTGCCCACTGATCAAGGTCACACCGATGCTGGGGGTGCTGTAATGCTCCTGAATTTCCAGCTGGTAAGACTGATTGAGCGCGGCAAGAATTTTTTCGCCAAAAACCTCCGCCTGTTCTGCTGCATCCAGAGGCTGATCGCTCATATCTTCCAGCAACACCACAAACTCATCCCCGCCCAAGCGTGCGACGGTATCGCCTTCGCGCACACATGAACCAAGACGCTGCGCAACCTGTTGCAACAACAGGTCTCCCATATCATGGCCAAGCGTGTCATTGAGCGCCTTGAAATTATCCAGATCGATAAACATCAGCGCAGCCCCCCGACCACTGCCCGCGCTAAAAGCCAGGGCATGCTGCAGCCTGTCCATCAGCAACCTGCGGTTGGGCAGGTGCGTCAGGGGATCGTAGAACGCCAGGTACTTGATCTTTTCCTCTGCGTGCTTACGTTCTGTTATATCGATGTGCGATCCGACATAGTGAGTGATTTCCCCGCCCTCCCCCTTGACGGCGGTGATACTGAGCCATTTTGGATAGACCTCGCCATTTTTACGCCTGTCCCAGATTTCCCCCTGCCATGCTCCGTCGCGTTGTATGTCTTCCCACATGGCATGATAAAAGTTCGCGTTATGTCGGCCTGACTTGAGAATGCTCGGTTTCTGCCCGACTGCCTCCTCGCTGGTATAACCGGTCGTCTCGGTAAAAGCCTTGTTAACCCGCAGAATCACGCAATCGGCATCGGTGATCATCATGCTTTCATGCGATTCAAAGGCAGTGGCAGCAATGCGAAGTTCAGCCTCAGCCTGACTGCGTTCGCTAATATCCAGAAAGGTAATGACCGCGCCTTTAACTTCGCCATCTTGCCAAACCGGGCGGGACCAATAATCGACATGGAAAGAACTGCCGTCACGACGCCAGAATACTTCATCATCGACATGAATACCCGCACGGGACTGCAGACTGAGGGACAAGCGGCACTCTTCGACAGGATAAGGCGATCCATCTGCACGCGTATGATGAATATGCGCATGCATATGCTGGCCCAGCAGTTCCGTGGCATCACTGTAGCCCAGCAAATGCAAACCGGACGGATTGATGAAGGTGCACTCCCCCTGCATATCGACGCCGTATACCCCCTCGGCAGCCGAATTCAGCAGGGTATCGAAGCGAGCCGTACTTTGTTGCAGGGACAGGCTCAATGCCTGCGCTACCGAATTCCGTATGAAATAGGAAACCACGGTGGCGCAGATGGCCGTCACGAGGATGGTCATCAAATGCGACTGCCATGGCGTCAATGCGCCCCTGAAAAGCAGCTCTTTCAGGAATTCATAGGCGGTCATCAGCAATAGCGTGCCGACAAAAATGCCGGCCAACTGAAGTCCCGGTGATAATTTATTGGAAACTATCTTCATGTATTTAAGTGGCATGTAAAATAAAACCGGGTAAACCTCCACATCAAGCATTTAACTGCCTGTAAACCTGTCAAACGCCAATACTAAAGGCGGATGAGCATTTCTGCCTGCACCTGCCCCAGATACTGTTCATATTAATATAAAAGTGTAACAACAGCGAAATATTCCCATGCCATTCTGCCCGCATGAGAAGTAAACTTTATCGCCTCGAACTTATTGCACACCACCCCTTCTTTGCATTGAGGGCTGACAGGGGCTCAATTATTGATTCGGCAACCCGGGCTCAGACATGACAGCTCTGGAAGTCCGCTCAATTTTTCTTTCGGACATCCACCTCGGCACCAAGGCTTGTCAGGCCGACCAGTTACTCGAATTCCTGAAAGCCTATTCGTCGGAAAACCTTTTTCTGCTTGGCGATATCGTAGACCTGTGGGCGATGAGCCGTGGCGGGGTGCACTGGTCGCCTGACCAGAACACTTTCGTACAAAAAATACTGCGACGTGCGCGTCACGGTGAAAAAGTATTCTTCATTCCCGGCAACCACGACGAGGCCATGCGCGAATATGTGGGCACCTCTTTTGGCGATGTGATGGTGATGTCTGAACACATCCACACAGCCAATGACGGACGCCGCTATTTGCTGATCCATGGCGACGCATTCGACCAGGTAACACTCCATCACCGCTGGGTCGCTATCCTGGGGGATATATCCTACAACCTGCTGGTGCGAATCAACATTTACCTGTCCTGGCTGCGACGCACCTTAAAGCGTCCCGGCTACTGGTCACTGGCAGGCTATGCAAAGCGCCGGATAAAGACGGCGCTGACGTTTATTTTCAACTTCGAGGATTCCGTCATTCGCCATGTTCGCGAACGCGGTCTTGATGGTGCGATTTGCGGCCATATTCATTGGGCCATGATCAAGCAAGTCGATGGATTGACTTATATGAATTGCGGCGACTGGGTAGATAGCTGCACCGCCATCGTGGAACATCTGGACGGGCGCATGGAACTGATCCGCTGGAACAGCCACTCCGGCACTGAAATTGCGCTGCGAAATTAACCTTGTAAAATCTCAATGAAAATCCTGTTTATCTCCGATGTCTATTTCCCGCGCATCAATGGTGTATCAACTTCCATAGAGACTTTCCGCCATGAACTGCGCGCGCTCGGTCACACTGTCCACCTGATCGCGCCCGATTATCAGATGCAAAGTGATGATGAATCCGACATTCTGCGCATCGCTGCCAGACGTGTGCCGCTCGACCCTGAAGACAGATTCATGAGTTACAGGGGCGTGATGCAGCATCTGGAAAAATTACGCAGTGAAAAGTACGATGTCATCCACATACAAACACCCTTTGTAGCCCATTACCTGGGAGTCAAACTATCGAAACTGCTGGATATCCCTTGCGTAGAAACCTACCACACTTTTTTTGAGGAATACCTCTATCACTACATCCCTATCGTACCGAAGAAATTGATGCGACTAGTCGCCAGGCAGTTTTCACGCCATCAGGGCAACAGTCTGGATGGCATGATCGTACCCTCTCGTCCGATGCTGCGGGTGCTGAAGAACTACGGGATTACCACGCCGGCGCAAGTCATCTCGACGGGCATTGAACCTTCAAGTTTCGTGCCGGGAGATCGGGAAAACTTTCGTCAGAAGTATGAAATTGCACAAGACAGGCCTGTAGTGCTGTTTATGGGGCGAGTAGCCCATGAAAAAAATATAGGTTTCTTGCTGAAGGCAGTACAACAGGTGATAAAAACCATTTCAGATGTACTGTTTGTTATCGCAGGCGAAGGCCCAGCCCTGAAAAGCCTGGAGCATGATGTTAAAGCAATGGGTCTGACTGAAAACGTCAGGTTTATCGGCTATCTGGATCGCTATACCGAATTGAACAGTTGCTATCGCGCTGCCGACATATTCATCTTCGCATCCCGTACGGAAACACAGGGGCTGGTTTTGCTCGAAGCGATGGCACAAGGCGTGCCCGTGGTATCGACGGCAGAGCTCGGTACGCTTGATGTATTACGTGAAGGAATGGGTGTCTGGATCGCCCGTGCAGAACTGACCGACTTTTCCGACAAAGTCATCGGAATGCTGAACGATGCCGATGCGCGCCGTGCCGTTGGTGAGGCCGGTCGCAACTACGCGCTTGGCTGGTCCGCCAGCCGTCAGGCCGAAAGGATGTTGGCGTTCTATCAAACGACGATTGCAACGTCGGAATTAGGCGAATTGTCAGCTTGCTGACTTTTATCGGGCAACTCAAGCTGCCCGAACAAAATCACTGCATGTGCGGCTCAAACATACGGTAATCATTTCGCCCGTCGTTCTTGGCGTGGTACATCGCGATGTCGGCATTAAGCAACAACAGTTTTTCCTCTTCACCGTGCTCAGGGTAGACGGCAATACCGATACTGCCGGAAATACTGATTTCGTGACCTTCAACGTTGAACGGCTGATTCAGCGCAAGCAAAATCTTTTCGGCGACGACAGTCGCATCCTGTTCATGCTCGATGGTGGGCAGCATCACAACAAATTCGTCACCGCCTATGCGCGCTACGGTATCAGACGCGCGCACGCCCACCAGCAGGCGCTGGGCAACTTGTTTTAACAACGCATCGCCGATGTCATGCCCCAGATTGTCGTTGACTGGCTTGAACCGATCCAGATCGAGGAACATCACTGCCATGTGCGTCTTGTCGCGTCGAGCCCTGATCACCGCCTGCTGCATCCGCTCACCGATGAGTGCGCGGTTGGGCAACTCGGTGAGCAGATCGTAATGCGCCATGCGCCGCATGCGCTCCTCCATATTTTTACGTCCGGTAATATCTGCGTGCGTGCCTATCATGCGCAGCGGTTTACCATCCTGCGTGCGTTCGACGATCATGCCGCGCGCCAGCACCCATATGACGCTGCCGTCCCGACACAACACGCGGTGCTCGTTGTAATAGGCTCCGGTGCGCCCCTGCATATAGGCGTGTATATCCTCATCGACCTGTGCCCGGTCATCGGGATGAATACGCTGACTCCATGCGGCTTCATTGGCGGCAATGTCCTCGTCGGTGTAGCCGACCATTTCCTTGTAGCGCGCCGAAAAAACAACGGTATCGAGTTGTACGTTCCAATCCCATACGCCGTCACCCGCGCCTTCAAGGGCAAATTTCCAGCGTTCTTCACTTTCACGAAGTGCGCGCGTGACGCGCGTGAGTCGCAGAAAACCCCATACAAGAAGGCTGATGAGTAAAGCACAGGCGAAGGCAATTAACAGTGCATGGTTTAGCCAACTCATGAATCAGCTCCCCCGTGCAGATTACAGGCAGTGTGCGTTTGATTGAACACAAGACAGGTCGACAGGAAGTGCGCGAATAGGATCAAGGGATTACCGTGCATTTTGAGGAGGAGCGGAATATTGCACTGATTAACTCTACTTTTCAACCCTTTTGACTTTGCCGATTTACCGGTATAACCGCCACAGTCAGCGAGAAGGTTCTTTTCAACCTTATCGAATTGATTTTATTACCGATAACATAAATAACAGGGGAGAAAATCATGGACTTTATCGGCAGCATCCAATATCTAGGCAACAAGCTTAGTGGACGAAAATTCAGCCAGAACAAGGGAAAACCCGCACACAAAACCGGAGAAAAGAAAGATTCGGCAGAAACGCCTCATTGCCAGGAAGACAGCCGCCTCGGGCAAAAACTGGACACTACCGCATAGGCGGCTGTTCATTTTAAATCAGCCTGAAAACCGCAGTTCTATCCGCTGATTACGCAGATTCTGCGAGTTGATGCCCACAGGGCATCATCCCTGCGAGAAGCTTTTCACAGATTAACAACAAGTTACGAAATAACTGCTCATCACTCAAATGGCGAACCAAGTGTGCGCATAAGTATCTGTTTAATCTGCGTTAATCCATTTAACCTGATGAAGCTACTAAGTATTGGACTGATGGAGCAACTAAACAGTGGACTAAGGTGTATAAGCCCGCACCTAAGCCACTGCTAATAAGACGCAACAAAACTGCATCTAAGCCACTACTTATGTGGGAAACAGCTTTTTCTAGGTTTACAGCAAAATGCTTTTGATTGCAGCCATGCACAGCAACGCGTAACCCGCCGCCAGCAAATCATCGAACATAACCCCCAGGCCGCCGTGCCAGTTGCTGTCAAAATAACGTATCGGCGGCGGCTTGACGATGTCGAAAAAACGGAACAACGCGAAAGCCAGCAGTGACCATTGCCATCCCGCTGGTGTGAAGAACAGCACCAGCAACATCGCCACAATCTCATCCCAGACCATGCCGCCGTGATCCGCCACGCCCAAGGCACGACCTGTGATGTCGCAGGCCCATACGCCGATGGCGAATGCCCAGATCAATACAAATATAAACAATGCGTCCGACAGACGCGGCGCCAGGTACCAGTACATCGGAAAAGCGACCAGTGTGCCGAACGTGCCGGGCGCATGCCGCGCCAGGCCGCTGCCAAAGCCAAAGGACAAAAAATGGGCCGGATGACTGCAAATGAAACGCCAGTCAGGCTGTATTTTTAAATCACCTTCTGGCAATTCATCGGAAGTGGTCATAGCCTGCGCTCTCAAAATTTATCGAATGATCCGCAGCATCGAGAACAACGCAGTCCTGCCCCGCAACAACAGCACCAATACAGGTCAACGGCAGGCCCAGCTGTTCGCTGATGAGCAGCACCTCGTCGTGACGGGATGCAGGCACGGTAAAACACAATTCATAGTCATCGCCACCGGACAGCGCGCACTGTTTGCCCAGCGGTTGATCCATAAGCCTGCGCAAACTCTCCGATACAGGCAGTTCATCAAAGATTACCCGTGCGCCCACATGCGAGGCTTCGAGGATATGACCGAGATCAGCCAGCAAGCCGTCTGAAATATCGATAGCACTGCTGGCAATGCCGCACAACGCAAGCCCCAGCGCCACACGCGGCTGCGGCTGATGCAGGGCAGGCGCACAGGCGGCAAAGTCGCCCGCAGACAAGCCCACGCGGCCTTGCAGGTGAGCCAGTGCCAAGGCTGCATCGCCGAGACACCCTGACACCCATATTTCATCGCCAACTTGTGCACCGCTGCGCCGCAACGCCTGCGCAGCAGCCACCTCACCGAAAATCGTCACGCAAAGATTAAGTGGCCCGCGCGTGGTGTCACCGCCGACCAGGTCAACACCATGCGCTTTGGCCAGGGCAAAAAACCCCGCACTGAATTTCGCAAGCCAGTTTTCATCAGCAACCGGCAAGGCTATCGCCAAGGTAGCCCAGCGCGGTGTCGCACCCATCGCGGCCAGATCAGACAGATTGACGGCAAGTGTTTTATGCCCCAACAAAAACGGGTCCGTATCGGCAAAAAAATGCGTGCCGCACACCAGCATATCGCTGGATACCGCCAGCACACGGCCTTCACTGACTTGCATCAAGGCCGCATCGTCGCCTACGCCCAGCAGGGTGCCAGGTGTAGCGCGGGTAAAGTAGCTTTTGATCAGATCAAATTCGGACATAAAGGCAGTTGTTAGATGCTAGTCGCTAGCTATTAGCTGAAGCTGTCGCTTCGCGGCTTTCATTCAAAAACACGAGTGCATGCACGACATGTTTTGTGGGAATGCCCTTGCGGCATTCACTAACGTCTAGCGTCTGACGACTAACGTCTGTTGTTGGCAAATTCCGCAGCGCGAACTTTGGGCGCCAGTTTGTCCAGCACCCCGTTGACATACTTGTGACCGTCGGTACCGCCAAAAGTCTTGGCCAGTTCAACCGCTTCGTTGATGACAACCTTGTACGGCACATCCAGTTGCTGGGATAGCTCGTAAGCCGCCAGCAACAGCACCGAAAATTCTACCGTGCTCAGTTCATCGAGCGCACGGTCAAGATAAGGTGTCAACAAGGTTTCCAGTTCTTCGTGCTGGGCGAGGACGCCGCGCAGCAATTTGGCATACATGGGCTTGTCGTAACGCCCCAGATTCTTTTCACCTTGCAGGTGATTTTCAATATCAGACGCATCCGTGCCTGACACTCGCCACTGGTAAATTCCTTGCAGCGCCAGTTCCCGTGCGCGATGGCGCGGGCTTTTCTGCTGGGTAATTTTAACTGGAGTTAACTCAGCCCCCGCGCTCATGCCAGATCCCGCAACAAGTTGGCCATTTCAATCGCTGCCTGAGCGGCTTCACTGCCCTTTACGCTGACGCGTGCAAGCGCCTGATCGTCGTTATCCGTCGTCAGAATCGCATTGGCGATCGGCACGCCGCAAGCCAGTTGCACGTCATTCACACCACGAGCCGATTCATTGGACACCACCTCAAAATGATAGGTATCGCCGCGTATCACCGCACCCAGTGCAATCAAGGCATCGTATTTTTCGCTGTCAGCCATGCTTAACAGCACGACGGGTATTTCCAGTGCGCCCGGCACGGTCGCCAGCGTAATGTCGTCTTCCGCAACACCTAATCTCACCAGTTCCGCGCGGCACGATGCCAGCAGACCCTCACAAACGTCCAGGTTAAAACGACTTTGTACAATACCGATACGCAGCCCCTTACCGTCCAGATTCTTTTCTATTTCTTTCATTGTCCTGCTCCTTTAATTCTTTAAACCCAGCGCTAATCCGCAGATTACGCAGATTCACACAGATTTCAAACCGTTACAGACGACCAAAAACTCACCCAACCGGTTAGCAGCAGAGACCCGGTAAATTTTTATTTAATCTCGTGCAATCTGTTTAATCTGAAAACAAATGCTTTTTAGGTCAATCGGTTTTAATCCGATTTAATCCATGTAATCTGCGGACAAATTCTTTTTATTCGTGGCTGGCGTAGCCTGTCACTTCCAGTCCAAAACCGGCCATGCTCGGCATCTTGTGCGGGGTCGCCAGCAAGCGCATCTTGCCCACCTTCAGATCGCGCAATATCTGCGCACCGATACCATAGCTGCGCGGATCCCACTGAACGGCTTGCTGAGCTGAAACATCCTCAGTTGCGCGAGCCAGCAGATCCTGCGGGGTCTCGCCGCGATGCAGCAATACCAGTACGCCGGCACTTGCCTCGGAGATCTTCTGCATGGCCTGATGCACACTGGTCGACTGAACGGGTGATTTCTGTTCGAGGAAATCCATCACCGACAAGGGTTCATGCACCCTGACCAACACCTCAACATCCTGATTAATAACACCTTTTATCAAAGCAAGATGAGTGCGCTGCGTGGTCTTGTCCACATAAGTTGCAAGATTAAATTCACCGTATGCAGTCTGAACCTTCCTCAACGCGACACGCTCGACCAGTTTTTCATGCTGACTGCGATGCTCGATCAGATCTGCGATGGTGCCAATTTTAAGACCGTGCAACCTGGCGTACTCGATCAAATCCGGCAGACGCGCCATTTCGCCGTCATCCTTGAGAATCTCGCAGATCACCGAGGCTGGAGTCAGCCCTGCCAACTGCGCCAGATCACAACCGGCTTCGGTATGTCCTGCACGCACCAGCACGCCGCCATTTTGCGCACGCAGCGGAAAAATGTGGCCCGGCTGCACGATGTCGGCAGGTTTTGCGTTTTTGTCTGCAGCGGCCAGTACGGTACGCGCCCGGTCCCCCGCAGAGATGCCGGTGGTAACCCCGCTTGCCGCCTCGATGGAAATCGTGAAATTGGTCGCCAGCGGCAAGCCATTTTCGCGCACCATCAACGGCAGATTGATCTGACGACAATGCGATTCAGTCAGCGTCAGGCAGATCAATCCACGACCGTGACGGGCCATGAAGTTGATCTTTTCCGGCGTAGCAAATTCTGCGGCAAAAACGAGGTCGCCTTCGTTTTCACGGTCTTCCTCATCCACCAGAATGACCATGTTGCCGGCACGAATTTCCTCGATGATTTCCTGTATTGGTGAAATTCCAGTCATTGCACTTCTTTCTGCATCATGCGTTCCACGTAGCGTGCGATCAGGTCGATCTCAAGATTCACTTTTGAACCTGCTTTTAATTCATTCAACGTCGTCACATCCAGTGTATGCGGGATCAGGTTCACTTCGAACTCCGAGCCTGCGACCCTGTTCACGGTCAAACTGACGCCGTTAATGGTAATGGAACCTTTCACCGCAATGTATTTGGCCAGACCATGCGGCGCGCGAACAACCAGACGCCAGCTCTCGCCGATATCGTTGAACGCGACTACCTCGCCCACGCCATCCACATGACCGCTGACCAGATGTCCGCCCAGCCGATCCGACAGGCGCAAGGCTTTTTCCAGATTGACATGATTTCCCTGCTGCGCCAATCCAACCGTGCAAGCCAGGGTTTCGCAGGAGACATCTACGGTAAAAGCGCGGCCGTCTATTTTCACCACGGTAAGACACACGCCATTCACCGCGATGCTGTCACCGATCTGCACATCATCCATGCCCAGCACTTCGCCCTCGACAGTGAGGCGCAAACCGCCCTCGCGATCTTCCGCACGGGTGATGATGCCGACATCTGCAATGATTCCACTAAACACGATTAAACTCCTTTAAACCCAAGCCGGACGAGCCGGAACCAACAAAAATAATTGCAAGTTGATACCCACCGGGCATCATCCCTGCCTAACCCATTTCACGCGGAGGCGCGGAGAACGCGGAGCAAAATCAACACCTTACTAAAAAATGTGCGCTCACCGAATAGGTGATATATAAATCAACTGCATCGTATTCCTATGCATATTTGGCGAGATCAAATATGGTTTTTTGGGTTAAATTTTTATTCGTTCTTCTCCGCGTTCTCCGCGCCTCCGCGTGAGACTGCTTTTTCATAGGTAAACTCCGCCATTCCGGTGCAATGACGATCATTTCTTTTCGACCCCTACTGTGATGCGCAAGTCATTGCCGACCTGACGCACATCCCGCCACACAAGATCAATTCGCTGTTCAAGCGAAGTCAGTTCGCCCAGGTTAGCCATGCCACGCGCCATATCACCCAGTAACTGAGGCGCCATATACAACAGCAACTCATCCACCAGACCCGCACGCAACAAGGCGCCATTCAGAACAGCACCCGCTTCCACCAGCACTTCATTGCAGCCACGCAGCGCAAGATCACGCAACACGGCGTTCAAATCAACCCGCCCTTTTCCATCCGGCAATACCACTACCGTCGCACCAGCACCCTCTAACTGTGCAATTTTCTGTTCATCGCGCAAAGCACAATAAATCAGCACACCGCCTTGCAAGATGCGCGCATCCAGCGGCATGCGCAACTGGCTATCCAACACCACCCGCTGTGGCTGCCGCCCAACCTCAATCTCGCGCACATTCAATTGCGCATCATCTGCCAGCACCGTATTGATACCGGTCAGCACCGCACAGGAACGCGCCCGCCAGTGTTGCACATCCAGCCTCGCATCAGGGCCGGTGATCCACTGACTGACCCCGTTGGACAACGCCGTACGTCCGTCCAGACTCATGCCGACCTTGGAGCGCACCCAGGGCAGGCCGCGTGTCATACGGGCAAAAAAACCGATATTCAATTCACGTGCCGCCGACTCCATCAGGCCGCATTCGACCTCAATGCCTGCCGCGCGCAATCGGGCGATCCCATTACCTGAAACCAGCGGATTCGCGTCAGTAGTTGCCACCACCACCCGCGATACACCTGCCGCTATCAACGCATCCGCGCAGGGCGGCGTTCTGCCATGGTGACTACACGGCTCCAGCGTGACATAAGCGCTAGCACCACGTGCCAATGTTCCTGCTTCACGCAAGGCATGAACCTCGGCGTGTGGTTCACCTGCTCGCTGGTGCCAGCCGCTCCCCACCATTATTTCATTCTGCACCAGCACACAGCCGACGCGCGGATTAGGACTGGTGCCGTACAGACCAAGCTCGGCCAACCGCAGCGCCCGAGCCATCCATTGACTGTCCTGATGACTTAACATCAGTCTGATTTTTCGCCAGGACGTGCGGGCGTGAGACGCACGGCCTTGACCGCCTCGGCAAAATCACCCACATCCTGAAAACTTTTGTACACGGAAGCGAATCGGATATAGGCAACCTTGTCCAGTTTCAACAATTCCTGCATCACCAGCTCGCCTACATGCCTTGAGTCAATTTCACGCTCGCCCAGCGCATACAGTTTGTGGGTGACCCGGTCGATTGCGGCATCCACCATTTCGGTTGAAACCGGTCGCTTGTGCAAGGCGCGCTTGAAACTGGTACGCAGTTTTTCAGCATCGAATTCGCTGCGCATCCCGTTCTGTTTGACTACCTGCGGCATGCGCAACTCAACCGTTTCAAACGTGGTGAAACGTTTATCGCACGACACGCAGCGGCGACGGCGACGTATGCTGTCGCCCTCCTCGCTCTCGCGCGTATCCACCACCTGGGTGTCGTGACCTTTACAGAACGGGCATTTCATAGAAGCAGTTGTTAGCCGTTAGACACTAGCAATTAGTTGGTTTTGTCGCCGCTGTGCGGCAGATTTCAACTAACGACTAGCGACTAATGTCTAGCTACTAAGCACCGTACACCGGAAACTGCGTGGTCAGCTTCTTCACTTCAGCGGCAACGCGTGCGATGACAGCATCATCGTTCGGTGCATCCAGCACATCGGCGATCAGATTCGCAAGCAATTCGGCTTCCAACTCCTTAAAACCGCGTGTCGTCATTGCCGGGCTGCCGATACGGATGCCGGAAGTTACAAACGGTTTTTGCGGATCATTCGGAATGGCGTTCTTGTTGACGGTGATATGCGCACGCCCCAGTGCCGCTTCAGCATCCTTGCCGGTCAGATTCTTGGCTTGCAGATCGACCAAAAACACGTGACTGTCGGTGCGGCCTGAAACGATACGTAAGCCCCGCTCCTGCAGCACACGGGTCATCACGCGTGCATTTTCAACGACCTGACGTTGATAAACCTTGAATTCATGACTACCGGCTTCCTTGAACGCAACGGCCTTGGCCGCGATCACATGCATCAGCGGGCCGCCCTGCAACGCGGGGAAAATCGCTGAATTGAGCGCCTTCTCATGTTCTGCCTTGGCCAGGATCAGGCCGCCACGCGGACCGCGCAGGGTTTTGTGAGTCGTAGTGGTGACAAAGTCGGCGATACCGACCGGGTTCGGGTACACACCCGCCGCAATCAAACCGGCGTAATGCGCCATATCCACGAACAGATACGCGCCGACGCTGTCGGCAATCGCACGGAAACGCTTCCAGTCGATCACCAGCGCATAGGCTGAGGCCCCTGCCACGATCATCTTTGGCTTGTGCTCCAATGCCAGCGCTTGCACCTGATCGTAGTCGATTTCTTCTTTATCGTTCAGGCCGTACTGAATGGCGTTATACAGCTTGCCGCTGATATTCACCGATGCGCCGTGCGTCAGATGACCGCCATGCGCCAGCGACATACCCAGAATGGTGTCGCCTGGTTTCAACACAGAAACATACACTGCCTGATTGGCCTGTGAACCGGAATGAGGCTGCACGTTGGCATATTCTGCACCGAACAAAGCCTTCGCGCGGTCGATCGCCAGCTGCTCGGCCACATCCACATATTCACAACCGCCGTAATAACGCTTGCCCGGATAACCTTCGGCGTACTTGTTGGTCAGCTTGCTGCCCTGCGCTTCCATCACTGCCGGGCTGGTGTAATTTTCAGAAGCGATCAGCTCGATGTGATCTTCCTGACGCTGGTTTTCATGCTGAATCGCGGCCCACAGTTCCGGATCAGTGACGGCAATGGTGTTTTTGCTGGAGAACATGACAGATAGTCCTAATAGAAAATTGGAAAGTCGCGAATTCTACCATGTACAGGACGTAAAATGCCGCACTATGGCGGCGATTACCCTCAACCGCTATCCACAGATTACGCAGATTAAGCTGATTAAACAATAGATTACGAAGCAGCGCCAGATAACTTATCGTAAAACTTCAATTATCGACTGTCGACTTTAAATCTGTGAAACGGTTCCTGCAGGGATATTGTCCAGTGGACAAGTGGTTTTAGCAGAGATGATGCACAGCATGCATCAACTCGCAATAACTCGCAAATGGTGTAGGCAGGTATATTGCCCTGTGGGCAATAACTCGCAAAATCCGTTTAATTTATGGATTAAAGCGTTTTTTGCGAAATCAACAGCCTGCAACCGTCATGCCTTCGAGCAGAATCGAGCCGCATTGACGAGAGCCCTGAACCAGCACATCGGAGCCAACAGCGACGATGTTGCGGTACATATCCTTGAGATTGCCCGCAATAGTAACCTCATGCACCGGATATTGAATCTCGCCGTTTTCCACCCAGAAGCCTGCCGCCCCGCGTGAATAATCGCCGGTAATGGAATTGACGCCCTGCCCCAGCAATTCGGTCACCAGCAGTCCGCGCGTCATGGTCTTGAGCAAGCCTGCCAGATCAAGGTCCTGTCCGCCGGAGGGCTGCAGGATCAGGTTGTGGTTACCGCCCGAATTGCCGGTTGATCGCAGCCCCAGTTTGCGCGCCGAATAACTGCCCAGAAAATAACCGCGCAGCACGCCATTCTCTACGATGTTGCGGCGCTGCGTTTTGACGCCTTCGTCATCGAAAGCGCTGGAAGCCAGGCCTTTTTTGATATCAGGTATATCGGCAATCTGAATGTGTGAAGAAAAAACCGGTTTGTCGAGTTGCCCCAGCAAAAACGACGATTTTCGATACAAACTGCCGCCGCTCACCGCACCGACGAAATGCCCCAACAGACTGGCCGCCACTGAAGCTTCCAACAGCACCGGCACCTGCATCGTTGCAATTTGCCTGGCTCCTAAGCGCCGCACCGTGCGTTCTGCGGCGATACGCCCCACCTGCCCGGCGCCCAGCAAATCGCCAGCACACCTTGCCACGCTATACCAGTAATCGCGCTCCATCGCATCATCCTGCTCAGCGATGACAGAACAGCTCAAGCTGTGGCGCGAAGTCGGATAACCACCGATAAACCCCATGCTGTTGGCAAAAACGAACTGCGCTTCATGCACGCTCACCGTCGCGCCTTCCGAATTCTGGATACGCGTATCCGCATCGAGCGCTGCCTGTTCGCACTCTTTGGCCAAGCCAATAGCATCCTCCACCGACAAATTCCAGGGGTGATACAAATCCAGATCAGGAAATTCCCGCGCCAGACTGTCTTCTTCCGGCAAGCCTGAACAATCGTCGATTGCGGTGTATCGGGCGATGGATAAGGCCGCGTCCACCGTATCCTTCACGGCCTGCGGGGAAAAATCCGACGTACTGGCATTACCACGGCTCTGACCAAAATAAACCGTAACCCCCAATCCTTTGTCGCGATTGTATTCTATGGTTTCCACCTCGCCCTGGCGTACCGTCACACTCTGCCCGAAACCCTCTGAAACTTCAGCGGACGCCGCCGTCGCACCTTGCCGCTTGGCATCATCCAGCATGTCCTGCGCGATGTTGCGCAGATTGTCTGACGAGTTGGAAAACCGATCCTGAGTCAGGGAATGTTGCGCAGACGACATAGGTTTGTTCATAACTTCAAGCTGTAAAATGATGAAAGGCGCTATCATAGCAGTATCTCATAGCCACATTGCATACCATGAACCCGCACGACGATTCAGAAGACCAGAAAAAATCCTTATATAACAATAAGTTAGACTCAATTCATCCCGACACACAGGATGAACACGCCGAAGACGAGCAGGACTATCTTGACGAAGATGAACAAGACAGCCTGAACGAAGACGACGAGCAGTACGATCTTGACGAAGAAGATCAACAGGAAGACGACGAGGACGAAGAAGAGTCAAATACTGCTCCCGCGCCCGCAAAGCCACAAGGTCGTGGCTTGCGCAGTTTGCCTGTAGCAGAAGAGGAAGAAGAGCTCCCGCCCAGCAAGACCAAGATAAAGAAACAGATGCACGACTTGCGTGATCTGGGGCAAGAGTTGACGGAGCTGGGCAAAGACCAGATCGCACAACTCGACATCCCTGAGTCCTTGCGCGATGCGATCAAAGAGATGCACCGCATCAAAACTTTTGGCGCGAAGCGTCGTCAGATCCAATACATCGGCAAACTGATGCGCGACGTGGAAATTGATCCTATTATCGCCAAGCTGAACACCTGGAAGGGCACGTCGCAACAACATATCGGTTATATGCACCAGCTGGAACGCTGGCGCGAACGCTTGCTTGAAGGGGATGCTGCGCTGACCGAGCTGCTCGCCGCTTACCCCCAAACCGATGTGCAACGCCTGCGCACACTGATACGCAATACGCTCAAAGAACGTGAAGCTGGCAAACCGGCCAAGAATTACCGCGAAATATTTCAGGTGCTGCGCGAGACCATAGCCGAGCCGACATAAGAATCAGATCGGGGATTCAGCAACGCTTTGTCGTAGTTGCCTGTTGAAACTGGAATCTTGATTTGGAATGTCTCACGCGGAGGCGCGGAGAACGCGGAGAAAAGCACACAACCACCCAAAAAATAAAAATCTAAATTCGCAATATTCATAATTGGTCGAGTTGGCATGAGTTTATCTGCATGTGTTTGCGCTTGTAGCCAGTTAGTTGGTTGGTAGATTTTATCTCCGCGTTCTCCGCGCCTCCGCGTGGACATCGCTTTTTAGTGCGATTGAATTACTGCCAACAGTTAATTGCGACATAGCCTTCAGCAAACTGAAAAAAGGGGCAAGGGAACATGATTCCCTTGCCCCTTTTAGCTTTTAATGCACCTTGGCCAGATCCGGGTGTTTCTCCGCCACCATGCGATTGAGTACTCGCATCACATCGATACTGTTTACTTCGACCTCCTCCATCTCGGCGATGATTTTTTCCTGAATCTTTTCATCGCGCTCCCAGTCGCTATCAAGCAAAACCAATGTCTTATGCACACCGCCATGCACCTTGGCATGCGGCTCAAGCAGCGCGCGATAAGAAGGCAGATCACCGAACTCCGCCTTAGCCTGCACGGTATACCACTTGCCCATACGGCAATTCTGATGATCAATACCGACAGCCTTGCGAAAATCACTATCTTCGTGGCTGTTAATCAGGGCGTATGCGCGTTGCTTGTAGATCACATGATCCACCTTGACCAGTGATGCGTAGCTCAGGTCCTGTGCATAGTTCGCGCTATGCAGCGTGATTTTCGCTGATTCATTAAATTTGCTGAATTTTTCCTCCAGACGGGAGATCACACTCTGCGACGAATTGGCTATCTCGTGCATTTCCTCTGAATCGGTCAGCATCTTGGCCGCCTCGCCCTGCAGCATTTGCATCACGCGCCCGATGGACTCTGAGGCATTTTTGGTATTCTCGGCCAGCTTGCGCACCTCATCCGCTACCACCGCAAAACCGCGACCTGCTTCGCCGGCACGAGCCGCTTCAATCGCCGCATTCAATGCCAGCAAATTGGTCTGATCGGCAATCGACGTAATCAGGCCAACCGCCTTGTTGATTTCCGCGCTGCGTGCATTCAACTGAGTGATGGCGGCATTGGAATTATTAACGCGCTCTGCGATGCCGGAGAGACGTTGCACCACATCCTTGACAGAATGCTGGCTGGCTTCAGCGTCCTCACTGGTACGCTGCGCCAGCTTCGCGAGTGCCTCCATGCTATCGGTGATGATCTGCAAGTCTTCCTGATTGAAAGCCAGATTACTCAACAGATTATGAATATTCAGGTGGTGAGCCTTGGACGACAGGTTGTCGCGCATTGCCTTCTTTTTCTGGCTCGCCATCCCTTCCAGCAAAACATTCTGATTGGTCAAACCCGTCCTGAAACCGCCGTGCATCCCGCCGTTCATCGCGACCCGATTGAAATGTCCTGCCAGATTGGCGCGAAAACTGGTCTCCTGCTCACGGAAAAACGCACCGAGCTGATCCAGCATATCGTTCACTCCCCAGCACAGCACGCCGATTTCATCTGTATCTGAAACCCCGACTATGCGATTATTGAAGCGCCCTTGCGCGACATCACTAATCACCGCATTCAACTGAACGAGCGGTGCCAGCCAGCGCTTTGTCTGCCACTGCCCAACGGCGGAAATTGCAGCGCCAGCCACCAGAAATACCAGCATGATTGCATCCACTCCGTGCAATGCGAAGCTGGTCAACACAACGGCCAGAATTACGATGAAAAACGACCAAAGCAACACGGAGAATCTAGATTGCAAGGACAAGTTCATCATAGCTGAGCCCCTTTTCATTCAATACATTGACTAACAATTTGGTGGAGGCAGCAATCGCGTTTGCCGCGCCGACTTTTTTTTCTTCCGCCAGCATCGCAGCATATAACCCCGTTACGGTCTGAATCCCGCTCATCCTGGGTTTGCGGCGTACCGACAAATATCCGGTAATCTTTCCCTGTGGATCGAAAGTTGGCGTCACATTGGCAAAAACCCAATAAAAGCCGCCATCCTTGGACATATTTTTGACATAGGCAAAACATTCATCGCCGGCCTGGATCTTGTCCCAAAGCAGCTGAAACACGCCGCGCGGCATGTCTGGATGACGGATGATATTGTGTTGAGTTCCGATCAATTCAGACTCGGAATAGCCTGAAAATTCGATAAAAATTCTATTGCCGTAAGTGATGCGACCCTTGAGATCCGTCATGGAAACGATAAAATCGTCTTCCCGCATCACTCTTTCAATCAAAGTTGGTTCTATTGCCCTTTTCATTTCGTCCCCTGCCCTGTATTTTGTGCCGCTTGTTATTATTATCCGCAATAATTGTTATTTTTATCCGCAATACTATGCTATCGGCATAATGGCATAAATCTTTATTTTTTTCTTAACCTGTATCGTACTGACTGGTTAAACCAAGCAAAGCAATAAACAGGAGCAGTACATGACCGCAATTCTCTCGAACATCACCCTCGAATCGGGAAAAAATCCGCAATACAGCATCATCTGGCTGCATGGACTGGGCGCAGATGGGCAGGACTTTGTGCCCATGGTTGACGAACTAAATCTGCCCGTCGCGATTCGCTACATTTTTCCTCATGCGCCCCGCCGCCCGGTCACCATCAACGGCGGGTTCGTCATGCGCGCCTGGTATGACATTCTTGAACCCTTCGACCCTTCGAGCATGCTCAGGACAGGCATCGCCGCGCAACAGGATGAGGCAGGCATATATGCATCACAAACGGCCATCGAGGCACTTATTGAACAAGAAGTAGCACGCGGCATAGCCCCGGAGCATATTTTTCTGGCCGGTTTTTCCCAAGGCGGTGCGGTTGCTCTCCACACGGGCCTGCGCCAGCGTGTGCCGCTGTGCGGACTGCTGATACTCTCGGCTTATTTACCGCTGGCTGAAGCAGCTCAGACAGAAGCGTCGTCTTCTTCACGGAAAACGCCCATCTTCATGGCACATGGCCGCAACGACCCCGTCGTTCCCTGCGCGTTGGGTGTCGCCTCAAGGGAGAACTTACAATCGCTGGGATATACCGTTGCCTGGCACGACTACCCCATGCAACACTCGTTAAACGATAAGGAGTTGCGTGATATCGAGGCCTGGCTCAGCAGCCGGATCGAGGAACAACTCATGAATCCTTCAGTCAGAAACAGGAGCCTCGGCTCCGTTGTTTCGTGGGAATGCCCTTGCGGCATGAATCCAAAAGATGATTCCCTGGTTAACTGAAGACACCCCATTTCCGCCAGTAACACAGGCCCTGCGTGAACCCAACGGCTTGCTGGCAGCAGGCGGAGAGCTTACCGTCGCACGCTTACTGGAAGCTTACCGGCACGGCATCTTTCCGTGGTTCAGCCCCGGTGATCCTGTGCTGTGGTGGAGTCCTGATCCGCGCATGGTACTGATCCCGGATGAATTCAAGTTATCAGACTCGCTCGCCAAAATTTTGCGCAACGGCGCTTTTGAAATTCGCACCGATACCGCATTCGAACAGGTCATGCGCGCCTGCGCCGCACCGCGCGGCGAACAACAGGGCACATGGATAGATGAGCAGATGATCGCTGCCTATTGCGCACTGCACAGAATGGGTTATGCCCATTCCGTGGAAACCTGGCTGGATGGCAAACTGGTCGGCGGCTTGTACGGCGTAGCCATCGGGCAGATGTTCTATGGCGAATCCATGTTCAGCCGGGTGAGCAATGCCTCAAAAGTTGCACTTTCGCATCTGACCCGGCAACACCGGCAATCCGAGTCTTCGATCCTGATGATAGACTGCCAGATGTATACGTCACACCTAGCCTCATTGGGTGCAAGACTGATTCCGCGCGATGAATTCATCGCCAGACTGAAAGAATTGGTAGATATGAATGGACAATGGATAATGGATAATTAAAAATTACTACAAGCACCAATTCTCAATTCTCCATTCTCATGGCATGAGCTCACTCAAAGACATACCGATCTCCGCGCTGAATTTTTATTTGACCGCCCCCTATCCGTGCAGCTATTTGCCGGATTTGCAGGCGCGTTCACAGGTCGCCACGCCCAGCTTTCTGATCAATACGCCGCTCTATTCTCAACTGGTGCGGGAAGGCTTCAGACGCAGCAGCACCTTTATCTACCGTCCGCACTGCGATGATTGTTGCGCCTGCGTGCAAATGCGCGTGCTGGCTAAACAATTCACATCGAACCGGTCACAACGCCGTGCCTGGACGCAACATTCACAACTCGATGCCACGCTGCACACATTGCAGGATAAACCGGAATATTACGATCTGTATCAACGCTATCAGCGTGCACGTCACCCGAATGGCGGCATGGATAATGATGATCGGGATGCCTATCAAACTTTTCTTTTACAAAGCCATCTTGATACACTGCTGGTAGAATTCCGCGATGCCGGCATCCTGCGCATGGTCAGCGTGATTGATCTGCTAGGCGACGGTCTGTCCTCGGTGTACACTTTTTACGAGCCTGATTTGCCACACGCAAGATTCGGCGTATACAACGTGCTGTGGCAAATCGAACTATGCCGCAAGCTTGATCTTGATTTCGTATATCTGGGGTACTGGATCAAAAATAGCCGCAAGATGTCGTATAAAACCCAATACCAACCGGCACAAGGTTTACAAAATGGCATATGGCAGCCGCTCAATGACACTGTTGAAAGTTTACGGCTTACGGCTTACGGCTGACACCTTATTACGAAATATTCAAATTAAATCAATAGCTTAAAACCAGAAACCGGGAACATATATGAAAACACGTCTTGGGATTTTTATCGCTACGCTGCTACTTTTGCCGCTGGCAGGTCTGTTATTAACCGGCGCCCAATGGAACGATCTCGTTAACGCATCGTCTGCGAGCGATGAAAGCATTGCCGCCGCGCTGCGCACCAGCATGATGCTGCTGTTCTACGTGCTGCTCGTCAATCACACCATCAAACGGCTCACCGGCAATAGCCCGTTCAGCGCTCAGAAAAGCTATTTTATCGGGGTGAGCATCGCAAGTATGGTGCTGTGCTGGCTGCTCAGTTACCTGAATCTGTTTGTGGCAAGCTGGACGGTACAACAGGACAATTCGCTCATCGTGCAAATCCTGCTCTACACCCCGCTGTTCGCCTTGCTCGCCCCCGCCGTATTGATCACCCGAGCCCTGCTTGGCAGTTTCCCGGGCTTGCTCAAAGCTCTCACCTGCCGTATCGCGTTGCCCGCTGCCAGCGGTGAGACACTGGCGCGCATCCTCTTACCCCTCGCGGTATTCGGTTTATTAGGCGGCGCAGCATGGCCAGCCAAATTATTCTGGTTGCTATGGGTATCACCGCTCTTGCTGTTGGTGGCAATGCAATTTTTGTGGCATGAAAGTTCAATATTTGCAGGAGGAAAGTCTGGCGACTGGGGACGTATCCTATGCACAGCACTGTCCGGCATCGCCGTCGGCAACCTCGCCGTCATCAGTTACCAAGCGAATGCCAGCCTGACAATCAATCTGTCCAATACCATGCTGGCCCAGGCTGGCTTCGCCGTGTTCGGCCTGACGTGCCTGCAACTGGGCGATGTGATCGCGGAAAACTGGCGCGGTAAATCGCGCACTGCGATGTTTCAACAGAAGAAGAAATTTCCTATCCCTGTCGTCGTCAAGAAAAGCTGATTATGTATTCCTTGCTCCGCCCCGCACTGTTCCAGCTCGATCCGGAAACGGCCCACCATCTCACGTTAAACGGACTGAAGGCCGCATATTCATTGGGATTAAGCGGCCTGTTAAGACCTTCTGTAGCGGATGATCCGCGTAACGTGATGGGACTGAATTTCCCCAATCCTGTTGGTTTGGCCGCTGGCCTGGACAAAAATGGCGAGTGCATTGATGGTCTTGCCGCACTCGGCTTCGGCTTCATCGAAATCGGCACCATCACGCCGCTGCCTCAGCCCGGCAACCCCAGACCGCGCCTGTTCCGGCTGCCTGATGCGAACGCCATCATCAATCGCATGGGCTTTAACAACGATGGCGTGGACGCGCTGATAGCGAATGTGCGACGTGCGAACTACCGGGGTATTCTGGGTATCAATATCGGCAAGAATGCCGCAACACCGATTGAAAACGCCGCCAGCGATTACCTGATCTGTTTGCGTAAAGTGTATGCATACGCCAGTTATGTCACCGTCAACATCTCTTCACCCAACACCAAGAATCTGCGCCAGTTACAGGATGAAACGGCATTGGATGACTTGCTCGCACAGCTGAAGACAGAACAACAAAAGCTTGCCGATACGCACGGAAAATATGTTCCCATCGCGCTGAAGATAGCGCCTGATATGGAAGGCGAACAAATCACACAAATCGCCCGCCTGTTAATGCAGCACCGTATTGATGGCGTGATCGCCACCAACACCACACTGTCGCGTGAGGGCGTAGAAAACCTGCCGCATGGCAATGAAACCGGCGGTTTAAGCGGTGCGCCTGTGAAAAACAAATCCACTGCCGTGATCCGCCAACTCGCAGCCGAATTAAAAGGTGCGCTGCCGATCATCGGCGCGGGCGGCATACTGGACGGTGCGGATGCCGTTGAAAAAATCAAGGCAGGGGCTTCCCTGGTACAAATATACAGCGGCCTGATATATCGTGGCCCGGCGCTCATTACTGATTGCTGTACCGCAATACATTCAACGTAAATTGAAAAATGCTCGGAACCGGCCCTCAGCACCGTGGGCTGGTTATTTTTCAGCCGACCCAAGGACACTCCAATGAGCAAAATGCGTATCATGAAAATATTTCACCAAGTCCAACCCTACCTGGCTGCCTTTGCAGCCACTTCTGTTGTGATCCTGCTCGTTTCCGCGATCTATTTCACAGAAGTCGACAGGCAATGGACCGTATTTCTGAGCGGTGTTCTGGTAGCCTCGGTACTTGGATTGACAAGCCGGGCATCCCGTGCGGAATGGAATAACTCACGCAGTGCGGAACAGCTGACCTTGCTCAAAGACAAGCTGGAGCAGGAGACTGCCCTGCGCAAAAAGACCACTGATGACCACCAGCTATTGCTCGGTGTTCTGGAAGAAACAAAAGGGGCATTTGGACGGCTGATTCCGCACCAACTGCTCGAACTGATGGGGAGAAGCAGCATTCTGGACGTTCAGCTCGGCGACCAGTTCGAACGCAAGCTGACTGTCATGTGCACGGATATTCGCGACTTCACCATGCTCTCCGAAAACATGACGCCGCAAGAAAACTTCGATTTTCTTAATGCCTATCTTGCGCAGATGGAACCCATCATCGGCGAACACGGCGGCATTATCGATAAATATATTGGCGATTCCATACTGGCGCTTTTCACCCAGGGAGCCGACGATGCGCTGATTGGCGCAATTCACATGCTCGAAAAACTCGAGAAATACAACTCTGGTCGGGCACGTGCCGGCTATCCACCGTTGCAAATCGGGGTTGGGCTCAACACGGGATTAGCCATGATCGGTACGGTCGGCGGCCTGACACGCATGGAAACCACCGTAATCGGCGATGCCGTCAATCTGACATCTCGTATTGAAGAGGCTACCAAGACTTACTACACCCCGTTGCTGATCAGTCAAAACACCCTTTATGATCTTGCGGTTCCGGGAAAATATGACATCCGC
Organism: Gallionella sp.; assembly: GCA_041671725.1. Lineage (GTDB taxonomy): Bacteria > Pseudomonadota > Gammaproteobacteria > Burkholderiales > Gallionellaceae > Gallionella. The sequence goes on along the minus strand of JBAZAY010000023.1, from coordinate 3,499 downwards.
TTTCTGGATCGCATCCGTGTAAAAGGGAAAACGCAACCGCTGTCTATCTATGAGGTTTTCGATAACGACCCGATCAAGCTGAGGGATGGAAAACGTGCGGACAAGGTCAAATTTGAATCGGCGATCGCCTACTACCACATGAAGGACATCGAAACGGCGAAGAGGTTGCTTACCGAATGTATTGAAAAATCGCCGAAGGACATCCCCGCACATATCTATCTGTCGCGTTGTGAGCAATATCTAACCACCGGGCAACATTTTTCCACCGGCGAACTCAATACCCAGCTGGAATGGCGAAAGGAATACCAGGTCCACATCCTCACGATTGACCGGTCGCACAGGCATCTTTTCAATAAGGTAAACGAGTTTATTGCAGCCTCTATTAATGGCAACAAGGCAGAAATACGCTTGATATTCAGCTACTTAGCTAGCCACCTCATTGAAAGTCGCGACGAGGAGGAAGAGTTGATGTTGCGCTATGACTACCCGTTTATCGACGAACATATACGGGGGCATCAGCGTTTTATTGAAGACTTCATGGCACTCAAAGAGGAAGTCGATGCGGACAATTACGATACAAGCTATCTCGTATTCCGCACCCAACTCCTGCTGCTTGACTGGTTTAGCGGCCATATCGCCCATAGCGACCGCCACGCAGGACGTCACATCGTCAGAGCGAGTCCGACAGACACCATGGGAGACACCACGCTGCGATTACGCGCATTTCTTGTTTCCGATGCCAACAGGGTCCAGGCTATGCGCTCGCCGACCGAAAATCCACACCAGATTCACTAGAAAACGCATATATGCTTGTTAAACACCTCAGGACGGGCGCCTAATAACTTTCCGCCATATAGTTATGTCAACAAAGCAGTTGAAGCCTCCCATAAATCGTCGGATAATCCGCGCCTGATTTCGAAAGCACAATAATGACTGAATATCTGTTGATCTTGCTGGGCGCGGTGTTTGTAAACAACATCGTGATGGTCAAGATTCTCGGGCTATGCCCGTTCATGGGAGTTTCCAAGAAACTGGAAGCTGCGGTTGGCATGGGTGCTGCCACCACCTTTGTGCTGACGCTGGGTTCCGGCGCCAGCTACCTGATCAGCCAATACCTGCTGGGGCCTGACCTGGCCTATCTCACTACCCTGTCATTCATCGTGGTGATCGCCGGGATCGTGCAGTTCACCGAAATGGTCGTGCAGAAGACCAGCCCGGAGCTGTACCAGACACTGGGCATTTACCTGCCGCTGATCACCACCAACTGTGCGGTGCTGGGCATTCCGCTGCTCAACGTGCAGGCAAAACATAATTTTATGGAATCCCTGATATTCGGCATGGGCGGCGCATTGGGCTTCACACTGGTGATGATTCTGTTTGCCGGCCTGCGTGAACGGATGGAAGGCGCGGATGTACCCGGCATATTCAAGGGTTCGGCGATCGCCATGGTCACGGCAGGACTGATGAGTCTGTCTTTCATGGGTTTTTCAGGGTTGATCAAATAATGCTTAATGCGTTGCTGGCTATGGCTGCTATCGCCATCGCGCTGGGCGCGGTGTTGGGTTTCGCCGCAATCAAGTTCCGCGTCGAAGGCAACCCGCTGGTGGACAAGATCGACGCCGTCTTGCCACAGACGCAATGCGGCCAGTGCGGTTATCCCGGCTGCAAACCCTATGCGACAGCGATCGCCGAGGGCAGCGCCGACATCAATAAATGCCCGCCCGGCGGAGAAGAAGGCATACACAAACTGGCTGATCTGCTCGGTATGGAATTCAAACCATTCGGCGGCGAGACCATCCCCAAGCCGAAATCCGTGGCGGTCATCGACGAGTTAACTTGCATCGGCTGCACCTTGTGCATCCAGGCCTGTCCGGTGGATGCCATCGCAGGTGCGGCAAAGCAATTACATACCGTCATCGCATCGGAATGCACCGGTTGCGAATTGTGCATCGCACCTTGCCCGGTAGACTGCATCAGCATGGCACCGATCGTTGATAGCGTCACCAACTGGAAGTGGAAATATCCCGTTTACGCGCTGACTGCGTCGAAATAAGCCAAAAGCCAATGAGAACACTCTACCAATTCCACGGCGGGATACACCCGCCCACCAACAAGACACAATCGAACCAGACGCCGATAAAACAGGCTGCCCTCCCTTCAAAGCTGACCATTCCGCTGCATCAGCATGTCGGCAACAGCGCAAGACCCGTCGTTGAAGCAGGACAACGTGTGCTCAAAGGCCAGATCATCGGTGCACCCGAAGGACATCTGTCCAGCGCAGTACATGCCCCCACTTCCGGCACGATTGCCGCCATCGATATGCAGCTGGTTGCACATCCATCCGGCATCCCGGACCTGTGTATTTCCATGATCCCGGATGGCCGTGATGAATGGGTGGCACTTGAGTCATGCAATGACTGGCGTCAGTTGTCGCACACCGAGTTGCGCCACCGGCTGCGCCAGGCTGGCGTGGTGGGCTTGGGCGGTGCGGTATTCCCCAGCGATATGAAGCTGTATGCGCACAAACACAAAATCAAGACGCTGGTGCTCAATGGCGCGGAATGCGAACCCTACATTACCTGCGACGACCTGTTGATGCGCGAACGCGCAACCGAGATATTGCTGGGCGTCGAGATGATGCGCGAGCTACTGTACGCTGAAGAAGTGCTGATCGGCATCGAGGACAACAAGCCCGAAGCCATCGCAGCGATGCGCGCGGCTGTGGAAGCGGGGAAACACGAACGCATGGAAGTCATCGCCGTGCCGACGGTCTACCCCGGCGGGGGGGCAAAGCAACTGATCCGTGTACTTACAGGCATCGAGGTCGCAGCCGGTGTGCGCTCGACTAATCTGGGTGTGCAATGTTTCAACGTCGGTACGGCTTACAGCGCATGGCGTGCAATCCGTCACGGCGAACCGTTGATTTCACGTATCGTCACCGTGACGGGCAATGTCAGCCGTCCGCAGAATTTCGAGGCGCTGATCGGCACACCAATGGAAGAACTGGTTGCCCAGGCGGACCAATTGCCCGGCACGACTGGCTACATCATGGGCGGACCGATGATGGGCGTACTTATGCCGTCGCTGCAGGTCGGCCTCATCAAGGCGACCAACTGCATCATCGCGGCTTCCAGCAAACTCTTCCCGCCTGCGCTTACCGCCCTGCCCTGCATTCGTTGTACGCGTTGCGCCGATGTCTGCCCGGCAGAGTTGCAACCGCAAGAGCTGTACTGGTTTTCAAAGGCCAAAAATCTGGACAAGGCCGAGGATTACCACCTGTTCGACTGTATCGAATGCGGCGCATGCAGCTATGTGTGCCCGAGCAACATTCCGCTGGTGCAGTATTACCGTTTTGCGAAGAGCGAAATCTGGGCTCAGGAGGCCAGTAAAAAAGCTGCCGATGCTGCACGCGAGCGGCATGAGTTTCGCGAGAGTCGTCTCGAACGCGAAAAGCGGGAAAAGGCCGAAAAACTGGCCGCCAAGGAAAAGGCAGCACAAG
>JBAZAY010000022.1:0-46030 GCA_041671725.1 Gallionella sp. | reverse complement strand
CTTGCTGGCCAAAGCCATAGCGGGTGAGGCCAAGGTGCCTTTCTTCAGTATTTCCGGATCGGATTTCGTGGAAATGTTTGTCGGCGTGGGCGCTGCACGTGTGCGTGACATGTTTGAGCAAGCCAAAAAACACGCCCCCTGTATTATCTTTATCGATGAAATTGATGCGGTGGGCCGTCAGCGCGGTGCGGGCTTGGGCGGCGGTAACGATGAGCGCGAACAGACACTGAATGCACTGCTGGTTGAGATGGATGGTTTTGAAGGTGCAAGCGGTGTAATCGTGATCGCCGCGACCAACCGTCCCGATGTGCTGGATGCGGCCTTGTTGCGTCCGGGGCGTTTCGATCGTCAGGTCGTCGTGCCGTTGCCGGACATTCGTGGCCGTGAGCAAATTCTGGTGGTGCATATGCGCAAAGTGCCTTGTGCGCCGGATGTGGATGCCAATGTCATCGCGCGCGGTACACCTGGCATGTCAGGTGCGGATTTGGCTAATCTGGTGAATGAAGCTGCGCTGTTTGCCGCCCGTCGCACTAAACGATTTGTCGAAATGGATGATTTTGAAGCGGCCAAAGACAAGATATTCATGGGCGCCGAGCGTCGTTCCATGGTGATGCCTGAGGAAGAACGTCGCAACACGGCTTATCATGAGTCCGGCCATGCCGTAGTTGCCAAGCTCTCTCCGAAAACAGATCCTGTGCACAAGGTGACTATTATCCCTCGTGGACGTGCATTAGGGCTGACAATGCAATTGCCGTCGGAAGATCGTTACAGCATGGATAAGGAACGCATCCTGTCCACCATCGCCGTGCTGTTTGGCGGTCGCATTGCCGAAGAAGTTTTCATGCACCAGATGACGACAGGCGCATCGAATGACTTCGAGCGTGCCACCGATATGGCTCGCAAGATGGTGACCCAGTGGGGTATGTCTGATGCGTTGGGACCGATGGTGTATGGCGAAAACGAGGGCGAGGTCTTCCTGGGGCGCTCGGTTACCACACACAAGAATATTTCCGAAGCGACTATGCAGAAAGTCGACATGGAAATCCGCCGCATCATCGATCAGCAGTACGCGCTGGCGCGTAACCTGATCGAAACGCATCGCGACAAGATCGAGGCAATGACCCGCGCGCTGCTGGAATGGGAAACGATAGACGCTGACCAGATCAACGATATCATGGAAGGCAATCCGCCGCGTCCTCCGAAGCCCAGCCTGTCGACCAAGGCGCCGCAACCGCCTAAAGATCAGGAACCAACCGCACCGGCTACAGAGCCGCCTGCCACAACACCTACGCAACCCGCGCAGGAAATCTAAAGAGCGGACGTTAGTCGTTAGTCGTTAGTTGTCAGTAGCTAACGACTAGGGGCTAGCGACTAGCTACTGCCTATGCAGTTGTCCTGCGGCACATTTCAATTCAATTTATCACGTCCTCTCGTGATGGGGATCGTCAACGTCACCCCCGATTCGTTCTCCGATGGCGGTCTGCATGGTCATCGTGACGGTGCTATTGCCCATGCGCTGCAACTGATCGCTGAAGGTGCGGATATCATCGACATTGGCGGTGAGTCCACGCGGCCCGGTGCCATTCCAGTCAGCGTGCAGGAGGAGTTGGAGCGGGTGTTGCCTGTCATTGAAGGTCTGCGAGGCCTGTCCGTTCCGATCTCAATAGACACCTTCAAGCCGGAAGTAATGAAACAGGCTATCGCTGCCGGCGTGCACATGGTCAACGATATAAACGCGTTGCAGGATGATGCGGCGATGAAAGCCGTGGCTGACAGCCAGGTCGCAGTGTGCCTGATGCATAAACAGGGCAATCCGCAAAATATGCAAGTGCAGCCTGAATATCACGATGTCGTAGCGGAAGTCGGTGATTTTTTACGTGCACGCATCAGGGCAGCCGAAGCGGCCGGCATCGAACGAGAGCGGATTGTTATTGATCCCGGGTTTGGTTTTGGCAAGTCACTGGGGCATAATCTTGCGCTGCTGCGCGAGTTGGAAAAAATCACTGAACTAGGTGTGCCAATCTTGGCGGGGCTCTCCCGCAAGTCCATGTTGGGTGCGCTGACGGGGCGGGATGCTGCGCATCGTATGCCTGCCAGTATTGCTGCGGCAATGATTGCCGTGCAACGGGGCGCTCACATCGTGAGAGTTCACGATGTGAGCGCTACAGTGGATGCGTTGAAAATCTGGAATGCAATAAGCCTTGAAACAACAATTTAATCAGCAGATTACACGGATTTTTAAAATTATGGTTTTTCGTTTTTACTCTGTTGCCGGATTGATGTTGCAGAATAATCTTCTGATTATTTGAATTAAATCCAGGTTAATCTGAGCAATATGCGGACAACTGGTTTTGGGTTTTGACGGGAAAATACAATGAGCAGAAAATATTTTGGCACTGACGGTATACGTGGACGGGTAGGGGATTTCCCGATTACGCCACAATTTGTGATGAATCTGGGTTATGCCGCAGGCCGCGTGTTGGCAGGTGCCGAGCATACTGCGGGTGAGCGCTCTGCGGTACTGATCGGCAAGGATACGCGAATTTCAGGCTATATGCTGGAATCCGCATTGCAGGCCGGTCTGATCGCCGCAGGTGTCGACGTGTATCTGGCAGGTCCAATTCCTACGCCTGCCGTAGCTTACTTGACCCGAACCCTGCGTTTGCAGGCGGGTATTGTGATTTCTGCGTCACACAATCCGTATGAAGATAACGGTATCAAGTTTTTTTCCGCCAGTGGCTCCAAGTTGGCGGATGAAATAGAGCATGCCATTGAAGCCGGCCTGGAAGGCGAAATCGAGATTGGTTGTTCCGATCAACTGGGCAAGGCCAAGCGTCTGGATGATGCGGTCGGCCGCTATATCGAATTTTGCAAGGGCACTTTCCCGTCTGCCATGAATCTGCGCGGCATGAAGATCGTAGTGGATTGTGCGCATGGCGCCACTTACCACATCGCACGAAATGTGTTGCATGAGCTGGGTGCAGAGGTTTTCGCCATAGGCGTGCACCCTGACGGAAAAAATATCAATCATGGCTATGGAGCGACTGCCCCTGCGAATTTGCAGAAGGCCGTTGTCGAGCATCACGCGGATCTGGGTATCGCTCTGGATGGCGATGGCGACAGGCTGGTGATGGTGGATAGCGCAGGTACGCTTTATGACGGTGACCAGTTGATTTATGTGATTGCCAAACATCGTCAGGAGCAGGGACGCCTGGTCGGCGGTGTGGTGGGTACGCTGATGACTAATCTTGCCTTCGAACATGCGATGCAGCGTAAGGGGATTCCATTTTTGCGCGCGAAGGTAGGGGATCGCTATGTGATGGAGTTGTTGCAGCAGCAAGGCTGGCAGCTGGGCGGTGAAAATTCCGGGCATATCATTTGTCTGGACAAGCACAGTACCGGGGATGGCATCGTCTCAGCGCTTGAAGTGTTGCACGCCTTGCGTACCCATAAGCTGAGTCTTGCTGATGCGGCGGGGGGGTTGCGTCTCTATCCGCAAGTGCTGATCAATGTTCGGGTTGCCAAAGGGGTAGATTGCCTGGAACACGCAGAAGTCAAGGCTGCTGTCGCGGAAGTGGAGCAGGCTCTCGATGGCCGTGGCCGCGTGCTGTTGCGTCCATCCGGCACCGAGCCACTGTTGCGTGTGATGGTGGAAGGCGAAGACCGCGATCTGGTCGAGCAATCCGCACAGCGTATCGCGGATGTAGTACGCAGATTGGCAGCCTAGTTTTGCTCCGTACTGCCTGCGCGATTGATAACAATCTGATTATTAATATGTATTTGTTCATTGTCGGGTGTATGTCTGCGCAGGAGTAAAGCTTCTGCTCGCCAGTGAACAACGGCCCAGCTCAATAGTTGTTCCACCGAGCCGTATCGCAATTCGCCGGGCGGTTGCTGATGCAGAAAGCGCAAGGCATCGAACAGTGTGGATGCAGCGTCGCTGCATCCGATGGCTTGCGCCTGCGTCTGTTTGCTGAGTTTTTCACCCTGAGCATTGACCGCCACGGGCAGGTGCAGATATGCGGGAGTGGGTAAACGTAGCAAGCGCTGCAAATAAATCTGACGCGGTGTGGAAGTGAGTAAATCCGCGCCGCGTACCACATGTGTTATCCCCTGTGCCGCATCATCGATCACAACCGCAAGTTGGTAGGCGAACAAGCCATCCGCCCGTTTTACGACAAAGTCACCCGCCTCGCTTGCCAGGTTTTGTGAGAGCGATCCTTGTAGTATGTCGGCAAAATTGATGTGTGCCTGATTAACGCGCACCCGCCACGAACGGGCTTCGCTACTGGGAGGCAAGCCTGCACGACAATTGCCCGGGTAAATGAGTTCATCGCCGCGCCTCAGGGCGGAATCCGCAATTTCGCGGCGAGTACAGGTGCAGGGATAAAGGTGGCAGGCCGATCTGAGTTGTTCAAAAGCCGTTCGATAAGCTGTCGTGCGCTGGCTCTGGTAAATAATGGCCTCATCGCTATGAAGTCCGAATGCGGCCAGCGTGCGCAAAATGTCGTCCGCAGCCCCCGGCACGCAACGCGACGTATCAAGATCTTCCATACGGACAAGCCATCTGCCGTTGTTGTGTTTTGCATCCAGATAACTGCCCAGCGCAGCGATCAGCGAGCCGAAATGCAGCGGGCCGGTAGGGGAGGGCGCGAACCGCCCGCGATAGTCAGAACGTTGCATCGCTCACCAGATGATTCGAGTTGCTATTTTGTCCACAACGAGCGCATTTTTTTGGGCTACGTTAAGTTGAAAATATTTTTACCCGGCGGTTATGCAGTGACCGCCTCTTCTTCAAACTCCAGCACCACCTTGCCGTCTTTTACATCCACGGTGACGTTGCCGCCGTGCGCTAAGCGACCGAACAGCAGTTCGTCGGCAAGGGCGGAGCGGATGGTGTCCTGGATCAGGCGCGCCATCGGCCGCGCACCCATCAGCGGGTCGAAACCGTTCTCGGCTAAATGTTCCTTGAGCGCATCGGTAAAGATCGCATCCACTTTTTTATCGTGAAGTTGTTCCTCAAGCTGTATCAGGAACTTGTCCACCACGCGCAGGATGACTTCTTTGTCCAGGGCATCGAATGAGACGATTGCATCCAGACGGTTGCGGAATTCAGGCGTGAACATCCGCTTGATGTCAGCCATTTCGTCCCCCGTGGACGAGGTCTTGGTAAAGCCTATCTGAACTTTATTCAAAGCTTCCGCGCCGGCGTTGGTCGTCATGATGACGACGACGTTGCGGAAATCGGCTTTTCGTCCGTTGTTGTCGGTGAGCGTGCCGTGATCCATCACCTGCAGCAGGATGTTGAAGATGTCCGGATGCGCCTTTTCGATCTCGTCCAGCAGCAGCACGCAATGCGGCTGTTTGCTGATCGCCTCGGTCAACAGGCCGCCTTGGTCAAAACCAACATAGCCGGGTGGTGCGCCGATCAGGCGTGAGACGGCATGGCGCTCCATGTATTCTGACATGTCAAAGCGGTGCAGCGGCATGCCCATCGCAAACGCAAGCTGGCGCGCGACTTCGGTCTTGCCCACGCCGGTGGGGCCTGAGAACAGGAAGCTGCCAATGGGTTTTTGCGGGTTGCCAAGGCCGCTACGCGACATCTTGATGGCGCGCGCCAATGCGTCGATGGCCTTGTTCTGACCGAATACCGTGGTTTTCAGATCCCGATCCAGATTCTTCAATGCATTGCGGTCATCGTGCGAGACGGTGCGGGTCGGAATGCGCGCAATCTTGGCGATGATCTCCTCGATCTCGTGCTTGCCCACCACTTTTTTCTGTTTGGATTTTGGCAGAATGCGCTGGGCAGCACCGGCTTCATCCAGCACGTCGATCGCCTTGTCAGGCAAATGACGGTCATTGATGAAACGTGCGGATAGTTCGGCTGCGCTGGTGATCGCGGCGGCGCTGAACTTGATGCTGTGGTGTTGCTCGAAGCGCGACTTCAGGCCCTTGAGGATCTCGATGGTCTGTTCCACGGAAGGTTCCGGCACATCGACCTTCTGGAAACGACGCGACAATGCAGAGTCCTTCTCGAAGATGCTGCGATATTCCTGATAGGTGGTAGCCCCTATGCATTTTAAAGCGCCCGAAGATAATGCCGGCTTGAGCAGGTTGGAGGCGTCCATAGTGCCACCCGATGCCGAACCTGCGCCGATCAGGGTGTGGATCTCATCTATAAACAAGACCGCATGCGGCGCTTCTTTCAATTCTTTCAGTACCGCCTTGAGGCGTTGTTCGAAGTCGCCGCGATATTTTGTGCCGGCCAGCAACGCGCCCATGTCCAGCGAATAGACATGCGCATCCTTGAGGATGTCCGGTACGTTGTCTTCGACAATGCGTCGCGCCAGGCCTTCTGCGATCGCGGTCTTGCCCACGCCGGCTTCGCCTACCAGCAGCGGATTGTTTTTGCGGCGTCGGCACAGGGTTTGAATAACGCGTTCCAGTTCCGGTTCGCGGCCAATCAGCGGGTCAATCTGACCTGCCAGCGCCAGCGCGTTGAGATCCACCGTATATTGTTTCAGCACCGTATCGTTTGTCGGTTGCTCAGTCGCATTGTCACCCGGTGGGGTGCTGGTTTGGGGCTCATTGTTGGTGCCGTGGACGATATAGTTCACTACATCAAGACGATTGATGTTGCGCTGTGTCAGGAAATGTACTGCATGCGAATCTTTTTCACCAAACAGCGCTGCGAGAATGTTCGCGCCGGATATTTCCTTTTTATTGGCGGATTGCGCGTGCAGGATAGCGCGCTGGATGACGCGTTGAAATCCGAGCGTAGGCTGCGTGTCCATATCACCATCGCCGGGTACAACAGGGGTGTTGCTGTCTATGAATTCGGTGATCGTCTGACGTAGCTCTTCTATGTCTGCGTGGCAGGCACGCAACACATGTGCTGCTGAGGCGTTGTCAAGCATGGCGAGCAGCAAATGCTCCACGGTAATGAACTCATGACGTTTCTGGCGAGCTTCGACAAATGCCAGGTGCAAACTAACTTCCAGGTCTTGAGCAATCATTTCAAATTTCCTCCATGCCGCATCGTAGTGGATGCTCGTGTTGTTGCGCGAATTCTGTCACCTGGGCAACCTTGGTTTCGGCTACGTCGCGCGTGTAAATCCCGCAAACCGCCGACCCCTGGTTGTGTATTTGGAGCATGAGTTGTTGCGCGCGTTCACTATTGATAGCAAAAAAACGCTGCAAAACCTCAATGACAAACTCCATCGTGGTGTAATCGTCGTTAAACAAAATCACCTTATACATGCCGGGCGGTTTTGTTATGGCGCGTTCCGGGGCGAGTACCGTGCTGTTGTCGTGTTCTTTTGACATATCTGTGGGCATTCTGACACTTAATTAAAATGACAAACTTAACGATTAGCGATGCTTTTTCAAGCCTGTTCTGTAAATTAGAATTATCTGTTTGACAAATGCGGTCAATCGAGAGTTAAATACATTCCGGCGTTTGATTCAAAGTATCTGCAGTACTGGTTTTGCCGTGTGCGGTCTTAGATTCAAACAGTTCGCGGGGGGTCCCGTTTTATTATTGTAAGGAAGTTATCACATGGCAACTGGTACAGTTAAATGGTTTAACGATGCAAAAGGTTTTGGTTTTATCACGCCTGATGATGGCAGCGAAGACCTGTTTGCGCACTTCTCCGCGATCAATATGAGCGGGTTCAAATCACTTAAAGAAGGCCAAAAGGTCACCTTTGAAGTTGTAAAAGGCCCTAAGGGCAATCAAGCATCCAACATCCAGGCTCCTTAATCGGCACCTGTCTGTATAAAGGCCCGCTACGAAAGTAGCGGGCCTTTTTGCTTTACATGTGTTTGATTATCGCGTCGTCAAACACGCTTCTCTTTAAATTCAGATCAGGCCACCGAGTTCACAGAGAACACAGAGAGTTACATGGGCTTCCCGCTTGTTGCTAACTCGCCCAAAGGGTGAACGGGAAGATTGTTGTAACTATCTGATTTTACTATTTTATATTCGTGTTATTTGGTTAAGTAACTCAACTTTTGCTAAGAGCGTTGCTCTTGCAATCATTGATGTGGCAAAAAGCTTGTTACAGGTTTAAGCAATGGCATCCAGCGCGGCATTGAAGGTGCTGCTTGGCCGCATGGCGCATGATGTCTTCGCAAAATCAGGGTGATAATACCCGCCCATATCCACTGGTTTTCCCTGTGCTGCAATCAATTCGGCATTGATCTTGGCTTCGTTGTCCGTCAGCGTCTTAGCCAGCGTTGTGAAACGCGCCTGAATCTCTTTATCCTTGGTCTGTGCAGCCAAGGCCTGTGCCCAATAAAGGGCGAGGTAGAAATGGCTGCCCCGGTTGTCGATCTCACCTACCTTGCGGGCGGGGGACTTGTTGTTTTCCAGAATTCTGCCGTTGGCCTGATCAAGCGTCTCGGCCAGCACCTGCGCCTTGGCGTTGTTATATTTCTGGCCAAGATGTTCCAGTGAGACCCCTAAAGCCAGAAATTCGCCGAGTGAATCCCAGCGCAAATATCCCTCGCTCTGGAACTGCTGGACATGCTTGGGTGCTGATCCGCCCGCACCGGTTTCGAACAGGCCTCCGCCATTCATCAGCGGTACGATGGACAGCATTTTTGCGCTGGTGCCGAGTTCCAGAATCGGGAACAGGTCGGTGAGATAATCGCGCAGCACGTTCCCGGTGACAGAGATGGTATCAAGACCGCTGCGGATGCGTTCAATCGAGAGTTGAATCGCCTCTTCTGGCGTCATGATACTAATGTCCAAGCCGCTGGTATCGTGATCCTTGAGGTAGCGTTCCACTTTTTGAATGAGCTGTGCATCGTGCGCACGGTTCTTGTCCAGCCAGAAAACAGCGGGGGTATTGGTTGCGCGCACGCGCTCAACGGCCAGCTTCACCCAGTTCTGAACAGGCGCATCTTTTACCTGACACATGCGGAAGATGTCGCCTTCCTCTACCTTCTGCTCCAGCAGGATATGGCCTGCAGCATCCACAACACGGACAGTGCCGTTGCCAGTCATTTGAAAGGTCTTGTCGTGAGAGCCGTATTCCTCCGCCTGCTGTGCCATCAGGCCGACATTGGGAACACTGCCCATGGTCTTTGGATCGAATGCCCCGTGTTTTTTGCAGTCTTCTATGACAACCTGATAGATTCGGGCGTAGCAGCGGTCAGGGATCATCGCTTTGGTGTCGTGCAACATGCCGTCCACGCCCCACATTTTTCCTGAATCACGAATCATGGCGGGCATGGAAGCATCGACGATGATATCGCTTGGTACATGCAGATTCGTGATGCCCTTGTCTGAATTTACCATCGCCAGTTCCGGCCTGGTCTTGTAAGTAGCCTGGATATCCGCTTCGATCTCGGCGCGCTGAGCTTCCGGCAGTTTGGCGATCTTGGCCAACAGATCCCCCAGGCCATTGTTGACGTTGACACCCAGTTCACTGATCACCGCCGCATGCTTCTCGAATACGTCCTTGAAATAAACGGTAACGGCATGGCCGAACATGATCGGATCGGAAATCTTCATCATGGTGGCTTTCAGATGCAGTGACAACAGCACGCCCTGTTTTTTTGCGTCCTCTATTTGTTCTTCATAGAACGCACGCAGCGCACGGCGGCTCATGACACAGGCGTCGATGACTTCACCCGCTTGTAAGGTGACTTTTTCTTTCAGTACAGTCGTCTTGCCATCATCGCCAGCAAAATCGATGCGCACGGTGCCGGCTTCGGCAACGGTGACAGACTTTTCGCTGCCGTAAAAGTCTGAGGCGTTCATGTGTGCTACATGGGTCTTAGAGTCTTTGCTCCAGGCACCCATTTTGTGCGGATTTTTTTGTGCGAACTGCTTGACTGAAAGCGCGGCGCGGCGGTCTGAGTTTCCTTCCCTCAGCACGGGGTTGACGGCACTGCCGAGCACTTTGCTGTAGCGGGTCTTGATTGCCTTCTCGGCATCGTTTTGAGGATCGTCAGGATAGTCCGGCACATTGAAACCCTGCGACTGCAATTCCTTGATGGCCGCTTTCAATTGCGGCGGGGTCGCGCTGACATTCGGCAGTTTGATGATGTTGGCTTCGGGTTTGAGCGTCAGCTCACCCAGTTCGGTCAGTTCATCAGAAATTTTCTGGCCGGCATTCAGGTTTTCGGGAAAATTCGCGAGGATACGTCCGGCAAGGGAAATATCCCGCGTTTCGACGGCAACGCCTGCTGCCTTGGTGAAGGCCTGTACGATGGGCAGCAAAGAATAAGTGGCCAGTGCCGGTGCTTCATCGACCATCGTGTAAATAATTTTATGACTTGTCATGTTTTTCTCTTTAGTTAGTTCTCATCCATTGCGTTACTTTGACCAGTCTCTCCGGGCGACACACGTATGGTTTAGCTCTGGTCTCAGGTAAGACGCGGTAAAATGCGTGCTCAAAATAATCTGGAATTCAAATGGGACGCATTTTGCTGTTCAATAAACCGTTTGGCGTAATCTGCCAATTCAGCCGCGATGGCCTGCATCCGACGCTGGCGGATTATATCTCCCTTCCCGAGTTTTATCCCGCCGGACGACTGGATACCGACAGTGAGGGCTTGTTGGTGCTGACCGATGATGGTCAGCTACAGCACCGTATCACCGATCCGAAACACAAGCTGCCCAAGACTTACTGGGTTCAGGTGGAAGGCGTGCCGGACCAAGTGGCGCTCGACAAGTTACGCAGTGGGGTCAGGCTGCCCGATTTTATCACCCAACCTGCCGGGGCGAATCTGATCGATGAACCGCCAGGTCTCTGGCCGCGCAACCCGCCGGTACGCGAGCGTAAAACCATACCCACCAGCTGGCTGGAACTGACCATACGCGAAGGCAAGAACCGTCAGGTACGCCGTATGACTGCTGCCGTCGGTTTTCCCACCTTGCGTCTGATCCGCTACCGCATCGGCGACTGGACGCTGGATGACCTTGAGCCGGGAAAGTGGCGGTTGGTGTAAGCCGTTCTCGGTTTTCAGTTTTTAATTATCAATTCTCAATTCTCAATTCTCAATTCGCAACTGGTCGTGGCGTTGCCGCTGCCAAGGGTAGCTGATATGCTCCGCGCCTTATTGAAAAGGAGTCTTTAGTATGATGAAAGCGCTGTTGGCAATCTGCATGATTGTATCTTCCTCATTGGTTTTGGCTGTTGAAAATACGGTGCCGCCTGCACTGTCTGTCGTTAAGGGTGAGGTGCTCGAGGTGCGTGATGTCGAGAGCTATACCTACCTCCGGCTCAAAACCAAAGACGGCGAAACCTGGGCTGCAGTTGGTAAAGCGCCGGTCGTGAAGGGCAGTGAGGTCACGATTGAAAACGCGATGACCATGAATAACTTCGAGAGCAAGTCGCTGAAGAAGACTTTCAATACCATCATTTTCGGCACGCTGGGCGGCGCGGCGGGTATGGCTGCGGTTCATTCGGCCAAGACTGTCGATATCGGAGACGTCAACGTCCCCAAGGCGGTCGGTGCGAACGCGCGGACAGTCGCAGAAATCGTAACTCATGCTGCTGAACTGAAGGATAAGCCCGTTCTGGTTCGCGGCAAAATCGTCAAGTACAACCCGGGGATCATGGGGAAAAACTGGATCCATCTGCGCGATGGCTCGGGGACGGATGCGGCTAATACCAACGATATTCTTGTGACGACGCAGGCTCAGGCGAAGGTGGGCGATGTCGTGACTGTGAAGGGGATCGTTCGTAATGACAAAGACTTCGGTGCCGGCTATTCCTACAAGGTGCTCATCGAAGAAGCGATATTGCAGAAGTAAAAGATAAGGCGGCGGATTGATCGTTTCGCTGCCTTCAATCAGCAGGTTGGTTTCATGGTCAAGAATTTACATATAAGACGCCAGAAACCTGCATTGCACCGAGTCACCTGTTCGAGACTGAGCGGACCTTCAAACTTCGCCAAAGCCGACGCTCAAAAGTATCTACAAAGCTGGTGGAAGTCCAGAGTTCTGTTCAGTGAGTTGTTCTTTAATGTTTTGGATAAAATCATTCATCTCTTCTGGCAACTCGAAAGGTGCGCTCAATATTTTTTCAACCCGGCTTTTTGTCTCACCACCATAAAGATCCGCCAATGCCATGATGCCTTTTTCAAGTGCCGGAAGCAGTTTTCCCCTTAGCAGGTTTTCCACCGTTGTAGTATCAGTAACAGAGGCGCCATGAGCCGCTCCAAGAGTTCGAATTTTTTTCTGAAGTATTGAAATTTGCCCCTTCGTTCTAAGTTCGAAGGCTGTTACTGGGTCTGATTCCGACAGTTGTTCTATTGCTGCCTCATACCGTGTAATAAATCCATCTTCTTGAGGCAATATTTGTTCGAGAACAGCCCTAAATAGCGGCTGGCTATCAGTCGGCAATGAAAATTGTTTGTAAAAATACTCAATGATATTTTCAATAGCACGCATTTGATGATGTAACTCGAGCAGGTTGGACAAAGCACAACCGATGTGTGCCCTCCGCTCGCGGCTCATCTGAGATTTCTTTGCAATCTCGTTTAGAAACCAACCCACTATCAGGCTGACTAACGAAGCAATCACACTTAACCAAGCCGTCACGAAACTCCTCCAGTTATTTGAAAATACTGAATTGACAAAAAGTGCGATTGACCGCTATCGACCCGATATAGATGACGATGCTCGGAGGTATCGAGAAGCGCATCTTTTTGATCTCCGAGCGTAATTGATTCATTGACGGTCACGCAAATTTAGCAGCAAGTATAAGCCTAAACCTAAACCGTAGGGGCCGGAGCGAACATCCGCAATTGGCACAATCCAGAGCGCCGAATTGCCAGGTTTACGGCTTATAAGCGGTTATTCAAAAAGCTCGGCGTGAGTTCCCGTGCGTACAAAAATGATGATTTCGTTTGCCCCTGTCAGCTGGTAAATCAACAGAAAATCTCCGCCGATGTGGCACTCTCGATGATCAATCCATTCCCCTTTGAGAGGATGATCAAGCCACTCTGGCCCAAGCGGACTATCGTTGCTGATCAGAAGCAGCATCGCTTCCTTGAGCCTTTTCATATCGTAACGGCCGGACTCTGATAATCGAGCCCAGTCTTTAATGAATTTTTTCGTGTAATCAGATACGCGAGGCGGTGAGGCGCGCTTAGTTCTTGCTGTTTTTTTCGAGGTCATCAAAAAGTTCCTGAGCAGCGGCGAATCTGGCGCGGTGCGCACGAATTATTGCTCGGGACTCCTCCATTGCGACACGAGTTTCAGCATTCGGCACCTTGAGTTCGATAGGGAACGCCTGTTCGGCCACAACCCGTTTCAGGAATAGCCTTACCGCATCCGAAACCGATAATCCCATTGCTGAAAGCGCTTCTGTCGCCTGTGCTTTAATTTCATTATCAACACGCACATGAACCATCGTGGTTGTACTCATGGTCAACTCCTGATAAATAAACGCGTTTATTGTATCTCATTTGAGATTTTAAAGCAGAGGCCAAACTTTTTTGGCTTTATGTGAAATACAGTGGGTATTCAAATCCATTTAACCATTAAACATTTTAGAGTTGATTCACTTTCGTGATTTTCGTGTCTTTCGTGGACAGATTTTTTGGAATATCCACGAAAACATCCTGAAATATGCAACTATATGATTTAATGTGTTATTTATGAATTTGTGACTTTCGTGGAGTGCATTAAACCCCTTGTCCACGAAAGGCACGAAAATCACGAACAGAGTAAAAGCATGACTTACATGACTTTTGTGGATACTGAGGTTTGCACTACTCAGACTGGAATTAACGCATTACCTATTACATATCACATAGAACCACTTTTTTAATGTCGACTATCTGCGATGGGGCATCATTAAATAGCGGCAGTTGGCGCCTTGCGTTCACGAAGAATTGCGGATTTGCCGCGATAAGGCCGGGCTGCGAACGACTATGCTTCCAGCAATCTTTTGATCACTGAACCGGCCAGCATGTAACCGAACAGCGGCGGCATGTGGCTGATGGTGCCGTTCACCGCGCGCGGACGGCCCCGAAAGGTGGGCTGCGGCGGCAACGGCGCGCTGGGCTGCTCATCGGAATAGACGGTGAGGATGCCTTTGCGGATGTTGTGGTGCTTGAGCAGAAGTTTGCGCATCTCGCGAGCCAGCGGGCACATCTTGGTTTTGCTAATATCCGCCAGTTTGATGTAAGCGGGATCCAGCCGGTTGCCGGCACCCATGCTGGAGGCGACATTCAATCCACGACTGTAACTCTCCGCCACCAGCGCGACCTTGCAGGACAAGGAATCGATGCAGTCGATCACATAGTCGCAGTCTGTCGGCACCAGTTCTTTGACATTGTCGATGGTCAGAAACTCCTTGATCAGCGTCACCTGGCAGTCCGGATTGATGTCCGCGATGCGTGCACGCATCAGTTCCGCCTTGGATTGACCAACGGTGGACAGCAGCGCCGGCAACTGGCGATTGATGTTGCTGGTCACCACCACATCGTGATCTAGCAGTGTCAGACGGCCGATTCCGGCGCGGGCCAGCGCCTCGGTACAGTAAGAGCCCACGCCGCCCATGCCGGCAATAAATACGTGACGGCTGGCAAGCCGGGAGATGCCCTCGTCGCCGATCAGGATTTGGGTGCGTTCGAACTGGGGGGGAGTGGGATTTTTCATGCGATTTTTCAAGGATAGTAATTCGTTCCGAATTTTAACATGAGGTGCTGTACAGCAGACTGCTGGAAAGCAGGGCATGGGTTTCGCCGGAGGTCTGTGACGTATAATGCGCACTGATAGCGGTCACTTAACTTTTCTCTGGAGTTGCTTTGTTCAAGTTCATTGGTTTTATTGCGGGTTGGTACTTTTTCGGATTTTTCGGCGCGCTGTTGGGGCTGTTCGCGGGCTCCTTCTTCGATCGCATGAAGGCGTATGGTCTGGGGGCGATGAACCCGTTGCAGAATGCGCTGCGTCAGGGTGTTTTCCTTGAGACGGTGTTCATTTCAATGGGTAAGCTGGCCAAGGCCGACGGGGTTGTTACTCAGGACGAAATCGCGCATGTCGAGCAGTTCATGCAAAAACTGGGCATGACGGACGAGCATCGATCACAGGCGATTGCCTGGTTCAAGCAGGGCGCTGATCCGGCATTCGATATTGCACCGACTTGCCGACGATTCATGGACATTTGCGGCAACACCAAAAATCTCAAGCAAGTATTGCTGGTTTATCTGATTGTGATGGCGCTGGCGGACGGTCATTTTCATCCTGCTGAACAAGCGTTGCTGGCCGATATTGCCGCCCATCTGGGCTACGATCAGTCGGAGTTCAGGCGGCTCTTGGATATGGTGCTGAACCAGTCTCATTTTGGCGCGGGACAGGTCAATCCGGCCGACGCGCTGGAGGATGCCTACAAGGCGCTGGGCGTTACCAAAGATAGCACCGATGCCGAGATCAAGCGTGCCTACCGCAAGCTGATGAGTCAATACCATCCGGACAAGCTGATTGGACAGGGCGTGCCGGCAGACATGATCGCGATGGCAACCGAGCAGGCCAAAGAGATCCAGTTAGCCCACGACCTGATCAAGAAGCACCGGAATATTTGAACCTTAAAACCTCAGTTCTATCCGCAGATTACGCAGATTCACACAGATTAACAACAAGTTACGAAATAACTACTCGTCAGCCAAATGGTGAATCAAGTATGCATATAAGTATTTGTTTAATCTGCGTTAATCAATTTAATCTGCGGACAACAGCTTTTTCAAGGTTGAGCGGTTGATCGGGCAGGGGCAATTCCAGCGATAAAAAAGGACGCCTTCAGGCGTCCTTTTTTATCGCTTCATGTCAGAAAATGTTAGTCGATTTTAGCGGCTGTGCGCAGATCGGCGATGGCTTTCTGGATGGATTGCTGTTGCAATGCCTGTTGCATTTGCGGTTTGAGTTCGTCAAATGTAGGCACTTTCAGTGGACGCACATCTTCCAGTTTAATGACGTGCCAGCCAAATTGAGTTTGTACCGGATCCTTGGTGTATTCACCCTTTTTCAGATTAAGCACTGCATTGGCGAAGGGGGGAACGTAGTTGTTAGGTGCCCAGCCCAGTGAGCCGCCATGTTCTGCGGAGCCTGTATCCATGGATTTTTCAGCAAGTTTTTCAAACTTTGCCTTCTTGCCTAGCTTGGCGATGATTTCGCGAGCTTCAGCTTCAGTTTTGACCAGAATGTGGCTTACGTTGAATTCCCTGTCAGGAAGCTTGGGTTTTACCTTCTCATACTCAGCCTTCAGTTGATCTTCGCTGACCGGATGATTTGTCACGTAATCCTGCACGAATGCGTTAGCCAGTAGTTCTTTTTTGATCTGTTCGAGCTGCTTTACAAGGTCGGCATTCTTGTCCATGCCGAGTTTTGTGGCCTCCTGAGCTACCAACTCGAGACTGATCAATTTATCACGAATGGCTTTGCGCAGTTCCGGGCTATCTTTCTGGCCTTGTGCTACCGCACCTTTTACGGCCATTTCAACGCGTTCCTGAGAAATGGCATGGCCATTTACCACGGCGGCTGACTTGTCTTCGGCGAAAGCAGGGTTGATCGCCAGCGCTGCTAAAATTGCCAGTGTTGCAAATTTCTTTGTTTTCAACATGTTATTCCCTTTGCAAAAATATAAAAAAATTCAAATAAATAATCAAACTTCGTCTGGCGTTTTTGCTTGTATGTTGAGTGCGTGAATTTCGCGTTTCATCATATCACCCAGCGCTAAATATATCATACGGTGGCGCACTAACGTAGACTTGCCGGTAAACTGGGATGTGACAATTTGTAACAGGTAATGCCCTCCACCATCACGGCTGCCTGCGTGTCCAGCATGCTTATGGCTTTCGTCGATGATTTCCAGGGAGACCGGGTTCAGTGTTGCAAGGTTCGCGCGCATGGCTGCTATGTGACTCATGCTGGAAACGTCTTTCTGAATGGCTGCACCGTGACGTTTTGATACACGCCGCCGGCAAGGTAAGGGTCTGCATCCGCCCATACCTGAGCCTCATGCAGTGAGGCGAACTCGGCGACGATCAGGCTGCCGGTAAAGCCTGCAACCCCCGGATCTTCCGAGTCCACGGCAGGAAAGGGGCCTGCCAGCAGCAACCGTCCCTGCGCTTGCAGCGTTTGCAGACGTGCCACATGGTCCGGGCGGGATGCCATGCGTTTTTCAAGGCTGTCAGGGACATCTTTTCCTACAATCGCGTACCACATCAGTTTTGTTCCTTTTTCTCATCCACATACTTCGCCAGCCACGCGCTTTGCGCAACGATGAACACCAGCATCATGCCGGTGAAGCCGAACAGTTTGAAGTTGACCCAGGTGTCGGTGGAATAATTGAATGCTACATACAAGTTGATAAAGCCCAGCACTGCAAAAAACAGGCTCCAACTCAAATTCAGGCGATTCCAGACGCGCACGGGGAGTGCCATTTTTTCACTCAGCAGTGAGCGTATCAGGTTCTTTTTAAACAATAAATTCGACCCGAGCAGGATGACTGAGAACAGCCAGTACAGCACACTGGGTTTGAATTTGATGAAGGTTTCGTCGTGCAGCAGCAGGGTCGCACCGCCGAACACGCCGATAATGGCAAAACTTACCCAGAGCATGGTATCCACTTTGCCATGTTTGTATTTCGTCCAGATGATCTGGGCGATGGTGGCGACAATGGCAATCGCGGTGGCGACAAAGATGCCCTGAAATTTGAATGCGATAAAAAACAGGATGACGGGAAAGAGGTCGAACAGCAGTTTCATGGTTATTTATGGTCCAAAATCAAAGAAGCGGAATTAATGCAAAAGCGCAATCCGGTGGGTTTCGGGCCATCGGGAAATACATGGCCAAGATGTGCGCCGCAATGGCTGCAGTTTACTTCATCCCGATGCATGCCGTGGCTGGTGTCGCTGCGCGTCACCACACTGTCGCGCTGGACGGGTTGCCAGAAGCTGGGCCAGCCACTGCCCGAATCAAACTTGGTGGATGAGTCGAACAACGGGTTGCCGCAGCACACGCAGCGATAAATTCCCGCTTCATGGCAGTCCCCGTATTCACCGCTGAAAGGCGGTTCGGTGCCGCACTGGCGGCACACCTGATATTGCTCAGGTGTGAGTTCAGCGCGCCACTCGGCATCGGATTTTTCGATTCGATTAGTCATCAGGAATTTATGTTTAAAAACAATTGTCCGCAGATTAAACAGATTAAATAAGTTAAAAACAGACAAACTTATCGAAATTAAGACGTTTGCATTCAACTCACACCCCGGGCGAAGAAAGAACGCCTATGACGCGGTACAAATCTGCGTAAATCTGTGTAATCTGCGGATAAAAAGCTATATTTATAAAACCTCGCCGGCATGATCCGCCAGGCGCGAGCGTTCACCGCGCAACAGCGTGATGTGACCGCCATGCTCCCAGCCTTTGAACCTATCCACGACGTAAGTCAGGCCGGAACTGCCCTCGGAGAGATAGGGTGTATCGATCTGTGCGATATTACCCATGCAGACCACTTTGGTGCCTGGGCCTGCGCGCGTGATCAGCGTTTTCATCTGCTTCGGAGTCAAGTTTTGGGACTCATCTATGATGATGTATTTATTCAGGAAAGTCCGGCCACGCATGAAGTTGAGCGACTTGACCTTGATGCGCGAACGGATCAGGTCACGCGTAGCAGCGCGCCCCCAGTCGCCGGCTTCATCGTCGGTCTTGTTCAGCACATCCAGATTGTCTTCCAGCGCGCCCATCCAAGGCGTCATCTTTTCTTCTTCGGTGCCGGGCAGGAAGCCGATATCCTCGCCGATCGGCACGGTCACGCGGGTGATGATGATTTCCGAATAGAGCTTGCTTTCCAGCGTTTGCATCAGGCCTGCTGCCAGTGTCAGCAGGGTCTTGCCGGTACCCGCCTGTCCCAGCAGGGTGACAAAATCAATTTCAGGATCCAGCAGCAAGTTAAGCACGAAGTTTTGTTCGCGGTTGCGTGCGACGATGCCCCATACGTTGTGTTTGCTGTGCGTGTAGTCGGTCAGCGTGCGCAGTAGCGCAGTCTGTTCGGTCTGCTCCAGAACCAGCGCATAAAACGGTGTGTCGTCTTCCTTGTAGACGAACTGATTAACGAAAAAAGCGGCGCATAGCGGACCGCTGATCTGGTAATAGGTGTGACCATCTTTCTGCCAGGATTTCATTTCCTTGCCATGGGTCTCCCAGAAATCCACCGGCAGTTCCAGCACGCCGCTGTACAGCAAGTCGGTGTCTTCGAGCACCTTGTCGTTGAAATAGTCCTGCGCTTCCAGCCCCAGGGCGCGCGCCTTGATGCGCATGTTGATGTCTTTACTGACCAGAATCACCGCGCGTTTGGGGTATTGATGTTGCAAGCCGATCACTACACCCAGAATCGCGTTGTCGGCTTTGCCCAGTTCAAGATTTTTCGGCAGCTCTTGTTTGATGAAGCTGGTCTGCAAAAACAGGCGTCCGGTGCTGTTTTTGTGTAAACCTGATTCGAGGGAGATCCCTTCCTCGATGTTGTGCGGCGCATCGTTGACGATTTCATCGAGGAAACGGCTGACCTGACGGGCATTGCGCGCCACTTCCGTCATGCCTTTTTTCTTGTTGTCCAGTTCCTCCAGCACGAACATTGGCAGGCAGATGTCGTGTTCCTCGAAACGGTACAGGCTGGTCGGATCGTGCAATAAGACGTTGGTGTCCAGGACAAATAACTTGGTATCGGATGCCGCTTTTTTGCGTTGGCGCATGAGAATCCTCTAGGCTATTGTTGTAATGAAATCAAATACTTCTGCTGCATGTCCGTCGGCCTTGAGGCCGCGCCATTCACGGCGCAATACGCCGTTGCTGTCAAAGACGAAGGTGCTGCGTTCGATGCCGCGCACCTGTTTGCCATACATGTTTTTTTGCTTCATCACGCCGAACAGCTCGCATACGGTTTCATCGCTATCGGACAGCAGTTCGAAGGGAAGGGTGAACTTGGCCTTGAAGTTTTCATGCGACTTGATGCTGTCACGGGATATGCCGACAACGATGCAATTCGCCTGTAAAAATTGTGCATACAGGTCGCGGAATTGCTGTGCCTCCGTGGTGCAACCGGGCGTGTTGTCCTTGGGATAAAAGAACATGACCAGATTTTTTCCCCGTGCGGAGGAAAGGGTGAAGGTGGTGCTGCTGGTGGCGGGCAGGGAGAAGTCGCTAATCTGGTTTTCTGTCATGGCTTCACTTTCGTTAATGTAAAACTCGCGTAGCGTTTCGTTCGCCTCCTCTCCCGCGTGCGGGAGAGGATTGAAGTGAGGGAACGGGATGGCAAGCTTCATTTTCCGGGGTGGCTACTTGCCATGCCCGTCAGGTGTTGCCATTCTTGACAAAAAACGCGACAAAGGCAAGCGGTGTGCGCAGGCTATCGCATAATGACGTGGAATGAACGCTGATTCCTCGGTCAGTGCATGTTGTATTGGTTATACTTATCGCCGTATTTGACGGCAGCGTTGCCTCCAACACGGATCAGCGTAAAAACCTCAGTTCAAGCCACAGAGTTCTCAGAGCACACAGAGCGTTCGATGTTTATTCTTTTGCCATGGACTCACCCAAAAGGTGAGTAGGTATTTCGTTATAACCTTGTGTTGTTTATGTGTTTTCCGAGTTGTGCGGGTTGATGCCCAGTGCTCATCATTCCTGCCAGAACCAATGCACCCACAGGGCGCATCTCCGCTTACCCGTTTGCTCGGTGATCTCTGTGTTCTCTGTGGCGTGTGCTTTTAATAGGATCGGGAGATTTTCATGCATTTACACCTGCATCAGGTCATTATCGGACTGGCTCATGCGCTGGATCTTGTCGGGGTTGACGAAGTCCAGCATGGCAAACGGGTCGCCGTGATGGCCGAAGCGATTGCGTGTGAACTGGGCTGGAGCAAGCAGGAGCGGGATTTCATTCTGCAGGCCGGCATGTTGCACGACTGCGGTGTGTCGCAAACCCGTGAGCATCACGATATTGCTGACGGAATGGAGTGGGCGGGGGCGATAGCGCACTGCGAGCGCGGGGAACGTTATTTGCTTGATTGCCCTCCGCTGGCTGAATTCGCGCCTGTCGTTCGCTGGCATCATACGCGATGGGAAAATCTGCCCGCTTTACTGTCCGAAAAAACGCGCGTTGCAGCCAATCTGATCTTTCTGGCGGATCGGGTGGATGCTTTGCAAATCCCCTATCTCCGTGCAGAAGCGGGGTTGCAGAATGCCATCCTCTGGGAATATCCGACCATTATCGAACGGGTGCAAGGCCTGGCCGGCACACTCTTTTCCCCTGTGCTGGTCGATGCGTTCGTCAGTGCCGCGTCGAATGAGGCTTACTGGCTGGCGATGGACCCTGACTATCTGGATGAGGATATTGTAAATTTCACCACGGTTGCCGATCGCCTGCTTTCAATGCGGGACATACTGGATATCGCGAATCTTTTTGCGCGGGTGGTGGATGCCAAAAGCG
Organism: Gallionella sp.; assembly: GCA_041671725.1. Classification (GTDB taxonomy): domain Bacteria; phylum Pseudomonadota; class Gammaproteobacteria; order Burkholderiales; family Gallionellaceae; genus Gallionella. The sequence continues at coordinate 24,582 of JBAZAY010000022.1, read as the reverse complement.
CCTATACCCATGAACATTCCCGTCGGGTGGCCAGGATTGCCCGCTATCTGGCTGAGCGGGAAGGGCGTAGCGGCGAGGTGCTGGATTTTATCGAAGCGGCGGGGTTGTTGCACGACCTGGGCAAGCTGCGCGTACCGGATTTCATCATCGACAAACCCGCAGCGCTCACCCGTGAAGAGCGTGCGATGATTAAGCGCCATGCTTATGACAGCTTCCGCATTCTGAAGAATGTGTTTCGCGGGACGCCTATTGCCTACTGGGCTGGCGCGCACCATGAGAATTTATTGGGTACCGGTTATCCGTTCCACCGGAAGGGACAAAAACTGGATCTTGAGGCGCGTATCATCAGCGTTGCGGATATTTTTCAGGCACTTGCGCAGACTCGCCCGTATCGCGTGCAGCAGTCCCGTGATGAAGTGTATGCACAATTGACTGAGCTGGCGCGAGCCGGGCGCGTGGACGGCGAAGTGGTTGAGCTGCTAGGGCGGGAACTGGATGCCTGCTACGCGCTGGCGACCACGGCGGAGATTTGAGCCGGCTGACTTAAGAGAAGCTTTAAAAATCTAAAGAGAAGCTTTAAAAATCTAGGTTTCGTCATTCGGTGCCTACCTCCTGTTGCCAGCGTAGCCGGGCTTCCTGTGTTGATGGCGAACGATCAGGATTCTAGTGCTGCTTTCGAGAGTTCGATATACGATCAAATATGGGAAAATCTTCAGTGGGAAGGATCTTCTTCCTTTTGTCGTTGGAGTGCCGAGGCCGGGGTGTTCAACCAAAAGCTTGGTGACACGTTCGAATTCTTCGAGAAAGCGCTCAGCGACAACATACCCTGCGTGTTCGCTGTAAAAATCTAGGGCATCGGCAACGTCATGTTCCGCCCCGGGGTGGAGCGTGCAGGTCATCGCGAAAGTCTTGCTCGAAGCCGGGCGATGGCATCCGTTCCTGGAACTGATGCGATCAAACCGGACTCCAGTTCGGCTTCCCTTCGATCCGCTTCCCGCTCCCAGGCTTCTTCAACTTCTGGGTCTGAATCAAGACTAGCGATCAGCCGCTCAAGCAGGTGCGAACGTTCGACTGGGGCTAATTGCAGGACTTCGGCTTCCAGAACTTCCAAGTTCATGCTGACCTCCGGTGCGGTAGATATTGGACGGTTTTCAGTTTATCACAACGCGCAGCGGCGATCACTGCGCGTGGTTTGCATACGTCTAACCTTACTCGTTAGGCTTTTATATTCAAGCCTCACTCATTTAATTCATGTCGGACAGCCTTTCAAAGCACAATCTGCCTTCTTCCAACCATACCACACAAGCTGAAGGGCTTTCTGCCCCCACTTTAAACCATTCCACCACAAATCAAGTCCCTTGCATCCATCACAACCCCCACCAGTAGGAGCGCTACCATTGGAGCCAGTGCTCGGGAAAGTGCCACCAAGAATACCCCATAAAATGACACCTAAGATAATGAGAATCCACCACATTTCGATCTCCTTTGCTGCGCAATTTGAAAATGTGGCATCCCGTGCGCAAGTCAGGATGCCAAGCTTACCCAATACCTAATGAAAGCAATGGGGTGCAGTCCCGCGTGGGCGCAGGGTTGAATTCAAACTCAAGTTGCTGTGACCTTACGAAACCAGACACTTCCGGGCTTGGTGAAGAGCAAGAACACCGCATAAACCAGCAGGCCGACCTGAGCTACAGAAATTATTCCATGTACTGGCGACCAGGAGAATTGATCCAATATGCCGGATACGCCGAACAAGGTTCGTACAACCATAACGAGTAACGTAATACGCGCCCAGTTTTTTCCCGACGAAATTGTGAAGATTAGGAATGCGAGAATGATTAAGCCTGCCATGGCCAGCGGCACATAATTTTTTGTCAACATAGCTGGCCCTGTCGCACTAAGGTGGAAATAATGCATCGGCGTTTTAACCAACTCAAGTGCCAAAACTGCCCAAAGAAGATTCACGGCTGTCACGACGGATTGAGGTTTGTGAACTGCGTTTTGCGTTTCCACGATATCCCTCTTGAGTTTTAACGTTTGAATTCACCGGCCTGCGCGGCTTTTCGCGCAGTTCCAGTGGATTGATGGGTTAGCGAAGTAATCAGCCCCATGCCGCAAATTGCGCCGAAGAAACATAAAGCCATTTAAAAATATTTTCTTTAATTATCAATATGTTAATTCGTATTTATTAAGAATCCTCACTTTGTGCTGGGCATCTCATGCTCAATGTAGGTTAAGTGCTCAACCCATCCATCAATACAGGCTTGGTATAAGCCTTTGTCACACTCCTTGTTGTCTTTTCTCTTGAGTGCAAAGACATGCTCCTTTTGGATTTTTGCCTCGGCGTACGCGGTGAAGTCGGTTTTCGAGTCTCCATACGCGTATGCTAAGTGCCAGCCTGCATTGGTGTAACCAGCAAGCACATGGGCTTTGAACTTGTCTGGGTGGTCTCGATCATCAGCCGTTTGCGCGACATGGAGGGGGCCGGGCGGAAACCCATTTTTGCGTAGCCAATCTGGCAAGCCAGATTGAAAAAGCGGTATTCGAGCTGTGAGATAGACTATTTTGTAGCCCTTCTTGGATATGGCGTTAATTGCTTCTGCAGCACCGGGCCGTACCACAAATACGTCAATGTTTTTTGGTGTCAGGGTACCGTCGATGTCAGTTACTACGGCCTCTCTTTGAGATAGTGTCGGTAGCGGTACATCGGCAGGGGGTATTTGGGCGCAGCCCCACATTGATAAAACAGCGATGGCAAGCAGTAAGTGGCGCATGTTGTCTCCTTATGGTGATTCTTCGTGCTTAGATCGGTGGGTGCTACTTTCTCCATTGTTGTGGCATAACGTTAAGGTGAGGGGCGCGAACCGCTCTGCAGCAAAGCGTCCCCATCGACTGTGATGTTAGGAATATGGCGAATGGATTGCCCGGCATTCGCAGACACGTAGTAGAAAATGTCTCCGCTTCGCACCTCTCTTTTAACCGCCGCCTCGCTGGTCAAACCCTCAAGTGCCATCACCATCATGCGAATTGGCCCTTCGTGACTGCACAGAAGAACTCGTTCTCCACGTTTCACGTGAGTTATCACTTCCTCTATTAAAGGTAATACTCGCCAAAAAACATCGCAATAAGCCTCACCATTGTTTGCGGCTGTGTGGAACGAGGTGAGAAGGTTTGTTCCGCCGTATTGGGGCAGGCTCTCGGAATAGCTAGCTTTTGAATAGCCCTCCACATCACCCATCGCACGCTCTCTGAGTTCATCTCTAAGCTCAATGCTGTCGATTTTGCCTGCAAGTGCTTCTGTTAGTGTTTCGATGCAGCGTCGTAAAGGCGAGGAGTAGATGTGAGTCCAGCGTTCGCGACGTATCTGCTTGCCAACAATGCGCGCTATATCACGACCTTGTGCATTAATACCAATATCGAGTTCGCCAGTTACAATTGCTGCAACATTTAGATCAGTATCTGCATGTCGAAGGATGCACAGACAGCCCGTATTCGCATCCGTGTGCGAAATCTCTTTGGGTGATATTGGGAAAATAAGGCTTGCGGTAGTAGCGATCTTACGTTCTATGTCCGCCTCCTCGGCGGCATGTGACAACCGCGAATGCAATAGAGGTGGCGAGACCCCTAAGCTTCCTGTCTTGTGACTCGCAGAGCGCCATACACTTTCGTAGGAAGAAAGAATCTGGCGGCCCAAAGTGGAATTCACTCGATTACAAAAGGCGGGGCCTAGCATTGAATCTTTGTCAGCAAGATAGATGCCCCAGTAGATGTCGTCGTCTATTACGTAGATCGGTCCAAAAGGAAGACAAGAATAGAAACGAACCTCGAGGTGATGTTTCTCTCCAATGATGTTGAAGGATCGAGCGAGTTCAATTAGGTCTGAGACGTTCTGGGTAATAAGGCTACTTACTCGTTCGCGGCAGCGAAGGCGGAACGGAACAAGTTTCTGGTCCAACAACAATACGCGAAACTCAATGTTGTCCTTAGACAGGGCCTCCCGCCACCAAGGCAGTTCTAAACGCAGGCCTGGGAGCCAAGTCTGGAGGATAAGAACACGATGTCGAGCTCTCACGATCTGTTTTGGCACAACGCCCCAGTTGTAGCGTGGCCCTGGAATGAGCATCACAGCTAAACGAGGGCCTAAGTTCGGAAAGAAGAAGGCCACCATTGCCACTAGCGATCCGATAACCCCGAGAATGGTTGAGATCAACACGAACATCGTCATGCGATGGAACTCCCTTAATGCCCCCTACACTGGGTGATCTGAGCGGCTACGGCCGCACTTAATACGATACCATCTGGAATCCAGAAGTTCGCACTTCCTTCGCTCTTTGCTGCTACAGCCTGCGGCTTACGATCTTGATGCGACATCTTTTTGCGCCCTAACGTAAAGGTCACCGGCGCTGCGCCGCAGTGTTATGTTTCTGATGACCGCGCCCATCAACACGCGCCTGCAAGAGCACCGCATAGCCTACCGTTGACGCACCTTTGGTCGGCACGCGGGTTAAAGCATTTGTTTCCACAAGGCATATTGTCTCCGTCACAGCGTGAATGAGGCTGTGCCGCCCACACCTGCAAGCACCACTGCATATAGTCTTGATATTCTTTTGTCCCTTGCGGCGACCGATACTTAATGCCGGCGTCGCAATGGGCCATATGCCATTGCAGATCTGCGGCTGTCGCGGGGCGTGCCGCCTCTATCGCCGCTTGTCGCTGCTGCGCTGCCTCTCGTTCCTGCGCGGCCCGCTGTTGATTTCTTAGCTGTTGAGCACGTTCCCGGAAGGCCGCCTTATCCTCTTTCTCCTCCAGCATGCAGACCACGAACTCTTCCTCTTCTGTGGTAGGGATATGGCCCATTTGCACCTGCATCTTAAGGTTTTGTGCCCGCTGCTGATGAACCTCGGCTCTCTTATTGCACGAGGCAGCATACGAGTTGAAGCTAAGAGCTAGGACGACAAACGCACCTAGACTAAGCCTTGCGATTACTGCGATGAACTTACTTTTCATGGTTAACTTCCGTGGTGGTGAGAAGAAATATAACGAATAGCGTTTATCTGCCGCCATGCCCAAGCTTGTTCAGAAAACCCGGGACAGACAACGGTTTTACTTGACCCCATTTTCCCGACTTGGCCGATAAACTGTTGCAACACTATTCGCTATCCACTAACAAAACAATAGGCCGAAATGCATAGGCAATTCGGCCTATTGTGTTGAATACGCGTTCTTCGGTGCAAATCCAGACCCTAAATTTTCTCACGGATGTTTTCACTACGATGTTCTATACTCGCATGCTGAATAAGGGCGGGCGCGGGGTTATCAGCCCGCTGGACAGATGAAGAGAATATTATGAGCGAAGTATTGATCTATGAAGCAGAAAACGGATCGACGCGGGTGGATGTGCGGCTGGATGCGGAGACGGTTTGGCTGACGCAACGGCAGATGGCGGAGTTACTGGATACCAGCACAGATAATATTAGCTTGCACTTGAAAAATATTTTTGCAGATGGTGAACTGGACGAAGCTGGAACTACCGAGGATTTCTCGGTAGTTCAGTCGGAGGGTTCACGGTCGGTTTCTCGGCGGTTGAAACACTACAATCTCGATACCATTATTTCAGTTGGCTACCGGGTTAACTCCAAGCGTGGTGTGCAATTCCGTCAATGGGCGACTCGTACTCTGCGCGAGCATCTGGTGCAGGGCTACACGCTGAATACAACACGCTTGGCCGAGCGTGGAATCAGCGAGGCGCAGCAAGCTATTGAGTTGCTGGCACGCACATTGAGCAATCAGGCATTGGTGAATGACACCGGGCGGGATGTGCTGGAACTGGTGGTGCGTTATGCCAAGACCTGGCGATTACTGTTGGAATATGATGAGGACAGGCTGGTGTTGCCGCCAGGATGTCAGCCTGCGCGCGGGGTGTTGGATTATGACCGGGCGGCGGTTGCAATTGCACAGATCAAAAATGAGTTGTTGGAATGCGGCGAAGCAACGCCGTTGTTCGGGCAGCAGCGAGGCGAGGCGTTGCAGGGCATACTCGGCAGTATCGAGCAAACGATGTTCGGCGAATCGCTGTATCGCAGCCGCGAAGAAAAGGCAGCTCATCTGTTGTATTTCGTCATCAAGGATCATCCGTTCTCAGATGGTAACAAGCGCATCGGTTCGTTTCTGTTTCTGCTGTATATCCGGCAGGAAGGCATGGCGATGAACATCAACGAAAATGCGCTGACGGCGCTGGCGTTGTTGGTTGCCGAGAGTAACCCCGCCAACAAGGAGTTGATGATCCGGTTGGTAGTGAATTTGTTGGTGAAATGATGAAGTCCGAAAAACAGACCTCCCCTCAAAATTCTTTGATTGCCACGTGCGTCGGGGAATATGATGCCGGCTACATGCGCGCAGCGCTTGAGCTGGCGCAGCAGGCGGAGGCTGCCGGCGAAGTGCCGGTGGGCGCCGTGGTGGTGAAGGACGGCGAGATCATCGGCAGAGGTTTTAACGCGCCGATCTCGTGCCATGACCCGTCAGCGCATGCGGAGATGCAGGCGCTGCGCGATGCGGCGCAACACATCGGTAATTATCGTCTGGTAGGCTGCGAGTTGTTCGTCACGCTGGAACCCTGTCTGATGTGCGCCGGCGCCATCATGCATGCGCGCATCAAGCGTCTGGTATACGGTGCGTCAGATTTCAAGACCGGTGTGTGCGGCAGTATGTTGAACCTGTTTGCCGAGCAGCGCCTGAATCATCATGCAGAGGTCGCGGGCGGCGTATTGGCCGATGAGTGTGGTTTAATGCTGAGTAATTTTTTTGCCATGCGCCGCGCGCAGAAAAAAATACAATGAAAATAAGTATTTACATAAAAATTCAAACGCTTGAATTGCTGGGTGAGGCAGGGCAAGTGTTGCGCCATTATGCGGTTTCCACCGCGTTAAAGGGTGCGGGTGAGCTGTCAGGCAGTTTTTGTACGCCGCGCGGCCGGCATCTGATACGCGCCAGAATAGGCGCGGGTTGCCCCGAGAATTCGGTGTTTGTGCGCCGCCGCCCGACCGGCGAAGTTTATACGCCGGAACTGGGCGCGCAGTTTCCTGAGCGCGACTGGATACTGACGCGAATTTTGTGGCTGTCCGGTTGCGAAGTGGGCTTTAACCGCTTGGGTGTCAACGATACGATGCGCCGCTATATCTACATTCACGGCACGCCCGATTCCGAGCCGGTAGGCCAAGCCCGCTCGCACGGTTGCATCAGGATGCGCAATACGGATTTGCTTGAATTGTTCGATCTGGTACCCGTGGGCACGGAGGTTGAGATCATCGAATGATTTTATAAGCTTGAAAAGCTTTGATAAATCGGCAGATGAAGCAGTTGCGCATATAAGCAACTGAACCTGACCTGATGATGGGCGGATATCATAGACGGTGCCTTGTAATAGGTGTGAATCTGCGTGAATCTGTGTAATCTGCGGATTCGATTTTTTTGTTTATCAAGGGGGAGCCGCATGACCAACCCTTTTAGCGTAAGTCTGGTTTGCTGGCACGACGGCGAGCCGTTGCTCAAGTCTGTTCGCGAAGCGGTGTTTATCCGCGAACAGGGTATTCCGCCTGAACTGGAATGGGACGGGCTGGATGAAGATTGCCGTCATGCGCTGGTGTTAAGCGCGCAGGGTGAGGCGATAGGCTGTGGACGCATGCAGGCAAATGGCCATATTGGGCGCATCGCCGTACTGCCGAAGTGGCGCAAGCAGAAAGTCGGCACAACCATCATTGAGGCGTTGCTGGACTACGCACGCGCACACGATTACCCGCAGGTCGATGTCGATGCGCAGACTTATGCTGTGCCGTTTTATCGCGGCTTTGAATTTAATGAGGAGGGCGCTGTCTTCATGGATGCAGGCTTGCCGCACATCAGGATGCGGCTGAAGCTACTTACCCGTTAAATCATAAAACTGTATTTAATCCGCAGATTACGCAGATTTCCACAGTCCTTGCGAGTTATTGCCCACTGGCAATATACCTGCAAGAATCGTTTCGTCAATTTCATGCCTTTTGTGGACAGTTCGTAACATCATTTACCCGTTAAATATTCTTTTTCGCTGAAATTCATCACCGCTTCCGGATGCGATACGGTGAAGGCGGTGATCACCGCACCGGTTGCGAAGGCTTCGGCGAAGACGAGAATCGGTGCCGGGATCAGGTAGTGGTATTGTATTTCCGGCCAGGTATAGTGGCTTAAGGCCAGCAATACCAGTGAGGTGGCGGCGATCATCAGGATAGTGGCTAAGGCTGCGCAGGCAAAGCCGTTCACCAGCACGAACACGAAGAAGTTTTTCGGCAGGTAACGCCGGCAAAAACGCAGCAGTGCTTCGCTGAACAGCATCGGTACGGCCAGCATCAGGCATCCGTTGAGGCCCAGTGTCATCAGATCCATCCCGGCGTAGATCCAGCTGCCGAGCATGACCGCCGACAGGCAGATCAGCGCGATGGGCCAGCCGAACATCAGCAGGAACAGCGTGGCGCCGATCAGGTGGAAGTTGAATCCGGGGCGGATGCCTGCGCTGAGTTGCCAGAAAACGGGGGTGCAGAACATCAGCCCGATCAGCGCGTTCATCATGTGGGTGTTATCGAGCAATTTACGCCATGGTGCGCGGCGTACCGCCAGATACAGCAACCAGACAAAGGCGTAGTTGGCGAGCAGCAGACTATCGTTTGAAAATAGCTGCGCTGGCAGGTTCATGGCAGCGGGTAGGGCAGACTCTCAAATGACAACGCCGGACCCTGTAATGAGCCTAAGTGAACTGCATGTTCGTCATGGCTGGTAATCTGCACCACGGCCAGTACATCGTATCCGCCGCCGGGAGCCGGGGCTGCATTGGCGATCATGCCGCAGGCCTGACCTTCCATTTCGGCGCTATACAATTCATCGCCTGCCTGCGCTGCTTTTTCCACGTCTGCGTCAATATGGGCAAGATACATCCGGCGTTTGAGCTTGCCCAAATAGTGCATGCGCGCGACGATTTCCTGTCCGGGATAACAGCCCTTCTTGAAGTTGATCCCGCCGATCAGGTCAAAATTCGCCATTTGCGGCACGAATTGCTCCTGCGTCTGAGGCAGAATAGTCGGTGTGCCTGCGCGGATGTTGAGCCAGTCCCAGCATAAACTGCTGACGGGTTTTGCCCCATCTGCCAGTGTTTGCCAGAGCGTTGTTGCCTGTTCGGGTGTGGTGTTGAGCAAGAATCGCGTATCATCGAGCCTGATGATGCTGCAGCCCAGCTCAGTCGAGTGGCTAACGCCCAGCGGCGGCAACTCAAGACAGTCTTTGGGCAAAATACTCTGTAAACCTGACAAGCCCAGCGAAATGACTTCATTGCCGGCATCGGTAATTTTTACCTTGGCGCGCAACACATACATGGAAAGCTTCTTGCGCAATGCCTCGGAAAGCGCAGCAGGCAGTTGCAGCAGATAATCGTCGCCGTCGCGCCAGATCAAAAACGTCGCCAGCATGCGTCCCTTCGCCGTATTGAAACTGGAAAACTGCGCCTGTGTTGCGTTGACATTGCGGATGTCGTTGCTGAGCAGGTTTTGCAGGAAAGACTGTGCATCGGGGCCTGATGCGCGCAGTGTGGCGAACTGGTCGAGGCGGCAGAGCACCGTGCCCTGTGCGGTAGCGGTCAGTTCGGCGGTCAGGTCGCCCTTGCCGCCCTCGTTGATTGCGCCTTGCTCGGTGGTTTGCCAGTCTGATTGCATAATGTCCGCCCGGATGATCTAAGAAGTGCGAATGATAAACCTAAAAATCTCAGTCCAAGCCACAGAGCTCACAGAGAACACAGAGAGTTACATGGGTTTTTCACTTTTAGTTGACTCACCCAAAAGGTGATTGAAAAACTTATTGTAACTATCTGTTTTGCGAGTTTTTGCCCACAGGGCAAAATCCCTGCGAGAGGCGATTGCGAGTTGATGCCCGCAGAGCATCATCCCTGCCTGCCCCCGCTTTACTCGGTGATCTCTGTGTTCTCTGTGGCTAAATGCATTTTTCAGGATAAAAAACTAGCGTGGTTTGAATACACCCCGTTCGTTCAGGAATCGGCCCAGATGCCGGTCATCGCGGTTGGAATGGTTCAGCAGCCAGTCCGCCAGAAACAGCTTGATGCGGAAACCAAGATACAAGGGATCGTCGACATTGGCTTCGATCTCGCCGCTGAGCTTTGCAAAAAATTTCTTGTAAGAGTTGTGCTGGGCGACATGGTCTGCCGCAAAAGGATAATGATGCTCGCGCATCAATTTCTCTTCAAAGTCAAAATGCACCTGAATCTGATTTTTCAGCGTGAGCAGCAGTGCGGATCTCGCTGCGGGGTCGCTGCCGTTCGCAACGACTTCATGCAACTGGCTTATAACAGAGAATGTTTCCTCGTGCTGGCTGTCGATCTCGTCTATGCCTAACTTGTATTTATCGCCCCACGCCAGTTCGCCGGTGAATTCTTCTGAACCTACGTACATGCCGGTCAACAGGTAGTCGGCGCAGCGCTGCAGATACACTTTGGCAGGGATGTCGTCGGGATTGTCCCGGACGATCTCTTCCAGTATCGGCTGTGCGCGCGTGACGGCACGGGTGTGGTAATACGCCAGCGCCTCTTCGAATTTTTTCAGTGTGCGGGCCTTCTTGTCTCTGATCTGTGGTTCATCGTGATTGAACACTTCATAGATCGATTCAGGATGGGTCTTGTAGGCAACCTTGACTCGGCCTAAATGGCGGACCAGAAATTTTTCCGGTTCGGACAGGCTGTACAGCGTGTGTTCGCTGATCAGCAAAGGCGTGCCATAGGTTTTGGTCAGGGTCTGCAGGCGCGATGCCAGATTGACTGTGTGACCCAGTACCGTCCCTTCCATGCGGTTTCCGCCGCCGATCACGCCGAGCATCAGCAGTCCCGTGTTGATGCCGATGCCGATGCGTATCGGTGCGTAGGTGGCGCGTTCACGTCCTGCGTTGTACTCGTCAAGGCGAGACAGCATCGACAGGGCGGCAGTCAAGGCATCATCGGCCGCAGTGGGAAACAACGCCATGATCGCATCGCCCATGTACTTGTCTATGATGCCGTGGTGTGCGCTGACCACCGGGTTCATCACCGACAGGTAGGAGTTGATCATGTTGAAGGTTTGCTGCGGTGACATGCTTTCCGACAGGAAGGTGAAATCGCGAATATCGGTAAACATGACGGACATATTCTTTTCGACCTGGTCGCCCAGTTCGACATCGAGCAGGCTGACTTTCCCGAGAAAGGAAATCAGGTCTCGCGGCACAAAGTGCAGCAAGGTGCGTTCAAGCAGTTTTAACCGTGCGCGCGTTCCGGCGTGAGCTTCGCGCTCGGCGGTCAATTCAGGCACTGCTGCATCATCGGGCGTATCCCACAGGATATCGAAACTAGAACTCATAAGCTATTCCATGTCTGCTACAGCGTAAACGACTACTGTGATCTGCCGTTATCCGTCGAATTTATTGTATTTAAACTGCGGTGAATCAGGCGTAGGTGCTGATGCGTCCACCCTTCGTCTCGCCTTCCATGAACTGGATGCCTGGCGCTTCGTTGGCTTCCTTGGGAACGGATTCCACGTTTTCCTTCGCAACGCTATCAACCTGATTGGCCGCCTGAGTGGTGCTGGTCTGGTTCTGGCTCTGGCTCAGTTTTTGTCCCTGAGCGGACAGCGTCACGATAGTGGAAGCCTGAGTGTCTATGCTGGAACGGGCTTTGTCAACAAGGGGCGCGATAGCATTGCCGACAACCTGGCTGGCCGGACTGTTTAGCGGACTGGTCGCTGGTGGATTGATGCTTAAGCTTGGTATGGCCATGGCGTTCCCCCTGAGAGAATTATATGAATGCCGGACTCTACTGTTATTTTGATTTTATGGCAATGACTTGGATGCAGCGTTCGGCTACACTCTCGCGCCATGAAACGCCTTGCCGCTTACCTTTTATTTACCCTGCTTGCTGCCTGCGACGGCGGAATGTGGAATAACCCCTATCCTGCGGAGGATGCTGGCCGCTCGATACTCTATACCGCTTTTACCGAACGGCCGAAGCATCTCGACCCGGCGCAGGCCTACAGTGAGAACGAATATGAGTTTCTCGCCAATATCTACGCACCGCCGCTGCAATACCACTATTTGAAGCGGCCCTATCAACTGGTGATGCAGGCTGCAGCCGCGATGCCGCAAGTCACCTATCTGGATGTGCATCATCAGGCCTTGCCGGATACCGCTGATGCCGCAGAAATTGCCTTCAGCGTTTATGAAATCCACATCAAGCCGGGTATGCGTTACCAGCCACACCCGGCTTTTGCGCTCGATGCGCAGGGCCATGCCGAATACGATCACCTGACGCCGGATGACTTGCGCGACATTCACGCGCCGGGCGATTTTCCGCACAGCGGCACGCGTATCGTAAAGGCTGCTGATTATGTCAATCAAATCAAGCGATTGGCTCATCCTCGGCTGCATCTGCCGATTTACGGCGTGATGAGCGAATACATCGTCGGCCTGAAAGAATATGCCGTAACTTTGCAGCAGGCGCTGCAAAAGAACCCGGAGGGTTTTCTCGATCTGAATGCCTATCCCTTGCCGGGCGTCGAAGTGGTGGACGACACCACTTACCGCATCACCATCCACGGCAAATATCCGCAGTTCGCCTATTGGCTGGCGATGCCGTTTTTCGCCCCGATGCCGCAGGAGGCCGAGCGTTTCTATGCGCAGCCCGGCATGAAGGAGCGCAACCTGACGCTGGACTGGTGGCCGGTGGGCAGCGGTCCGTATTACTTGTCCGAGAACGACCCGAACCGGCGCATGGCGCTCGCAAAAAACCCTTATTTCGACAGCGAACGTTATCCGGAGCAAGGCGAGCAGAGCGATTCGCCGGCAGGACTATTGGTGGACGCGGGCCGTCAATTGCCGCTGATCGACAGGGTGGTGTTCACGCTGGAAAAGGAAACCATACCCTACTGGAACAAGTTTTTGCAGGGTTATTACGATGCCTCCGGTATCAGTTCGGACAGCTTCGATCAGGCGGTGCAGGTCAGCGTAGGCGGGGAGACCAGCGTGTCTGATACGATGAAAGAGCAGGGCATCACGCTGTCCACGTCGGTTGCCACGACCACCATGTACACCGGCTTCAACTGGCTCGATCCGGTGGTGGGCGGCAATTCGGAGCGTGCCACCAAGCTGCGCCAGGCGATTGCGATTGCGGTGGACTTCGAGGAATTCGTCTCCATTTTCGCCAACGGGCGCGGCATCGCGGCGCAGTCGCCGATTCCGCCCGGTATCTTCGGTTATCGCGAGGGCGAGGCGGGGATCAACCGGACCGTATACGACTGGGTGGACGGGCAGGCCGTGCGCAAACCGGTCTCTGAGGCCAAAAGATTGCTTGCCGAGGCTGGTTATCCAGACGGCGTGGATGAAAAAAACCGTCAGCCGCTGGTGATTAATCTGGATACCACCGCCAGCGGCGTGGGCGGCAAGTCGCGTCTGGACTGGCTGCGCAAGCAGTTCGACAAGATCAACGTGCAGTTGGTGGTGCGCAGCACCGACTACAACCGCTTTCAGGACAAGATACGCCGGGGCGATACGCAAATGTTCTATTTCGGCTGGAATGCCGATTATCCTGACCCGGAAAACTTCCTGTTTTTGCTGCACGGCGCGCAGGCAAAGGTGGCTAAAGGGGGCGAGAACGCAGCCAATTACAGCAATCCGGAATACGACCGGCTGTTTGAAAAAATGAAGAACATGGAAAACGGCCCTGAGCGCCAGGCAATCATCGATCGGATGCTACAGATTTTGCGCAACGATAGCCCCTGGTTGTGGGGATATCACCCGAAGAATTATGTGTTGCAACACGGCTGGCTGCACAACGTGAAGCCGAACGTGATGGCAAGCAACAAACTTAAATACTGGCGCGTGGATGCGGGCCAGCGCGACAAGCTGCGAGCCGCGTGGAATCAGCCTGTGCTGTGGCCGTTGTGGCTGGGACTTGCCGCACTGCTGCTGTCAGGTGTGTGGCTGTGGCGCGTGCTGAAAAAACGCGAGGAAATGAAATGATTGCCTACCTCATCCGCCGCATTCTTTACGCCATCCCGATTTTAGTCGGGGTGAATCTGCTTACCTTTGCGCTGTTCTTCGTGGTGAATACACCGGACGACATGGCGCGCATGCAGCTGGGTATCAAGCGCGTGACGCCGGAGGCGATCGAAAAATGGAAGCAGCAGCGAGGCTACGATAAACCATTATTAATCAATAGCATGGCTTCAGGATCTGGAAAGTTGACCGATACGATTTTCTGGCAGAAGTCGGCCAGCATGTTTGTGCTGGACTTTGGCTATTCCGACGACGGGCGCAGCATCTCACGCGAGATCGCGCAGCGCATGGGGCCGAGTCTGGCTATCGCCTTGCCGACCTTTCTGATCGGCCTGGTGTGTTATGTCTGCTTCGCGCTGCTGATGACCTTGTTTCGCGCAACCGCGCTGGACATGGCCGGGGTCGCGCTGTGCGTGGTGCTGATGTCGATTTCCGGCCTGTTCTATATCATCGGCGGGCAGTTTTTGATCAGTAAACTCTGGCATCTGGTGCCGATTTCCGGCTACGGGGAGGGCAGTTTCAAATTCGTGGTGCTGCCCATCATCATCGGCGTAATCGGTGGCATCGGTTCCAGCAGTCGCTGGTATCGCACCATCTTTTTAGAGGAAATAGGCAAAGATTACGTGCGCACCGCGCGTGCCAAGGGCTTGTCCGAGTTGCGCGTGCTGTTCGGCCATGTGCTGAAAAACGCGATGATTCCGATCCTGACCGGTGTGGTGGTGGTGATTCCGCTGCTGTTCATGGGCAGTCTGCTTACCGAGTCGTTCTTCAGTATTCCAGGGCTGGGCAGTTACACAATCGATGCGATCAACGCGCAGGATTTTTCCATTGTAAGGGCGATGGTGTTTTTGGGTTCTCTGCTGTATATCGCGGGGCTGATCCTGACCGATATTTCGTACACGATAGTTGACCCACGGGTGCGACTGTCATGAGCTTTATTCCGGTTATTTTATGGAGCGACGCGCTGGTGTTTTTGCTGCTGGCGGCAGGTGTTGCGACGGCGTGGTATGTGCGGCGGCAGGAGCATCTGCTGTTGCCCTGGCGGCGCGTGGGGCAAAGCTCCGTAGCGATGGTGTCGCTGCTGGTGCTGTCGCTTTTTCTGCTGGTGGGCGGACTCGATACGCTGCACTACCGGGTCGCGCTGAAGGATAAGAGCAGCGGGGCGACGGTGTACTCGCCGGAGGTGCTGAGCGTGTTCGACTCTATAGCCGAACCGTTGCGTCTGCACACCGAAAAAACCTATTCCGCCCCGCTGGCCGTGACGCTGTATGCCAGGGAAAGCATCACCGATGCACAGGGTCGCGTGGTGCGTGAGTATCCCACGCTGCAATGGGCGCGGGGCGATGATGCGGCGAAACGGGCCGTCATCGGTGCGCTGGCCGGTCTGCTGGCGTGTGGCGTGTTGCTTGTACTGGTTCATCTGTTGGCGCGTCGGATGGGGCTTGCCATTCCTCGGGCGGGAACGGCGGAATATAACGCGCGTCTGTCGGTGAGTATCGCCGCACTGAGCTTGTCGGCCCTGATCGGCATGACCGTCAATCTTGCCACCGTCTACCATGTGTTAGGCACCGACAAGGTGGGGCAGGATGTGCTGTACCTGTCGCTCAAAAGCATACGCACCGGGCTGATTATCGGCACGGTGACGACCTTGGTGACGCTGCCGCTGGCCTTGTTTCTGGGGGTTGCAGCCGGCTACTTCCGGGGCTGGGTGGATGACGTGATCCAGTATGTCTATACCGTGCTGAGTTCGATTCCCAGCGTGCTGCTGATTGCGGCGGCGGTGCTGATCATGCAGGTGACCATAGATACGCATCCCGACTGGTTTGAGACGGCGGCATCGCGTGCCGACCTGCGGCTGGTGTTTCTGTGTCTGATTCTGGGCATGACCAGCTGGACCGGGCTGTGCCGATTGCTGCGCGGCGAGACTTTGAAGCTGCGCGAGCTGGAATACATTCAGGCGGCGCAATCGTTCGGCGTGTCATCCTTGCGCATCTTGTCGCGCCACATCATGCCTAACGTGATGCACATCATCCTGATTGCACTGGTAATGGATTTTTCCGGGCTGGTGCTGGCAGAAGCCGTGCTGTCCTATGTCGGCGTCGGCGTAGATCCCTCGATGATCAGCTTCGGCACCATGATCAACGGCGCACGGCTGGAAATGGCGCGAGAACCGATGGTGTGGTGGGCGCTGGCGGCTGCCTTCGGCTTCATGCTGGTGCTGGTTCTGGCGGCGAATTTGTTTGCCGATGCGGTGCGCGATGCGTTCGATCCCAGAATGAACCGTAACTAGGCGGGCGAGCAGGGTTTATCCTTGGGAAACCAATTCGTGGACAACTGTTTTTTTAAGTTCAGCCAAGTTCAAAACTGGTCACGCCGAACAGCTGGTTTAGCGGAAAATCGGGGAACTTCCCCTTGTACATGCGGACTGTCTCGAACGAGACGGTCATATTGTGCCGTTTCGCTAAATCGATCGCCGCCAAATTGACGGCCGGTGTATCCAGGAAAACCGGCGCGCCCGCCGGTGCCTGCGCCGTTAAAGCCGAAAATAACTGTTCTGCAAACGCCGGATTGTCTGCAAACAAGGGACCAATCTTGTATCCGGTGCGACAAATGCGCATGACCCCGTAAGCTGCCAGCTTGCGACGGCTCAGGATGCCGAGTGCGGTGTGTCCGGGTTGATCAATCCAGCACCTTAGAAATGGCACGCGATTATCGGGAAAGAACCTTTTATCGTATGCGCATAGCTCATCGAAATGAATTGCGGACAACGGGATGATCCCCGGGGTGGACTGACCATGCCCGCCGCCGCATCCCTGATAGCGGATATTTCGATAGGCCAGGGTAAACCCGGACTTCTGGTAGTTGGCCTGTTGTGCGAGTACGCCATCCAGACCAATCGTGCGACCTTTGAGGTACGCAAGCGCTGCATCCCATAGCTGAATGCCGTAGCCCTGATCGCGATACGCCGGCTTGACCATGTAAAACCCCAGGAAGCCAAAGGCGTCGCCGTATTTCACCGCCGAAATCACTGCAATTATCTCATTTCCCAGACGTCCGATCAGGAAACCGTTTGGATCCGCCGCGTAGAAGCAATCGGCATCATGCAATCCCGGGTTCCATCCTTCCGTCGCAGCCCAGTCGATCGCAATATCGACTTCCTGCCGGGTCATCACGCTGATTTTTAAGACAGGTTTCTGCATGATTCATCCTCCGTGATTCTTAAAAGGCGTGGTAATCAGCCCTGTGCCGCAAATCGCGCCGAAGAAACATAAAGTTATTGAAAAATAATTTCCATTAAATATCGATTGGTTAATGCGTGTTTCTTAAGAGCGTTGCTTCCAGTTTTATATCCGTTTTTCACACGCTTTGATTTTGTGCATGAAATCACGGGTTTTTTCTTTACTCAGTAAAGGGTTGTTTGATTTATCTGCGGCTGCAATCATCATGAGTTCAAAAGTTGAGAAATTGTCGTTCAGTACCGATCCCTCGCAATCGCAGACAGCGCGAACCATTTTTTCGTTTTTGCCATTTTTGGTTTGTACCTCAATACAGCGATTCTTATAGCCGTTTATCACGGATTCCTTGAATTCTGCGCTCAACGCTTGCCACGATGCCGAAACGAGCAAGGTAAAAACAACTAGTGAACATAGCTTTTTCAATTCTGTTAATTCCCTGATAAACGCTGACCTGAAGCAAAAGGGCTGCAGTGCAGCCCCTTTCAATTTAGCGTCAGATTGCCTTGGGATTCGGTCCATATTCATTTTCGCCAGGCTGGCTATCCATACACAGGAAGACCAAATTGACCACAGGGAAAATAATCCACCAGCCGTTTCGACCGAGGTCATGCATTCTTCGAACCCCAACGGCGAGGCCGGGAACAAATATAGCCAGACTGTACAGCGTGCTTGCGGGTTCGCTTAAGGCTGTGCCAATGTCGAGAATAGCCCCTAAAAAGCCTGTTACCAGGCCAATTGAGATTGCAATGATGATGTTGAAGAGAAAGAACATCCAGTATTCCTTTCGATGCGCTCTGCCGCTAAACACCGCGTACTTTTTTAAAACCGCAAGATACCAGTTCATGTTCTCTCCTTAGCGTGTAACCCTTGATGGTTTATATAACAGGGGGCAGACCACGGTTTTTACTCTTGAACCTGGTCCTGTAAACAACGGGCCCGCCGATTCCAAAAAAGTGCGAACGTATATTTGTAAGTGACGAAAAACAGCACGGGAAACAGGGCTGTATAGAATATCGCGTTAGCTGCAACATCCAACAACGAGAGATCCTGTATTTCCGGAAGAACCAGAATAAAAGAAAGAATGCCCCCGTAAACCGGCCCATTGTAGATCGATATTTTTAAGAGCAAGCTGTTGTCTATCAGTTGATCCGTTGCCGGACGCAGATGTAAGAAGGGCCACCAACTGGAGTCCATGTCGGAGAGACGATTCATGAGGTTTTCGAGTGTGCGCATAGTGTGCAACCTGACGAATGAAAGGGACTTACCTGTCCCGCATGATTGAAGGGGCAGGAGCCTGTAGTCTTATGGGGATAATAACGGAAAAGCGAGATCCGGGAACCTATCAGAAGTGATAGTTTGAGTTCCTTTGGAAGGCGATATGGCCTTGTCCCCATCATCTCTTGAGCCAGGTTGCCTGGTACCTGTCGATACCTGAGCAATCCTTGAAATGCTTTACCGACTCGCGAGCATAACCCTTGGAGCGGTACTCCTGATCCCTGCGCTCATAGTCTTGCCTCGTCATGCCATGATGAGCGAAGAAGCTGGCGCCCGAGGGAATAGCCTCCCAGTCAGGCCGAAACTTCTCGCCGCCACCCTGACATTCGCCCTCCACTGCGTGCGGATAGAAACCCTCCGGGCCCCGTGTGTCGAACTCCCGTTGATATTGGGCTGATGTGATCCATTGGGAGTTGGGTGCGGTACGATAGCCTTTGACGGCCAGGATGGCAGCGACCACGGCCACAACAATTCCCACGGTCCAACCAAGCGCACGGCGTGGGCTGCCGGAAATGGCGTCAGGTCTCCCGGCACCCGCCGGGTCGAAGCGTGCGCCGGTGGCATCCGGCTTTGGTGGCTGACGCTCGACAACTTCATTGTTCGTGAGCGGGTTCGTAGACGCAGCTTTGCGCTGCTGGCCGGACCGATACACTCTAAAACCGATGGCGATAAGCGCTAAACCGGCAAATGCGGAGTCTATCAGCCCGTGATAATTCGCTCCAATCACAACGATGAGGCCGAATACCGAGATCAATGGGCCGGAAATAAGCGCCGCCCTGGTGCTAAGAAGATAGGCGGACGCCTCTCTTATTTTTAACAGGCGCACCCCAATGAAGCCGAAGCCAAGCCCGAGGGCGACGAGAAATAAAGCCATTACAAGAGCCCCCTGCGGTGAGGGCATCTGCGATCTGTCACCGATGAGGATTGCTGCCCCGGCGAGCAAGAACACCAGCGCGGTTGCCAGCACCAGCGCAGCGAGCAGGATCCGCACGGGCCGCGCAAGCTTTACCTGGGGTTCCAATTTGTCCGGGGTGTCGGGCATGAGATCTCACGAAAGTGGACAGAACAATTAAACTGTATGCAGGAGAGTGTTCTGTATAAGCTGTCCTGTTATACTATAACTATATGATTTAACATGATAATTTGGCTTTTATGTGGCAAGTATTCCTGCATACTCAGCACCTCATGCACCTATGCTGCTGGAAGTTGTGTTGAGCGTGTCCAGGCGAAACACGATAGCCGGCGAACGGAGCAATCTATCCGAACTGGATTAAACGCTTTATCCGGTTCCACGGCAAGTGCCAGGCGCTCACCGTATAATACGCGGGATATTTTTCATACGCATTGAATTACATAGATTATTTATCTTCAGGCATGGCAGACATAAATACAGCATTACATCAATCGATCCGGAACCGGGCAAACGCGTGAGTCTGCTCAAGGTCGAAAATCTGGTCACCGGGTTGCGGGGCGGCGTGGCGATCGTGGATGGCATCTCGTTCGACATCGCTGCAGGCGAGACCTTCGCGCTGCTCGGTGAATCCGGCTGCGGCAAGTCGATGACGGCGCTATCCTTGATGCGATTGCTGCCGGATGGGGTGAGCAACCAGGCGGGTGCGGTTGTGCTCGATGAGGTGCAGCTTTTCGAGTTGCCTGAGCGCGAGATGCGGCAGGTAAGAGGCGGATCGATGGCGATGATCTTTCAGGAGCCGGGTTTAAGCCTGAATCCGGTGATGACGGTCGGTGAACAAATCGCCGAGGTTCTGGCGCTGCATCAGGGCTTGTCGGGTGCGGCGGCACAACGCTGTATCGAGTTGCTGGATCAGGTCGGCATCCCCGATGCGGCGCGGCGCATGCATGAATATCCGTTTCAGTTATCCGGCGGCATGAAGCAGCGCGTGATGATCGCGATGGCGCTGGCAGGCCAGCCGAAATTGCTGGTCGCCGACGAGCCGACCACGGCGCTGGATGTGACGATACAGGCGCAGGTGCTGCAATTGTTGCGCGACACGCAGGACAAGAGTGGCATGGCGATGCTGTTGATCACGCACGATCTGGGGGTAGTGGCGGAAACGGCGCACCGGGTCGGCGTAATGTATGCAGGTCAAATCGTCGAGCAGGCCAGCCGCGAGCAACTTTTTTCAAAGCCGTTGCATCCCTATACACAGAAACTGTTTGCTGCCTTGCCGCATGCTGGATGTCGCGACCAGCCGCTGGCCGCGATTGCGGGCAGCGTGCCACCGCTGGGCAGCATTACGCAGGGTTGCCGTTTTGCGCCGCGTTGCGATCATGCCTGGGCATTGTGCAGCGAACAGACGCCGGAATGGACGACCGTGGCAGAGGGGGCTGGAGTCAGATGCCATTTATATCAGGATGCAGGATTCGGGATGCTGGATGCAGAAGCGGATAGCTTGTCGCCTGTAGCTGAAAATGAGCAGCAAACGGCAAAGCATGACGTTAGCTACCAGCCACAAGTTACCAGCCACAAGCTTCTTGAAGTCTCCGACTTGCAAGTTCACTTCCCGATCCGCAAGGGGATACTGCAGCGCGTGACAGGACAGGTAAAGGCGGTGGATGGCGTGTCGCTGGAAATCCCTGCCGGGCGCACGCTGGCGCTGGTGGGTGAATCCGGCTGCGGCAAGACTACGCTGGGCAAGGCGCTGCTGCAATTGATTAAGCCCACAGGCGGTAGTGTGCAATTCGACGGGCGCGAACTGGTTGGCGCCCGCGATTCCCGTCACCAGCGCGCTTCCATGCAGATGGTGTTCCAGGATCCGTACGCTTCGCTGAATCCGAAAATGCGCGTGGCGGAGATACTCGAAGAGGGTATGAGTGCGTTAAAACTGGGTGGTAACGGCGCGGCACGTCAGGCGCACATCGACATCCTGCTGGATAAGGTAGGTCTTGCGCGCACGGCAAAGTGGCGCTATCCGCACGAATTTTCCGGCGGGCAACGGCAACGCATCGCGATTGCACGCGCACTTGCCGTTTCACCGCAACTTTTGATTTGTGACGAACCAACCAGTGCGCTTGACGTGTCGGTACAGGCGCAAATTCTGAATCTGCTCAAAGACCTGCAGCAGGAACTGAACCTCTCCTATTTGTTCATCACGCACAACCTGGCGGTGGTGGAGTACCTGGCGCATGAGGTGTGCGTGATGTATCTGGGGCGTATCGTCGAACGCGGCAGCTGTGACGAGGTGTTGCGCAGGCCGGTTCATCCCTATACGCAGGCCTTGCTGTCCGCCGTGCCGCGCATCGACGGACAGCTGCGGGAATATATCCGGCTGGCAGGCGATTTGCCCTCGCCGGCCAATCCGCCGCAAGGCTGTCATTTCGCACCGCGCTGTGCACATGCAGAGGCAATTTGCCGAGCCAGCTATCCGCCTGTGACCGAAATATCGGCCAGCCACGTCGTGCATTGTCATTTTTCAGGAAAACCTTAATTCTTAAAATCTTAATTCAAGCCACAGAGAACACAGAGAACACAGAGAACACCGAGAACACCGAGAACACAGAGAACACCGAGAACACAGAGAACACCGAGAACACAGAGCGTTCCAAAGCTTACCCACCTTCCGTGGACTCAGCAAAAATGGGAGTGGTCATCTCGTTATAACCGTATGTTTTGCGAGTTGATGCCCACAGGGTATCATCCCCGCTTGAACCATTTGCGAGTTGTGCCCACAGGGCATCAACCCTGCATACCCGATTTTACTCGGTGATCTCTGTGTTCTCTGGTGAAGCTACTAAGTATTGGACTAAGACGCTAAAAACCACGTCTAAGCCACTACATATGTGGCTAACTGCTTTTTCCAGGTTAATTCGGTTGACGGGGTGCACCCTTTGGATTAAAAAGGCAGTGTTGGCTTTGGCGCATTTTGCAGCGGTGATTTTTAACTTAATCTTTCAAGGAGAGCATCATGAGTAACCATTCAACGAGCGTACAAGGCGATGTCAGCAAAGAAAAGCTGATGCAGGATTTGCAACTGGTGGTATCGGATGCCGAAAATTTATTGAAAGCGACTGCCGGGCAGGCAGGTGAGAAGGTGAGTGCTGCACGTGAACGCATCGAGGAAAGCGTTGCCGCTGCCAAGGAGAGACTGGCTGTTGCTCAGGATGCGATGCTGGAGAAGACTAAGCAGGCGGCACGCGCGACCGACGATTACGTGCATGAAAATCCCTGGCGTGCTGTTGGCATAGGCGCTGCAGTCGGTCTGGTGGTAGGCATGCTGATTTCGCGCGGCCGTTAAGACATGGCTGAGGCTGGTTTGCTGGGTTCAATCAAGCGATTGTTGTCCACGCTGACATCGGTTGCTTCGACCCGGCTGGAACTGCTGGCGAATGAGTTGCATGAGGAGCGTCTGCATCTGGAGCAGATGCTCCTTTATTTTTTCTCCGCATTGTTCTGTTTCGCCATGACCATCATGCTGCTGACCGTTTTTGTCGTGGTGCTGTTTTGGGACGATCATCGTCTTCTGGTGCTGGGCGGGGCTGCTGCGGTGTTTCTCGTGCTGGGTCTGATGGTCGTGAAAAGATTGCAAAAAATCGCCCGGGAAAAATCGAAACTGTTTTCCGTGAGTCTGGCTGAGCTGGGGCGTGACCGCGAGCAGCTGGGTAGCAGACATGGGTAAGCGCAGACTGGCGGTGATGCAGCGTCGCCAGGTATTGCTGGAAAAAATAGCTATTCAGCGCGAACAGCTGGCCGAGATTGGCTCGCGCTGGCAGCCCGGGTTGCAGGTTGCCGATCAGGCTGTGCTTGCGATGGGGTTTATGCGTAGCCACCCTGTGTTGCTGGCGGGGCTGGCAGGCCTGGTGGTGGTACGTAGACGCGGTCTGGCCGGTCTGCTGCGAGGCACGTGGCGGGTCTGGAAGGCTTACCGCTTTGCCCGTGAGTTCTCGAAAAAAATCAGGCTGTAGCTGTTTGGTGCTTATTCTGGCTGATTGCTAAAAATCATTAATAAACAGGATGTTGCGTTATCTGTCCTGACGAGCTAGACGCGTGTGCGGCGTTCTCGATATTTTTGCGTGATGCGCAATCTTTTTAGGGGTGGATTTTGCGTGTTTTGTGGATAGCGCTAGTGTGCGCTTTTCGCCGGATACGTGCGATTTTGCTTGAATGATATTGAGTGTCTGCCCTGCCTTGATGTGTTTTGTTTGACCATTCCAGCTCTTCAGGCTGGCAACGCTGACATGGTAGCGTGAGGCCAGCTTGTCCAGCGTGTCGCCGTTGTGAACGGTGTACTTGAGTGAGGCGGCATCGCTATTTTTGCTGTCCTTCCGTACGGGATGCAGGTGCATGTTGAAGGCTTCAAATTCGCTTGCCCCCTCGGGCTGCTCGCCATTGAGCGGCACCAGCAGGGTCTCATCGTCACACAGATCGGCGCGTGCAGACAGGCCGTTTACCGATTTCAATCTTTCCAGGGAAAGCCCGAAACGCGGTGCCAGATGATCGAGCCGCTCACCCTTTCTGGCGTGATAGGCTTGCCAGCTAACCAGCGGCTTGTCGTAGCTTTCCAGATTGCTTTTGAAGGTTTCGACTTTTTCTACCGGCAGCAAAATAAAATTACTGTGGTCCTGCAAAATCACCGGGCGGTTGTGTGCCGGATTCAGTGCAATGAATTCTTCCCTGGAAATATCGGCTAACTGGGCGACCAGTTCTACATCGATGTGCTTTGCCGTGGACACGGAGGTGAAGTAAGGTTTATTCGCAATTTCCGGCAGCGACAGGCCAAAGCCGGACGGGTTCGCGACGATATGCTTTATTGCCATGAGCTTGGGTAAATAATTGCGTGTCTCATCCGGCAATTTAAGACTTGCGTAGTTTACCGGCAGCCCTGCTTTGCGGTTGCGTTCCTGAGCGCGTTGAATCGATCCTTCTCCCCAGTTATAGGCCGCCAGTGCCAGCTCCCAGTCGCCGAACTGGTTGTGCAGCTTTTCCAGATAATCCAGTGCGCCGTTGGTC
>JBAZAY010000021.1:0-47310 GCA_041671725.1 Gallionella sp. | reverse complement strand
TGCCGCTCGATGCGCATGCAGAGCTTGGCAACAACGCGCAACTCGGAAAACTGCTGGGATTGGCGGAGCAGGGGCGGTTCGGTGAACAGAATATCGCGAGTTTTGGCGCGCTTGATTCTCCGTTGATGCTGACGCAGTTTGCGCATCAGGTAGATCAAAAGTTGCAGCGCACGCCGCAGGTGATCGGTGAGGGTGAAAAGCTCATTCGTCGAGTGGCGTGGTGTAGTGGTGGTGCGCAAGGCTATTTCGAGGCGGCGATCGCCCTCGGAGTGGATGCCTTTTTGACCGGCGAAATCTCCGAACAGAATTACCATCTGGCCAATGAAACGGGTGTCGCATTTATCGCGGCCGGGCATCATGCTACCGAACGCCTGGGCATCAAGGCGCTGGGCGAACACCTGGCGGCTAAGTTTGATCTTGAGCATCGTTTCTTCGATCAGGATAACCCGATATAGGTGTGAACAATCTTTAGTTGTTATGCACCCGCCATGCGACGGCTTGCCGGCGGCCCCCCCCCTCAATCCACCCGCTTGCGGCGCAATTGATCCAGTGAAATTGTCATGCTGCGCGGCATTTCTTTTAAAGCGGCATTGGCGATTGAAATTTGCTCACGCTGCGCTATCAGCAGTGAGCTGAAAACAGATTCAACCTCATCGAGCAACTTTTCCGGCTGCTGCGAATAGCGCAGCAGAAAATCACTGCGGCGCGGATGGAACTTGGTCCACTGCCAGGCGAGGAAGTTTTCGTTATTCTTGAACCCGGCGTCACCCAATAGTTGTTTGAGCGCGGCTATGACAGGCAGGTTAAGCTGTTCAGGCGCAGGTGCAATTTGCCACATCAGGCCGAAAAATATGCGCCAGGTGCCGCCCAGATATTGCTGCTCCAGCATGGGAAACAAACAAATCGTTTGAGGCTCGCGTAATTTGCATTGCAAGCCCACCAGTACTCCGGCAGCGTTGCGATCCTCAGTGACTTGCGTTTGCCATTCCGTGTCATGCAGAGCCGCATCAAGCCGTTGCTGCAACGCCTTCCAGAACCGGGAATTTATCTGCTCCCGAATAGCATCCATCTGCTCAGACACCGACAGTCCTAGCGCCAGGTTTTCTGGCTTGGCAAAAAAATCGAGTACGGCCTGCTCTTCATTCATTATGGGTAAATCCTAGTAAGTTAGACGGATAAGCAATATAAGCAAATCATGTAATACTGCGAAATATATAATACTTTTCAGGGAACTTTATTCGGTATAGACAATCCGTGTTGACTTTATTTTTTAAACCAGACATCATTCGACCGTGATCGCGATGACATGGTCATGCAGAAATTAAAAACAAAAGCAGATAATAATAACTATCGCGACGCATCGCACCAAAAATAATCCGATTTGACTGTTCGTTCATGCTGGCACTAGCCGGCATGGGATCATTTGTTTGCTGGGGGAGTTCCTACGATGTATCGTTTCTTACGTTTTCCTATCTTGCTGGTAGGTTTGTTTCTGGCTGTCAGTAGTTATGCAGCCAATAATTCACAACCTGCGCTTACGACTGAGGACGGTTTAGGTCCGCAAGTTCAGCAGCCTATCGAGTTTCCCCATAATCGCCATGCGGGTCTTCATGACGCCAGCGATCCCGCCAAGGGCGGTATGGAGATCAACTGTCAGTATTGCCATACCTACGCCCGTCGTAGTGCGGTTGCGGGAATTCCGCCGCTGCAAAAATGTATCGGCTGTCACCAGAATATCGAGATTGTCCGCAACAAGCCGCGTATCGTCGAGTTGTTCAAATACTGGGATGCAAAGAAGGCTGTGCCGTGGAAGAAAGTCCACGATCTGCCTGACTTCGTGCGTTTCAATCACGAGCGTCACATCAAACGTTTCATTGAGCAGCAAGATCGTCCTGTCCAGGAAGCCTGCGGTTATTGCCATGGCGATGTGAAGGAAATGACGGTTGCTCGTCGCCAAAAAACATTGGCAATGGGTTGGTGTGCAAGCTGCCATGAAAAGGATCATCCGGTTGTAGCGGAAGGCGGCACACCGATTGGCAAGCAGGCTTATTGGTACAGCTTCCAGAAACCAGCAGCAGCTCTGGATGCCAATACAAAGGCCCGTGGCCCTAATGATTGCTGGCAGTGCCACAAGTAGACTGCCATGAAAATACAAGAATTTACCAGAGAGGCTGTGATGATAGACAGTGGTTCCGAAAAACAAATGGCCGGGCACCCGTTTGATCGGCGTGATTTTCTGAAAGTATTGGGCTGGAGCGGCGCGGCGGTAGCGTTGTCCGGTTGCGGCAATACTTCCATCGAAGACGGCAGGGAAACGGTCGTTTCCTACGTGGAAGCAAATGATTACATGGTTCCCGGCATCGGGGTTTATTTCAACTCGACTTGTGCGCAATGCGATGCGGGTTGCAGTATCAATGGTCGGGTGCGCGAGGGGCGTGTACTGAAGCTGGAAGGCAATCCTGATTCCGCTATTAATAAAGGCAAGATGTGCGGTCTGGGTCAGGCGGGTGTGCAGCATCACTACAACCCGGATCGTGTGCGTGAACCGTTGTTGCGTAATGGCAACAAGGGCGAAACCATCACTTGGGAAAAAGCCTATGCACTGATTGCTGAAAAACTCAATGGCGTGAAGGGCGAAGAAATTGCCTTCCTGTCCGGCGGTGTGAGCGGTCATCTCAAGGTGTTGCTGGGTAATTACCTGGACAGCCTCGGTACTAAAAATCACTTCGTGTATGAAGCAGTCGCACCTGCTGTGGTGCGTGCAGCCAATGTGAAAGCATACGGCGTGGAAATGCCGCGTTACCGCTTTGATAAAGCCCAGGTGGTTTTGTCGTTCGGTGCTGACTTCCTGGGGGCATGGGTATCTCCTGTGCATTTCTCGCAGCAGTACGCTCAGTTCCGCAAGGGTGTGAACGGTCAGCGTGGTACGTTGATACAAGTCGAATCCAAGATGACGTTAACCGGCGCGAATGCTGATCGCTGGTTGGCAGTCAAGCCGGGTACCGAAGGCGTTCTGGCGCTGGGTATCATCAATGCACTGGGTATGGCGACGGGAGACGTTGCTGAGCTGGTGAAGGGTTACGATAAGGCACGTGTAAGCCACGAAACAGGTGTTCCTGTGAGTCAGATTGAAAAGGTTGCTGCGCTGTTGAAGTTGCGCAGTCCTAGCCTGGTGTTGGCCGGCAGTGCTGCAGAAGGTTATGCGCACGGCTCACAAAATGCCGCCGCAATCAACTTGCTCAATCAGGTTCTGGGCAACGTAGGCAAGACGATTGAATCCCCGGTTTCTGTACCATTCCCGCAGATGGCGCCATCAAAGGGAAATACCGCTGCACTGAAGACATTGAACGACGGTCTGGCTGCCGGCAAGTACAAGGTGCTGTTTAACTTTGCAGCCAACCCCGTGTTTACAGCGCCGGGTGCTTTCAAGTTCAAGGATAATCTGGCCAAGGCCGGTTTCAAGGTTGCGTTCGCGCACTACCTTGATGAAACCGCTTTGCAGGCTGATCTGGTGTTGCCACTGGATTCCGCACTGGAAGACTGGGGTACGCAAGTGCCTGAATATATGACGGAAAGTGCGCAAATCAACATCCAGCAGCCGTTGATGGAACGTTTGCACGCCAATACTCGTGGTATGGGTGACATCGTTCTGGCTTTGATCAAGCAGCGTAAAGCGGATGAATATAAGGCCTTTGAAGATTACTATGCCTATCTGCGCGGCGCCATATTGCAAAACAAGGGCGCGTTGGGCGGCGGAGGTATCGATGATGATACTTTCTGGAATGATTCGCTGACACAAGGTATCGTCAAGCTGGCGGGTTCATCATCAGCGTTGACAGGACATGCAGGTGCTGCAGGCTTGACTTTGCCGGCTCCGGCAGCATCGGATGAGCACTATCCGTTGCATCTGATTCCCGGCGTGACAGCCAACCTGCGTGATGGCCGTCATACCAATCAGCCCTGGTTGCAGGAGTCTCCTGATCCGTTGACCACCATTGTGTGGGATTCATGGGTCGAGATTCACCCGAAGAAGGCAACCGAATTGGGTATCGTCGAAGGCGATATCGTTGAAGTTACTTCCAAGACGGGCTCGGTTAAAGCGCAGGTTTACCTGTTTCCGGGCATCCACCCTGAGGCCATTTCCATCCCGGTTGGGCGTGGTCATGATGCGATGGGCCGTTACGCCAAGGGATACGGTGTGAATCCGTTCCAGATTATGGATGCGGTGTTTGATGCAGCAACCGGTGAGCTGGCGATGCATGAAACGCGTGTCAAGATCAAAAAGACCGGTCAGCGCGTACTGGTAATCAAGGATGAAGGGTCTGCGGGCGCTCTGCAAATGGGCAGAAAGATCGCAGTACGCGTGTCCACCGATCAAGTCGATTTGTCGAAGGAGGCCTAAGTTATGTCGGTAAGCAATTTATTAGAGAATTGGTCGCAAGTTCGCCATTTTCATCCTGTCGATGACAAGCCGCATGACCCCTATAAATGGGCGATGGCGATCGATCTGGATGCCTGTACAGGTTGTAATGCGTGTAGTGTGGCGTGTTATGCCGAGAACAACATCCCTGTCGTGGGAAAAGAGCGTTTTGAACATGGTCAGCAAATGCACTGGATGCGTGTCGAGCGTTACTGGGATGAGGATGGTCGCGAGTTTCCGGATCAAGGCTTCCAGTTCCTGCCGATGATGTGTCAGCAATGCGAAGCGGCTCCGTGTGAAACAGTTTGCCCTGTGGCAGCGACCAACCACACCGCAGACGGTTTGAATTCGCAGATTTACAACCGTTGTATCGGTTCTCGTTACTGTTCAGCCAACTGCCCGTTCAAGGTTCGTTACTTCAACTGGTATGACTATCCGACTGACGAGATGGTATGGCCTGCCGAGATGACTCAGCAAATGAATCCGGATGTCTCAATCCGCAGCAAAGGTGTGATGGAAAAATGCACATTCTGTGTGCAACGTCTGTCTGCTGCCAAGGTTACTGCCAAGGGCGAGGGGCGTATCGTTCGCGAAGGCGAAGTGCAGACGGCTTGCCAGCAGGCATGCCCGACCAGCGCGATTTCCTTCGGTAACCTTGTGAACCCTGAATCACGCGTTCACAAACAATGGGAAGCTCAACAGGTTGTACTGGATAAAGATAAGCAAGCCAAGGATGAAAACGAAGAGCGCGCCGTTTTGCGTGGTTACCGGATTCTGGAAGAATTGCGAGCCTACCCTTCGGTGATGTATCTGGAACGTGTGCGCGAAAGCGCTGTGTAGTCGGTAAGGCTAAGAACTACTTTAAGGAATGACAATGAGAGATATCCGCGAAGACATCGCTTGGGCGAAGATCAACCAAGACGTGATGAAGAGCCTGGCAAACCCGCGTAAGCTGTATTGGGTGATCCTGTTTTTGGCTTTGGCTGCATTTGGTTTTGGTGTAGGTTGTGAAATTTACCAGTACCAGACTGGTATGGGCGTTGAAAACGTCAATAATCCACAGGTATGGGGGTTGTACATCGCCACCTTCATTTTCTGGATCGGCATGAGCCACTCAGGTACGTTACTGTCTGCAATTTTGCATCTGATGCATGCTGACTGGCGTAAACCGATCTACCGTTTCGCCGAAGCAATGACCACGTTTTCACTGATGACCGCTGGTTTGTTCGTGATGGTGCATATCGGTCGTTTGTGGCAGTTCTATTATTCGTTGCCTTACCCGAATGACCGTGGAATCTGGCCTAACTTCCAGTCTCCATTGTTGTGGGACGCGATGGCCATTTTTACCTACCTGAGTTCATCTGTGCTGTTCCTGTTTGTCGGGATGATTCCGGATCTGGCGATTGCTCGTGACAACATGCAACCGGGCTGGCGTCAAAAGCTCTACACCCTGTTGGCATTGGGCTGGGAAGGTACAGATCGTCAATGGCGCAATTTCCGCGTCACTTATCTGACGATCGCCTGTTTCCTGATTCCACTGGCTGTATCGGTACACTCGATCGTGGCGTCTGACTTTGCCATGTCGCAACAACCAGGTTGGCACGTTACATCGTTCCCTCCTTATTTTGTGGCCGGTGCGTTGTATTCGGGTTGTGCTGCGATCATTACGCTGTTCATCATCTTGCGCTATGTGTTCAGGTTTGAGGAATACATGACGTTGCCTATCCTGAAGAAGATCGTGCGTCTGACTTTCGCGATTGCCATGGTGTGGACTTACCTGAATGCGGTTGAATTCGCTGCAGTATGGTACAGCCATGATGAAGCATCCAAGGCGGTGTTGATCCAGAAGGCAACAGGGACCTATGCGCCATTCTGGTGGGGCATGATTTTCTGTGGTTCGGTTGTGCCTTTGGTGTTCGCATTCAAACGCTTCCAGACCAATATTCCGGTGCTGTTTGCAACCTCCTTGCTGCTGAATCTGGGCATGTGGCTGGAACGCTGGATGATCGTGGCACCGACGTTCTCGCATGGTTACTACCCATGGACATGGGATCACGAACAGTGGCCCAGCATGGTTGCATGGGGCATGGTGTTTGCAAGCTTTGGCTGGTTTACTTTGCTGTTTATGGTTTTCTGCAAAGTGTTCCCATCCGTATCTATGTATGAAGTGAAAGAAATGGTTTATCACCGTACTTTGCATCTGAAGAAGAGTGAAACTGCTGAACAGGGAGCGCACTAATCATGAGTAAACGTCATTTACTTGCGTTGTATGGCAATTTTGATGAGGCTGAAGCGGTCGTCAGGGAATTGCGCAACGCGAAGATCCAGGGCTTCGACGTCGATGATGACATGATCGTAAAGTCACCGATTGAGCATCCGGAAGTTGAGGAGTTCCTCGGTGACAAGCCGGTGTATGTGCAATGGTTCACGCTGTTTGGCGCACTGATGGGCGGTTTGTTGGGCTTCTTCCTGATCTCGGGCGCACAGGCGAACTTTTACATGCAGATGAAGGGCGGCAAGCCGATTGTGCCGTTTCCGCCTAACTTTGTACTGACCTATGAAATGTTCATTCTGGGTGGTGTGTTCATCACGATTCTGGGCTTTTTGATCTGTTCCGGTTTGCCTGCAAAACGCTCTCCGTTGTATAGCGCCAAGGTTTCGGTAGATAACATCGGGATTCTGGTCAAGGCTGATGAAGCGGCTATCAGCGTACTCAAAGCAATTTTCACCAAGCACAAGGCATTGGAAATTCAGGAAGAGGCAGGGAAATGAAAAAGTTATCCTTAGCAGTTACATTAATGTTTGTACCCTGCCTGGCGCAGGCATGGCCATGGTCGCAAGACATGGCAAATCAGGTCAGTATCAAGCCGCAGGAAAGCGTTGATCCGGCTAACCCCGGCATGGCGCTGTTCCCAAAACGTTCACAACCGGTAGCCGGCACCACAGTTGTGGTCAAGGATATGGAAGCGGCCAAGAAAATGGTTAATCCAGTTGTTGCAGACGAAAAATCTGTTGCAACGGGTCGCCGCCTGTTTGAAATTTACTGTACCCCTTGCCATGGCAAGTCGGGTACCGGTGATGGTTTTGTGGGTGAAAGGTTGTCGCTGAAGCCGTGGGATTTGACGCCGACTAACCAAATGCACTCGTGGGTTTCCAAGGATTATCCGGATGGTTATATTTTCGGCTATATGTCTGTAGGCGGTGCGGTGATGCCAAGCTACGCAAATGATCTTTCAGCGACGGAACGTTGGCACGTAGTTAACTATATGCGTAAAGTTCTGCAAAAAGGTCAGGCTGTAACAGCTGCGGCTCAGTCGAAATAGGAGGCTATAAAATGTTGGCATACAGTAATTGGGCTGTTTTGACGGTTAGTTTTGTGGTGGTGCTGTCGCTTGCTTTGAGTGGCGTGGCATTGTGTTCTGTGTTGCACCTGGTCGGTGCTAAGTGGCGTTTCAATGTCCGTCATCTGGCGGTATCGTTATACGCGCTGTTTCCTCTTGCCTTCGTTCTGCTGGTCGTACTGCTGGCAGGTGGTTCGCATACTTTCCCGTGGTGGGAATTGCCGGTAGGTTCTGAGGCACATATGCCCGGCTGGTATCAACCTCACTGGTTGATGACGCGTGAAGTTGTCGGCATCATTTTCATGATGGCTTTGTACTGGGTGTTCATCCAGCGTCAGGCGGTAAGTGAAAACAGTCCTGAAGATGCAAAGCGTTTTCATACCGTAGCGACATGGATCCCATTCTTTTTCGTGTTGTACAGCACCATGGTTGCATGGGATTTCGAAATGACGCTGGTTCCGCACTGGCACAGTGCGATTTACGGTCTGCAGCAATTCGTCAGTAACTTCGGCATGTTCCTGGCTTTCCTGACAGTCTGGATCTATGTGCTGAACACGAGCGGAAAGCTGGTAACTCCTGTTCCTGAAAAGATTTACAACTACCTCGCGCAGATGATGTTTGCGTTTACCTTGTTGTGGATCTATACGTTTGACGCACAGTATCTGACCATCTGGTATGGCAATCTTGCCGATGAAACGGACCGTGTGTTCGCAATGCAGGATGGCGATTATTCGTTTATCTGGTGGTCAATGATTGTACTGAAGTTCGTTGTTCCTTTTGTCATCTTCTGCTTCCCGGGACCGCGTCATAATGTTAGTGCTATCAATGCAGTGGCTATCTGTATTATCATTGGCACGCTTTTCGAACGTTATGTTTGGATTGGAGGCATCAATGGAACGGGTAACTATCCATTTTTAGCCAGTATCCTGATTGGCGGTACCGTTGCACTAATCGGGTATTTCCTGGTTCGCGGCTACATGCAATGCAGAAGTTTAATTAAGGGGTAATTGAGTAATGATGAGATTGTATTCGGGGACAGTTTGCCCCTACAGCCATCGGTGTCGGATAGTTTTATTCGAAAAAGGTATGGATTTTGAAGTGATCGACGTCGATCTGATGGATAAGTCTGAGGACCTCGCTGCGATTAGTCCGAGTGGTAAAGTGCCTGTTCTTGTTGAACGCGAGCTGGTTTTGACAGAGGCTAACATTATCAACGAGTACATTGACGAACGCTTCCCGCATCCTCAATTGATGCCGGCAGACCCTGTTATGCGAGGTCGTGCACGTTTGTTTCTGCATCGTTTTGAGCAGGAGCTTTACAGCAACGTAAACATCATCATGCAAGGCGGCAAGTCGGTTGATAAGGCGCGTGCCAGCATTCGTGATAGTTTGACACAGCTTGCACAAATTCTGACCAAGCAAAAATATCTGCTGGGTAATGATTTTTCGATGCTGGATGTGGCAGTTGCACCGCTGTTGTGGCGCCTGGATCACTTTGGTATTCAAATGGGCAAGGATGCAGCTCCATTGATGAAGTACTCGGAGCGCTTGTTCTCTCGTCAGGGTTTCATTGATTCATTGACGCCTGCAGAAAGAGCAATGCGCAAGTGAGTGATCTGTCCACGCGCCCCTATCTGATACGCGCCATTTACGAATGGTGCGTGGATAGTGGTCTGACCCCCTATCTGGCTGTTCGTGTTAATGAGCAGACTGAGGTGCCGGTGGCCTACGTGAAGGATGGCGAAATCGTGCTCAATATCAGTGCGGGAGCGGTACGCAATCTGGAGCTGGGCAATGAATGGATTACTTGCAGCGGCCGTTTTGGCGGGTCCTCATTTGATCTGATTGTGCCGGTGGTCGCTGTTATCGGGATCTTCGCCAAAGAGACCGGGCAGGGGCTGGTGTTTCAGGGGGCAGGCTCGGATACGCCGCCACCTGCTGCAGGGGACTCGGATATCAAATCAGCACCTCGCAAGCCGCAGTTGAAAATCGTCAAGTAACCCTTACGATTTGACGCAATAAAAAACCGCACTATGTGCGGTTTTTTATTGCCATTACTACGCAAAAATTACGCAGCAGATAAGGCGGCGTGCATTTTACTCATCGCTTTCTGTTCAATCTGACGAATGCGTTCAGCCGATACGTTGAATTCTGCGGCAAGGTCATGCAATGTGGCCGAGTGATCCTCGCTGAGCCAGCGTGCCTCAACGATGCGTCGGCTGCGTTCGTCCAGGCTGGCTAACGCCTTTGCCAGGCCTGCTGTGCGCAGATAATCATGTTCGGCTGTTTCCAGGATGTTGGAGGGTTCGTTGTCGATGCTGTCAGCCAAATACTGAATAGGTGTATAGCTTTCCTCATCATCGCTGCCTTGTGGCTCAAGCGCGACTTCATGTCCTGCAAATCTCGCTTCCATTTCCACCACGTCGTGTTCAGAGACGTTGAGTTGCTGGGCAATCTCACTCACCTGCTGGGGTTTTAGTGACTCCAGACCCTGCTTCAGGCTGCGCAAATTGAAGAATAGCTTGCGTTGTGCCTTGGTGGTGGCGATCTTGACCAGACGCCAATTGCGCACTACAAATTCATTGATTTCGGCGCGTATCCAGTGCAAGGCGAAAGAAACCAGCCGTACCCCGAAATCCGGGTCGTAATGTTTCACAGCCTTCATCAGGCCGATGTTGCCTTCCTGAATCAGATCTGCCTGGGGCAACCCGTAACCCGCGTAACCACGCGCAACGCTGACAACTACACGCAGGTGAGATAGCACCAATTGACGTGCAGCATCCAGATCGTTTTCGTTGCGGAAACGGGTCGCCAGATCAAACTCTTCTTCCTGTGTCAGCAGGGCATAGCGTCTGACCAGATGGATATAGCTATCCAAGCTGCCAACCGCAGAAGGCATGGGTAAGCTGTGTGCAATATTCATAGGGATTTGCTCCTAAAAAATTTAATACATGCAGCCTTAGAGTGGTTAGATGAAATTGGGTTCATCATGTGTAGTAATGAAGTTTTGCTGCAGGTGCTCACTCCTGATACAGAGGTGTGCTGCGCGCCCATTTCAGACATGGATGCGCAGCGGGAATACACGGTCAAATCAGTGCAGTTTGCCTGATAATTTGCACTCGGAGTTCATCATGCTGCCTGCCGCCCATCCTGCGAGTGCGATGCCGAGAATAACGCATACCATGCCTAATTCCTTGCTCAGGAAGAAGCCGCCTACCAGCCATAAAGCAGCCGCAGTTACAAACGGCCATATCATTGTCTTGCAATTCGAATTTTCCATTATTATCTTATCCCTGTTATTAACTACGTGACTGAACGCCGTTTAATGCGTGAACTTGTCATTGTTCTGAAAAAATATCTGCGTGTCAACTAACTTTGCAGCATTGCTGCCTTGAGGTGTAAATTAACGGGGCTCGATCTGTGACAGGTGTCTTGCCACCGACAGCCATGCGCCCAGCCAGCCGAGATAGACGGAGAACAGCAATAGTGACAAGCTGTCGCTTAGCGGCAGCGGTTGCAGGGTGAACTCGCTGGCATAAAGCTGCGATAGTGTTGCCAATGGCTGTTTGAGCAGCAGCAGGCTCAGGGTGATGATCAGCCATGCGGCAATACCGCCTAGCAAGCCCTGTACAGCACCGAAATACAGAAAAGGTCGGCGTATGAATGCATTTGTCGCACCTATCAGCTTGGCAACCTGGATTTCGTCTCGCTGTGTGAGGATTTGCAGTCGTATCGTATTGAATGTGATCGCAATCAAACCGAGGCTGAGCAGGCTTGCGAGCACAAGTACGGCAATGCGTGCGAAATCAAGTATTGCTTCCAGTTTGTAAGCCCATGCCGAATCAAGCTGCGCCAGATCAACGCCTGGTGTCTGCTGGAGTTCATTGCGCAGTGCTTCAAGTGATCTGGCATCGTTTGTTTTTGGCGTAATCACAAAGGCATCCGGTAGCGGGTTGCTTTCCAGTCCGGCAATGACATCATCAAGTCCTGTGCCTTGTCCTAGCGTGTTCAGCGCTTCGGTGCGCGAAATAAATTCAATGTTGCTAATCTGTTCGTGCTGGTTGAGTTGTTTGCGTATTCGCGCAACATCGTCCGGTGTGGCATCCATTGTCAGGAACAAGCTGATTTGCGGTGAACCGGACAGTTGTGCGACCAGTCCCTGAGCGTTTTGCAGCAGCACGTACATGCCAGCCGGCAAACTGAGGGATATGCCTATCACCAGAATATTGAGAAAGCCAGCCAATGGGGATGTAAACATGCGGCGCAATGCCGAACGCGCAACGTCAAGCTGTCGGGTAAGCGCGCTCATAGTCCGGCTCCCTCGAGTACTAAAGGGTGTGCTGATGTGGTTTGAATCTCGCCTTGTTTAAGATCGATCACGCGGCACTGCGTGTTGCGCAGCACGCCCGCATCGTGTGTGGAGATCAGTAATGTGACGCCGACCTGATGGAACG
This sequence comes from Gallionella sp., assembly GCA_041671725.1. Taxonomy (GTDB): domain Bacteria; phylum Pseudomonadota; class Gammaproteobacteria; order Burkholderiales; family Gallionellaceae; genus Gallionella. The sequence goes on along the minus strand of JBAZAY010000021.1, from coordinate 35,095 downwards.
ATTTGAATATATTCATGATTTCTTCTGCATATTCCGCATCGAGATTGCCGGTGGGTTCATCCGCCAGCAGAATGGACGGGCGGTTGACGATCGCGCGTGCAATGCATAATCGCTGTTGTTCGCCACCGGATAAAGCGATGGGGTTGGCCTTCTCACGATTGAGCAGTCCTACCTTATCCAGTGCGGCACGCACACGTTTACCGCTTTCCTTGCGCTCGAAACCGCAAATTTGCAGTGGCAGCAGCACGTTGTCAAACACGTTGCGGTCGAACAAAAGCTTGTGGTCCTGAAAAATGATGCCAAGGTTGCGCCGCAGGTAGGGCAGGGCATCGCTCTTGAGTACGCTGACATTCTGATTGTTTACCAGCACCGAGCCTGCGTTGGGTCGTTCGATTGCCGCAATCAGCTTGAGCAGGGTGCTCTTGCCCGCACCTGAATGTCCGGTCAGGAATGCCATTTCACCCTTGGCCAGTTCAAATGAGACATTCTTCAATACATCAAAACCGCCAGGGTAACGCTTGCTGACCTGATTGAACGTGATCATGCGGATAGTCCCAGCAAGGCGTCGACAAACTCTTCGGCGACGAACGGACGCAGGTCATCCAGTCCTTCACCCACGCCGATGAAGCGCACCGGAATCGGATGGGCGCGGGCAATTGCGGCAATCACACCGCCTTTGGCCGTTCCGTCCAGCTTGGTTAAAATCAGTCCGGTTACACCCAGCGCCTGATCAAAGGCTTTTACCTGGCTTAGCGCGTTCTGTCCGGTATTGGCATCGAGCACCAGCAATACTTCATGAGGAGCACTGGGTAATACCTTGGTGATGACGCGCTTCACTTTTTTGATTTCTTCCATCAGGTGCGCCTGGGTGGTCAGGCGACCTGCTGTGTCCGCCAGCACCACGTCGATCTTGCGTGCCTGGGCGGCTTGTACCGCGTCATAGATCACGGCAGCGGCATCACCACTTTGCTGAGCGATCACGGTTACGTTATTGCGTTCGCCCCAGGTCATCAACTGTTCGCGCGCAGCAGCGCGGAAAGTATCTCCTGCCGCCAGCAGCACAGACAGGCCTTGTGATTGCAGGTATTTCGCCAGCTTGCCGATGGAGGTGGTCTTGCCTGCGCCATTTACCCCGACCATCATGATGACGAACGGCTTGTGAGCGTCCGCTTGCAGTGGGATTGCCAGCGGCTTGAGCAGTTTGAGCAGGCAGTGAGCCAGACCCGCCTTGAGCTCTGAGGCTTCGCTGAGTTTGTGTTCACGGACGTGGCGGCGAAGATCGGCTAAAAGCGCGCTGGTGGCATCCATGCCGACATCCGCCGTGATCAGGATGGTTTCGAGTTCTTCGTAGAGATCATCGTCGATCTTGCCGCCACGGCTGAATAAATCGGCCAGCTGGTTGCCGGTGCGTGACAAGCCGGATTTGAGGCGTTCGATCCAGCTGCGTTTTTCGACGCTGACGTCGGCTGTTTTTTCAGGAGTATTCTTTTTTAGAAAACTAAACATTTTGGATGCGTTCCGGTGGCAAGAGTTGGGGCATAATACGCACGGCCACTTCGTGTGGCCGTCTTTGTTATTTTATGCCGATTAGGCGTTCTGAGGTTAGGGATTATGCGGATTTATCTGTTTTTCGTTGTCCTGTTGACAGGCGGGTTGCAACAGGCGGCCTCGGCAGAGGTGTTCGAACATACGCTGGCGAACGGGTTGAAGGTCCTTGTAAAGGAAGATCACCGTGCACCGGTGCTGGTGCAGCAAATATGGTACAAGGCCGGCAGCATGGATGAGCGCACCGGCAAGACGGGTGTCGCGCATGTGCTGGAACACCTGATGTTCAAGGGAACCAGAAGCGTTCCCGCCGGAGAGTTCTCACGACGTATCGCGGCAGCGGGCGGGCGTGAAAATGCTTTTACCAGCAACGATTACACCGCTTATTTTCAGCAACTGCACAAATCCCAATTGCCACTGGCGATGAAGCTGGAGTCCGACCGGATGCACAACCTCAATTTATCGGCGGCCGAATTTTCCAAAGAGATTAAGGTGGTGATGGAAGAACGTCGCATGCGCACCGATGATGACCCGCACGCACTGTTGCAGGAGAAAATGACGGCAGCAGTGTACATCGAGCATCCTTATCATCATCCGGTGATAGGCTGGATGAGCGATCTGGAACAGATGAATGTCAATGATGCCCGTGCGTGGTATCAACAGTGGTATGCCCCCAACAATGCGACGCTGGTCATTGCAGGAGACGTCAAGGCAAGTGAAGTGTTCGCCTTGGCGCAACGCTACTATGGCGGCATCCCGAAACAGTCGCAGCCTCCGCGCAGAGTTTTTACCGAACCCGCTCAAATTGGCATCAAACGCATGGTGGTGAAAGCGCCTGCCGAGTTGCCTCTGTTGGTAATGAGTTTTCATGCGCCGAATATTGCTGATGCTCAGCGCGACTGGAAACCTTATGCGCTGGAAATGCTGGCCGGTGTGTTAAGTGGCAATGACTCGGCTCGTCTAAACAAACATCTGGTGCGCGAGCAGCAGGTCGCAAGCAGCGTAGGTGCAGGTTACGATTCTGCTTCTCGCGGCCCCGGCGTGTTTTCGCTGGAAGCGACACCCAGCGAGGGGAAAACAGCGGGCGAGGTTGAAGCTGCGTTACGTGGAGAAATCGCGCTGCTGGTCAAGGACGGCGTGAGCGCGGAAGAGTTGAAGCGTGTCAAGTCGCAGGTGTTGGCGGGTGAAGTGTATAAGCTGGACTCGGTCTTCTATCAGGCGATGCAGATCGGCCAGATGGAGTCCATCGGACTGGGGTATAAGGCAATTCCCGTTATGCTGGAAAAATTGCAGGCAGTGACCGCAGAACAGGTGGTTCAGGTCGCTCAGGAGTTTCTGAAAGATGACAATCTGACCGTCGCGGTGCTCGATCCGCAACCGCTGTCAGGCAAGGTCAAGCACCAGGCAGGAGATTCAACTCATGTTCGTTAATAAATTGATATGCGCTTTGGCGCTGTGCTGCATTGCCGGCGTTGCCGCCGCTACGCCCAATATTCAGCACTGGCAGAGCGCCAGTGGCGCGCGGGTGTTGTTTGTAGAAGATCATGATATTCCCATGCTGGATGTGGCGGTGAACTTGCCGGCAGGCAGTAGTTTTGATGCGCCTGAGAAGTCAGGCGTGGCCGGCATGACGCACGGCCTGCTTGATCTGGGGTCGGAAGGTCTGAATGAGGACGCAATTGCCACTGGCATGGCGGATATAGGCGCGCAACTCGCAGGCAGTCTTGATCAGGACAGGGCTAGTCTGTCCCTGCGCACGTTGAGTCATGCGGCAGAGTTGGAGCAGGCGCTGAGCATCATGGCGCGCGTGTTGCAACACCCGGTGTTTTCCGAAGCGATCCTGGCACGCGAAAAAACGCGCCTGATTGCCGCCCTGAAAGAGGCCGAGACCCGTCCGGAGTCCATCGCCGGCAAGGCCTTTAATAAAGCGGTGTATGGCACCCATCCTTATGCGCAGCAGGTTTCCGGCGAGATCGCTACCGTGGAAAAGCTTTCTGTTCAGGATATGAAGGATTTTTATCGCACGCATTACAACGCCAGTCGCGCAGTCGTTGCCATCATGGGGGATGTGACGCGCGTGCAAGCCGAAGCGATTGCACAGCAACTGACGAGAGAACTGCCGGCATCCACCGAACGTGGGCAACTTCCTTCTGTTGCGATGCAAATTCAGGCCTCAGAGCTGCGCATCGCTCATCCTGCCAGCCAGAGTCATATTCTGATCGGCGTACCTGGCATGTCGCGCAGCGATCCGGATTACTTTTCCCTGTATGTCGGCAATTACATTCTGGGCGGTGGCGGCTTCGTTTCTCGGTTGATGAATGAAGTGCGCGAGAAGCGGGGGCTGGCCTACAGCGTGTACAGCTACTTCATGCCGCTCAAACAGCCGGGTGTGTTCCAGATTGGCCTGCAAACCAAGAAGGAGCAGGCCGATGAGGCGTTGATGCTGGTGCGCAAAACGCTGGCGGAATTTGTCGCCCATGGCCCGACCGAAAAAGAGTTGATTGCTGCCAAACAGAATATCGTCGGCGGATTTCCACTGCGTATCGACAGTAACCGTAAGATCCTGGATTATTTGAGTATTATCGGTTTCTATGATCTGCCGCTGAGTTATCTGGATGACTTTACCGGTCGTGTCGAGCGTGTCACAACCCTGCAAATTCACGATGCCTTTGCCCGTCACATTACGCCTGCGGCGATGGCCACGGTAATCGTCGGCGCGCCAGTTGAAAAATGAACTTGGAAAAACACTTGTCCACGAAAAGGTTCTCGCAGGGATACTGACCGGGGGCAGTAACTCGCAAAATCACGAAACGATTTTGGCAGGCAATACGCAAGGCGTATGCTCGCAAAAAACACGAAAAAATTCAAATAGATGCCAAGATATACATTGTCTTTCAACGGCAGGCTCGCAAATCTATATTAACTTGTTGATTTGTTTTGTGTATTTCGTGTCTTTCGTGGATGAAAAAAGGTTTTTGAATGAATAAAATAAGAATTGGTGGCGGCGAATTGCGCAGCCGCATTATCACTTTTCCGGATGCGGAAGGGCTGCGCCCGACACCGGACCGGGTACGCGAAACGCTGTTCAACTGGTTGGGGCAAACGTTGTATGGGCGTACCTGCCTGGATCTGTTTTCCGGCAGCGGTGCATTAGGTCTTGAGGCTGCATCCCGTGGGGCTGAACATGTGGTGATGGTGGAAAAAAATCCAGTGGTATTTCGTGCTTTGCGCGACAATGTTAGAAAATTAGCATGCGCTAATATATCCTTGCGCCATCAGGATGGGCTAGAATTCATATCTCGCGATGCCAAGTGCTATGACGTGATCTTTCTGGATCCGCCATTTCAAAGTGATTATCTGTCCAGATTGCTGGAAATTTTGCCGCAACGCCTGTCCGACAATGGCGTGGTGTATGTTGAATCCGGCGCTGCGCTTGAAGTTCCATCGCCCTGGCAGGTCATCAAGTCGGGCAAAGCGGGGCAGGTGTGGTATCAACTGATAGGATTGGCAAAAGGCGAAAATAAGTCTTTGGCCACAGAGAACACAGAGATTAAACAGGCAGACATATGCTTTTAACAGAATACCTTTTTTTGATAGGCCTGGAAAAAGTAGCTATATCCCGTAACGCCCGGTTTTCTCTGTGAACTCTGTGGCAAGAACTGAGGTTTTAGGATGATTAAAGTTGTATACCCCGGAACATTCGATCCCATTACCAGCGGCCACGAAGACGTGGTGCGGCGTGCGACGGGTTTGTTTTGCGAAGTGATCGTGGCCGTGGCGAAAAGCCGCTCGAATACCTTGTTTACGCTCGACGAGCGGGTAGAAATGGCGCGTGAGGTATTTTCAGGCTACGACAACGTGCGTGTGGAAGGGTTTGACGGTCTGCTGATGAATTTCGTACAGTCGCAGCAGTCGCGCGTGGTATTGCGTGGTTTGCGCGCCGCATCGGATTTTGAATATGAGTTCCAGCTGGCAGGCATGAATCGCAACTTGTATCCTGAAATGGAAACCCTGTTCCTGACGCCGGCTGAACAATACACTTTCATTTCGGCCACCATGGTGCGGGAAGTGGCTCGCTTCGGCGGGGATGTTGGCAAGTTTGTTTCGCCCACTGTTGCGACACGATTGCAGCAAAAAAACCAGAGTGTCCTCTAAAACTCAGAATTTTTAGAGGTAAATTTGAATTGATTATAATAAGAGGAGAAGAAGCATGGCACTGTTAATTACCGATGAATGTATCAACTGCGACGTCTGCGAGCCAGAATGCCCGAACGACGCCATCTCGCAAGGCGATACCATTTATGAGATTGATCCGAACAAATGCACCGAGTGCGTAGGCCATTACGACACGCCGCAGTGCGTGGAGGTATGCCCGGTGGATTGCATCCCTAAAGACCCGGCACACGTGGAAACAAAGGCTCAGTTGCAAGTCAAATATGACAAGCTGATGGCCGCTAAGGGTTAATTTCGTTGCACTGCCAGAAAAAAAACCGCGCTAGCGCGGTTTTTTTTCGCCGGTTGCAATGCCTGCCGGCTGAATCGGTGCAGGCAATTTATTGGGGGATTTGATTCTGAGCTGTTTGTTTACGTTCTTTTCGCCGAATACCACCACTATCGCGCTTTTCGATACATCGAATACGCTTGCCAGATACTGCACCATATGTGCAGTCGCCCCGCCGCGTCTGGGTACGGCGGCGGCATACACTTCCAGCTGATGGCCGATGACTTTGCCTATCGCATCGCGCTTGGAATTGGGACGGCCGAGGATGTTGAGCACCAGCGTGTCTTCCTCCCAGCGATAGAACGGATTGGCCTTGGGTGCGTTGGATTTTTTATCGTCAAACAGTGGCATTAGTTCCAGATTCCTTTGATTGGTGCCGCATCGCGGCCGGCATTGGGCGCGGGTGCGCCATAGAAATCGAGCAGGGTGCGCAACACAGCGTAATGATTCACGTGCTGGTCACTGACGCCCACCTTGACCATTGGTCCCGCCAGTATCGTGGCGACGCGGTTGCCCTCCGAACCATTATCTTCGTCCCAGGTCAGAATCAACAGGCTGTTGTGCTTGAATGCCCATTCAACGTACGGTTTGATATGGGTTTTTAGCCATTCATCTGCATTTTCAAAGCTGCCGTCATGCATGTCGTTGCGCTGATCAGGAATGACGAATGATACGGTCGGCAGCCTGGAAAAATCCTGCGGGAAATCGCTAAAACGCAAATTCGTGCCAGGTGTCAGGCGTGTTCCCTGCCAGTTCACCACCGGATTATGTTTTCGCTGATAGGGGCCGGACATGCAGCTGGTATCTCCGACCTCAGGCAACGATTCGGAATAATTTGAAAAACTATAACCTTTGTTGATCAGTGCGGTGGCCAGGTTGTCTCCGGCGAAATCATGAGGGCAACTGTTGCTGGTAACGCCTTGGGTCGAGCCCGAAAACAAGGCCAGATAATTTGGTTGGCTGGGATGGGTGATGCCATAGGATTGCGTGAGCAACATGCCGCGACGGGCTAACTGATGGATGTAGGAATTGCTGTTGAGTTTGTCCATGATCTGCGAGTAGCTGCGATTCTCCTCGATGACTACCACGACATGATCGGGATGAGGCAGTTTCTCGGCGTGGGCGGCAGGCGCGAGGATTAAGGCGAGCAATAAGGTCAGCAGGTGGTTCATGGTTATTTTTTAGCTAATTCAATCAGTTGTATATCTTCCACGCGGATATGGTGTATCAGCCAGTCGCGCAGGTAGGCAAGCGCATCGAATTGCGCAACAAACGGGTTGGCGTGCAGTTCTTCGTAAAACTCGCTTATTTTGTCTTCAAAAGCATGGTGTTGATCAAGTTGGCGATCGATGCCTATATAGCCGTAATGGTTCATCATCTGCTCTTCGGCACGGAAATGAATCTTTGCATATGCATCCAGCGCCTTGATCAGTCGAGCGACTTCACGTGCGCCGCGTTTATGGGCAACCACCTCGAAAAGGTCATTGATCAGATCGAATAAATAGCGGTGATGTTCGTCGATGACATCAATGCCTATGCTCAAATTTTCGTCCCATGGAATCCATGCATCCTCGCGACGTTTGATCTGCGGCAGGGCGAGCACTTGTTTGGGATCGATGATGTCGTCCCGGTAAAGTTCGCGGATGCGCAAAATATCCGGCATCGCCAACTCGAAGGCGTGTACCACGGCAGGGTCGAAATGATGGCCTGACTCAGCCATGACCCAGTTGAAGGCATCTTCAACCGTCCAGGCTTTTTTGTACGGGCGCGTCGATGTCAGCGCATCAAACACGTCAGCCACGGCGCAGATACGCGCGAGCAGTGGAATCTGCTCTTCTTTCAAACCGTGCGGATAACCGTTGCCATCCCAGCGTTCATGATGTGAACCTGCGATATCACGCGCGGCTGCAATCAGTTCATCCTTGCCTTCCAGTATGGTGACGCCGATATCGGTATGCGTCTTCATGATCTCGAATTCTTCAAGGGTCAGTTTGCCGGGCTTGAGCAATACTGCGTCGGCGATGCCGATTTTGCCCACGTCATGCATGGGGGCTGCGATATACAACAATTCGCGTTGTGCATCGGGTATGCCGAGCGACTTGGCGATGGCCTGTGCAAAATTGGTCATGCGCATGATGTGCAGGCCGGTTTCATTGTCGCGATATTCCGAGGCGACACCCAGGCTGCGGATCACATCGGCACGGGATTCATCCAGCTCAAGTTCACGGATATGCAGGGTTTCATTGGTCAGGGCACGATTAACCAGGCCTGATAAGGCGCGGGCCAGGTCATTCATGAATGCTTCGTGTGTTTCGCTCATCTCGCAGCATGGTTGCGCGAACAACACGGTATAACCTAATCCTTTGCCTTCGATGTGCAGCGGCAACAGCAGCATGCGTGCGGGTATCTGGGCCGAGGGGAGGGTGTCTTGTAACTGACAGCGGTCGCTGACAACGGGGTTGTTAAAAGCCGCCGAATCCCAGCGCATCTGGGTCGTCCAGGCAGGCTCCATGCCAAATTGGGCGACCTGGAAGTAGCGTCCGCGCGGATTGAGCAGCAGGATGGCGCCACGCGCTTCGAGTTGCAGATCGTGGTAATTTTTCAGGACGGCGAAGAGTTTCTCCAGCAGGATATCCAGATCAGACGTCGTGCTGCTGCTGATGGTCAGCTCAAAAACCAGACGGCTGATGGACAGCATCCCTTCTTCTTTGTTCATTCCCGCTCCCCCGCGTTTACTGCTTTATTATCTGACCTTCAGGCAGTCAGTATTTTAAAATTGATTGTCATTAACCACAGAAGAAGTATGCCTTACTTCTGGCAAAATCCGCAGTAAAAACTTGACCGCTGTCCCTGTTTGATCTGTCTGATGGGTGAGGCACAGGTGCGGCAGGGCTCGCCCGCCCTGCCATAGACCCAGAGCTGCTGCTGGAAGTAGCCCGGATTTCCCGATGCGTTGACGAAATCGCGCAACGTGCTGCCGCCAGCCGTGATAGCCTCGTTCAGTGTCTCGCGGATGACGTCGACCAGTCTGGCGCAGCGTGTCAGGCTGAGTGTGCCGGCTTTGGTCAGCGGACTGATGCCCGCTCTGAACAGCGCTTCGCTGGCGTAGATGTTGCCCACACCGACTACCACGTGACTGTCCATGATGAATTGCTTTGTGGTGACATTGCGTCCGCGCGTGGCCTGATAGAGATAACGCGCATCGAAGCCGGATTCCAGCGGTTCGGGGCCGAGACGGGCTAACAGCGGGTGAGTCTGTATATCACCCTGGTGCCACAGCACCGCGCCAAAGCGTCGCGGGTCACGCAAACGCATCAGTTTGCCGTTGTCCAGCAGTAGATCGAAATGGTCATGGCGCTCGAATGCGCTTGCAACGGGCAGGATGCGCAGACTTCCCGACATGCCCAGATGCAGGATCAGCGTACCCGAAATGTGAAATTCGCGTAGCGTTTCGTTTGTCCCTTCCCCAGCTTGCGGGGGAAGGTTGGGATGGGGGAAACGGTCATGGAATATTTTATCAGGGGTGGCATCTCTTTCATGACCGTTGCCAAAATCCAGCAGCAGGTATTTGGCGCGGCGCTTCAGTGAAATGACCTGCCGTCCGCTCAACAGTTCCTGCAGGTTGTCCGGAATCGGCCAGCGCAGGCGAGGGTTGCGAGTGACGACTCCGGTAACGGTAGCGCCTTCAAGATGCGGGGCCAATCCGCGCCGCGTGGTTTCGACTTCCGGTAGTTCAGGCATAGGGTTTTTCTGTGTTGATTGGCATTCTTAAAATCATAATGTTTTGCAGTAAATCAACGAGTTATCAAAATTACTCTTGTTTGTTGTGTTGATAGATATTCCGCTATATACTGCAAATACGGTTACAAATCGGTTACAAATATCAGGGGGCGTCATGGCAAAGGTAAATTTAACAGCCGGAAGGATAGCAAATTTTCAGTGTGAAGAGGATAAAGCACAAACCTTTCTATGGTGCGATGAAGTACCGGGGTTGGCTGTGCGCGCAACGCCCGGTTCAAAGCGTAATCGTTATATTTTTCAAGCCAAGGTAAAAGGGCAATCCATGCGCGTCACTATTGGTGATGTTAGCGTGTGGAGTATAGCCGCCGCCAAGATGGAAGCGCGCCGCCTGCAAACATTAATAGATACCGGCAACGACCCGCGCCAAGTGAAAGCCGACAAAGCCGCCGCAAAGGAAGCAGCAATACAAGCCAAGGAAGCGGAAGCCGCCGCGAAAGCAATGCAGGAAGCACGCGAAACGGTGACAGTGGGTGCTGCATGGCAGGAATATATCGAAGCCCGAAAAGCGAATTGGGGCGAACATTCGCTTTATAAACATCAGCGCGCCATGCAAAAGGCCGGACAGTCGCAAAAGCGCGGCAAAGAATTAACTGTTTCCGGTGAACTGGAATCGCTGGCCGATATTCGTTTAGTTGACCTGACACCTGAACGAGTAACAGAGTGGGCGCGGGCAGAGGTGCTAATTCGTGCATCATCCGCACGGCTGGCATTGAAGATGCTGAGTGCGTTTCTCAACTGGTGCGCTTTGCATCACAACTACAAGCTAATCGTTACGAACAACGCCGCCGCAAGCAAAGAGGCGCGGGAAATACTAGGCAAGGCCAGGGTTAAAAATGATGCGCTCCAGCGTGAACAATTGCCCGCATGGTTTGCCGCCGTGCAGCAAATTGGAAACCCGGTGTGCAGTGCCTATCTGCAAACGCTGTTGCTGGTAGGTTCGCGCCGTGAAGAACTCGCATCGCTACGTTGGGAGAATGTGGATTTCCAGTGGAACAGCATAACCATCAAGGACAAGGTGGAAGGGCTGCGCGTCATTCCCTTAACGCCCTATGTGGCGCACCTGATGGCCGGATTGCCGCGCCGGAATGCGTATGTGTTTAGCAGCCCCGCATCAATATCAGGCTATCTTGCCGAGCCTTCGGACAAGCATAACGAAGCCTGTGCGGTTGCTGGCTTGGATGTGACCTTGCACGGGTTACGCCGGAGCTTTGCCAGCCTGTGCGAGTGGATAGAGATGCCCGCCGGAATTGGAGCGCAGATTCAAGGACACAAGCCGCAGGGGGTGCGGGAACAGCACTATATCCGCCGCCCGCTCGACCTGCTGCGCATGTGGCACGTCAAAATTGAAGCGTGGATATTGGAACAGGCCGGGATTAAGTTCGTGCCAGTGCAAGCGGGTTTGCGAGTGGTTAACCGATAGCGGCGATTTAAAAAAGTTGCGGGTTATATTCATCCGTGTTGATAAGTGTTAATTAACGGCATACAATCAGACCATGATTAAAACCTTTCGTCACAAAGGGCTTGAAACCTTTTTTCGTACAGGCAGTAAAGCGGGCATACAGCCGCACCACGCCGTGAAGCTACGCATAATGCTGACCACGTTGGACAGTGCGAAACGCCCGGAAGATATGAGCGCGCCGGGCTGGAGATTGCACCCTTTGACTGGCGACCTTGCCGGATTTTATGCCGTGACGGTAAATGGTAACTGGCGCATGACCTTCGCATTTGATGGCGGAAATGCCGAACTGGTTGATTATCTGGACTATCACTAGGAGAAATTGAAAATGAGCAGAATGCACAATCCGGCGCACCCGGGCGAAGTGTTGCGGGAGTGGCTACCTGAAGGCATGACGGTTACCGATGCAGCCAAGGCGCTGCAAGTTTCCCGTGTCACGCTTTCCAAGGTGCTGAATGGCAAGGCCGGAGTAACTGCCGGAATGGCGCTACGCCTCGCCGCATGGCTTGGTACGTCTCCCGATGTTTGGCTGGGGATGCAAACGCAATGGGACTTGTGGCAAGCCGAGCAACAGCCAAGCCCGAATATCAAGCCGCTTGAAAGACTGGCCGCCTGATGAGTTAAACCCCGCCTAGTTTTAGCGGGTGAAAAGCCGGACACCTTCACCGGCCTGACGGGGTTTCCTACATTGAGGGCTGCACAATGAAGGAGTGCGTATGCAAGTCACAATTGATATTGATGATGGAGGCAAAGCCCGTAAAGCCCTGCCAATACGGGCTATCCCTTATGTTTGCGCATGGTCTTATGATGCAGCCCCAGACGATATAGTTCAAACCCTTGCAGCGCCGAAAATAAAAAAATATTACGGCCTTGCGATTCGGCTCCGGCACAATGAATTGTTCGCCTATCAGAAGGACGCTCAAGGCAAGTGTGAGCAGATACCGCCAAGTCAATGGGAACCCATTGCTGACACACTTAAAAGCCTGGCAACGAAATTGCAAGCAGATGAGCGCGAGGATGCTGAGGACGAAAATCGCGCCACTTGGAAAATCAAAGCGGTATTAGAATTGCCGGACAACGTGTTTATCTGGCTGGACGAATTTCAGCATTGGTATTCAAGCACCCGCCCGATTGACCCTGAGTCGGCAGATGTAGAGCATGTCGCGCCAGAAGATGAGGATGAAGATGCGGGACGCTTAACGAAACTGGACGACACTTTATGCCTGTCACCGCTAATTCCGTCCGAAATTGAAAACAAGCTGTGGCGCTACCCAAAAGATTTTGTTGCTGCTACACCTGATGGGTTACATGAGCATATCGGTAAGCCTTGGTTGGTCGCAAGCCCTAACGACCCCACGCCTGATTTTCCTTGGTACACGCCCGCACGATACTTTGCCCGGCAACTTGTCAAAGACGATTCAACCTTACTGACGAAGCGCAAATTGCTATCTGAAAAAGTAGAGCAGTCAATGAAAAACGCTGGCATTAAAAAGCGAGGTGGAAAGAAGCCGCACTCCGCCACTACGATATTGAAAGCATTCGCAAACGTAACGCTTGGATAAAAACTCTCAAACTTTCGCCGAAAGTTTTGACACCAAACCACGTTGCAATCCAGTAATAGCAAGTGTTACAGCGAAACTTTCACCGCCTATTGTGCGCACTTAATGCATGGTTACATTGGGAATCCTCACAACACAGAGGAACTTCCCAAAATGAAACACTCAACCAATCAACAAACAAACTACCCGCCGCTTGAGCTTGAGACACGCTCTCACGTCCCAACGTCCTGTGCGGCATTTCACCTTTAAAGAGCTGAACAAACGCTTAGAATTTGGGCAATTTATGAGCCTGCCGGTATGCCCCGTCCGATTCGCATAAACGGGCGTTTGGCGTGGCCTGTTGCTGTAATACGTGCTTTATTGAATGGCGAGGTGGTATAAATGAAAACGGCCCCGAACCAAACAGCATTCGAGAGAGCCCCAGACAAGCGCGATTATCCCCCTGGAACCCTGCCAAAGCGAATCAACACGGTAACTGCTGCCGTGCTGGCTGGCCTGTTGGAATCAAACGCAATGACGGGCATGGAATCGGTATTCAAGCAAAGCACAACGCGCCTTGGTGCGGTAATTCACTGCTTAACGCGTGACTATGGATGGAGCATTCCGCGCCGTGATATTGCGACCGGGACAAGTGATGGCCGCATTGCTTCGATTACTGCCTATTGGCTGCCTCAAGCAACAATTGCGCAAGCATTTGAAGCGGGTGCGCGTGAGTGGATAGACAGCGTAAAGTCTGCCAGAGCAGAACGCCGCAAGCAGGCCGGCAAATGCAAATCAGACGCAGCGCGGATAAATGCCCGCAAGCACTTCAAAACTCAAAATCCACGCCAAGACAGTTTGTGGGGTGCGTGATGGCTGCCAAGACCTCAACAAAGCATCCATACGCGGCGATTGAGTGGCGCGTGATAGACAGCGCCGCCTATGCCGACCTGACGTTTTCAGCACGAGCCTTGCTCGTTCAGATAGCCCGTCAACTGACCAAAACAAACAACGGCCACTTGCAAGCCACGTTTTCCGACATGGAGCGGTTCGGGTTCAGCGTCAACACCTTGAGCCGCGCCACGCACGAGCTAATAACGCATGGCTTCATCTACAAAACCAAAAGTGGAGGCTTTCATCAAGGCGCTGCACAGTTCGCAGTTACATGGCTATCTGTAACCAATACTCACGGCATTTTTATGCAGGGCTTTAAGTCCTGTGCATGGCGTGATTGGCAAACTGAGAAAAAATTCCGCGCCCCAAAAGTGAGGGCGTACAGCCTCAAAAATGGTGAGCAGACAATCCCTACAGTCCCCAAAAGTGAGGCTGTGCCGTACCCCAAAAGTGAACATATTGAATTAGTACCAATGAAGGGTAGTTTATCCGCCCATTCAGCAAGCATTCCACCGACAAGAGCAACGGCAAGTATTCATCGGTTCCCGCTGATTGCTCGTGGCCGGATGGAACCTCTGAGACAGTACGCATAGGAGCAAACAAAATGACCGCACAATTTTACGACCTGAGTATTGAAACGCTGGAAGATGGAACAGTCAGACTTGAGCAACGCGATTATTGCGGCGAGCCTGTGACTATCGACCTGCATCCAGTGCAAGCGGCCTTCATTGCAAACGGCCTGCCAGCAAATTCAATACCGGAACGAATCGCAACTCTTGAGCGCCGCATGTTGTGGATGCGTGACCGCTTCGATGAGTGCGGCGCAGCATTACCGCGTGACATTTACGAACGATGCGCAAATGCCTTTGAGTTTGATTCATGGCTACAGGCAAGCATTGACGTTGCGACAGAATATTGCGCAGACCTTACAACAAAGACCCACCAAAGCGCAGTGGTAGAGCCTTTGCAATAATCTGGTGATGTGAGTATGCGGAGTAAAGCCGAATGCGGCGGCGAGCCGTCAGAGCGTGTTGATGCTGAATTATTCTGATGTGTCGTGACATTGCGTGACGACCAGATACATTCCGAATTTTGAGTTTTACAGAGCGACGGCGTACCACGAAACGACGTTGTTAGTGCAGGCTGTGCCAATAGCACGACCCGTTGCTGTGGTATTTCCATCATCAATCTTGTTATCCACTTCTGAAACAATATCGCAGGGGAGGTTCGCAAAAATAATGGCATTCCGAGCAGCGGCGTTTACAGAAAATGCCGGCACCAATCCGGTGGCAGTGGCATTAAAGACAAGATTTACTGTGCCGTAGCTAGTTGTGATGCGCGGTGTTGCGTCACTGTTGTTAATTTTACCTAACATCCCAGCGTTGAAAAGTTGCGCGGGGACTGCTTCCGCTTCCGAGCCAGCTTGCGCCTGTCCTTGCGCATTGATGCTACCGTCAATAGCTCCGTCACCGTTTGTACCGACGGTAGTTCAGGCACGGCGGCGACGCCACCAGATATATCCGCCTGCAATCGAGAGCAGCAGCGGCAAACCAAGCAAGAAACCGACACTGATGACGGTGAGTTGCGTCTTGGAGAGCACGATGTTGCTGTCTTTTGCGGCACGCGGTTGCAAGGTGATCAGCTGGTCGTCATTGGCCAGCCAGTTGATCATGTTGACACCCAGATCCACGTTGCCGCCGTTGCCGGCGAAACTGTTGGACAGGAAGGCGCCATTGCCGACCACCACGATGCGCTGATCTGCATCATTGATATTGCGTTGCAGTGTGACTGCGATGATGGCCGGGCCGGGCGTGTCGGTCTGCTTGTCGAATGAAGGTTTGCTGCCCAGTGTGTTGGTCTCGCTGTGACTGACCCAGCCGCGTGCGGCAACTTCCAGCAGTATATGATGTTGCCAGTCCGGGTTTTCATTCCAGGCCAGAGGGCGTGCACCCGGGAAGGCAGTAATCAGGTTAAATTCATGGGTTATGGCGTGCTGCGGATACGTCGTGCCCAGTGACCAGGTGACGGGTGCGTTCATTTCTCCGGCGGCCGGATCAATCACAATACCGGGCGGCAGTTGCAGACCCAGTTTTTCAGCCAGTCGTTCCAGTCCATGCAGCGGTTCGGCATCTAAAAGCCAGAGCAGATTGCCGCCGCGCCCGACATAGCGCAGCAGTTTGTCCACTTCGCCAGGCATCAGGTCCGCTTGCGGTTGTGTGATCACCAGTACGCGCGTGTTGGCAGGCACATCTTGCGCGATAGCCAGATTCAAGCTATTGATTTTAAAGCCATTTTTCTTTAGCTTCGCGCCGAATAACAGCCCCAGATCATGGTTCGCCCGTCCGTCCAGTTTGCGTTCGCCGTGTCCATCCAGATACATCACCGTTTGGTTGGAGGTGTGAGCAAGACGCAGCAGGGCGCTGGTGAGGGTTTGTTCGTTGATCTGTGTGAGGTGTTCGCTGCGACCGGCGTATTCGATCACCATCTCACCGTTAAGCTGTATGCGTGCGGCACGGGTTTTTTCGGGTTCTTTTTCCGGGTCGATGAATACCAGCTTCATATCCGGTTTGTAGCGCTGATACAGGGATAAAAAGTCCGCAATGATTTTGCGTATGTCACCCAGACGTGCGTCCTGCCGTGTGGCGTAGACGGTGATGTTGACCGGGCCCGCGAGTTGATGGAGGACGGTCACGCTGGCTGGCTCCAGACTGTTGCTGGCGTTGAAGGTGATGTCGCGTTGCACAGGATGAAGGTTGGCCAAATAGCCCACGCCCAGTGTGATGCCTGACAGCAGCAACACAAACAGCAGATTGCGCAGAATTGTGGAGGTGAAAAATTTATGCAGCATGGTTTATCCGTATACCCGGTTATTGTGCAGCCGCTTCATGGTCAGCAACAGAAAGACGCTGGTGAACAGCAAGAAGAATACGGCATCGCGGCTGTCGAGCAGGCCTGCGTTGAAGTTCTGGAAGTGATAAAGCGGGGAGAGTTGATGCCAGGGTGAATCGGGGGCGGCAGCGCCAATATCGGCCAGCCAAAGACCTGTCAGCACGGCCAGTGCGCCGATCGCGGCGATGATGGGCTGGGTGGTGAGTGCGGATACATATAAACCCAGGGCGACATAGCTTGCGGTCAGCAGTATCAGGCCGATGCAGTTGGCTGCCAGCAGGCCGTGATCAAGATGCGTGCCGAGCGCCAGGGTATAGAGCATCAGCGGCAGGCTGATTATCAGTGCCAGCAGAAAGGCCAATAAGCCAAAAAATTTGCCCAGCACGATGTGACGTCCTGACAGCGGAGCTGCGAGCAACAGCGCCAGGGTCTGATTTCGTCTCTCTTCCGCGATCAGGCGCATCGTGAACATCGGCACCAGCATCATCAGCAACAGGGCTGCAGTATTGAATAAGGGTGCGGCAACGGTGATTGTCACGCCGGGCGGATTGGCCAGTTGCGCGAGTTGAGGCTGAATCTCCAGAAAGGCTTCCAGCCTTGCCAGAAAAAACCAGGCGAAAATGAATTGCAACACGGCCAGCACAAACCAGGTCGAGGGCATGGAAAACAGGCTGCGCATTTCGCGCATCGCGATCAGGCGGATCATGGCTTTTCTCCTACGGAAGGGTCGCAGCGAAGCTGCGGGGACCCACCGGGAGTGCCCCCTGCGGGTACTGCGGATAGGGTGCCGCTTTGCGGCAGGGACCCACCGGGAGTGCCCCCAGCGGGTACGTCAGCGGCAGATTTTTCGCCGGTAATCTTGACGAAAACATCTTCCAGTGTTGCGTGCAGCGGAGTGAGTTGCTCCAGTTGCCAGCCATGTTGTGCGGCCAGACTAAGCAGCAGGCCGCCGGGATTGTCGTCCGGCATGTGCAATATGCGGAATTGCGTGGGGGACAGCTGTTCAACGGACGTGACGCCGGGGATGCTTTCCAGTTCGTTCAGTGCAGGTGGATGGCGCAGGCTGATAAGAAAGCCTGATGCCTGACCGTAGTGCTGCATACGTAAACTGGAATCGCTATAGATCAGCCGGCCTTGCTGCATGATTTCCACGCGGTCGCAGACACTTTCAACTTCATTTAACAGATGGGTGGACAGGATCACGCTGCTTGTGTCGCCTAATTCGCGAATCAGCGTGCGGATGTCGCGTATTTGTGTGGGATCCAGGCCGACAGTCGGTTCATCCAGCACGATCACGGCGGGTCGATGAATGATGGCTTGCGCGATGCCAACACGTTGCTGATACCCTTTGGATAGTGTTGAAATGGTTTTTTTTCTGACTGACTCAAGCCCGCAGCGAAGTCTTGTCTGTGTCAGTGCTTCAGTGATATCACAGGATTTCATGCCGCGCAGTCTTGCTGCAAACGTTAAATAGTCGTCCACGCAAAGTTCCCGGTACAAGGGCGGGGTTTCCGGCAGATAGCCGATGTGCGCCTTGGCGAGCGTGGGTTGCTGCCGCAAGTTGATGCCGCAGATTTCGATTTCGCCGCTATTGGGCAGCAAACAACCGGTGAGCATTTGCAGCGTGGTGCTTTTGCCCGCGCCGTTGTGACCGAGCAAACCCAGCACCTCGCCGCGCTTTAATTCCAGCGTAACATCATGAATCACCAGTTGGCTGCCAAAGCGGCGCGTGAGGTTCTGTGCACAAAGCGTTATTTGGGGAGTTGCGTTCGACAAAGTAAGTGGTGGCGGTAGTTGTGGATAGTCCTGAATATAACCTAATATGTACGCCCGTATCAAAAGCTGTGTTGCCATGAACAATTTCAACTGTTTAATTATTGCGAGTTTATTGCTGGTCGGGTGCGCACATAAGCCCGTCGCATCGGATCATCCAGTGCAGCAGGCGGTTTCTGAGATCGTCGCTGAGGCAGCGCCGGCTGCGGAAAACACACCGAATTTACCGAACGTCGAATTGACCGATGAGCTTTTGTATCAATTTCTGCTGGCCGAGTTTGCCAATCAGCGCGGGCACAAGGCGCTGGCAGTGGAGAGCAGTGCAGATCTCGCGCAGAAAACCCGTGATCCGCGTCTGGCCAAACGCGCCGCGCAACTGGCTCTGGAATCGGGCGACATGAACGGGACGGTTGCAGCGTTCAGGTTCTGGCAGGAAACCGAACCCTCTGCTGCCATGGCGACACGTGTGCTGTCGCAACTGCTGCTGCGAGGAGGCCGCCTGGATGAGGCGCGTGTCGAGTTCGTTAAAGTGCTCCTGGCCGACGCGCCAAACGTGGGCCCTACCTTCATGCAGATTTATTCTTTGGCAGCAAGCTACCCGGACAAGGCGGCGTCATTGCAGCTGATGCGCGATCTGGCAGCGCCTTATCCTAAAGTGGCCGAGGCGCATTGGGTAGTGGCGCAATTGGCGCATGCGGCAGGCGATGAGAAATTGGCGATGAATGAAGTGCGCGAGGCACGGGGCTTGCGTTCCGAGTGGGGGGCGCCCGTCGCGCTCGAGGCGGCGTTGTTGCAGAAGACTGCGCCCCGGGAAAGCCTGGAACTATTGCGCCGCTATTTGTCCGGCTATCCGAAAGCCAGTGAAATCCGCTTGCAATACGCCCGCGCCTTGCTGGAGCAAAAGCAATATGAGCGGGCGCGTGATGAATTTAAAATTCTGGCAACTGAAAGTCCGGATAGCATCGAGCTGGCGTTTGCCGTTGCCCTGATTTCCTTGCAATTAAACGATTTGCCCAGCGCGGAGCTGGAGCTCAGGCAGGCGCTGCTCAAAGGGGGGAAAGGGCGGGATGCCGTTGAATATTTTCTCGGGCAGTTGAGCGAGGCTAAAGAAGATGAGGCGGAAGCGCTTACTCATTATCGTGAAGTAGGGGCAGGTGAATATCAGTTTTCCGCACAATTGCGTGTGGTTTATTTGCTGAGTAAGCAGGGGAAACTGAGTGAGGCAAGGCTGCAGTTGCAGCAGGCGACGGCCAGCACCCTCGCTCAACGTGTACAAGTGGTGATGATAGAGGCGCAATTGCTGAGTGATGCCCGTCAGTTGCCGGAAGCCTATCAGGTGCTGGAGCAAGGTTTGGTCAAGTTGCCCAATCATCCCGACCTGCTTTATGAAGCTGCGATGTTGGCCGACAAGCTCGGCAAGTATGACGCGTCCGAAAAATTCCTGCGCAAACTGATTCAGGTCAAGCCGGATAACGCTCATGCCTATAACGCGCTAGGTTATAGGCTGCTGGAACGCAATGTGCGTATCGCTGAGGCGGTTGCATTGGTAGAGAGGGCGCTGCAACTGACGCCTGATGATCACGCTATTATGGATAGCGTGGGCTGGGGTTACTATCGCAGTGGTCGACTGGACGAAAGTGTGGCGATGTTGCGGAAAGCTTATGCGGGTAATGCCGATCCTGAGATCGCGGCGCATCTGGGCGAAGTGTTGTGGATACGCGGCGATAAGGCGGAAGCCGCCAAAATCTGGCAGGACCGCCTGAAGACGCATCCTGACAATGGACCGTTGCAAGCTGTTATGAAACGGTATCTGCCTTGATTCGTCGCTGGCTGGTTTTACTGTTGTTGAGCGGTTGCGCATTGCAGCCCGTTGCGCCATTGCCGCGCCCGGTGCAGTCTGAAACCGCATCCTTTGCAATGAATGGTCGTATATCGGTCAAACATAATGGCTCGCGCGATTCAGCCGGCTTGCGCTGGATGCATCAGGCGCAAACCGATGAAATCCTGTTGCTCACGCCGCTGGGACAAACTGCGGCACGCATTTATCGCGATGCAAAAGAGGCAACGCTGGATGAGGATGACAAACATTACAGTGACACGGATGTCGAGTCACTGATGATGCAGGTATTGGGTTGGCGTCTGCAGTTGGATGGGTTGCACCATTGGGTGCTGGGTTTGGCAGACGGGCGTGATGCGCTGGTTGAGCGGGATGAGCTGGGGCGTTTGACTGTGTTGCATCAGGATGGCTGGGAGGTGCGCTATCTTAAATATGCGGATAATAAGGCGGACAGTTTGCCGGCGCGCATGCAATTGTCCCGTGAAAATTTGCAGTTGACGTTGTTGATAGACGAATGGGAATGGAACATAAAATGAATCTAGAAAAAATTATTTGCCACAGAGACCACAGAGGAGGCGCGGAACGCTCTGTGTTCTCTGAGAGCTCTGTGGCTTGAATTGAGGTTGTTAAGATGAAACTCACTTGTCCGGCTCCGGCCAAATTGAATCTGTTTCTGCATGTCACCGGACGGCGTGCGGACGGGCTGCATTTATTGCAAACGTTGTTTCGTTTTATTGATCTGAATGACACGCTGCATTTCAGTTTGCGTGCGGATGGCGAGGTTCATCGCACCAATAAAATTGAAGGGGTGCCTGAAGAACAGGATTTATGTGTGCGAGCTGCACAATTATTAAAAAAAAATACGGGTTGTCTGTTGGGTGTGGATATCACGCTGGAGAAGCGCATCCCGATGGGGGGTGGGTTGGGGGGGGGGAGTTCGGATGCGGCGACTACCCTGATCGCGCTCAATCGCTTATGGTCATTGGGTTTGTCGCGTGAGCGTCTGATGTCTTTAGGCTTGCAATTGGGTGCGGATGTGCCGGTTTTTGTGTTCGGCGAGAACGCATTTGCGGAAGGCGTGGGGGAAAAATTGCAGGCTTATTCGCTGCCTGAAGCCTGGTATGTAGTGCTTTTTCCGCCCGTTCATGTACCGACTGCAAAAATATTTTCACATTCTGAATTGACACGCGACTCAGTTTCGATAATAATTCGCGCCCTCAGAACGCAGCCATTGCGAAATGATCTTCAACCGGTAGTATGCAGTCTCTATCCGGAAGTGGCGAGTTATCTCGAAGAGCTTGGGAAACACGGCAAGGCGATGATGACAGGTTCGGGTGCATGTGTATTCGCCGAATTTGAAACTGAGAGCGCAGCAAAATCGGTATTGCAGGAATTGCCGAAACAGATGCGCGGAGTTGCAGTAAAAGGTTTAATGAAGCATCCGTTGCAGGATTGGGTGCTTGTATAGGTTATTGGGGAGTCGCCAAGTGGTAAGGCAACGGGTTTTGATCCCGTCATTCGTAGGTTCGATCCCTACCTCCTCAGCCACAATCAGGGCACGTATGTGCCCTTTTGGTTTTTATTCTTTAAGGGGTTCACGTGTCCTACGATAGCTTGATGGTGTTCACTGGTAATGCCAACCCTAAGCTTGCCGAAGCGGTTGCGCAACATCTGGATATCACGCTGGGTCGTGCCGATGTCGGTCGTTTTTCCGATGGCGAAGTGATGGTAGAGCTCCTTGAGAATGTGCGCGGCAAGGATGTGTTCGTTCTGCAATCCACTTGCGCGCCGACCAATGATAGTTTGATGGAAGTGATGGTCATGGTTGATGCGTTAAAGCGCGCTTCGGCCGGACGTATCACCGCTGCGATGCCGTATTTCGGCTACGCTCGCCAGGATCGTCGCCCTCGTTCAGCGCGTGTCGCCATTACCGCCAAGGTGGTCGCGGATATGCTGACCGGTGCAGGTGTGGACAGGTTGCTGACCATGGACTTGCACTCCGACCAGATTCAGGGTTTCTTCGATATTCCGGTCGACAACATCTATGCCACGCCGATTTTGATTGCGGATGTCTGGCGCCAGAATTACCCCAACTTAATGGTAGTGTCCCCTGACGTCGGTGGTGTGGTTCGAGCCCGTGCTTTAGCCAAACAGCTGGATGCGGATCTTGCCATTATCGACAAGCGTCGTCCGAAGCCGAATGTTTCCAAGGTGATGAATATCATCGGCGAAGTCTCCGGCCGCACCTGCTTGATCATGGATGATCTGGTAGATACAGCCAATACGCTGTGCGAAGCGGCAAAAGCATTGAAGGAAAAGGGTGCGACGCGTGTACTGGCTTACTGTACCCATCCCGTATTGTCAGGTTCGGCTATCGAACGCATCGAAAATTCAGCAATCGACGAATTGGTTGTCACCGACACGATTCCTTTGTCGGAAGCGGGCCGTAATTGCAGTCGCATTCGTCAGCTGAGTACCGCAGAGTTGATGGCTGAAACGATACGCCGTATCAACAACGAAGAATCAGTCAGTTCGCTGTTTACAGAATAACAGCGGTTTACCGAAAAAGTTTTTAGCGGCAGCCATGTTGGTTGCCGTTTGTACGAATCGTCTGGTCGCGGATGATTCTCTATGGAGAAGTAAAAATGACAATTACATTCAATGCAACAACACGCAAAACGCAAGGTACGGGTGCGAGCCGCCGTCTGCGTAAAGCCGGTTCCGTACCAGGCGTAGTTTACGGTTTAGGCGATGCAGTCATGATCGAAATGAATCATAACGAACTGTACTACAAGTTGCGTGCAGAAGCGTTTCACGCTTCCGTTCTGACCATGAACCTGGATGGCAAGGAAGAAGCAGTGCAATTGCGCGCTTTCGTAAACCATCCTTTCCGTCAGCAAGTTCAGCATCTGGATTTCCAACGCGTTGATTTGTCGAAGAAGGTTCACATCAAGGTGCCGTTGCATTTCATCAATCAGGACATCGCGCCAGCTGTCAAGACCGGCGGCGGCAAGATCAGTCACGTGATGATTGAAGTTGAAGTTTCATGCTTGCCAGCAGACCTGCCAGCATTCATCGAAGTCGATCTGGGAACACTCCAGTTGGGTCATTCCGTGCATCTTGGCGAACTGAAGCTGCCAAAGGGTGTGGAACTGTGCGCTCACGGCGAACATGCTGCTGAAGCCGTTGTTGCGACCGTGCAAGTGCCTCGCGGCGCGGTTGAAGCTGAAGCAACCGTTGCTGAAGCTGCTGCACCGGCTGCCAAGAAGTAAAAGGATAATTCCTTTGCAACCCGCCAATGCTGATAATATCGGCTTGGCGGGTTTTTTATTTTTAGCCCTGAACCTGAAAACCTAAATTCAAGCCACAGAGTTCTCAGAGAACACAGAGCAGTCCGGATTTATTCACCTTTAGTGGATTCACCAAAATTAAGCTGTGCCCCCTCTGTGGTCTCGGTGTTCTCTGGTAAAACAACTCAATTCTGGCTAAGAGCTTTGCTCTTGCAATCATTGATGTGGCTAACTGCTTTTAAAATGACTCCAATACGTTTAATTGTCGGTCTGGGCAATCCCGGACGTGAATATGAAACTACCCGCCATAATGTTGGCTTCTGGTGGGTGGATGAACTCGCAAGTGCTGACAAGCTTAATTTCAGAGCTGAGACCAAGTTTCACGGGCTGGCTGCACGCGGCCATTTGCGCGGCCATGAAGTTACGCTGCTCAAGCCGCAGACCTTTATGAACCTCTCCGGGCGTGCTGTTGGTGCAATTGCACAATTCTACAAAATTCAGCCGGATGAGATTCTGGTGGTGCATGACGAGCTGGATTTGCAACCGGGTGTTGCGCGCCTGAAAATGGGCGGCGGTCACGGCGGACACAACGGGCTGAAAGATATCATTGCGCATCTCGGAACCCGCGATTTCTGGCGTCTGCGCTTAGGGATCGGTCATCCGGGCGACCGCGCTGAAGTCGTCAACTATGTGTTAAACGATCCGCGTCGCGAAGAGCGCGAGCTGATCATCGAAGCGATGCAGCAATCGCTGCATGTCGCACCCATGGTCGTAGAAGGAAAAATAGCAGCGGCGATGTTGAAACTGCATACTCGTTGAGGATTGAGGATTGAGGATTGAGGATTGAGGATTGAGGATTGAGGAGTCGGGATGCGGGATTTAGAATTCAGGATTGAGGAGTTGGGATGCAGGATGCAATAAATCGAGTCTGATCCTAATTCTTCTAATTCTTCTAATTCTTCACGTTTGTTCGCCCAACGTGCTAGCTAACCGGCGCGCCGCTTCACGGCGTGTCCGTGTTGAACGTCGGGTTAAGCGTCATCGGTGTCAAGTGAATCTCTGGCCGTTCGTAATATAGCCATCTAGATACTACTGGTAATTGAAAGTAACGACCGTCACCATCGAGCAGTCCAAGAGTAGCGCTTATGTCTTCTCGAATCCCCACTGGAACATTGAATTTGATATAGAGATGGATAAATCCCCTGCCCGGCACAATTACGCTCTTACAAAGTCTAGCCGTCTCATCATCAGGGGGAATTCGCGGGTCTTCCTCAATGTTGAAATGTCCTCCGAGGTTCCAACGCTTTCCTTCGTAGGTAATCGAATATGTGGGGTCGGAAACCGCAGAAGATTCGCGCCCGGTATTTCTGATACACAGCCTCACATTGAACTCGGAATGTGGCGTACCGGTTTCTGGAAAATATTTGACCCACGTGTTGTTAATCCAATGGTCAGATTGGTTAACGCGAATCTCTAGCTTAGGACGCGCTTTTCGCCAGTTATGAAGAGAAATAATTAGTGAAATCGTGCCGGTGAGTGCCCCTAGGCATCCGGCCACGATAGCGATGATGGTTTGCAGTTTTTGTGGATCCATTCTAAGGGTGACTCCGAAACGCCTTCAAGAAAAAATAGGGTTAGACTCGATTAATTTTCCCTTTCTTCGATCGCTCTCTTCGAAGGGGCCGTACCCGCCTTTTCGACGACATAGCAACTTCTTCCCTGAATCGCTCACTTCCGGTTACCCATACCTTATTGGTTGCTTCCCGAATGGCAGAGATCGCAATAAATCGAGTCTGATACTAACTCTCCCCAGCCGCTGGACTTGTCCAGCTCGCCGATTTGTTCGACGGTATTTATCACTAACTGTGAGGAATGTAATCAGAACCATCATCGCTCGGAACAAAGAAGATGCCGAAATAGCCAAGCAAAGGCACCCCAAGGACGATCAGCGACCACAGTAACGACTTCAACGGCAATATGAAGGCAAGATAGGTGTAAGTGCCGCCCCAACCCAGCAGAGGGACAAGAACAAACAAGGTGGCTTTTCGATCATATTTGAACCAAAGGTCATTAAGCTGAAAACCATTAGTTGTTGCTTCGATCTTTGCATTTTTAAGAACTTTCTTAAGCTCGATTCCCCTTCTAACGAACTGGCCGGTCTTACCTAGCAGGTAAAGCACGCCTATGCAGAGAAGGGAAATAACAAGGCCGAACGCCCAATCATAATTTAACGTTGTTTTTAAGTACTCCATCGGATGCCTCCTTTCAGTACACGCGTGCCATTAAGACATTTTACTTATTCCCATCGCGGTTCATTGTGCGACGACTGTTTACCATTACCTTGCCTGCCGCATAACGTAAAAGTTACCGACCTGCGCGGCTTTTCGTGCAGGTCCGGTTGACAGTCATGTTAAGTTGCACTTTCCGTCCTCCACGACAAAAGCATTCTTTTTTGAAGCCCGACGACTGCGACAGAGTGAAAGCCTTTGAGTCTTGGCAGAAAACCGGAAACAGTGGCCTTGATGTTTGAAATGTTATCTGGACGATCAAAAGCCATGGTGTCGTCGAACGCGACCAGAAGGAGAGTATGGGGCGGATACGATTTCGCGAGCTTCCGTTCAATGGCACTGGCGATACTATGGTGTTCTCGACTCAGTACTTCGGTTTGGGACACCATTGCGTTTTCAACACTGATCTTCAGTCCAGTCTTCTTTGTACCACTCTTGGTAACCCGTCCTAACCCCGAAACCTGGCCTTGTTCTTCAAGAGTGCGCATGCGTAGGTAGTCATCTTCGCCTTCGCCGGCCACTGTGACCTCGATGTATTGAAGTGACGAACCTGATGGCCGAAGGTCAGACACAGTCGCATCATAGGGTTGGTTTCCAACCTTCAGGGCCAAGGAGACTTGATCGCTTTCATCGAAAAATCTGGACGCCAATAGCCCGATGGGAAATGCCTCATTCATTAGTTCCTTTGCAAGCCCGATTCGCTGGCGAATTCGTGCAAGGCCATCAGGTTCTTCTTTCATGCGCGAGATGAGCGAGCGAACCCACGGAAGATAATCAGCCGCCGTGTGCTGTTCTTCCAACTTGCCGTGTGTAAGGATGGAATCGATCATTGCTGCAACCCAGCATTTCAACTCGCGAATGCTCATTGTGCACAGTTCGACCATGCTTGCGCCATAGGGGAATGCTGATTTTTTGCTGAGAAAAACCGAAGACTATCGGTGGGGATTTGGATTGATCCGGCAGGTTTGGTGAGTGATTTTAGAAAAAGCCTTTGTCCACGGGCCACACGAAATGGGGTTGGCAGGCAAACCGCTTCGCGGATGCTCGCAAAAAACACGAAACGGTTTCAGCGGGGATATTGCTCAGTGGGCAAGTGGTTTTAGCAGGGTTGATGCACAGCGTGCATCAACCCGCAATAACTCGCAAGAAATACAAAATACATAAATCGGATAATTTAAGCGCCTGTTTGGTGTTGTCTGTTTTAATGTAGAGTTTTGATTTTACTTTGCGTTCCTGCGTCTTGGCGCGCGACTGTTTTTTTAAGATTACCCCCACGCCATCCCGATCAATGCCACGCTCACCGTCAGCAAACCCAGCGACAGATTTACCGCGATCAGTTTGCGGATCTTGACCAGCAGCTCGCCCGCTTCCTTCCAGCGTTGGTTGGCGACATGCCGGCTAAACGGACGGTAGCATGCGAAGAATACATGGCTGAATATCGCCATCATCGTCAGTCCCAGCGCCAGCATGATGTGCACATGTCGGGCCACGTGGGCCATGCCGCCATACATATAGATCAGGTAAAGACCGCTGAGCAGCAGCGTACCGATCGCGGGCCACACCCAGTGGAAGAAACGGCGGAACACCGCATTCCAAAGTTGCAGACGTTGCATGGGTTCGAGGATTTCCACGGCTGCGGGACGCAGCACGACGTAGGAGAAAAACATGCCGCCGACCCAGATCAGGACTGACAGCAGATGAATGAGTTTTAACAGGATCATGGTTTTATGTAGGTATCTGATTTATTTAATATTTTGTTGATTCTGATTTTCGATCAGGAGCTGCATGACAACATCGAACAGCCGGGTTTGTTGATCGCCCAGTCGGGACGCTTGGCCGTCAACTCTGAGGGGATGTCCTCGTCATAGGGATGGCGGGCCGCTTCCATTAGTTTATCAATCATGCTCAGGTCGCCGCTAGTCGCGGCATCGATCGCTAGTTGGGCAAGATAATTGCGCAAAATAAAGCGCGGATTTACAAGGTTCATGCGCGCGCGGCGTGACTCATCCGTATCCTGTTGCAAAGCCAGGCGGGCAGCATAACGCGCCAACCAGGCATTGAACAAATCGCTGTGACTCAAATACAGGCTTTCTTTGTAAAAGGCATTGCGCAAAACGTGCAGTTCCGGTGTTTGTTGTTTGATGTCGGCCAGGGTGCGGAAAAATTCAGTCATATCAACTTCTGCGCGCTGCATCAGTTCGAAAATATTTTCCACCAGGCTGGCATCCTCATTCCTCCATTCGAGCAAACCGAACTTTGCGTCAAGCATGTCGGATAAGCACCTTTGCAGGGTGGCATCAAAATGCGTCAGACCTTCGTCAAGTATGGATTTGGAGGACGCAACCGTTGCCAGCGCGTCTGCCAGTCGCTCAAGATTCCAGCGCGCCACAGTGGGTTGCTGGGACAGGCAATAGCGGCGCCCCTCGCCATCTGTCGTGTTGGGTGTCCAGCCCGGATCAAAGTTGTCTATCCAGCCGTAAGGCCCGTAGTCTATGGTCAGGCCGATGATGGACATGTTGTCGGTATTCATCACGCCATGTACAAAACCGACGCGCAGCCATTCCACGACGAGCAGGGCGGTTTTCTCGCATACCAGTCGAAACCAGCTCGCAAAAGAATCTTGCCCGCTGAGCTGCGGAAAATCCCGTGCGATGGTGAACGCGATCAGGCGTTGCAGCAGGTCATGCTCACCACGTGCGGCCAGAATTTCAAAATGTCCGAAGCGCGTGAAGGAGGGCGCAACACGGCACACGATCGCGCCGGGTTCCCATTGCGGATTACCGTCGTAAAACATGTCGCGCACGATAGAGTCGCCGCTGGCAATCAGGCTGAGGGCCCGGGTGGAGGGAATGCCTAAGTGATGCATCGCCTCACTGCACAGGAATTCCCGCAAGGACGAACGCAATACCGCGCGCCCGTCAGCATTGCGTGAATACGGCGTTGTGCCAGCCCCCTTGAGCTGCAGTTCCCAGCGCTCGCCGTCACGGTTGATCACCTCGCCCAACGCGATGGCTCGGCCGTCACCCAATTGCCCTGCCCAGTTGCCGAACTGGTGTCCGCCATAGCAGGTGGCATAGGCGGTCATTCCGGGCAGCAGGCGATTGCCACTGAAGGCGGCCAGAAATTCTTCCGAGTGCACGTCATCATCGGTCAGATTCAGCAGGCTGGCCACTTCGCTCGAATAGGCCAGCAGGGCAGGTCGGGCGACCGGGGTCGGATCGACGGCGGACCAGCACACGCCCGTTGTTTGTCGGGAACGCGGTATTCCTGTCCTGTCTCCCGGCAACTCGGTGACGAAACGGTTATCAAAATTCAGTTGTACCACGGGGTATATCCTTACAAAATTTAAGGCTATGTCGCAATTAACTGTTGGCAGCAATCCAATCGCACTAAAAAGCGATGTTCACGCGGAGGCGCGGAGAACGCGGAGAAGTTCAAAACCATATCAAAAGCCAATTTACCTTCAATGGGACGAATGGTTTTAATTTAGCATCATGGTTTGTTTTTAGTATTTAGTTTTTCTCCGCGTTCTCCGCGCCTCCGCGTGAGACATTCCAAATCTAATTCCAGTTTCAACAGGCAACAACGACAGAGCTAAATTAAACGACGCACTATCTTACCCGACAAATATAGTCTGGATTGTATTCGGGTGAAAATTATAATCCTGGAAACCGCAGTTCAAGCCACAGAGCTCACAGAGAACACAGAGAGTTACATGGGTTTTTCACTTTTTGTTGACTCACCCAAAAGGTAATTGAAAAACTTGTTATAACTATTTGTTTTGCGAGTTGATGTCCGCAGGGCATCATCCCTGCCTACCCCGCTTTACTCGGTGATCTCGGTGTTCTCTGTGGCTAAATGCTTTTTATAGCAATCGTTGCGTGGCGGATTGAATCCCTGCCGATTTACCAATTCAAGGGTGCACGAATGTGTTACAAAATTGTGTCACTTCCGGACGGACGGCATTGATTGCATTTTACCTTGTTTGAATAATGGATTATCATGCGCGACACTTGGCAAACATACTGAAAAGTATGGACGCAAAGTCTCCGACCTAAGGGAAACTATGGTAGCGGGACTGCGACATAGGGGGCCCTCCTCTATGCCCGTCCCATTTCCGTCGTTAAAAAAATCTCCCGCATACCTGAGCAAAAAATGTGTACTGCGGGGGGAGATATTGCGTGGCAAAACGGGAATAGCGACACACATGAACATGCAATTTAAACAAAACGGCTGGTTCCATTCGGTTGAAACGCGTCTTGCTGAAATAAAGCTGCGATACGTGGTTTTTTTGACGCTCATATTGGTGGTGCTATGGGCAATGCTAGCGTGGTATTTTGCCAATCAAAGCTATGACCGTGAGTTCAATTCCATGGTTGAAAAAGGGCAACGTCATGCCCAGGAAACTTCGACAGACGTAAAGGATAGTATCTTCCGCAATCTTCACTATGTTGCAGGCATACCTGAAACGTTTAAGGATGGATTGTCGATACGACCAGCGGTTGAAAAATTCGGACCGAACGCTTTGCCGTCCGTTTTTCCTAAAGAGAATAATTTAAAGCGCTGGACAGCCGATCCTGTATTAATAAGTCTAAACAGATATTTAGCGTTGGCTCAGCGTTCTCTAAACGTGGATTTAATCTATGTGGTAAACGCTGCGGGAGATTGTATTTCAGCCAGCAGCCAGAACACGGATACCACCCCAATCGGGTCTAATTACGCTGACCGGAACTGGTATATCGATGCTTACAATGGACGTCGCAGCGTGCAATACGCCATGGGGAGGACTACCCATATTGCCGGGTTGTACTTCTCTTCACCCATTATTGTGGATGGTCAGTTTCTGGGCGCAATCGTTGCCAAGGTGAATATCCCGTCACTGTCTTTCCTGACCCGTCAGGCTGATGTTTACGTGACAGATATTAACGGAGTCATCATCATGGCCCATGATCATTACATGGAGATGATGGCCATTCCAGATGCACCGGTAAGCAGGATTCCCGAAAAAAACAAGTTGGAGCTTTACCAGAAAAACAAATTTGACGAAATCAAGATCGAGACATGGCAGGAGGGATCCAATGCGAACTTGAAGAAAACCCAGGGTGAGGATGCTCCTCATGTGCTGGTGTCTGCCGATTTGCCTGAGTATGGGTTAAAGGTCTTTGCTGAGGCTGATCTGCCGGAATTGCCTCTTCTTGAGCGTGAGCGGAATAGTGATT
This sequence comes from Gallionella sp., assembly GCA_041671725.1. Taxonomy (GTDB): domain Bacteria; phylum Pseudomonadota; class Gammaproteobacteria; order Burkholderiales; family Gallionellaceae; genus Gallionella. The sequence continues at coordinate 4,064 of JBAZAY010000021.1, read as the reverse complement.
TCATTCTGATGGCTTCAATTGCTGACTTAGCCACGCTGATTGCCGCCAGTTTGTTTCTTTACTTTCAGTCCATGCGCAAGGCGAAGATGAGAATTGCTGAAAGCGAAGAACAGCTCAGACTGATGGTGTCGGGCGTCAAGGACTACGCAATCATTATGCTAAACACGGCCGGCCAGGTTAAAAACTGGAACTCGGGTGCAGAAAAAATCTATGGGTACAAGGCAGAAGATATTATCGGGAACAGCATTTCGCAGTTTTATCCCGATGAGGTTGTTGCGCAGCTGAAAGATTGGCTGGAGATTGCCGCTAAAGAGGGGAGTTACAAGACCGAAGGCTGGCAGGTGCGCAAAGGAGGCTCTCAATTCATGGCCAATGTGATTATTACGGCTATTCGCGATAACACCGGCCAGCTGCGCGGTTTTGCAAAAGTGACTCGCAACATTACCGAACGCAAGAGGGCGGAAGCGAAGTTGCGGGTAAGCGAAGCGCGCTATAAACGCATTGCCTTGCACCTGGATGAAGTAAGGGAAGAGGAACAGGTGCGGATCGCGCGCGAAATTCACGATGAGATGGGGTCGACGCTGACCGCTCTCAAGATGAGCGTTCATTGGCTGACTGCCACGCTGCCTGCCGAAATGACGCCGTTAGTGGCAGAGGCGGAGCACATGGATAAATTGGTGTGCGATACGACCCGTGCCATGCGCAATGTGGTAAGCCAGTTAATGCCTACTCAATTGCAGGACTTTGGCTTTGTTGTGGCGGTCGAACGCTATGTGCAGAATTTCCAAAAACAAATGGGCATTGAGTACAGTCTCGCCTTGCCGGAAAACGGCTTAACGCTGGATGAAAACCAGTCTTCCGTGATGTTTCGGATACTTCAGGAATCCCTGAACAATATAGCCAAACATGCGCAGGCAGACAAGGTAAGCATCCGGTTCATCAACCGGGAGCACTCGTTGATTTTGTTAGTGAGGGACAATGGTGTCGGGTTCGACACAAACGTGCGCAAGCACAATTCCTTTGGTTTGCTCGGCATCAGGGCGCGCGCCCCGATGGTGAACGGCCGGGCAAGGATCAGCAGCAGACCGGGCAATGGAACGCAGGTAGTGGTCAGTATCCCGCTTGCGAAAATACAAGCGAAGCCGACGAATCCGGCATCAAACAGTTAGGGAGGCGCTGATTTAATCGGTTTTGTCATTCCCGCGCAGGCGGGAATCCAGTTAAATCAAGGCGCTGGATCTCCGCTTTCGCGGAGATGACGAATAAATCAGTATCTCCTTAGTACTGAAGAAGCCGGGCAAAGGTCACACCAGCCAGGCACCGTCACGATAAATGACATCATCGTCCAGCGTAACCGTTTCGGTAAAGGCAAACACGTCCACATGGAATCTGGCCGCAGTCTTCTTGATTTGCGGTTTGCTGTAACTGCCGTGTTTTGCGCCCAGCGACAGGTGCACGCCGCACATGCGTTCATAGGTACCGATATCGCTGACCAACCTGTCCTGGGTGAAGGTGCGGTTCAGCCCGAGGCCCACCTCGCGCACCCAGATTTCGCCCTCAATGGCGCGAATGTTGGCGAGCACCAGGTCGAACTCGGGTGTCGAATCGACCGTGCCGGTGACGCGGCCTTTTTCCACGATCAGCGTGATGGGCTGCGCGGGTTTGTTGACCGTGAAGCTGGTGTCGCCAAAAATGGACAGGCGCACGCGGCCATTCAAGGCCTCCAGGTCTTTCGATTCCGTGAACACTTCGCCGATCGGGAATTGTCCGCCGACATTGTGCATTTGGCTGTAGTCGCCCACGTTGAGTTTGGCAGGTTCAAATCCGGATGAAAATATCAGCTGTTCGCCGAAGCTGTTGATTACACCGACTTTTGCGCTGTCAAATCGCGCTTTCAAGGCATTGCCCACGCCGCGAACATAGGCCGGGTCATAGGCCAGCGATTCGATGTAAAGCAGCGCTTCGTCTCCCGGCATGCGCGACAAGTGCGGGTGCTCGATCACCTTGAGCGAACGTTTGAACAGTTCCACGCGAATGCGGAACGCATCCAGGCGAAAACTGGTGGATTGAATCAGCACCACCAGATCGCCGGGCGCTAATCGCTCAAACTCGGCGCGCACCGCTTCCGGCGCGACGCTGTCGAAATCGATGAATACCGCATCCGGCAGGCAGCGTCGGTAAGCTTCCGTCAGTGCTATCGCCAGCGCGCATTGCGCATCCCAGACGACGATTGCGGCTTGCGCGGGCTGGTGTTCAATGGCAAGCGTCAGAATGTCGCGCACATTTTTCTCGGCAAGCGCTATGGCGGTATCGGGCAGGGGGGTCATGGCTGTCAATTTTCGATCGGAAATGAAGGGCGCAGGATTAACTGCCGCTGACACGGAACCATCCGGCAATGCTGCGCCTTGTGTTGTGGGAGATGAGGACTTCATGCGGAAACGATTCGCTTAAAAAGATGATCATTGTGCCAAATTTCGGGATGACTGTGGCGATCACGGCTGCACCGTCAGGTTCGAACAGAACCAGTTCGCCGCCATCGCTGCTCTGCCAGTCTTCATTCAGGTACAGCACGGTGGAAAGTATCCGGTTTCTTTTGCCATTGAGCACATCGGAATGCTTTGCATAGCCGGCGCCGGAGTTATAGATGGCATAGTGGCATTCAAAATCGAACAACCCCAGATACAGTGCTTCGTTGAGTCCCCGGCGCAGCGTCTCCATGCATGCAAGATAGGATCGATCGGTGTAGTTGCTTTCATCCAGCCAGTTGATGACATCGCCGCGTATTGAGTCGATGTGCTTTTTGTCTGTGCCACGGCCGATATGTGCGGTCTGGAAGTTCGCCTGGTCATCGTCATGGCAACGGGTAAATAACTGGCCGGTTAATTTTTCCAGCAGCGGATTATCCAGTACGATGTAGCCGGTGCGTTCCAGTTGTCCGGCAATTTCTGCTATGTTCATGGTGAGTTCCGGAAGGTTGGCGAACAAGTTAACATACACGCATATTTTGTGTTGAGTAAACTTATGAAACACTGGACGATCGCCCTGCAACTGGCAGCTTTGCTGGCTGCTCACCCGGGATATGCAGCAGAAATAGACGCGGAAGCCGTTATCGCAGCGCACAACCAGTGGCGCGCGGAAGTTGGGGTAACTGAAGAGCTGCGCTACTCGCAGGAACTGGCGGCGTCAGCGCAGGCCTGGGTCGATCACTTGAAACAGGCGGATCATTGCCGGATGCGCCATAGCGACTCGGACGGACAGTACGGTGAAAATCTTTATTGGGCCAGTGCGCTGAGCTGGTCAGACGGGCGCCGGGAGTTGCAAAATCTGTCCCCGAAAAAAGTGGTGGATAGCTGGGGTAGTGAGCGTGCAGATTACGACTACGCCGCCAATCGCTGCCTGCCCGGGAAGGTATGCGGTCATTACACGCAGATGGTCTGGCGCACGACCACGACGGTTGGCTGTGCGGTCGCCGTGTGCGAGGATACTCAGGAGCAGGTATGGGCATGCCAGTATCAGCCGGCGGGAAACTGGGTGGGCTGCAAACCCTACTGATTGCCCTGTAATTGCAGTCGCCGTATTTTCATTTAAATATATTTAAATGAATTCAGTTACTTATCTAGACAGCAAACCTACCCCCGCGTTCCGAGCTATCCTGCCCAGTAGTAAAACCATATTGCGGAAGCGAGGAGAGAACCAAGAAAACCAAGCAACAGGGTGGTGCCGTTTCTGTGAATCCATCCGACATTGATGCCGGTAAGCGATGGTTTTCTCTTCTCCATCTCTAGCGCGATCACCGAATGCCTGGCCGAACCTTTCTTACTTTGCTCAAGCGCGACGGCAAGCTGTTTGTAGTTCATCGCTTTCAATTCACGATCATAAGGAACGTCAAATGCAGCCTTCTTATAACCATCGGCGATCTGTTCTTGTGGAGTGCGGTCGTCTGCCATTTGCTACCCCCAACGAATGAAAGGGACTTCCCCGTCCCGAAGGTGCGGTGAAGTTGCCGCAAGCGGCCTCAAAAGTGCCAAGATGGAAAGTGTCGTTTTCATCTAAACCGTCAGGAG
>JBAZAY010000020.1:44209-47504 GCA_041671725.1 Gallionella sp. | reverse complement strand
TAATTCCTATACCTGCCAGCATAATAAGATGGGTAGATGTTCAAGGGGACAGATAGCCGTATACGACAACACCATATTAGGGCTGTGCCTATACCACACCGAGAGTATGAAGGTAAGGGTGCTTGACTCTTTCGAGCAGGGTAGGAAGATGGGCAAGATGGACGGCGAGATAGCGATGCTGGATAAGTTAATCACGGACAAGGATTTACTAAAAGACCCAAAAGCCTTTGACGAATGGATGAGGAAACAATTAAAGCGTGAATGTTGAATTAAGAAACCTACATAGGTTTATAGCCAAGGTAAAGCCAAAGCCAAGAAGATGCGAGAAATGCCACGAAGTAAAAAAACTTGAATTATCCTGCAAGAATCATATTTACGATAAAGACCTACGGAGATGGAAGTGGCTGTGTAAAAGATGCCACCATATTAGAGACAAAAAAAGAGTAGGTCGTCTAAAGAAGAATTTAAGATGCTGTTTTTGTAGTAAGTTAGTTTTGAATACAGGGCATAGAAAGATGTGTAAAAAATGCTCTAAAACTTATTATCGTTTTAGGCAGATAAGGTCTTTAAGATGGATAAGAAAACAGTTAGGAAGGAAGTCATAGACTTGCAAGCCAAGTATAGGAAGTTCGAGGAGAGCTTGGCGGCTATGAATAAGAAGCGGAATGAAGCCCAGACAGCAGAGGAGTTATCGAACTTCGAAATGCTGAAGTGGCGGTTCATAAAGTCCGTAGTAGAGCCTTTAGAGCGGGCGTGGGCAAAGCTCACCCCGCAAGAGAAACAAACCTTTGCGAAGGAGAATCCAAATGGCACTAAATTGCCCGGAATGCGGTAGCCCGCTTGAAGAGATAGGGGATTACGACCCGAAGGTATACAAGTGCACAAACTGGCGTTGTGCTATTGAGCTTGACGCAGACGAATTGGAGGCGAGAAGTGAGTAAGCGTAAAGAGAAGAGACTTACTGAAATTGAGGAAAAAGTTTTCGGAGCGTTTGTGGAGTTGCCCTCTGTTGACAGGACAATGAAGGTCATAGAGTTCTTGGCTGGCTTGGCAGAAGACTCAGGGCAAGATGCCAAAAAGCTGAAAGGCATATTGATGAACATATACGAGTTCTCCCATATGCACACCAAGACCTGTCAAGGCGTCCATATGGATTTCAGGCATCACTTCTATGCCACAGAGAAGAAGCTGAAAGAGATGGGTGAGCTGGAATGAGTAAAAATATAAATTATAGAAGCCTATGTAGAGAATTCGATTGTGATGCTTTTGTTATAGAGTGTAACGACAGACCTATAAGAAGAACATCAGCCGTAGGCATATCTCCATTTAATACGAAGACAAAGAACTGCGTATCTGGTATGACTATTGTTACCAGTATGGAAGAGGTTTTGAAACAGCGTTTACCAATAGTATCAAGCGATGATGATAAAGAACTGATAGATTTCCTGAATGCGAATTATAAATACGGTGTAAATGAGACGCCACTATTAAAGGAGGGGACAAAATGAAACAGAGAGGTTTTTCGTTAGTAGAGCTGTTGATAGTTCTGGCTATTATAGGGTTGATAATGGCTATGGTAATATCAAGCGTAAGCAGGAAAGACAGAGAGGCAAAGGCACTTGCTACGACACAGCAAGTAGTCGAACCGAGGTAAAGCCGATGTTTATGAGCGGGCTGTATGCTAATAGTTTAATGGTAGAACGGAGGCTCATAATCTCTGGATGTGGGTTCAAGTCCCACTTAGCATCAGCCCCTCGCTCCATAGGAGGGCAAGATGAAAATTGAGATAGAGTCAGTAGACAACGGGTATATAGTTAAGACTGAAGGTCAAAAGATAGTTATAGAGCTGGATGATAATAAGGAGAAGGACTGTAAGGCGACAAGGAGCCTGCTTTACACAGTCCTTGATATGCTCGGAGAAGCTGGTAGTAAGCACGATGCCGAAAGGGTAAGGATTATAATTGTAAATTCAGAAGAAAAGGAGGTGGAGGACAAATGAAGAAATTATTGATAGTGATATTGGTAATGATGATGCTGGTGTCTTTAATCCCATCAGAGGCGTTAGCTGGTGGCGGACATAGAGGTAGAGGCGGAAGAGGATGGGGCTGGGGATTAGGAGGATTGGTCGCAGGCACAATGTTAGGTGCGGCAATCGCTTCTCAGCCGAGATACGAAACTGTTTATATTTCTGGAACCCCATACTATATGTATGGCGGGCGGTATTACCAGAGAGATATATACGGCAGGTATTATGTAATCCCTGCTCCAGTTGTCGTTCAGGAGATAGTTCAGCAACCTGTATACGTTCAGCCTGCACCAGCCCAAGTTGTGCAGACGCAGGTTCAGCCACAGCCAGTTCAAAATCAGCAAGCCCAAGAAGAACCGCAGGGGAATACAATGGACGTCCGAGACGTATTGCTAATCCTGATTGCGGGGTTACTGATAGCTGGCATAATCGTTCTGGTTCTGGTATTAAAGAAGAAGTAAGGCGGAGATATGAACTTCCAAAAAGTGAATGCAGAGCTATCCACAAGAGTAATTATGAACCAAGACTCTAAAGACGTGGAGGTGTTCATTACCGATTGCGGTCTTGGTATCATTAAGACTATGGATAATACGCCCAAGTGGGGATGGCTGAAGCATATCTCTGTGTCGAGGCAAGACAGGTATCCTACTTGGGCAGAGCTACTTGAGTGCAAGGAACACTTCTTCGGGGACATAGATTGTATGATGATGATGCCCAAGAAAGAGGACTACGTTAATGTCCACCCGAATTGTTTTCATATATGGCAATGTCCAGAAGAGTGGGGGATAGGATGATAGTAGAAATAATATACGACTACGAGATATTGAGGGCTGAGACCCATTACAAGCTGACAGATTTAGTGAAGGCTTATCTTATAAAAGGATGGCAACCGCAAGGCGGAGTAATGGCGGACATAGGGCAGGATTTTGTCGGTATGCCTACCTCGCATTACTACCAAGCGATAGTCAAGAAGGAAAGAAAGGAGGTTAGGGGCTGATATGATAGACGTGGGTAAGACGGTTAAAGTATTAAGCCCTGTGGACGGTAAGAGGGCTGTTCAGTTCGAGACAGGCAAAGTCCTCTACATAGGCAGGAGGGTGTTAGTAGAGTTCTTTAGAAACATCTGCGGGCACGATGGCAATGGTATCGGGAGAAACCGATATTGCTGGATGTGCGACTGGGATGCTGTAAGGGAGGCATAAGATGGAAGCAAACGGAAGAGCGTTGTTCCAAATCAGGGTAGTAGATTTAGATACGGACGAGATAATC
>JBAZAY010000020.1:0-44199 GCA_041671725.1 Gallionella sp. | reverse complement strand
GAGATAATCGACAGCGAAGAGGTTATCGCTGAGGGCGAGGCTGACGCTTTATTCCAGAGCAACGTAAAGAGCGTGCTCAAGGAAAAGAAGCTGAAGAAGGAAGACGTCCACATCATCGTAAAGGAATTCGGCTCGGTTCCTAAGAAGGAAAGACCGAAGATGGTAAGGGTGATGGGCGGCTTATTTCACAAGCACGCCAAGGAATAGTATGGACGAGATGCTTGAGGAGAAGCCTACTCGTGAGGAAGTAGAAGAGGCTTTGGAGACGCTCCAGAGGAATCAGGAGAAGATGATAAAGAATGCAGTCAAGGAACTTAAAAAGAGGTTAAAGATATAGGAGGATGTATGAATAAGGACATACGGGAGATGCGGTTACTTATCGCTCCTGCGGACTTACAATGGTTCAAGGACAACTTCCCTTCCTTTAAGTGGGAGTCGGGGGATACGACTATAAAATGGAACGCCAATGACCCAGATGAGGTCAAGATGGCGAGGCAGGCTTTCGATGCTTACAAGAAGAAGCATCCAAAGGCGAGAGCGTTTAAGGTTAAGAAGAACGATGAAAAGGATACGACATCCATAGACAAGTTCGACCCCAACGCTGAGATGATTATAATGCAGGAATTCACGGTGAAGGGATGAAGCGGCACCTGTATGTCGTAGGCAACTCGGAGTGGGTAGCTCCAGACGCTATGAGTTTAGGAGAAGCCCGTAAGGTAAGAAGGAAGTGGGGAAAGGTATTTAGGCTTATCCCGCTAAAAAGACGAAGAAGGTGATGATATGCCTGACATCCCAAGATATGTCAATATGAACCACGATAACTTCGAAGAACCTATACGATATTTGGAAGACCAAGTAGGTGACTTCGATGTTATGCAACAGATGGATGGGACTGTTCATATCAACCTTCGGTATGTTCTTCCGAACGGGACGGGGCGTAGAGTATCGCAGACCGTCCAAGGAGGGCCACACGTTACACCTGCCCTGATAGAAGTTACTAAGCAGGCTATGGAACGTATGGCGGAGCGAGAGATAGATACTTATGTAAGACAAAACGCACAAGCACAGCAAGGGGAGGTGGGTAATATGCCGTTTGCATATGGGCATAGTCCTTTATGGACAAACGAAGTAGGCTGGGGAGTTAACGCAGGCTGGGGGTGTGATACAGGCATTGCTACTACCGCTACGATGAATCCAGTAGAGGGCGGAACAAATCTTGCGGGCAATTATTACGTTAGGTATGCCCAGACACCTACGAATTGCTGGCACAATGACGTGCCTGACTTACCAGTAGCAGGAACCGCTGACTATCTGAATGGGTATGCGGCAGGGCAACAGATAGGCGACCTCGCTAATAGGGCACGAAAGAGTGTCCTCGTTAGGTTCAAGCTCGGTAGGCATACGCTCCTTATCAATAAGACGATAGGAGATGACGAGTGCCTTGAGATAACGCAGGAAGATATAGACAGGGCGAAGGGCGAACACTTCCAGAGACGCAGGGTAGAGATAATCGCCCACAAGGCGGACGGTAAAGCAGAAGACCTGCTGAGGATGTTCATATCAGAGGTAGACTTCAGGGACTATAAAGACAAAGGCTTCTTTACTATAAAGAGCGGAGACAAGGCGTTCCGCATTTATAAAGACAGCCATAAGCATATAGATATGTATGAGAAGGATAAGGACAGGGGCATATTCGTTCCGAAGAACAGACTATGCGTCCACACGGAGCGGAGAGTGTTACCGCAGGCAGATGAAGCTCTGGCAAAGCTGATGCTTGTCAGGAGCGGGCAGATAATAGAGAGTGCGAACCTGCACCCCATAGACAGCAGTATGGAGAAGGAGCTTGTTCTGGTATGAGCTTGATGATTCGCCGTAATACACCAGAGGGAGAGGCTCAAATAGAGGCTATCAAGCACTTCCTTGATTTGCTGAATAAAGGCTTCCGTGAGGAGGTTAAAGACAAGGTTGTTCAAAATATACAAGTGAAGGTTGCATTCCCAGAGGAATATGGCAATATAGTGATGGAGCTTTCGTTTAATGAGGTGGTGCAGAAGCAAAGGATTTTTCCTAAGTAGACAGGATGATTGAATCATTCTGTATAAAAGACAGAAGGTATGTATGAGCGTAACGAGCTATGAAGAACTCAGAGGACACGCAGGGCATAAGATAGAGTGCGTAACGTATGGTGTTAAAGTATGCGGGCGTATCGTGCATATAAATAATGTCTCAGTAGAGTGCGTTACCTGTAACGAAGTCCTTATGTCCTTTGATAAGCCAGAAGGGAAGAAGAAGGTGAAGTGATGGCAGAGAAAGAAAAAGTATACATAGTAGGTATGGGGGCTGACAATTATACTCCACCGCCAGAGATAAAACATAAGGCGTGCCTTGTCGGATGCTCTGAGTGTAAGCGACCCACTTGGATAATGGTTTGGAATATGGACAAGACGGTTCTGTGCGAGAAGTGCGTTGTCCCTACGATGGAGAGGCAGAAGAAGGAACATCCAGAAGACCCTATTAGGTTGGGTATGGTAGATGAGGATATCAAGGAGACATCGAAGTATATAGCAAATGACATCCTCAAAAGGAAACGTAATGTTTAAGCTATCTAAAGACTTGATTATATTTGACGTGGAGACATCGGGTAGCGATACACGGACGGCTTGTATCATACAGCTCGGTGCGGTTAAGATGCACAAGAACGGCGAACTATGTCTACAACCTTCTTTTGAGCTGAACGTGATACCATATACGGATACTTGGGAAAAAGAAGCGGAGAAGATTCACGGTTTGAGTAAGGCTGACCTTATGCGGACAGGATACAGGAGAGTAGAGGTTCTAAAGAACTTTGAGGAGTGGGCAGGCGACCCTAAGAAATTCTATCTCGCACAATGGTCTTGCGGGTTTGATACGGATATGTTACGTGGGGCTTACGAGTCCACGCTGGCTATGAAGTATCCATACTCGCACAGGGTCTTTGATGTAGCCTCGATAGTAAGGTTCTATCTGGCTACGAAGGGTAAGCTGGCTTCTAAGTGCGGAGAGGCTGAGTGTGCCAAGAGATTGGGCATACCAGTAGACAAGAGCCAATGCCACGATGCCTTATATGACGCTACGCTGTCTGGGCAGATGTTGGAGAAGATAATTAGGGAAGAAAGGAAAGGTAAGGTATGATAGAGTTAGGCAGTCTGGTAAAGTGCAAGATAACGGGCTACAAGGGCATAGCGACAGCGAGGATAGTATACCTCAATGGCTGTGTCAGGATAGAGGTAACTCCGCAGGGTCAGACAGGAGATAAAGGCATAGAGATAAAATCCACCTTTCTGGATGAAGGGCAGTTGGTGGTGATAGGGTCAGGTCTTAATAAGAAAATCAAGAAGGTTAAGGAAACTGGCGGCCCCAGAGAGTGTTTTCCGCATAGGAGAGACCCCAAGCGAGCAGGGCGAGGGTCTATATAGCGAGGAGCTGTTTTAGGGGCTGTAATAGGTGCTAATAGGGCAAAATACGCTATAAAAAGGGGGTGTTAGGGATAATGGCTAAGATGACTATAAATGAGGTAATGGTGATGATGAAGGCGATAAGGGGCAGGCTTGCGGAGCTGTCAAACCTGCGTAGCCAATCGGCTTCAAAGGAAACATACTACGGAACTCCTGAAAGAGTTATAGAGCCGAAGTATGATATTAAAGCATTGGATAAGAAGTGTGTTGAGCTTGAGAACTGGATACTTGATGCGGACAGCAAAGTGAAGCAGTCCAATGCTGTAACCACGATAGAGCTTGATGCGGATGTAAAAGTCCTTCTTTCACCACTCTCCTAAAGGGAGTGGGGCTGGCGTATCCTTTAGGCGTTCAGCCAGAAAGGTTGGACTGGTGGGCTTGTGCCCTTGCTTGTTATTGGTAGCTGTTAGGGGTTGTTATGAGGCGAGCAAAAATCATTGTTGTGATGTTGATGCCTCTCCCATTACTGGGATACCAGTTGCGGGCACGGCTCACCACTCCGCATCATAGTTAAGGAGATGTATGATACACGAAGAAAAAATATGTTGCGATTTTTGTGAGGTAGGCGGTGTTGACCCAAAGGATATGACCGCTGTTAATGGTTGGCAAGCTGGGGTGAGAGGCAAGGTTTATCCTGCGGGGTCTTATTCTGGGACTACGCCAGAGAGGGTGATGCACGCTTGCCCAAAAGAGTTGTGTCAGGCAAAGCTGTTAGTCTGGGCGAGGACGTAATATGTCGCTTGCTATAATGGTGCTGATAGAGAAGTGTAGCGAGAACGAGAAGCGGATAGCGAAGGCGTTGGAGGAGCGTGACGGCTTGACGCTGATTGGGGCAGGCGTTATTCAATACGAGATAGAAGAGTGTCAAAGGGCTATAAAAATACTGGCGAGGGAGGAGAATATGTGTAAGAGTGCTCCAAGTAGTAAGGTAGAGGTTCTATTTAAGGCGATGGAATATCAGGTGTCGGACGGTAATTTGTCTATCAACGTAAAGATAGACAACCAGAACAAAATAACGCTGACTACCCGCAAGGGCGGCAGGGAGTTTCTCTTTCTCGGTAGCAATAAGGATATGGTCAGGAGGATAGGGGAACTGATAGTCAAGGCATCAACCCTTGCTATACATCCCATAGAGACAGGGCCGTTTGCGTGATAGACAAAATTCTCTGCTGGATTATGGGGCACGAAATTGACGTAAAGTGCATTACTGTTCTTCACTTAGGACAACGGCAGGTAGTAACGCACTACGGCTGTAAACGATGCAAAGAGACGTGGATGGAATATATGGACTTGGGCAAGCCACATATAAAGGGAGTGTGCGTATGAAATGGCTAAGGATAGGCGAATGTAAGCGGTGTGGGCGGTGCTGTAAGGCGGACTTCTTACTCAAAGCCTGCAACGTCTGGGAGAAGATTATCCTGTGGTTTATGCTCCGCAGTAAGGGAGCGAAGATGGATAACCTAAAAGGATTCACCTGCCCCCACCTCGCAGAAGCGGACGGCAAGCACGTTTGCCTTACATACGAGCATAGACCTGAGTTCTGCAAGAAGTTTCCCGCTTCGCCGAGAGACCTGATAGATGAGGATTGCGGCTTCAGATTTGTAGACCACGATGACGATGGCTTCGAGACGGCAAGGATAAACGTAGCGTTAGAATGTTACAGAAGAAACCAGCCTATAATGGGAACGATGTATCAAGACGGGAGTTTCAAAATTGGCAAAGATAAAGTGTAAAAAGTGCGGTGAAGAGTTCGACCCCAGATATCTGAGTCAGGTAGTCAAGCACCTGCATAACGGAATGAAGCTGGATAAAGAATACTACGGAAGGAAGGTAAGCGATGGAACAGAATCCAGTAGACCTACATCAGGATTGTAGCAAGATGGCAGAGGAAGGCAATGACAAAGGTGGCGTGAATAAACCGCCTAAGACCGCACGTCCAGCGTTCAAGCCTAAAGGACAAAGCGTTGAAGAGCGGGGCACACTTACAGATAAAGAACCACATCCGTCGGCTATGGATGCCTTGGACTATATCAAATCTTTAGGCATAGAGAAACTGCCTATGTATCTCGAAGCCTATTCAAGCTGTGCCATAGAAGGTAACAGGCTCGGAGAGATATGTAGCGAGACTCTGCATAGGATAATGAACGGGAAGCCTGTAAGCGACAGGTATGTGCTGGGACTGGCGTGGTCGTTAAAGAATATGGAAGAAATGAGCAAGGGTAGGACGAGACATAAAAAATGAAGTTGATTCTAAGGGTGCTTCTGGCTTTAGCTCTGGTAACGTGGGTCATAGGAATATGCAGGTGGACAGGAGGTAGGATTGGCGATGGTTACAGGCATAACTATCAAGGTGAATCTCGATGACGTAGACCATTGCAACGGATGTCCTTGCTTTGAACGTCTTGAATATGGAGCGTTTTGCAGGATGTATGAGATACATCTTGAGCAAGGTTTTTATGATACAATAAAGGATGTAGCCTTTTTTAAGCGGTTAGAGCAATGTGTCAAGGAGAATCTTTAACGTCATTTTTTTGGCTGAAACGGAGGTAAAATGGACAGGACAGGATACGGGTTTACACTCGCAATAGACTTCGACGGGACGATATGCGAACATAAGTTCCCAGCGATAGGAGAACCGAAGAGAAGCGTCAAGCGGGTAATGAAGGCTTTACACGATGCGGGCTGTAAGATAATTATATACTCCTGCCGATGTAATCCCTCGCTACCTGACTTCCCGAAATATCAGGATGAGATGGAGGCTTGGTTAAAGGAACAGGAGTTGCCCTATGATGAGATATGGAAAGGCATAGGCAAGCCGATAGCTCACGTTTATATAGATGACAGAGGCATACCCTTCACGGGATGGGCAGATGCCCTTAATATGGTAATCAATCTGGCAAAGATGCCAGATAAACTAAAGGAGGATGAAAATGCGATTCAACCCGTTCAAGAAAAAGACGGAAAAGAGCGAAATACAACCGCCTAAAGTAGAGATAGCGGTAGTGCTGTATCAGTATGAGAATGGCGGCAGGACAGTAGGTGATATCAGGGCGGAAGGTATAATGATAAACGGGAAGCCACCTAAGCGTCAGGCTACCCTGAGAGACCTGCGGCGTATGTGCGGGGAAGTGCTGGAAGACCTGCAATCTATCAATGTGGTAGACAGGTTATTACAGCAGGCGACACCACAACCACAGCCTAAGCCAGCACCCATAGAAGAGGTTAAGCCAGAGGCACCAAAGGAGGAACCAAAGAATGAAGATGCTCCTATCCATCCCGAAGCTCCAAAAGAGCCTGAACGTCCTACTCCGTAGCCATTGGACGTCGTTTCAAAAGGAGCAGGATATCTTTGACCTGTTAGTCATAAAGGATTACAGGGAGAAGTATAAGGGGAAGCATTTTAGGGGAAGGAAAGTGAAAATAGTTTACACCTTATACTTTAAGGATAAACAGAGGCGAGACCTTTCGAACTACGGGCAGAAGATGTTAGATGATAGCCTCGTAAAAGAGGGAATTCTCGACGACGATAACAGCAAAGTAATTCTGGAAGAGGCTGTCAGAATAAGGTATGACAAGGCAAATCCCAGAACTGAAATTCTGATAGAGGAGGTGCAGGAATGAGCTTGTCCCCTTGACAAAGTATTAAACGTAGTGTATACTTCCGCACGAGGTGATAGTATGTTGATGACAGCACAAGAGATAGCTAAAGAATTAAACTTTAACATCCAGACGATATACCGATTTACCAAGCAGGGCAAGATACCGTATATTAAATTAGGCGGAGCTATAAGGTTTGACAAAGAAGCGATTGACAAGTGGCTAATAAATAACACAACCACCTGCGGCCCTTCAGATAATAAGCCTACCCCAGACACTCCTGAAGCAGTAACCACGGATAAGTAATTATGGACACGGATAATAAATTAAATCCCGAAGTCGTTGTCCCACAAGTAGTTACGGAAACGACCCCCCAAATAAATAGCCCTGAATCAAATCCCAAAGGGGCTGGAAGACCTCCCATATCCCAGAACAGGGAACTACAAGCCGAATACATCCGTATACACCACTTTAAGACGTTAGGAGCCTTACATAACTGGCAGGTAGCTGAAGTCCTGCATATAAGCGAAGGTAAGGTAAAGAACGCCTGTAAATGGGTAAGGGATACCTTTGATATTTTAACCCCGCAAGAGTATCAGGTAGACGGCGAGATGATGATAGGCTCTATGCTGGTAGAGTGTAATAATAACATATCCAAGCTGGAGAAGGGAGAGCCAGTCCTCAAAGCGGATAAGACTCCTTTACTGGATAAAGATGGCAAGGTAGTAGTCTGGGTAGACAAGAAACAGCTTAGGTTCGAAAAGACTCTGAGGTTTAAGTATCAATCGGTTCTGTTAGACCTGCGAGTTCCCAGAGCTGTCAATCAGATAGTAGGCAATCAGACAGTAATACAAGGCAACGTCAATATAGACATAGAGCAGAACGTAGCTATCATAAACAAGATGGCTCCAGAGGATAAGACAAAGTTTTTAGAGATATTGGAGAAGTATGAGCAACCACCTCCTGACGCCTGAAGAGCTGAAGCCTGACAGGGCTTGGCATACCAGATGGGTAGCATTACACCCTGAGTATGAGGAACGCCCTGTGGGCATAAAGAAGTTCATAAACAGCCCAGAATACCTAAATGGTAGTTCCGACTGCTGGGAGCCTATTAAAGAAGACCTTGATGGCTTGTTTCAGGTAACAGACGAAGCCAAGATGGAGTGGCAGTATAATGAAGCGGTATTCGACGAAGGCATAGGCGGAGGCAAGAGCTACAAAGCATCCCTCATAATAACCTACCTCGTATACAGAGCTTTACTCCTGAGAGAACCCCAGAAGCTACTAAGCCTCGCCAGAGGGTCAGCGATATACTTTATCAATATGTCTATCAGGGGAGACCAAGCCAAGAAGGTTGTCTTTGGTGAAATCAAGCAGAGGATAGAGAACGCTAACTGGTTCAGGAGCCACGGCTACCTGCCAGACCCTAACGTGAGGTCAGAACTGAGATTCCCTAAGAACATCTGCGTAGTGCCGGGTAACAGCAAGGAGACGTTCCCTCTGGGATATAACCTCTTAGGTGGTGTAATGGACGAAGCCGCTTGGTATACAGAGACAGAGACTCACGATGTCGCTGAGGAAATGTTTAATGCCCTGCATAATAGGATAAAGAACAGGTTTGGCAATAAGGGTATGCTTGTGATGATAAGCTCCCCTCGTTATGTAGATGACTTCATCGAGAAGAAGATGGCTGAGGCTAAGACGAACAACAGAATCTATACTGTAAGAAAGACATCGTGGGACAGTAAGCCTAAGTGGCTGTTCTCTGGCAAAACGATAGTAATAGAGAACACAGCGATACCTAAAGAGTATGAGATAGAAGCAATAAGGAACTGGGAACGCTTCAAGAGGGACTATATGGCTATCCCTTCGCTTGCCTTAGAGCCTTACTTCAGGAGATGGGAGCTGGTAATGGCGGGAGAGGACAAGACCCTTAAAGACCCTGTTATACCCGAAACTACTATATTCATAGGGGAGTTCAGAGGAAACCCAAGCTACTCGTATTATATGCACATCGACCTATCTTTGACAACAGACGCCACAGGTATTGCTATGTGCCACAGACAGGGAGACGGTATTGTAGTAGACCTTATGATGAGGATAAAGGCACCTAAAGGCGGAGAGATAGATTTGGCAGAGGTAAGGAATATAGTAATCGAGCTGAGGGCAAGAGGCTTCAGCATAAAGAAGTGCACCTATGACCAATTCCAATCGGCATCCAGTATACAGGAGCTTAACAAGATGGGCATAGAGAGTGAGCAGTTGTCTATGGATAAGACGCTGGCACCTTATGAAACCCTCAAAGAAGGGATATACACAGGCAAGGTAAAGTATTATCACTTCCAGAGTTTCTTAGATGAGATGATGAGGCTGGAGTTAGTAAAAGGCAAGAAGGTAGACCACCCTGCCAATTCCAGTAAGGATATATGCGACGCAGTAGCGGGAGCGGTATACAATTGCGTATTAGACAACAATGACTTTGCCTATTGGTTCGCAGGGACGACAAATAAACAGACGCCAGAAGAGAAATTACAAGAAGATGCCTTAGTGCCAGTAGACGGTTTGGTGCCGTATGGCTACTTTAGAGGCAGGAGAAGCTACTAAGGAGGGCATATGAAACTAAAGAAGAACGACATCTTCAAGCCTAAGACGCCATTAAAGAAAGGTTCAGGCTTCAAGACATTCAAGGTCAAAGCAAGACAAATGGGGAGGGGAGCGAAGATATGATGGTGTTCAAGACGTTTACTTTTGATGCCGCTCACAAGTTACCTAACTACGAGGGCAAGTGCAAGAACCTACACGGGCATACCTATAAGCTGGAAGTATCGGTAATGGGCGATATAAACAAAGAAACAGGGATGGTGATAGACTTCGTTGACCTCAGTAAGATAGTCAAGGAGAACATCATAGAGAAATGCGACCACGCTTACCTGAACGACATCTTTGAGAACCCTACAGCAGAGATAATGGCGAGAGAGTTCCTGAAGATACTCAAGACGTGCGAACCGAGAGTCTGTTATATAAGGCTGTGGGAGACACCGACAAGTTATGTAGTAGCGACAACGCAGGATATAGCGGAAAGGATATAGGATGAAGATTATAGAGATATTCAGATGCATACAGGGCGAGTGTAGCCTTCAAGGCGAGATGATGGCATTCGTAAGGACAGCTGGCTGTAACCTCAGATGTGCTTGGTGCGACACCAAGTATGCCTATAAGGGCGGAAGGAATATGCCTTTATCGAGGATAGTAGCCAAAGTGCGTAAGCTCAGATGTAAGTGGGTGAACATCACAGGCGGAGAGCCTTTAATCCAAAGCGAGATGCCTGCCTTAGTAGATGCTCTGAAGGAGCTGGACTTCAAGGTAGTTATCTTTACCAACGGCACCATAGACATCGCCAGACTGCCTAATGTAGACAAGTTCGTGGTAGACTGGAAGTTGCCGAGTGCCCACCCTAAAGAAGCATTCAATATGGTTAACCTGAATAGGTTAAGCCCAGCGGACGAGCTGAAGTTCGTAGTCAAAGACACAGTAGACTATACCGTGATGAAAGACATCTTGGAAGGCGTGAAGATAAGATGTAAGGTTCTGGTATCACCTGCCCTTGATGGTAAAAGTATGAAATGGGCTAAAGAGCTGGCAGAGATGATAGCCTTTGACAACTTAGAAGTGAGATACTCTCTGCAAATCCATAAGGTGCTCTGGGGAAACAGGAGGGGCGTGTGAACACAGGGATAAAGAAAGTTTACCACGTAGGGTTTCACGCCCTTGAAGCTGATGTAGAGAAGCTGGCTGGATTGGTAAAGGCAGGCAGTAGACAGTTCGATAACATCTATGGCGTGCCAAGAGGCGGAACCATTGTGGCTATGTTACTGAGCAGGCATCTTAAATTGCCATTGATAGACGCTTGGCAGATAACTCCTAAGACTCTCATAGTAGACGACCTTATAGACAGCGGAGCGACGATGAAGAAGTTTAGTAAGGACGTGTGCAGGGCAGTCCTGTATAAGAAGCCTTACTCTCCTGACGTCGTTAACTGCTGGGTAAGGGAGGTAGAGGACTGGATAGAGTTCTTCTATGAGAACACAGCAAAGGACATCGCTGACAATGTAACCCGCATCCTTGAGTATATAGGCGAGAACCCTAACAGAGAGGGCTTGAAGGATACCCCACATAGGGTAGTGAGGATGTATGGAGAGATATTCGGAGGCTATGCCCAAGACCCTGAGAACCTGTTTAAGGCGGTATTCACAAGCGACGTAGACGAGATGGTGATAATCAGAGACATACCATTCTTCTCGCATTGTGAGCACCATATGGTTCCTTTCTTCGGCAAGTGCCATATAGCTTACCTGCCTAAAGGAAAAGTGTTAGGGCTTAGTAAGTTCTCAAGGCTTGTAGAGATATACGCCAAGCGATTACAGATACAAGAACATCTTACCAAGGAGATAGCGGATGCCATAGACAAGCACCTGAAGCCTGCGGGCGTGGCTGTGGTTATAGAAGCAAGACACCTATGCACAGAGATGCGAGGAGTGAAGAAGCATAACAATACGACGATTACATCCGTAACGAAAGGTTCGTTTAGAGAGAACCCACAGACCCGTAATGAGTTCTTAACGCTCATAGGGAGAAAAGAATGAAGAAAGGCATCATAGTCCGATTACAATTCGAAGGCTACCACGCTTGGCTGGGAGCACCTAAAGAGTGCGAGTTCCTAAAGAGCGTCCATAGGCATATCTTCCACGTCGAGGCATACGCAAAGGAGATAGCCAGCAGAGGGATAGAGTTCATTACCTTTAAGAAGAGACTTCAGGTAGTGGTCAAAGACCAATTCGACGGCAAGATGTTCCATTTTAGCTGTGAGGAGATAGCGGAGATATTCCTGAACACTTATCCAGAGCTGTATAAAGTAGTGGTATGGGAGGACAATGAAAACGCAGGATACGCAGAGCGTTAAAAAGAATTTCCCAGTAGAATATCTGCCTGACGTAGATTGGGATAAAGCAATCGAAGGGCATAAGGCTATGCTGGCAGAACCCTACCCTGTCCTGTTGCCGAGGATATACCAGCTTGAGACTACGAGCAGATGTAACCTTACCTGTATAATGTGTCCTCGCAAGAAGATGACAAGACCTGTAAGAGATATGGATGACGCACTATTCGATACTATACTCGAAAGAGATATGAAAGGCACAAAGGCGGTAGAGCTATTTGGCTTTGGCGAACCTTTCTGTGATAGGAAGATAGGCGAGCGTATAAAGAAGGTTCAGGATAAAGGCATCAAGGTAACGATAGCGACCAATGGCTTACTCTTAAAGGACGTGAAGGACGAAGTTATCGCCTCAATAGACTATCTTGTGTATGACTACGACGCCCTGACACCAGAGCTGTATAGAAAAGTGAGGGTAGGTGGCGACCACAAGCTGATGATGACTAACCTCAGTCGAGTGCTTGACATCAGGACAAGAGCGAAGAAGTATACGGTAATCCAGTTTATAAAGGTCGAGGGCAATATAGTTCCAGACAGGGAGACCCTTGAGAAGACTCTGAAGGAAGAACCTTATGTCGAATGGAGGTCAAAATTCTTAGACACCTTTGCTGGACAGGTATCGAACACGCCTGACGACGGTGCTGACAGGCAGGAGAGAGTATGTTGCCTCGAACCGTTCTATGGCGTATCTGTCTGGAGCAATGGCGATGTGGTAATGTGCGACAGAGACTTCAACTCCGTCCAGATGGTAGGCAATCTAAGGAATAACTCTTTAGTAGACCTATGGTATGGAGAGAAGATAGACCAGTTCCAGCAAGCTCACAAGTGTAAGATGGGAGAGAAGCTCCCACTCTGTTCCCATTGTAAGGAATGGGGTCTTACTAATTTAAGGAACGTTCCAGAACTGACAGTCAATATGTTCAAAGGAGGTTTCGTATGATATGGTATGTCCCCTTAGAAAGGTTACAGGAGAGATATACGGCTCAGATGTATAACTGGGTAATAGACGGCTTTCACCGTAAGGGTCTGAAGGCTGGAGTAGACTATATGGTAATAGACGGGCAAGTGTTGACAGGCGGGTTAGAGACAGGAGAAGTGTTAGACGCTGAAGGCACTAACTTCTATAAGGCATCACAGCTTATGGAGATATGCCGACTCTTTAAGAACGGGAGTATACACGACGGCGATATCTTTTTCATAGCAGACCTGTGGTTCCCCGGCATAGAGATGATTCGCTACATAGAAGCCCAGAAGGGTATGAAGGTTAGGATAGCTGGCATCCACTACGCAGGAGTATTCGACCCCTTTGACTTCGTTAACAAGATGAACTGGTGGGCGAAGTATAACGAGGCGGGCTGGCTGATTCTGGCAGATTGGGTCTTTGTAGGCAGTAGGTATCACCAGAAGCTTATAGAGGATGGTATGAGCCAGACGTTCAACTCGGTGCCTAATATAGTAGCAACAGGGCTTGTGTGGGATAGCGATAAGATAAAGTCCGACATCACTAAAAAGGAGAGGACAGTTATCTTTCCGCATAGGACAGACAAGGAGAAGAACCCAGAGGACTTTTTTAAGTTAGCAGAGAGGATACGCAAAGAAGACCCGACAGTAAAGTTCGTTATCACTTCCTCCAGAAAGAAGCTGGCAAGCAATATAGTAGGCTTCAAGGTGCCTGACTACATAGAGCTGAAGGTAGGATTAACCAAGCAGGAGTATTACGACGAGCTGGCTAAGGCTAAGGTTCTATTCTCAAGTGCCTATCAGGAGACATTCGGCTATGCCCTTAACGAAGGCTTGAAGCTAAAGTGTTTCCCTGTATGCCCACGCAGGTGTAGCTATCCAGAAGTCGTGGACTTTGACGATAGATGCCTGTATGACAACTTCGAAGAAGCGGTAGGCAAGACGATAGAAGCTCTGAACTCGAAATGGGACGTGTCCTCTTACACGGAGAAGTATTCAAAGAGCATAGACAAAATGCTAAATGTGATGGAGGGCTAAGTGCCAAAGTTCAGAAAGAAGCCAGTAGTGATAGAAGCGATAAGATATAAAAAAGGAATGAAGCATCTTGCGGTTTGTGATAAAGCAGATGCTCCCGGCATTGCTTGTCCGCATATTCATACTCTTAAGGGTAATCATATGTTGACAACTGGCGATTGGATTATCAAGGGCGTCAAAGGAGAGTTCTATCCTTGCAAGCCAGATATCTTTGCGGCAACTTATGAACCTGTGGAGGGCTAATTGAGAATCTATCTGGCAGGCGTAGAACAGCACGACAGCAACGACAACTTATTCAAGGACGAGTTCACTAACGTCTTTGCCAGTTATTACTATCTGAGGTCAAAAGGCGACCAGCGTATCAAAGAGATAAAGGCTCACACGAAGAGTATCATAGTAGATAGCGGAGCACACTCATTCTTCGCAGAGACAGATAACGTGAACCTCGCCGCAGGTGTCCATAAGAAGGTTAAGAAGACAGAGATAAGCCCAGACCAATACTTCGAGCAATACCTCGCTTGGCTATCCAGAAACCGAGACTACTTCGAATACTTTGTGGAGCTTGACATAGGAGAGCTGGTGGGACAGGAAAAGGTAAGGCATTGGCGTAATGTCTTGAAGGCTGAAGGGCTGTTGCCTAAATGTATAACCGTATACCATCCTGCGGTAGTAACCTATGAGGAGTATCTAAAGGAACTCGACGAGAGCGTAAGCAGATATATAGCCATAGAGGGAGATAGGCGTAGCAGGGCAAGACTGCCCTATATGGAGCTTATCAAGTCCGCTTATGACAGGAAGGTAAAGGTTCACGTCTTTGCTATGATAAAGAAGAACGCATTAGGAACCTATCCTATCTATTCGGCAGATAGTTCAAGCTGGAAAGCGGGAGCACAATACGGTGCCTGCCTATGCTTTGTAAAGGGCGAGTTAAAATCCGTAAGGTTCAACACAGACAAGAAGAACGTCTTTAAGTTAGCAGGACAGTTAGGCGGCGTGGAGAAGTTATTTCACGAGACGCTGGCAGTCCAGAGGGAATTGAGATACGGATTAAGTATCCACGCCTATAAGGAGATGGAAGATTACTACACGGAGCTATGGACAAAAAGGGGGATAGTATGGAATTGAAGTTTGATGTAGCGAAGGTTACAGTCGTAGACATAGGCAAGGTAAGACCCAACACCTATAATCCCAAAGACAAGAACACAGAGGACTATACCAACGTCAGGGAAAGTATAAGGCAGAAAGGACAACGCCTGCCGATAGTTGTCAGGCAGATAGACGACTGGTTCGAGATTATAGACGGCGAGCAGAGATACGATGCCTGTAAGGAGCTGGGCTTTACGCAGGTCATTATCTATAACGAGGGCGTGACACCAGACAAAGAAGCAAGAGAACTTACAGTAGCCTTCCAGCAACAGGTTCCCTTTAACGAAGTGAAGTTGGCATTCTTGATAAAAGAGATGGTAGACCAATACGGTAAGATAGAGATACCGCTCCCAGAGGACAAGATAGAAGACTTGCTGAAGCTCGCTAACTTCGACTGGAATAAGGTCGAGGGCGATAAGGAAGTGCCGATAGAAACCTTTAAGCGTCTCACGCTTGACTTTACAGACGAGCAGTATGAGATGGTAATGCAGGCGTTAGGCAGGATACAGAACGAACTCGGATGCTCGATGGAGCTTGCCTTTATGGAGATACTGAAGAGGGGCGTGCCGATAGTCTCGGAGTAAGATGGAAAAGAAGAAAAGCCACTATAATATAACATCTCTTTACGTTGACCAGCTATCGGAGGAAAGGAAGATAGCTCTACTAAAAGTGTTGTCGGATGCTATAAATGAGAAGAGGATATTGTTTCGTAGTAGCCATAGATGGTTCGTCGATAAGCTGAGAGAGGTGAAGCAGGTCAGGGGTGGAGAAGTATTGACAGAGACAGCAGACAAGCGTGTTTACCTGTTAGCGTTACAGTTAGAGGAGGCGTTTGCAGAAGGCTGGAAAGTTTATTACGTTCTAAAGATTACTGACAGCGGAGTGTTAGGGGTTGGCGATGACAAGCCATTTCGAAAGATAGAGGAAAGCTGAGTTAAGAAGGAAGGCAGGCACAATGGACAAGCCGATGACAAAATGCCTGAAGAGGTTTTACAGGAAATGTAAACCTGACCTCGAAGAGATATTGACTTGTAAGATTTGTCATAAAAGGTTTAAGCACTTAGGTAGCCACGTTGCTTTGACGCACAAGATACTTGCTCGGCAGTATAAGAGAAGGTTTGGTTTTGATGTTACGACACCGCTTGTAGAGCCATACATATCCGATAAACATAGGCAAGATGCTTACAAATATGGTATGGGAGACAGGATAAAAAGATTAGGTAAGGCAACAAGGTATGTCAAGGGCGATAAGCGTGCAGGTGCGTATAGGCGGAGTAAGCAGACCAAGGAGCGTCTGTTAGGTTCTGCCGCCCTTATGAAAGAGGTAACGTGGAGTGTTCCTGCGGTAAGAAGGAAATGGAAAATAAATATGAGTAAGGCGAGGACAGGTAGGAAGCATAGACCTTCCTCGATAAAGAAAATGTCGGAAGCCAGAAGACGCTGGTGGATGAGAAGGAGGTTCAGATGATACCGATAGCATTCAAAGAACACAATATGATATTCGCTAAAGGACAGCCGCAGTATAAACAGTTGCCTGCCCACGAAAACAAAGAGGGCAAGGTAATAACCTGCTGGAAGATGTCCTTTACCGAATGGTGGAAGTTCCTGTTTACAGGAAGGATATGGCTGACTGTGCTGACGTTCAATAACCCGCTTCAGCCTTTGAAGCCAGAAATAAATAAGCCAGCGATAGGATAGCGATGCCTAAGAAGAGAAAGAAGAAATCTATATTGATGACGATAGACGGGAGGGTATACTATACCCCAGAAGCAATGGCGGCAGGGAGGCGTTACCTAAAGACAAAAAAGGGGAAGGCAGAGTGGAATAGGAAAACACGGGAGCTTGATGAGGCATTTAAGAGAGCCTCAAAACGTGCGGCAGAAAGAGACCGATACCGCAGGCGAAAACTAAGTAAGTCGAGGTGAGTATGGAACCTAATGACGTGGTGGTGCTGATATGGAACATAGCGGGTGTCGTAGTTACTCTATCGCTCTCCTGCATAGTTGCCTACGTAGCGGGGCACGGCGACGGTTACAAGCGAGGCATAGAAAAGGGAGCAATAGACGCATTGGAAACGGTAGCAAACGAAATGAAAATAGTAAGGAGGGTAATGGGCTATGGCAGAAAAGATACCCATACCAAGCACAAACGACGCTCTCGCTGAGGTAGAGTGTAAGCGTATGCCTAAGTGCTGTGAGAACCCTCATTGGGTAACACAGTTCGGCACCGATTACTGTTTCTGTATGAACTGTAAAAAGCGGTGCTCATCCTGTCATACAGGGGATTATCTAAAAAAAGATTAGGAGAGTAGAATCTTGATATGGTGTCCGAATTGCGAGGCTATGACACAGGAAACTGTGGTGGAGCTGGGCGAGAAAGAGTATAAGATAACGGAAACAAGATGTAGCGTATGTAAGGCACTATTGGTCAGTATAAAGCGGTTGATGAGTCGCCTACTTGACAAAACGTAGTTTATGTGGTATACTTACGGCGAAGTTGGGGGAAGGGTTTTAATCTTGCGTTATTCCCTCACACGGGATTATTGTAACCACGAGCGTAGTGTCTCTATTTGATATAGACCTACGCTTTTATTATAAACGGAGGATACAATGGAAAAGGTAAAGATAACAGTAGACGAATTAAGACAGCATTGTCCTGAATGTGCCGAGAAGGTAGAGGCAAAGTTCGGTAAGGCTATGAAGAAGGTTCTGGTAAGCCCGAACACTATGGTCTGGCTCAAGATGGACAAAGCCGATAGACCCCTTAAAGAATGGTGGGACAAAGGTATCGAAGTAATAGGCAAGGTAGAAGACCCAGCGGCAGTATGTAGCTGGATTTATCATAAGCAGAAGGCAACGGGCGTCGTCCCGATAACGAAAGAGCTGGTAGAAGATAGCCTCAGAGCTATGAAGATGGAAGCCGATATAAGCAAGCTGAAAAAGGACATAGAGACAATAGCGGAGTGGCAAAAGGATGGTGCGTCCCTCACTAAAGAGCAGAGGGTATTCGCAGAGAAGGTCGTAGACAGGATGTCCGAGTTTAAGATGATGCGTAAGGCGGGCGTCCAGTTAGTTAGCAGGAGCCATATGGAATACCTGCGGAAGTTCGGCCCCGCATACGGTAATACGCCGAGAGGGATTACGCAGGACGTCGTGGCTAATGGCCCTGCGGATGACGGCATTGAACCCAGAGTATCGAAAGAGGTCATAGACGTAACTAAGGCGGCAAAGGATATACCCAGTAAAGAGAACGGCGATAATAAGATAAAGTTGCCTGAATCTGCGACACAGACAGGCTTTGCGAGGCAGACGCCTGACATACCGAACATAAAGCTGAACCCTCCCGATAATCAGAAGGAAGGCGAGGCAACAGAGATAGCAGACGCCGCTGAAAAAGTGGATGAAGGCAAGGCTACGGCATCAGACGGCAAGATACCAGAGGTGAGCGAAGAGATAGGGCATAACCCTGACGAGCCTATGCCTAAGAAGATGGCACAGGAGCTTATAGCCAATGCCCAATGGGGCGTGGAGATAAGGGCATACAGCAAGCTCGAAGAGGGCATACAGAGTCAGCTGGGCAGAAAGACCTACGCAGAGTTCGTAGACACGCCTGAGAAGCTGGCAAGCGTTATCGCTTACCTGAAGCAGGTAGCGGGCGAAGTGACTGACCCGAAGGCACAAGTCTAATGGAGAGGAAGTTCTAAATGCCTACTGCGGTTGAGGTTAAGGTAACTACCCCTTGGGAGTTTTACCTCCAGAAGAGTAAAGAGGTGGTAGGTCATTTCGTATCGAGACCTAAAGTCTTGAAAGCTGACGCCCATAATGAGACTTCGGATAATATCCCGATGAAGGGCGGCATAGCAGGCAATATAGTAGCCGAGACAACCTTGTTGGAGCTGAAGTCAAGCGAAGTGGCAAGGGCAAAGGAACTCGGCTTCAATGCTGTGCAGGGTGATATAAGGCAGATACCCTTCCCAGACGATACCTTTAACATAGTGATTGACTGTTCGACTTTAGACCATCTACATTCAGATGACGTGCCAAAGGCTCTGGCTGAATACCAGAGAGTGCTGAAGCAGAACGGGATTTGCTTATTGTTCTGTTGGGTAACGGATAAAGGCGACTGGGGCAATACAGGATACTTTGATGACCCGAATAAACACTCGACATTTCAGCACGCAGGCTTGGTAGAGAGATTCGAACAGAATTTTGTGATACAATCAGAAGAGCTTTTTAACCGCACAGGGGATAGGTATATGACCTGCCTCATAGGAAGTGCGAAGCGATGAATACTCTTTGCGGCGTTATACAGAATAGGCTGGCAAAGTATGGCACAAGTGAAGGTGCCGCCGCTGGCTGGGAGCATAGGGCAAGAAAAGCTGGAGCTACCGATAAAGACATTGGGGAGCTGAAGAACCAAAGACCTTTTATTCAAGACCATTATATCGCTGGCAGGGTAGGTGGTATGAAGCACGGTGAGGCATTGGAATCAGCCAGACAGAAGTTTGTCTCTGAGAGGATGCGGGATAGAAGCAGGCAAGGAAAGGGAAATTAAGATGAAGATATGTTTGAATTGTGGTTGTGGGATGGGGAAGGACACAGATACAAATTGTCCTGTCTGTAACCACGCTTATAAAAAAGAGGATATTGGAAACCTGCCTTTTGGCGAAAAGGGAACAGATACTCCTGCGGAGGTGAAGAATGAAAATAACATCTCGGCACCAACTGGTCAAAGAAATAGCTCAAAGAATATATGAGGACGCACGCATCAATGATATGGAAGAGTATCGTGATGCAGGCAGGGATTGGAAGACGGCGGAAGGGGTAGTAGCTTTTTTCTTAGACAGCGATGACGTGGAGCCTATATGGGCAAGAGAACGCAAGAGCGAGGACTTTGATAAGTTTAGGCAGTTCATAAGGAACTATGAAGATAACGCAATCGACTTAGTGAGGGCATAATGGACAGGTTGGAAGGTCTTAGGGAACACATAGGAAGTTACAGGAAAGACGAGGACGGAGACGTGAGATGAGAGTCCTCTCTATCATATCGAAAGGCAGGCGGATAGACATACCAGAGACAGGTATGCCACCGCTATTCAAATATGGGACGCCTGAAGGAGCCAGCAAAGGCTGGGATACCAGAGGGCGTGGTAAAGCGGAAGTCGTGGGTAAAGATAAACCAAAGGGCAAACCAGAAGCGAAAGCATACTTCGGCTCAAGGAAGTTAGGCGATACTCACGAGCAGGCAATGGAGTTAGTCAGAGAAGTTCGACATCAGAACTTAGGCAGACCAAAATAAACGGAGGCATAAAATGTTAAGACTAAATGAAGGCGGGCTTTTTTCAGCAGGAAAGTCCATATCAAGTGCTTTAGCAGGATTGAAGTATGATTTGACTGGCCCCGGCTTTGCACAGGACGGTGCCAATTATTCCAGAAAGATAATGACGTTTGACGTTGTTACCAATCCAGCGGCGGACGAGACTATCATAGTCGGAGCAAAGACATTCACCTTTAAGGCGACGGCGGTGTCAGCACTCCAGATTACGATAGGTGCTCTTGTTACCAACGGCGACTTCGAGAATTTAGGAGCTGGCTGGGATACCCCGACAGGTTGGGCGTATAATGCCACGACTAATAAAGGCTTGAAGCATACCGCAGGGTTGACTTCAACCTTGAACCTATCACCCGTTACTCAGGTTTGGGTGCCGACTCCTGTTGTAGGTAGAACCTATACAGTAATCTGGACGATGAGTGAAAGAGGTGCGGGGACAGTTACGCCGAGCATAGGCGGAGTGAACGGGACAGTCAGGAATTCGAATGCTACATTTACAGAGACTATCGTAGCGACGACCACAGACCCGTTAACCTTTACGCCGACTTACGATTTCGACGGAAAGATACATACCATTTCCGTTACTGATGCCGTAACCGACTATAAGGTCGAGACCACGCAGAACATAGTGGATAAGATAAACTTCTATTCGGGGAATACCGAGACGGCTGTTACCGCCTATGTTCTAAACAACCCGTTAAAGGTGGCGTTGATAGCGAATGTAGTTGGAGCCAGTCCGACATTCACGGTAGATGAGGTAAAGATAGTAAGCGACTTAACGTGGTCTAATACAGTAACCGAGGCTATTCTTGAGAATACCGATTACTGGAAGGTAGACCCGACCACGGCAAAGGAAGCTATACCGACTGTCCTCGTAGAGAGAAATGCGGGAACGTGGCATAACTTCTTATATTAAGAGGCGACCGATGGCAAAAATAGTATCTATCGTAAAGAACGGAACAAGATACGACATCCCTCTAAAAGAGCCAGAGATTATAGATATCAAGCTGGTTCATAAGCAGGAGCCTATTGCCCAAGACGAACCTGTTATAAGCAGGGGAGCGATAGTAACGAAGGGCGGGCATAAAGGCAAAGTCCTTGATACGACAGGGGACAAGGCTTCGGTAAGCTGGGAAGATGCCTCGATATCCGAGGTTCCCATAGCAGACCTCAAGTATGAAGGCAGGGTCGAAAAGAAAGACGAGGGGACAGATGTTCGTTAAGACAATGGCAGAGATTGTCGGCTGGGCGTGTTTAGCGTTCAGCGTGATAGGCTTCATAGAGCAAGGTTTAGAGTTTTGGAACAGTAAAGGTTATCACTTAGGGAAGGCAATTTTATACTGCCTTCTATTTGGAATAGGGATAGTATTAAAATAGGAGATGGGGGAGATTAGTCATAAGAGGGTAGCTTTCCGAAACAAGGACTACCGACCACATACTGACATAGGGCGTTATGCTCTACTCCCCCACCACTTTGATGAGAAAGTTCACGATAATTACAGGACACGGAAAATTGGATTTCGTCAAGACTGACGAAGGCACTTTGGTGCTGAAGTCTCTCAACGACCGACCCTTGCCCGAAAAGAAGTTAGGGAAGTTGGGTGTTCAGAAGGAAGAGGAGAAAGGGGCAAGATGAGGGTCGTAACCTATATCCATAAGGGTAAGGTTAAGAACGTGTCAGTTGACGATTTGATTAAACTCAAGGTAGACCTTACTGAGCGATGGGAAGGCATTTGCCAAAAGTGCGGCAAGTGTTGTTTCGATAAGGCTGTCAGGAACGGTGTTGTCGTTATAAACTATGACAACCCTTGCCAGTTCCTAAAGTTCATAGGGCGTAAGGCACAATGCTCGGTTTACACAGAGAGGTTCAATAAGTGTGAAAAGTGCCTGACCGTCCCAGAGGTTATACAGAAGAAGGGTTTACCTTCAAGTTGTCCGTATGTGAAAGCCGTTCCTTTATATAAGGCTCCAGTAGATGACGGTCAATGGTATAAGAGGGCGAGGATAAGGATAGCGGCGAGGAGTAGATTCGATGATGATTACAGCCCCTACGCCAGCACTCCAAATGCTCAGTATGGCGGACAGCCAACAGAGCCACCGATAAAGAACACAGGTGGTTTGACAAGAGAAGACCTCTCCAAGCCGAAAGAGTGGAAGAGACGCAGGGAGGCACTACGGGAGCGTATAAGGCAACACAAGGCAGTTTCTGAAGGCAAGGCTGGGACGTCAGACCCTCGGCAAAAAACCGAGTATAAGATTAACCCAAGCGGGCACGCATTAGGAGGTTAGATGCAGGTCTTGTCTTTTATCACGAGTAAAGGTGTTCGAGTAGATATGCCGAGGGAGATGCTCAAGATATGGACAGAGGCGGCTTGGCAGGCATCGGTAGAAGCTCGCAGGAAACAGCACGAAGAAGCGAAGGCAAAGCTGACGCCAGATAGATACGAAGATTATGTTCAGCACTTACACGCAGGAACGCCACACGAGTTTGCGATGGCGTTAGCCGAAAGAAGGAGGTAGTAAATGGGGATTCTGTTAGATAGAATCATAAGCCCAATAGCAAAGGCACTCAACAGGCAAGTAGGCATCAGAGGAGCCGACCCAAGGAAAGGTAACTTTCAATGGATGGCACAATTACCCTCGAAGAAGGTGCTGAAGCCTGTCATTATCAATTCCTATACCCTCAAGCAACTATCCAATACCGACCCGATAACGTGGGCTATCAAAGCCACACGCAAGGCACAAGTAACCCAGACAGACTGGGATATAGTGCGGGACACGGAGAAGCTGGAGCAGGAGCTTGACAGGTGGCATACTACGATTATAAGCAACCTGAACCCGTGGGGGTTCGAAGAAGCATTCCATCCTTCCTTAGTAGACAGAGACCTGTATATTCGGGCGTCCAATGATATTAAGAAAATCCTACAAGAGGCAACCGTAGACAATTCTGTTAAGAAGCAACAGCTGAAATGGTATTTCGAATCCTTGAAGCGTAAGGTGAGGCAGGATGCAGATGAACACGCCGCTATTGTCAGAAAGATATTTGAGAAGCCGAACAATAGCGAGACACCCAACTTCCGTGCCTTCCTTGAGCTACTGGTAGATGACATTCTTACCTATGACTCAGGCGTAATCGTAAAGAACGCAAACTCACTCGGCGAGTTAGCGGAGATGTATCTCTTGCCGGGGCAAGACGTAAAGCTCTATCGAAATCCCGACAGGACGATACCTACTCCTCCTGACTATGCCTATGTCTGGGAAGACCAAGGCGTATTGCGGGCAGAGTTTACGAGAGATGAAGTTGTCTATATAATGTCGAACCCTCAGCAGAACGGCTATGGTATGAGTCCTTTGGAGGTCTCAGCATATATCATAACCGCTTCGCTGTATGCCGACGAATACAATATCGACTTCTTTAAGCACTCTAACATCCCTCCCGCCATAATAAACTTAGGAAAGAATATAACCCAAGAACAGCGTAAACAGTTCCAGACCAACTGGGATAACGAAGTCGCTGGGCGTGGGCTACATAAGATGATGTTCGTGTCAGGCACAGAGGGCACGGAATATGTAGCTATGAGAACACAGTCGTCCCGTGATATGCAGATGATGGAATACTTAAAATGGACGCTGAATGTGAAGTGTGCTTGCTTCCAGATAAGCCCGCAGGACATATCCTTCATATCGGATTACCACAGGTCAACAGGCGAGACTCAAAAAGAGATAACAAAGGAGAGGGGTATAATGAATCTCCTCTCTCTCCTTGAGACATACTTTAATACAGAGATAGTCAAAAAATGTTTCCCATTCCAAGACGTAATGTTCCAATGGCAGGGATTAGACTTACAGGATGAGAAGATACAGTCCGACATAGATGCCGCCGATATAAAGAACGGCGTCATAAGCAGGAACGACAGGCGTAAGAGGATAGGCTTACAGCCCATAGACGGCGGAGATACAATACTCGTCGAGACAACGCAGGGAACCGTCCGCATAGAGGACTTGATGCCTCCAGAAGAAGACCAAGAAGAGGAAGAGCAACCTATAACGCAGGCACAGGATGGTAAAGACACAGAGAAGCCAGAAGATAAACTGGTTCCGATAGCCCAGCAAAAACAAGACCCGAAAGCGGTTGGGAAAGATAAGGCGGCACAGCCAGAGGATAAGGACAAAGAGAAAGAAGCTCCCGCTTCTGACGAAGAGAAGAAGGGCTTTGTCCGTATGATAGTCAATTCCCTCAAGCAGGATAAGATAACCAAGGCTATGGCTAATCTGAAAAAGGAAGGCCTCGGCGAAGAAGAGGTCAGGATTACTATGGAGGAAAAATGAAAGTTCTAACCTTCGTTACCAAGCGAGGACAGATATTCAATAAAGGATTTGCGGCTGATGTCTTTCAAAGCCCGCAAGAACGGGCTAAAGTCATAGGCGATAAACTTCAGGTAAGCTGGGACAGGATACCCTTTGACGAATTCGTTATGGGTATAGGAGAAGAGTTCGAACACGTAGATATAACAGAGGGCGACATCGAGACCACAGCCAAGATAGCATTAGCCCATCTGGAAGAGAACCCGCATTACTATTCCAAGCTGAAAGAGGTTATGGGCAAGTTGGCGAAGGCGGGCGTGTCGGTAATGCACAAAGGCGGCCCCGGTAGCGGTAGGTATCCTGCTGGTAGTGGACAACCGAGGGGAGGGGCAGAACCAAAAATCTCTTCTGACGGTAGATTGAGGTTAAGTGATAAACTTGACCCGAAGGATGCGACTTGGCAAGTGGCAATAAAAAGCGTTAAGGACGCTTATAATAGAGAAAAAGGGGAAATGAAGGGAATGAACCCACGCTCGGCTGAGAACTATCTGCAAAACTTTTATCAGAATGTTTCGCTGAGAGCGTTACCTCAAGTTTATGAACATCTCGGTATTTTTCCGCATACTTTGGGTAAGATGGAAAAGGGCGGCCCCGGCTCAGGCAGATACCCCGCAGGTAGCGGTCAGGCGAAGCAACCATCGAAGCCGACGCCAGAAGAATACAAAGCGACGTTCGACAGGCATTATCTCGATTATTCGAGAGGCATAGGTGGGAAGATAGCCTATAAGATATTTGAAGCGAGGATAAGAGCTTTGAACCGAAAGCACGGAGTAACGTAATGAACCGAATTCTGTTTGATAAGCCGAAGCATATCGACGAGGTAATGACGCAGTTCGACCTGAACAAGGTCTCTCTTGTTACCAAGCCGAATATGTATCCTATGATTTCAGGACTTGAAACCATAGCGATGCCAGCCTCTATCTTACAGAAGCGTAAAGCCTACCCCGTGAAGCGTAAGATGGATAGGATGATAAGGTCATATAAGTCCGAGCTACAAGGTGTATGGGCTACTTATCAGAGCAAGATGAATGCCCTCATAGGCAAGTTCAAAGAGATACAGAAGATGGATTACAATAACGCTATGACAATAGACCGCATAGCGAAGATACCTTTTAGGTATCGTAAACAGTTCGCCGAGATAGCGGATAAGTATGACCTGAACCTCGGACTGATAGACAAAATCGTTATCAATAGCGGACTGATGGTCAATGCCCGATACGATAATAAAAAGAACCTTATGGAGTTCAATCCCGACTATCTGGCACAGCACGGGCAGATTAGGATAGGCGATTCAGGAGCTTGGATAAGCGAGACAGCAAAGACCTTTATCCACGAGTTCGGACACGCTACCTATTACAATTCGATTACAGAAGAGGACAGGATGGCGTGGCAGGGCTTGGCTACCTTCTTACAGAGGGAACAGCTCACAGGAGATATGAACCAATATATAGTCGGTGAGAAGAGAAGGTTCGATGGTTCCACAATGTATTCGCCTTACTATACGACAAGAGATGAAGCCTTCGTAAGCGTATACGCAAGGTTCAATACGAGAGAGGACTTCGCAGAATGCTTCTTGTATTACAAGGTGGCACCAAAGACTCTTGAGCGTATCAACCCTAACAAGTTTCAGTTTATGGAAGCCAAGGTAGGCGATAAGATAGAGAAGGCATACGACCCGCTGGACTATACCAGCGATGAACAGATATTCGCACGTAATAAGATAAAGGAGAGATACGCTCCCGCATTGAAAGACCCGAAGAAGACACGGGAAGAGAAGAATAAGATAATGGCGGCACTTGCAGTAGAGCTGGCGGCTATCGCCATAGGAGCATATAAAGAAGCCTTCGTATTCGGTAAGACAAAAGGTGCCTATCACGCTGGCACAGAGGCTACTCAGAAGATAAGTCCTCAGCAGAAAGAAACCTACATAGACCCTCTGATAGAACGTAATGGTAAGTATGTAGACGGTCTTATTGAGGATGTCAGTAATGAATATGACGACCTGTTATTTACCAAAGACCCATACGGACACGTTACGGGTGTCAGGGCGTGGGAGAGTAAAGACGAGTTCGACCAGAGCATCAACGACGTAATGGATACGCAGGAACACAGGCTCAGTTTGTTCGCTATCAATGGGATAACCCTTGCGTCAATGGCAGGGCTTACATTCGAAGCGGGTGGGGAAGAAGGAGCATTTGCGGGCGGTTTCTGGCATACCCACGAGGATGATAAGGTATGCGAGGGCTGTAATCGCCTTGACGGGCAATGGATGACATTCGAAGAGTTCAATCAGATATACGGAGATACCGACTGCGATGGCAACTGCCGTTGCGGAGAACTATTTGAACCTGCTCCAGCACCAGAAGGAGCGATGGTAGAAGCAATGGCTCACGACAGAATGCACAAGTTAAACTGTATGTGTAAAGGCGGCGGAGAGAACGCTTGGCAACAGCCGGGGCTACCGGGGTCTACTATCAAGGAAACGAATCTAAACAGGTTTGAAAAGCCTAACCAGAAAATAGTTGTCTGCGATTATCACGGCACTATCGTCAAGGATAACGTAGTAGTAGAGGCGATGAAAGCGAAACTTATTGACTTTAAGGTGAGAGGGTTTAAGATAATCATATATTCAGCGGGGTTCAATAACAATCCTTCGACTGTGAACGGCATAGAGACTATGCTTCGAGAGAACGGGATACCTTTCGACGAAGTGTGGCAGAGGAACGGTAAGCCTGATGCCGATGTCTACATAGATGACAAGAGCTTTAATCCGACTACAAACAATATAGAGAGTTTGCAGGTAACGCCAGAGGGCGACATAAAGGTATAGATGGCTTGGGAATATCTGCCGCAAGTGGACGATAGGTTTAAGGTAATAGCCAGTTACCTGAAAGGCAAGACTAAAGATAAGGTCATAGTAGACCTGAACTGTTTAGAGGCGAGGCTTACAAAATATATAGACCAAGACTTCGCTAAGTATTTAGGGAACGACTTACAGGATAAGTTTCCCGTTCTTTCTAAGGCAGAGTTTAAGATAGCGAGGGACGACGAGTTCGTTCGGTCGCTGGACAGATGCGACATTCTGGTAGTGGCAGGGATGGGCGGCTGGGAGATAACAAAAGAGCCTCTCGAAAGCAAGACCGCAACAGAGTCCGCCAGATTTGTAATCTCGACCTTGAAGCCGCAGATTATCGCATTGGAATCTGTCCGAGAGTTCGAAGGCATAATATCCTTTTTAGAAGCTTTCACGATAGCAGGGAAATATAATTTGGTGCTGAAAAAGTATTTGGATTTAGGCGATGACTGGGTAATGAAGAGAGCAGTCTATATATACGAAAAGAGGGAGGTTCCAGATGTTACCAAGTGAAATACTTACAGACATAAAGAATGGCAATTTTGACAGATTTGCAGAGTATATCCACGCCATAGAATATCCGATACTGAATAAGACGGATAGCTATGTAGTTACTTTTGACGATGCTGGCTATACGCTGACGATGAACGCCTCTGGTGAAAAGACGTTTACGTTGCCAGTTATAGGTGCGGAAAATATAGGAGCGTATTTCACCTTTGTAAAGAAGGGTGCTGGCAAGGTGAACATACTGGCGAACACAGGACAGACAGTAGGGGCGAGCACTACCGCTGGAACGATATATGATAACGTAGCGGCAGAGACATACGCCACGGTTACTTTAGAAGCAATAAGCACTACGCAATGGGTTATTAGAGGCTTCCACGGAACGTGGGCGGCTACATAAAACTGTTTAACAAGAGACTCCTGAAGGTAAGCCTGAGTCGGTGAACAACCAGAAGGAGGTATAAGATGGCTTTAAGTAATGAAATCAAACGGCTTATAGCAAATGGCGATACCAATAAGCTCGTTGATGAAATAGAGGATAGCCAAGTAGGTATGATGGGTGGGGCTATACTGTATCCAATCGACACGGCTTCTACGGATATTGCTGGCTACAAGCAGTTGGCAAGCGTGCCGTCGGGTGCGGCAGAAGCGACAGTAACAGCGACTATCAATTTAGCGGGTGGCATTACGCTGATTAAGGCATTTGCCACAGAAGCAGGATACCCTGCCGTTACTCTGTTAGAAGCGGGTGTATGGTATTTCGACATCTGGGCTTCGCAGAATACCGATATAGGTGATACCATTATCACGGCAAGGGTATATAAGAGAACGGCTGGCGGGACAGAGACATTGTTATTTACTGTCGTTACCAACGGCTTAGAAGGTAGCACAGCAGTCGAATACGAGCAAAGCACTACACAGATAGCGGCGGCTGTGAATGCCTCTGACAGAATTGTAGTGAAGTTCTACGGGACTACGACTTCAGTAACGAACGTCGTGGTTACGCTGTATTATCAAGGTGCGACCCATTACACAAAGGTTCACACCCCGCTGATAATGCAGGGCTATTCAGGCTATTCTGGAGTGAGCGGCTATTCAGGCGTATCTGGGTTTTCGGGTTTCAGCGGATACTCAGGCTTTTCTGGAAAGTCGGGATACTCAGGAACGAGTGGTTATTCTGGCACAAGTGGTGTGTCAGGAGAGCAGGTCAGCGGTTATTCAGGCGTGAGCGGTTATAGCGGCACGTCGGGAACTTCTGGCTACTCTGGTGAGTCAGGCTGGAGCGGAGTTTCTGGATACTCAGGAGAGTCGGGAGCCAGCGGAACGAGCGGTTATTCAGGAAGTGGTCTTTCTGGATACAGCGGAACCTCTGGATACAGCGGAGATTCTGGCGTGTCTGGAGAGAGCAATATAAGCGGCTATTCAGGATATTCTGGCACCAGCGGATATAGCGGCACTTCAGGCGTGTCTGGCGAAAGCAACATAAGCGGTTATTCAGGCACAAGCGGTTTCTCTGGTTACTCAGGCACTTCGGGTGAGCAAGGCGTTTCTGGCTTCTCAGGTGTGAGTGGCGAAGGCACAAGTGGCTACTCTGGAGAGAAAGGCGACTCTGGCGTAAGTGGATTCTCAGGCACAAGTGGGTATTCAGGAACCAGCGGTTACTCAGGCACATCTGGCTTCAGCGGTGCGTCGGGATACTCTGGGTCAGGTGTCTCAGGTTACTCTGGCGAACTCGGAACATCGGGAGCGACGGGTGATTCGGGTGCGTCTGGCACTTCGGGATATTCAGGAACATCTGGGTATAGTGGAACGTCAGGTGCGAGCGGAACGTCTGGCTACTCAGGTAGTGGTGTGTCAGGGTTCAGCGGCACATCGGGAATAGGCACGAGCGGCTATTCTGGCGTCGTAGGCACCAGCGGGTTCAGCGGATATAGCGGTATATCTGGTTTCTCTGGCGTTATAGCAGGTGCGACAGGAAACTTTACGTCCGTAGACGGCAAGACCATATACGTCAATAGCGGTCTTGTTATAGGAATTTCAGGTATAGATTAAGAGAGGGAAAGATGGCGAATTTTATACCAGACTTGAGAAAGAAAAATAAAGATAGGAAAGGTTGTCCCGACCCAAAGTGTGTGGAGCAGACAGGTAGAAATACCTTCGTCGTCCACACACAAGGGAAGGATAAATTCGAAGGCAAGTTTGACCCAAGACGATTCAAGGTCATTAACGGTAAGATGGTTCAGGTAGCGAGGTAACGATGCCTGTATTATCCTGTGGCGGTGGGAAGTTTAGGATAGGCTCTGGTAAGTGTATGTATGACAGCAAGGCGAAGGCTATACGGGCTTACAGAGGTTATCTCGGTAGCAAACACGCAAAGAAGATGATAGGAGGCGGTATGAATGACAAGCTCACGTTCTTTGTTCCTATAAATAAGGTGGACGAAGAGCAAAGAATGGTGTATGGCATAGCCACTACATCAGCACTCGATAAACAGAACGAGATAGTTGACTGGGGGGCTACCAAAGAAGCCCTTGAAGACTACTCTAAATGGCGTAACATTCGAGAGATGCACAAGCCAAGTGCGGTAGGCACAGCTCCTCTTATAGAGATGAGGGACAGCACAGAAGAGGTCTATATAGGGGCGAAGATAATAGACAACCAAGCGTGGGAGAAGTGTAAGGAGGGTGTCTATAAAGGATTCTCTATCGGCGGGGAAGTCCTTGATAGGAAGATAGAAATTAACAAGACCACGAACAAGGTCTGCAATAGGGTAACAAAATACCTCCTTAACGAGATAAGCATTGTAGACCGTCCCGCCAATCCTCTTTGCCGATTCCAAACGGTAAAAAGAGATACTTCAATAGAGACCATCACGGTATCGGAAGACCCACTCAGGGCTGAACACGCAAGGCTAATGGAGAAGACCGTAACAATAGGTAAACGTATCCTCAGCCAAGCAGAGCTTGAGGCTCTTCCTGACAATATGTTCGGGCTTATAAAGTTCGTGACAGATGGCGATAAGCTCGTGAAGCATAGGACGTATCCTATGCCTGACAATACCCACGCCATAAATATGATTCGTAAAATGGCAGGCTGTGAAGAACTTTCTCTTACAGAGAAGGATAGAATCCACACCACGGCTTTGTCTGTTTTAGGTAAGAAGCACGTAGAAGGTGAATGTCCTTACTGTATTAAAACCAAACTTGAAGGAGGTGTAAGCGTGGAGAATAAGAAGGTTGAAAAGGCGGCTGTTGTTACAGCAGAGCCAATGAAGAAAATCGAAAATACAGCGGTTGCTCCTGAAGACCCGAAGGCGAAAGGTGCGGTGGCACCCTCAGCGGCTCCTGCGGAAGGTCAGAAGACGACTGAAGCGGGCGAAGCACAGAAGCCTGCGGCGGCTCCAGCTACGGCACCTGCCGATAGCCAGAAGCCTAATATAAAGGTAGAGGAAGAGGCTCCTACGGCAGGCGTGGATGCTGTTAACCCCGCAACGGAATTGGGCGGGAAAGTAGACAGGATTTTAGCCCTGTTAGAAAACCTGCTCGGCGAAGAGAAAGCTGAAGGCGGGGAAGGGAAGGATAGCGGCTGTTCAATGGAAGGCGACGCTGACGAGGCGATGGATGCCAAGGCTGAGGAAGACGAAGCCGTAGCTCCTGCTGAAGCTGATGCGAAACCTGCTGGGCAGACAGTAGAACAGGTAGCTCGTGAAGAAGCCGATGCCGAAGAAGATGCGGTAGTCAAGGCGGCTGGCACTAAAGACGTGAAGAAGGCTGAAGCTCCGAAAGTAGCTCCTGTGGTTAGAAAAGTAACTGCGATAGCGAAGAGCGGAGTCGTAAGCAAGATGCAGGCTATTATAGAGCCGATTATGAAAGAGAATGCGGCTTTGAAGGCAAGAATCGAGAAGTTGGAGAAGGCTCCGCTTCCGAGGAAGGGTGCAACAGGGGATACGAAGGTGAAGGTCGAGAAGTTTGAAGCCCCGAAAGCACAAGGCGATATGAGTATCGAGAAGAGAGAGGTAACGTTCACAGAAGCGTTACAGAAAGACATAGCAAGTGCTAAAGAACTTCGTTCGAGCGGTAAGGCTTTGACGAAATTAGAAGAAGCATTCTGTCAGCGTGTGGCTGTTCAGATGCTTGAGGAGAAGTCTACGTTTAATAAAAATACGTAGGCTTCGCAGTAGTGAAATTTATAACAGGTTAGGGGGTGATATTACAAATGTTTTTTAATCCACAGACCATAGATAAAGCCATAGCTGATATCCAAAAAGCTATTGGGTCAGTTGACGTTGACGGGTTGTTGCTGGTTAGGGAAGACTTACAGGCGGAGTTAGCCATTATGGCTCCGACCGATACTCCTGTTCGTAACAGGTTAAACCGTATTCAAGGTAACGGTAAAGCTCACGCTTGGTATCAGTTAGTCCCGACATCGGCGACGGAAGGTTTGTTCTTAGGAACGAACCCTGCCAATGCGTTCTTTGAAAGAGGTGGTCTGCCGAATGCAACTCAAGCGTCGTATAAGTATCTGTCAGCACCGTATGTGTCCTTGGGCGATATGATAGTGGTATCGTTCTTCGACCAGATGGCTGGAGCTACTTACGCTGATGTCAAAAAGTTACAGACGAAGATTAAGATGATAAACACCGCTCTGATTGAAGAGTGGGCTATCATCAATGGCGATTCCGCCACTAATCCTCTCTGCTTTGACGGGTTGATAAAGCAGATTACCACGAACACCGTAACAGCGGCAGGCACGCTGTTTACGCTGGCCCAGATAAACACTTTGGCTCAGACCATAGCGGCAGTAGGTGGGAAGCCACAGGCTATAATCCTGTCATACAGGGAAAATCAGAGGTTCTCTGATTTGATATTGTCCTCGTATTACAGACTGTTCCAGTCAGGAGCAGGTGCCTTAGCAGATGTTCCCGCTGGTGTTGCTATTACAAAGTGGGTATCTCCGTTCGGAACGCTGGATATCATTGGAAGTAGGTTCCTCAAGAGTGGAACAGCCGTGGACAGTAGCATTCTTATGATAGACGATAAGACTGTTCTCGACGATGGTAATGCTCTTCAGATGGTTGACCTTATGCCGATTTCATCTATTGATTTAGCTCTATTACAGACGGCGTATAGGACGATTATCTGCGAGTTTACCGTGCTCCAGATGACTTGCGAGAAATTCCAAGGCAAAATTACCAACGTCGGTTACGCCTAACAGGGCATAATCGAAGGTCTAAAAACTTTGGGAGGGCTGACCACCCTCCCACCATTAAAGGAGCCGTTTCGGAAAATTAGCAATATGGCTAATTAACCGAATTGGCAGACGGAAAAATTAGGCACATAAAGAGGGAGAATGAAGATGAAGGGTAAAGTTCTATGGTTCAATAAGAAGAAGGGCTTTGGGTTCATCTCCCCTGAAGATAAATCCAAGGACGTATTCGTCCATTATTCAGGCATAAAGAGCGAGACGAAGTTCAAGGAGCTGGAGAAGGGTCAGTCAGTAGATTTCGAACTTTCCCAGAACGAAAAAGGCAGGACTGCTATTAACGTATTGGCGTTGGATGCAGGGACGCCAGAGGAATAAACGATGGCTCTAACAGGCGTTGCTATACCCATAGACAAGAACGCAAGACCCGTATCGGTATTGTATGGCTTTGACTCTGCCACAGGATTATTTTATCCCATAACCGTAGTAGATAAAGGGGATGGGACTTTCCAGTTGCTTACAGCCATTGACGATAACCCGATGAACAAGAAGAATATCACAATGGTCTACACCTATGTGGTTGCGGGGTATGGCTTAGGTAAGGTAGCGACTGTCAAGGAATACCCCACAGGTGCGACGGGTGGTGCTCCTGCGAAGCTCACGACGTTTACATACGGGAGCAATAATAAGGTTTCGAGCGTAGCGGTATCGGATACGACGGTGTAAGGAGGCGGTATGTTAGCTGATAAAGATAAAATCATTATGCGAGATGATATAGCCGACCTACAAGCGTTGAATCCAGACCTTATGGAGATACATAAGACAGATGTTGGGACGAGTCCGAATATGATTACGACTTGGAAAGTTGTATCGCCAGCGGGCGAAGAGGCCATATTGTTAACGAAAGTTTCGTAAGATGAAACTAAATCTCGGCTGTGGAGATATGTTGTTAGGCGGCTTCACGAATATCGACCTTTATAACCCGAAGGCGGATGTAAGGTGCGACGTGAAGTCGTTGCCATTTGAGGATGAGTCAGTAGAGCTTATATACTCAAGCCACGTTATAGAGCACTTTCACTTCTTCGAGATATGGGACGTTCTACTGGAGTGGAAGAGGGTGTTGAAGAAGGGCGGGATTCTTGAGATAGAGACCCCAGACCTTCTGGCAAGCTGTAAGAGGTTTGTAGAGGCGAGCGAACAGGAAAGGATAGGTCTGTTGTATGCACACTTCTTTTCCTGCCCGTGGGAGGACGGACAATGGCACAAGTTCCTATTCACGGAGTCGCAGTTAAGGTGGACGCTCGACAAGTTAGGCTTTAAGAATATAGAAAGACGACCTGCTTTGCGGTATATAGGTAGAGAGAATATATGCCTCAAGATGGTCGCACAAAAATAGGGAGCAAGAAAATGGTAAGCATAATAATTCCAACTTTTAACCATTTGGAAGATGCCCTAAAGCCGTGTCTGAAGACCGTGTTCAAGTATACGACCTTCGCTGACACAGAGGTCATTATAGTAGCGAATGGTTGCACGGACGGAACAGAAGCGTATATCCAGAGCATCATAGATAACGGATATGGGAAACAGGTTAAGTTACTGTCCTTCCCCAAGCCTCTTGGCTTTGCGAAAGCGGTCAATGCGGGCTTAAAGGCATCAAAGGGCGACTACATAGTATTCCTAAATAACGATACCGAACTCCTGCCGCAGGAACAGAACGCTTGGATAGATATGCTACGTAAGCCCTTCAAAGAAGACCCGAAGATGGGCGTTACGGGCGTAATCAGGCATTGGGAAGTGGGGCTGGAGTTTATTATATTCTTCTGTGCTATGACAAGCCGAGAGGTATTCAAAAAGGTAGGACTACTCGACGAGAGCTTTGGCATAGGAGCGATGGAAGATGTCGATTTTTGCACAAGGGCGAGGCTATTAGGGTATAAGTTCAGGCAGGTGCCAGATGACAAGAGCCATTACTGGCCCACCAAGTTCCCTATAATCCACAGGGCAGAGTCCACAGTTCACCATTTAGACATAGGCAGAGAGGGCTGGGAAGCCCATTTTAAGGGCAATCAGGACAAGCTGGCAGAGAAGTATTCAGAACTGATGAATACCGTAACAGCGACCATCTCTACGAAGGACAGGTATTTCACTACTTTGCCTCTGGCTATCTTCGCAATAGCTAACCAGACGCATAAAGTAGACAAGCTGATTATATTCGATGACGGGGAGCATAAAGACATCAGGGAAATCCCGCTATACAAGAATCTGATAGGGCTTATTGAGAAGAAGGGTATCCAATGGGCAGTAGTCTGGGGAGAGCGTAAAGGGCAGGTAGCTAATCACCAGAAGGCATTGGAGCTTGCCAAGACAGAATGGATATGGAGACTTGATGATGACAACGCTCCCGAACCAGACTGTCTTGAGAAACTGTTAAAAGTTGCCGATAAAAAGACAGGTGCGGTAGGCGGGTTAGTTCCGTTCTCTACTATGTCCACGAACCCTGTTAAGATAGCGTCCAATAAGATAGAGGATATCTATTTAGGCTTGAACAAGCAATGGTTCAGGCACGAGGGTGTGAGCGAAGTAGACCACTTATACAGCACGTTCATATTTCGAAAGAGGGCAGGTCAGCACGGATACTGTAAGGAGCTATCAAAGGTAGGTCATAGGGAAGAAACGATATTCACCTATGAGATGAAGCGAGCTGGCTGGAAGTTATTACTCAATCCAGAAGCGGTAACGTGGCACTTTAGAGAAGCTACTGGTGGTATCAGGAGCGAAACAGACCACGGGTTCTGGGATTTCGACGAGAAGGTCTTTAGGTGGAAGATGGATAAGGAGTGGATGATTAAACCTACTCCTGTTAAGCTGATAGTCCTGAATAACGGACTCGGCGACCACATTACTTTCCACGAGATACTGCCAGAGATACGGGAGAAGTTCAAGGGTAATAAAATGATAATCTCCTGTTGCTATACCGATATTTTTAAGAACGACAAAGATGTTGAGCTTATCAGTATAGGCGAAGCACAGGCGATGACCAATATAGAGCAGTTCAATATCTATAAATGGATGTGGGACAGGAATTGGAACAAGTCTATTATAGAGGCTTATAGGGGGATGTATCTATGAAGACCTTGATGATAAGCCCGTATTCGAAGAAGAGACCGAACGGTAAACCTTGTGCCAAGAATTATCCTTGGTGGAAAGAACTTATGGCTCTGTTAGCGAGAGAGGGCATTAAAACAGTCCAGATAGGCATAGCAGGGGAAGAGCCGATAGGTGCTCATACCTGCGTAATGGATTTACCGTTAGAGACGATAAAGAAAGATTTACAGCTATGCGATGGGTGGGTATCAGTAGATAACTTCCTACCGCATTTAGGAGCCTCATTAGGTAAAAGAGGTGTAGTGATATTCGGCCCCTCTGACCCAATAGTCTTCGGGCATCCTTCAAATATCAATGTCCTCAAGGACAGGAAGTATTTAAGACCGTTGCAGTTCGCAACGTGGCACGAAGAAGAGATGGTTGAGGAACGCTTCGCAAGACCAGAAGAAATCCTCAAAATCATTCTGGACTACTTAGCGGAGAAAACCGAATGTCTATCAAACGATACGCTGGAGACAGGTTCGTAGGATTATCTTCAGACAGTAAGCCGACAAACGTAGATAATGGAGCAGTATTCTACGAGTCGGATACCAACCGTGAATTCCTACTTATAAGCGGAGTCTGGACACAGACGACATACAGCGGATATTCAGGAGCGTCAGGCGTTTCTGGATACTCTGGTATGGGCTTGTCTGGTCATTCTGGACAGGTAGGACAATCAGGCACATCAGGCTATTCTGGCAGGTCTGGCTTCTCAGGCGTGATAGGCACATCAGGCTTCTCAGGCTATTCGGGTGTCATAGGCTATTCTGGGCATAGCGGAAAGTCTGGGACGTCAGGGTATAGTGGATATTCAGGCACGAGCGGAGCCAGCGGGACAAGCGGTAAGT
This sequence comes from Gallionella sp., assembly GCA_041671725.1. Classification (GTDB taxonomy): domain Bacteria; phylum Pseudomonadota; class Gammaproteobacteria; order Burkholderiales; family Gallionellaceae; genus Gallionella. The sequence goes on along the minus strand of JBAZAY010000020.1, from coordinate 6,723 downwards.
CAGGCTATTCGGGGCTTGGGATACAGGGCATATCAGGTTTTTCAGGAGCGAGCGGTGCCAGCGGTGTGATGGGCTACTCTGGAACATCAGGCTTCTCTGGTTACAGCGGAGCGTCTGGTAAAAGCGGTTACAGCGGCGTGAACGGTGCTTCTGGGCTATCGGGATGGTCAGGCTTTAGCGGGCATTACGGCTGGAGCGGCGTAAGCGGTAAGTCAGGTTATAGCGGCGTGTCGGGGCTTTCAGGCTTCTCTGGTAATAGCGGAACGAGTGGTCAGGCGGGCGTAGGCACCAGCGGATTCTCAGGTAAGTCAGGTTATAGCGGAGCCATTGGAGCAACAGGCACAAGCGGTTATAGCGGAGTAAGTGGTTATTCTGGTCTGGACGGAGCCTATTCAGTATCGGGCATTTCTGGCTATTCAGGTGCGGCAGGTTCAAGCGGCTTTAGCGGCACTTCTGGTGCTTCGGGCAAATCAGGTTACAGCGGATTCTCAGGCACGAGTGGTGCGACTGGCTCAGGGCTTTCGGGTTATTCTGGTTTCAGCGGTAAGAGCGGATATTCAGGTTACAGCGGGTTCTCTGGGACAAGCGGTGTTCAAGGCTGGTCTGGCGTTAGTGGTGAGCGAGGTTCGAGCGGCTTCTCAGGTCTTTCAGGCACGTCAGGAACAAGCGGTAAATCTGGTTACTCAGGTTATAGTGGATGGTCAGGCTACTCAGGCATAGACGGATTCAGCGGCAGTAGCGGCATAGACGGAGTGTCTGGCGTCTCTGGATACTCAGGTGTCAGCGGCATAGCTGGAGCATATTCGGTTTCAGGTATAAGCGGCTATTCAGGTTTCAGCGGTTGGTCTGGTGTATCGGGAGGGTCAGGTGTATCTGGTTTCTCTGGTATATCGGGTTGGTCTGGCTACTCTGGTAAAAGCGGTTACTCTGGAGCAAGTGGATACAGCGGGTCTGGCGTTTCGGGATACAGCGGTTCTGGAGACTCAGGTTATTCGGGATATAGTGGCTTCTCAGGTTGGAGTGGCATATCTGGATTAGACGGAGCTTATTCGGTATCAGGTATTTCGGGTTACAGCGGAACGAGTGGAGTAAGCGGGTATTCAGGGTTCAGCGGAAGTGGAGTATCAGGCTACTCAGGCTCAGGTGTTTCTGGATATAGTGGGTTCAGCGGAGTCAGCGGCTTCTCTGGCAATAGCGGCTATCGAGGCTTCTCTGGTATAAGCGGTATCAGCGGGTTCTCTGGATATAGCGGTTCGGGTGTCTCTGGCTGGAGTGGTGCATCAGGCACGTCTGGGTATAGTGGCACATCGGGCTTTAGCGGAGACTCAGGTGTAAGCGGTTTCTCTGGAGTGTCAGGCTTCTCAGGAGTGTCGGGATATAGTGGTGTGAGCGGATACTCTGGTTGGTCTGGTGATAGTGGGACAAGCGGATATTCGGGTAGCGGTGTATCGGGTTATAGCGGTTTCAGCGGGACGTCAGGCTTTAGCGGTTATTCTGGAGAATCTGGCAATAGCGGAACATCAGGCTATTCAGGGACAAGTGGATTCTCAGGATATAGTGGCGAGTCAGGAACAAGCGGATGGTCTGGATATAGCGGTGAGAGCGGACAAAGCGGCACGAGTGGTTTCTCTGGCTCTGGTTTGTCTGGTTATAGTGGTGAATCAGGAGACAGCGGAACAAGTGGCTTCTCAGGCTATTCTGGTGTAAGCGGATACAGCGGGGATAGCGGGATAAGCGGTTTCTCTGGCGAGAGTGGAACGTCTGGCTATTCTGGTAGCGGTGTAAGTGGCTGGAGTGGCTTTTCAGGGTATAGCGGTGATAGTGGCGTAAGCGGCTTCTCTGGATATTCAGGTGTTAGCGGGTATAGCGGTGAAAGCGGAACATCGGGTTATTCAGGTTCAGGTATATCAGGTTGGTGCGGCGTATCGGGCGAGAGTAATATCTCAGGCTTCTCTGGCTACTCTGGAGATAGCGGCATATCAGGATACTCAGGCGACGGCGTATCTGGTTACTCAGGAGACAGCGGTGTATCTGGATATAGCGGTGCGGGAGTATCGGGAGACAGCGGTGTGTCGGGCTATTCGGGTTTGTCTGGCGATAGCGGAGTCTCTGGTTTTAGCGGAACTTCGGGGGTCAGCGGGTATAGTGGCTTAGGCATAAGTGGATATTCTGGCGACAGCGGTATCTCAGGATTTTCGGGATATAGCGGCTCAGGGGTATCAGGCTACTCAGGTGTCTCTGGTGATAGTGGAGTGTCTGGTGTAAGCGGCGATAGTAATATATCGGGCTACTCTGGCACGTCTGGTTACTCTGGAGCTGACGGAGATTCTGGTGTGTCAGGATATTCAGGAGGCGATGGAACGTCGGGATATTCGGGAGCGACAGGCGACTCAGGCACGTCGGGTTATTCGGGAACGTCGGGATATAGCGGGGCAACGGGCGACTCAGGATACAGCGGAGTCAGCGGTGATACTACAAAGGTTGTAGTCCTAAAGTTAATGGCAGAGGATACCGCAGTAGCCACAGGCGATGGGAAGATGTATTTTACCGTTCCGATAGAACTAAACGGATTAAGCCTTACTACTTGCGGTGCCCACGTCTATACGGTTTCGACGTCAGGGCTACCGACAGTTCAAATACATAATCTTACGACAGGTAACGATATGCTTTCAGTAGAAATTACAATAGACGAGAACGAAAAGGACAGTAAGGACGCTACTACACCCTATACTGTGAATGCACTATATAAGGTTGTCTCCACAGGGGACGAAATAAGAATAGACGTAGACGTAGCAGGGACAGGCTCAAAAGGTCTTGAAGTAAGAATGGGGTATAGGTAATGGCTGATAGATATGTAAGAGGAGTAGGTGGAAACTGGAACGCCGCAGGGACGTGGGAATCAACACCCGGAGGCGGTGAGGTAGTTGCTATCCCAACTAACGCTGACCAAGTATATCTTGTAATCGGCTCTGGGCAACTTACTATAAATGCCAATGCTGTATGCCGTGCTTTTGACTGCACGGGATATGCCAATACCATCACGCACAATGCTAATATATCGCTTACCGTCGGAGACGCAACGGCTCCTGCTGGAAATCTTGCCTTAAAACTTGAAGGAACATACAGCCCTAATAATGATGGTTCATCTATTGTCTTTGCCTCTTCAGGTGCAGGTGTTCATACAGTAGACCTTGCGGGAAAGACCACAGGCAATCTCACCTTCTCAGGCACAGCGTCCTTCCAGATGCAGAATAGCTGGACTATGCGTTCAGCAACAGCGACGTTATCCCATACGGCAGGAACTCTTGACATCAACGGCAAGACTATGACCAATGGGGTATTCAGCACAAGCGGAGCTACGGCAAGAACGATTACGTTTGGCGCCGCCGCCATTAACTCAAACGCTACGAGTGCCGCAAATGCCTTTTCATACTCAGGAAGCAACTTAACAATCACGGCGAATACTTGTATCGTAACTTGTAGCGGTGGCTCTTACGGGATTGCGACTAATAACGCAGATTGGAATGGTCTGAGTTTTATAATTGCGGGGGCGGCAGGCTCTTGTGCGTGGGGAGGCGGCGGCACGGTCAAAGATGTTATATTCCTAAATACAGCTACAAAGACTTTTCAGGTTCAGGCAAGCACTACGATAACGCTAACAGGAAACTTTTATTGTTATGGAACCAACGTCAAATTCGTTACTATCATTTCTAACTCCGCAGGCACAGCGTTTACACTATCAAAGACATCAGGGACAGTAAACGTCTATGGATGTTCTATAAAGGACAGCACGGCTTCGGGCGGAGCGACCTTTAACGCACCGTTAGGTGGTAGCGTATCTGGCAATACAGGATGGAACTTTATTGAGGCTAACAAATTTACGTTCTATGTAGACGGCACTACTGGCATTGATACCACAACAGATACTCCTCTCGGATGGTGGAGCGTGGCATATACGGGGGCAACAGGGACGGCTCCTGCCGTTGACGAAGTAGTTACGGGAGCTACGAGCGAATCTACTGCCAAGATATGTGGAATTGTCAACCTATACGAATGGGGTATAGGGGCAGGAACGATGTATTTCTATGGTAAGAGTGCGGCGTTTCAAGCAGAAACCGTTAACTGTGCGGGCGGTGGAGCCTTTACGATAGGTGCAGACTTTGTATATTGTGCGTGGAAAACTCTCACGGTAGGAGCGAGTGCCGCAAGATTGGTGTCAGGAAGAGGGGATACTATCAGGATGGCAAAATCTCCTAACCCGACATCTATGGGGCAGTCAGCACAATGGACAGGGGCAACGGGTCTGAGCGGCGGAACGGGTGGCACTAAGACTGTATCGGGAACGGCAAATGACGGCGGGCTGATTAGGATAACAACTTCTGGGGCACACGGATATGTAACAGGCGACGTCGTTCTTATAACTGCTATTGTAGGCACGATTGAGGCTAATAGCGAGTGGGTTGTAACGTATATAGATGCTACGCATTTTAATTTACAGGGTTCTGCTTATGTGAATGCTTGGATAAGCGGCGGCACGGTTTATAAGAAGACAGTTCAAGCCGTTGTCCTAACTACTGCCGTTACCAAGACTATACACAACTGCGATACGGCGTGGTCTGGTGGGGCGAGTTGCACAGTAACCGCTGAGAATAATGCCAGAGAAGGGGCGAAATATCAGAAGATAGTAACTGGAGCATTAGGAGCAGGGCAGGAATTATCGTATGTAGACTTTGGCTCCCAGTTAGATTTTTCCAATTTAAGCGGTGCGTCACTTCAGCAAATATCTTTCTGGTTCTGGTCGAATGTTACCGTAGCCGCAGGCGACCTAAAAATCGTATTCTGGTCTGACGCCGCAAGGTCAGTTCAGGTGGATAGCTTTAACATACCCGCAATTCTGGTTTCTTCAAGTGCGTGGTGTCCTATTACCATAGATAAAGGCTCTGCTTTAAGTAGCACAGTTAGGGCTATTTCTGTTGTGTCTACGGTAGCCATAGCTTCGAAGACGTTTTATTTTGATAACTTTATAGCTTGTAAGGCTTCTTCAGCGGCAGATAGCTTGAACCTTGCGAGCCTTATTTCTAAAAATAGTTCCATATATGGCGGGACAGAACCTTGGCTTGGGATACAGAGCATTAAGGATACAATTATTATTTTAGACCAAGATGTAACGCCTAATGACCAGAGCACGGTAAGGGGATATGGGGGCGTAACGGAGAGTGTGCCTATTTATAAGAGGGAGACTGTCAAGAGCGAGACGGGTGGATGGAACACCGTAATTAACTCTGTAAACCAGAGTGGTTCAGCGGTAGGCGGTAATATGGATTACGAGGGTGGATATAATCCTGTCGATAATACACAGGACGGAGAAACCTTCCTCGACGGAATGAACGGTAACGGGTATAGTATGGATATAGATAGTAAATCTTATGTTACTATGAATCGCTTTAGCTCGTCGAGATATTACTACGGGTTCTATATCAATAGCTCAAACCATATCACGCTGAATTTTCAGGGTGCCTGTAATAATCAACAGCAAGGATGCTACTTTAACTCGACTACTTTTATAACTTCGACCACGCTCGGCAACTGCTGTAATAACGGCGGTGATGGGCTAAAGATAGTGAGTGCTAACAATAGCTCGATAACTACCATAGGTAATCTTTGGAGTAATGGATGGAACAGCGGTGCTGTGGGGCTTACTATGACTGGCACTTCTTATGGGGTGTATATAACCACTATAAATAGTGTAAACAATAACACGTCGGGCGGGATTGGTTTGACGGGTTATAATAACTGGGTTGGGACAATTTCTGACATAAGCTATAATGCTGGGTCTGGTTTCGCTATGAACGCCTGCTATGGTAACAGGTTCGGCACCTTTACAAAGATAAGCTATAACAATGGGGACGGGTATACGACCAATTCCTGTCAAGGGAACATCGCCAATAGCATAACGGCAAATAACAATAACGGATTCGGACTTAATCTGGGTTATGCCCAGAGCAACAATAATTACGTCAAAGGCGGTTCTACGACAGCAAACGTCTCAGGCGGAATATCGGCTGGTAGCTATGTAAACTATATTAGGAATTTTACCATAAACGAAGCCACGAAGGTAGCAGGCTTGGCAGTAGCCTTAGATTCAAGGTTATATTCAGAGAACGATGGCTATTACGGCACGCACTATGTCTATACCGATTATGGATATATAGCGAGCGACGCTACTGTTCGGCATACGGCATCAGGTATATCTTGGAAGATAGCCCCTACGAACGTGCTTCGGTCGAGTTTTTACCCGTTGAATCTGGTTATAGCCAGAGTATGTTGCAGTTCAGGCAATCTGGTTACAGTCAAGGTGTGGATGAAAAAATCCCACGCTACATATGTCGTAGGCAGGCTGTTATGCCGTGCAGGACAACTGAGTGGGATTACAACCGATAAGACTGCGACAAAGGCTGACGATACGAACTGGGAAGAACTGACGATAACCTTTACTCCGACAGAGGCAGGCACGGTAGAGATAGAAGCCCAATGCTGGATTCCTGTCGGGTCGGCAAGCACTACCGACTTTATTAACGTAGACGATATGACGATAACACAGGCTTAGAATGGCACAACTACAACCGACAGACCTAAAGACATTGGATTACGCATTCAAAGGACAGCCGTTCTGCTATGTTCCTGCGAAGGATACTGTTGACATAAAGACTATGGACTACTCAG